>DYFQ01000040.1 GCA_020725105.1 Symbiobacterium thermophilum
GCTGCCGGAACCTCGTACGAACCCCGTCCCCACCTGGGGGACGGGGTTCGGCTTTCTGATGGCCGCGCCGGCGGGGCCGCGGGCGGCCGGGACGCGTTGAATCGCTGCGCCGACCGTGGTATACTGCTGCATGGTCTCGGCGTTCCGCGTTAGCTCAATGGTAGAGCGGCCGGCTGTTAACCGGTAGGTTGCAGGTTCGAGTCCTGCACGCGGAGCCACGCTCGAAGGGGCGGGTCCGAAGCGAGCGGCCCGCCCGGCGGCCCCGGGAGCAGACCGAAGGTAGCGCTGGCATATTCATGGCACGCCGGTCTGTGGGTCGCCCCGGCGAACCCGGCCGGTCTGCGGATCCGGGCCGCCGCGGGCGGCCCCACCGGGGTGAGGCGGTTGGCCCGAAGGCATCCCAGACGGCGCGAATTCGGCTGGTGGCTGCTTTCGGCCTGCCTGGCCAGCCTCGTGGTGGTCGCCCCGCTGCCCCCGGGCCCTGTCGTGGCGCCGGCTGGCGCTGCGGAAACCGACGGGTCCGCCGATCGCGCCGTTGGCGCCGAGAGCTTCGTCGGGGCCATGGTCTACTGGCGCGACGGAAGTAGCGGCCAGTTGGCCGCTCCGGCCACCGGCTATTCCCCGGCCCTCCGGCGCCGCCCGGCCGCGGCCCGGCTGGCCTGGGCGGCCGGCCAGCCGGTCGAGGAGACCGCGGCCGGGCCGGCGGCGGCAGCTCAGGCTCCAGCCCAGCCGCCGCCCATCGCGCCCGAGGAACTTCACCCGCTGCTCCGGGACCCCTACACCTGGCGACCGCCCGAGCCGGCCGCCGGCCGGCCCGACAACCCGCCGGTCAAGGTGAAGGGCCTGTACGCCACCGCCTGGGTGGCCGGGCTGGGCCCGCGCTTTGATGCCCTGGTGGACCTGGTGCGGACCACGGAGTTGAACGCCATCGTCGTCGACGTCAAGGACGACACGGGCCGCACCGCGTATGCCTCGCAGGTGCCGGCGGTGGTGGCCGCCGGAGCCGCCTCCGCGCGGATACCAGACATGGCGGCGCTGGTGCGGCGGCTGTTGGAGGCCGACATCTACCCCATCGCCCGGCTGGTGGTGTTCAAGGACCCGGTTCTGGCCCGGGCCCGGCCCGAGCTGGCCGTCCAGGACAGCCGGGGCGGGATCTGGCGGGACAAGCGTGGTCTGTCGTGGACCGACCCCCACAATCGCGAGGTCTGGGAGTACAACCTGGCCATCGCCCGGGAGGTGGCCGCCATGGGCTTCCGGGAGATCCAGTTTGACTACATCCGGTTTCCCACCGACGGGGCCCGGGAGTTCATCGTCTATCCCGGAGCCGACGGCCGGAGCCGGGTCGAGGTGATCCAGGGCTTCCTGGCGTATGCCCGGGAACAGCTGGCTCCCTACCGGGTCTACATCTCCATCGACACCTTTGGCCTGGTGAACTCGGCCGAGGACGACCTGGGCATCGGCCAGCACCTGGAGAGCCTGGCGCCGCTGGTGGACTACGTCTCGCCCATGGTCTACCCGTCCCACTACGCCCCCGGCAGCCACGGCATCCCCGACCCGGACAGCCGGCCCTACGACACCGTGTTCCAGAGCCTGGGCCACGCCGTGGCCCGGCTGGGCGAGGAAGCGTCCAAGCTCCGTCCCTGGTTGCAGGACTTCTCGCTGCGGCACCGCTACGGCCCGGCCGAGGTGCGGGCCCAGATCCAGGCGGTCTACGACGTCGGGCTCGAGCAGTGGATCCTCTGGAGCCCGACCAACGTTTACTCCGTCCCGGGGCTGGAACCGGCCCCGAGCGGCGATTAGGTCTCGCCCGGCTGGGGAAACATGGCAACGGGCCGGCCCGCCCCGGGCCCGGCGAGGAGGAAACCCTTTCGGCCCGGTCGAACTCGCACGTGAGAGGGCTCGTGGTCCCTTCGTTTTTTTCTTCGCCTGGCGGGGGCGGGGACTTCCTGGGAGGCGAGGGTGTTGGCAAAGCGCACCGTCGAGCAGCTGCGGAACGTGGGTTTCATCGGTCACGGCGGAACGGGAAAGACCTCCCTGGCCGAGGCCATGCTCTACACGGCGGGTGCCACCGACCGCCTGGGGCGGACCGGCGACGGCACCACCGTGATGGACTACGACCCCGAGGAGATCAAGCGCCAGATCTCCATCAACACCAGCCTGGCGCCGCTGGAGTGGCAGGGTGCCCGGGTCAACCTGGTGGACGCCCCGGGCTACCTGGATTTCATCGGCGAGGTGCGGGCCGCCCTGCGGGTGGTGGAGGCGGCCGTGGTGGTGGTGGACGCCGTCGCGGGGGTGGAAGTCGGCACCGAACTCCACTGGCGGGTCGCCGACGAGTACCACCTGCCGCGAATGGTCTTCGTCAACCGGCTCGACCGGGAAAACGCCAGCTTCGAAAAGGCGCTGGCCACCCTGGAGGAGGTCTTTGGCAACCGGCTGGTGCCGCTGGTGATCCCCGTCGGCGCCGAAGCCGGGCTCAAGGGGGTCGTTGACCTGCGGGCCGAGGCGGCCCACCTGTACGCCGGCGACGCGTCGGGAAAGTGGGAGGAGGCCCCGGTCCCCGACGAGCTTTCCGCCGCCGTCGCAAAGGCCCGGGAGCGCCTGCTGGAGGCGGCGGCCGAGTGCGACGACTCGCTGCTGGAGAAGTACCTGGAGGGTGAGGCCCTCACCCCCGGCGAGGTGACGGCCGGCCTGCGCCAGGGCGTCCTGGCCGGGACGCTGGTCCCGGTGCTGTGCGGCTCGGCCCTCAAGAACGTCGGCACCCGGGAACTGCTCGACGCCGTGGTCGAGATCTTTCCCTCTCCCGCCGACGCCGGGGCGGTTTCCGGCCGGCACCCGCGGACCGGGGAGCCCGAGCAGCGGCGGCCCGCAGAGGACGAAGCCTTCTCCGCCCTGGTCTTCAAGACGATGGCCGACCCCTACGTGGGCAAGCTCACCCTGTTCCGGGTCTACTCGGGGCTCCTTCGCTCCAACTCGGACGTCTACAACGCCACCCGGGACCGCACCGAGCGCATCGGCCAGCTCTACCTGGTCAAGGGCAAGCACCAGGAGCCGGTGGCGGCGGTGGCCGCGGGCGACCTGGCGGCCGTGGCCAAGCTGCAGGAGACGACCACCGGCGACACCCTGAGCGACGCGGCCCGGCCGGTGGTCCTGCCGCCCGTTCAGTTCCCGGCGCCGGCGTATTCCATGGCCATCGTGCCCCGCTCCAAGGGCGACGAGGAGAAGATCTCAGCCGGGCTTGCCCGCCTGACCGAGGAAGACCCGACCTTCCGGGTTCGCCGCGAGGCGGCGACCCACCAGACTCTCATCTCGGGCATGGGCGAGTTGCACCTGGAGGTCATCACCGACCGGCTGAAGCGCAAGTTCGGCGTGGAGGTCAACCTGGAGCCGCCCAGGGTGCCCTACCGGGAGACCATCCGGTCGTCGGCCCGCGCCGAGGGCAAGTACAAGAAGCAGACCGGCGGCCGTGGCCAGTACGGCCACGTCTGGATCGAACTGGAACCGCTGGGCGACGGTCAGGAATTCGAGTTCGTCGACAAGATCTACGGCGGCGTGGTGCCCCAGCAGTACCGGCCGGCGGTGGAGAAGGGCATCCGCGAGGCGATGCAGGAGGGCGTGCTGGCGGGCTACCCGGTCACGGGCGTCCGGGCCACCCTGGTGGACGGGTCGTACCATACCGTGGACTCCTCGGAGATGGCGTTCAAGATCGCGGGCAGTCTCGCCTTCAAGAAGGGGGCCGGGGAGGCCCACCCCGTGCTGCTGGAGCCCATCGTCCGGGTGGAAGTGCGGGTGCCCGAGCAGTTCATGGGCGACATCATGGCCGACCTCAACAAGAAGCGCGGCAAGATCCTGGGTATGGAGCCCGAGGGCAGGCTGCAGCTGATCCGGGCGCTGGTGCCCCTGGCCGAGATGTTTCAGTACGCCATCGACCTGCGGTCCATAACCCAGGGGCGCGGGGCCTATACCATGGAGTTTGTCGGCTACGAGGAAGTTCCGGCCCACATCGCCCAGCAGATCATCAGCCAGGCCAAGCGCGACCAGTAGCCCCAGGCCGCCTTCGCGGCCCCGCCGGGCTCCGGGCCCGTCCGGCCGGTCCTGACCGCCAGGGGCCGGACGCCACCCTTTTTTGCCGTCTTTTTATCGTCCGGGCCCCGGCCGCGATCTTTACGCCGTCAGGTGGATTACGATAAAAAAGAACGCGAACTCGCTTCCGGCCGGGCCGCGAGCCGCGGGGGGCCACGCCGAGCTTCGTGCGGCAGTCACTACCAAGCCGTCTGGAGGCGTGGTATAATCAAACCGAAGGTCAACTAAGGTCAAACCGAGAACCGGGGTGGGGCCCGTGCCCAACCTGTGCCAGGCCATCGAAGGTTATCTCAAGCGACTTCTGGAGTCGACGGTGGACGGGGCCATCGAGATCCAGCGGGCCGAACTGGCCAACCGCTTCTCCTGCGTTCCGTCGCAGATCAACTACGTCCTGGAGACCCGCTTCAGCCTTGAGCGGGGCTACCTGGTGGAATCGCGCCGGGGCGGCGGGGGCTTCATCCGCATTCAGAAGCTGCGCTGGGACACGGCGGCCGAGGTGGTAGAAGCCCTCGAGGCGGACGTGGGAGACGCCGTGGACCAGTCGGCGGCCGAGGGGTTCGTCCACCGCCTGGAGGAGGCGGGCTTTGTGACCTCCCGGGAGGCCGCGCTGATCCGGGCCGCCGTCGACCGGAACACGCTGCGGGTGGACCTGCCGTGGCGTGACGTTCTGCGGGCAAACTTGCTGAAGCGCATGGTCGTGGCGCTCCTGCGCCACGCGGGCGGGTGAGAGGTGGGTGGCTGTGCTCTGCCAGGAATGCCGGAAACGGCAGGCAACGGTCCACAAGACGGTCATCATCAACGACCACAAGACGGAGACGCACCTGTGTGAAAGCTGCGCCCGGCAGCACGCCGAGCTGGACCTCGGCGCCGAGGCCAAGTTCTCCATCAACAGTCTCTTGGCCGGCCTCCTGGAGCACGAGGGACCGGCGCTCGCGGTGCCTTCCGTCACCCGGCTCAAGTGCCCGGAGTGCGGGCAGACCTACGCCCAGTTCGCCAGGGCGGGGCGCCTGGGCTGTGGCACCTGCTACACGGCGTTTCAGGAGCGACTGGATCCCCTGGTCCGGCGGATCCACGGCGCCCCTGCCCACACGGGCAAGATTCCCCGCCGGGCCCTGGGCGCGGTGCGGCTCAGGCGTGAGATCGTCAGCCTCAAGCGGGAACTGCAGGAGGCCGTCGAACGCGAGGACTTCGAGCGGGCGGCGCGCCTGCGCGACCGCATCCGGGAACTGGAGACCAGGCAGTAGGACCGGGGGGGTGATCAGGATGCCATCGGGCGACCGTTTGAAGAACGTTCTGTCCAAGTGGATGGAGGGGACGGGGCCCGACTCCGACGTGGTGCTGTCCAGCCGCGTCCGGCTGGCCCGTAACGTCCAGGGGCTCGTTTTCCCCCACCTGATGCCGCCCGAGCAGGCGCGGGCCCTCGTTGACCGCGTCGAGGCCATCTTCTCGGTCCGCAAGGGTGACCCCGAGACCGGGGAGATCCGGGTCTACCGGCTCTGGGAACTGCCGGCTCTGGAGCGGCTGGTGCTGGTGGAAAAGCACCTGATCAGCCCCCAGCACGCCCGGGAACGGCGGCCTGGCGCCCTGCTGGTCCGGGCCGACGAGGCCGTGTCGGTGATGGTCAACGAGGAGGACCACCTCCGGATTCAGTGCCTGGTGCCCGGCCTGCAACTGGAAGAGGCTTACCGCCTGGCCGGGGTCTTCGACGACCTGCTGGAGGACCGGCTTGACTACGCGTACGATCAGCGGTACGGTTACCTGACGGCGTGCCCCACCAACGTGGGGACCGGTCTGCGAGCCTCGGTGATGGTGCACCTGCCCGCCCTGGTCATCTCGAACCAGATCGGCCGGGTGATCGCCGCCATCTCCAAGCTCGGCCTGGTCGTCCGGGGGCTTTACGGCGAGGGCACCGAGGCCCAGGGCAACATCTTCCAGGTCTCCAACCAGATCACCCTGGGCCGCTCGGAAGAGGAGATCATCGCCAACCTGAAGGCACTGTCGAAACAGATCATCGAACAGGAACGGCAAGCCCGAGAGCAGATGCAGCGGGAGATGAAGGAGCAACTGGTGGACCGTGTCTGCCGGGCGTACGGACTTCTGGCCAACGCCAGGATCATGTCCACCCAGGAGGCCATGCAGCACCTGTCGGACGTGCGGCTGGGGGTCGATCTCAAACTGGTGTCCGGGGTCACCCCCCGGGTGCTGAACGAGCTTCTGGTGCTCACCCGGCCGGCTCACCTGCAGCAACTGTCCGGGCAGGAGTTGGGGCCGTTTGAGCGAGATGTCAGGCGCGCCACCCTCATCCGGGAGATGTTCCGGTCGGGCAACCGCCAGACCGGCTCGCGCGAGGAGGTATCACCGTAACATGTTTGCGCGTTTCACCGAACGGGCCCTGCGGGTCATCCACCTGGCGCAGGACGAGGCCCGGCGCCACCAGTACAACTTCGTCGGCACCGAGCACCTCCTGCTGGGGCTGATCCGGGAAGGCGAGGGCGTCGCGGCCAAGGCCCTGCAGAGCCTGGGCATCGACCTTGGCAAGGTCCGTTCGGAAGTGGAGAAGATGATCGGCAAGGGCGAGTCGCCGCCCGAGGGGGACATCGGGTTCACCCCCCGGGCCAAGAAGGTGGTCATGGAACTCGCCCTCGAGGAAGCGTCGCACCTCGGTCACAACTACGTGGGGACCGAGCACCTCTTGCTGGGCCTCATCCGGGAGGGCGAGGGTGTTGCCGCGCGGGTGCTGGAGAACCTCGGCGCCGACCTGGAGAAGGTGAGGGCCCAGGTCATCCAGCTTCTGGGCGGGCAGTCGGGCCCCACGCCCCGGGCCCGGTCCCGTGCCAGGTCGTCCACGCCCAGCCTGGACACGTTCGGCCGCGACCTGACGGCGCAGGCCCGCGAGGGCAAGCTTGACCCGGTCGTCGGCCGGGAGAAGGAGATCGAGCGGGTCATCCAGATCCTGTCCCGGCGGACCAAGAACAACCCGGTGCTCATCGGGGAGCCCGGGGTGGGCAAGACCGCCATCGTCGAGGGGCTGGCCCAGCGGATCGCCGACGGCAAGGTGCCGGAGATCCTGAAGGAGAAGCGGGTCATCGCGCTCGACCTGGCCTCGGTGGTGGCCGGTTCCAAGTACCGGGGCGAGTTCGAGGAGCGGCTGAAGAAGGTCACCGACGAGATCAGGAACTCGGGTGACGTGGTCCTGTTCATTGACGAGATGCACACCATCATCGGCGCCGGGGCGGCCGAGGGCGCCATCGACGCCGCCAACATCCTGAAGCCGTCGCTGGCCAGGGGTGAACTCCAGTGCATCGGCGCGACCACCCTGGGCGAGTACCGCAAGCACATCGAGAAGGACCCGGCCCTGGAGCGCCGGTTCCAGCCCATCATGGTGGAGGAGCCCACCGTCGAGGAGGCCATCGACATTCTCAAGGGCCTCCGTGACCGCTACGAGGCGCACCACCGGGTGGAGATCACCAACGACGCGCTGGAGTCGGCCGTGCGGCTGGCCGACCGGTACGTGGCCGACCGGTACCTGCCGGACAAGGCCATTGACCTGGTGGACGAGGCGGCCTCCCGGGTGCGGCTGAGAAGCTTCGTCACCCCGCCCGACCTGAAGGAGCTCGAGGAGAAGCTGGAGGCGCTGCGCAAGGAGAAGGAAGCGGCGGTGCTCGCCCAGGAGTTCGAGAAGGCGGCCCGCCTGCGCGACCAGGAACAGCGGATGCGGGAGGACCTGGAGCGCCAGAAGCGGGAGTGGGAGCAGAAGAAGGTCACCGACAAGTCCACCGTGACCGAGGAGGACATTGCCCACATCGTGTCCTCCTGGACCGGCATCCCCGTCACCAGGCTGGCCATGGAGGAGTCCGACCGCCTGTTGAAGCTGGAGGAGGTCCTCCACAGCCGGCTCGTGAACCAGGAGGAGGCCGTCACCGCCGTCTCCCGGGCCGTCCGCCGGGCCCGGTCGGGGCTGAAGGACCCCAGGCGGCCCATCGGCAGCTTCATCTTCCTCGGCCCCACCGGCGTCGGCAAGACGGAACTGGCCCGGGCCCTGGCCGAGGCGCTGTTCGGCGACGAGGACGCCATGATCCGGCTGGACATGTCCGAGTACATGGAGCGCCACAACGTGTCCCGGCTGGTCGGGGCACCTCCGGGTTACGTCGGCTACGAGGAGGGCGGCCAGCTGACCGAGGCGGTCAGGCGCCGGCCCTACTCCGTCATCCTGCTGGACGAGATCGAGAAGGCGCACCCCGAGGCCTTCAACATCCTGCTGCAGATCCTGGAGGACGGCCGGCTGACCGACGCCCAGGGGCGAACGGTGGACTTCAGGAACACCGTGGTCATCATGACCGCCAACATCGGGGCGCACCTCTTCCGCAAGGAGACCGGCCTGGGGTTCGCGCCGGTCCACGACCCCGGGGAGGCCCACCGGCGGATGAGGGAGCGCATGATGGACGAGGTCAAGAAGACCTTCCGGCCGGAGTTTCTGAACCGGGTCGACGAGATCATCGTCTTCCACGAACTGAGCCGCGAGCACATGAAGCGCATTGTGGAGCTGCGGCTGAAGGATCTGGAGAAGCGGCTGCAGGACTCCGGCCACCGCCTGGAGGTCACCGAGGCGGCCAAGGCCCGGCTGGCCGACGAGGGTTATGACCCGGCCTTTGGCGCCCGCCCGGTGCGCCGGGCCATCCAGCGGCTGGTGGAGGACCCGCTATCCGAGGAGATGCTGAAGGGCAAGTTCCCGCCGGGCAGCGTGGTCGTGGTCGACGTCAAGGGCGACACTCTGGTGTTCGAGGCCAGGGAGGTCGGCCGCGCGGCGGTCTCGCAGTAGCTGCCGCCGCTCCCGGACAATGATGAGGATACGCGGCGACGGGCGCCCCGGGGCGCCCGTCGCCGTTCTGTCCGCCCGCCGCGGGCCAGGAATCGGACGGGCGGCCGGGGAACCAGGGCGGCCAGAGGACTCCGCAAGGGGCGTGAACCCGGTGGCCGGCGCAAAGACTAGGTCCCGGAGCCGGTTCGTCTGCCAGGCCTGCGGGACCGAGGCTCCGCGGTGGCTCGGGCGCTGCCCCGGCTGCGGGGCTTACAACACCATGGCCGAAGAGCCCGAGGCCCGCCGGGCGGCCCTGCCCGCCCTCGCCGGCGGCCAGCCCCCGGTGCCGGTGACCGAGGTCCGGGCCGCGCCCGGCGGCCGGCTGCCAAGCGGGTGGCCCGAACTCGACCGGGTGCTGGGCGGCGGCCTGGTTCCCGGGTCGCTCCTCCTGGTCGGGGGCGACCCGGGCATCGGCAAGTCGACCCTGCTGCTGCAACTGGCCGACGGCGTCGCCCGGCGCCACGGGCCGGTGCTCTACGTGTCGGGCGAGGAGTCGGCGGAGCAACTCCGGCTCAGGGCGGAACGGCTGGGCGCCGTGGGTTCGGACCTGTTCGTGGTGGCCGAGACGGACCTGACCCGGATCGAGCGGTACGTGGAGTCCCGGCCCTGGCGGCTGGTGGTCGTCGACTCCATCCAGACGGTCTACCGGCCGGAACTGGCGTCGGCCCCCGGGTCGGTGACCCAGGTTCGGGAGAGCGCCGGCCACCTCTTGCGGTTGGCCAAGGGCCGCGGCGTTCCCACGGTGCTGGTGGGCCACGTGACCAAGTCCGAGGCCCTGGCCGGGCCGGCCACCCTCTTCCACCTGGTCGACGCCGTGTTCACCTTCGAGGGCGAGGCCCACCAGCCGCATCGCCTGCTCAGGGCGACCAAGAATCGCTTTGGCTCCACCAACGAACTGGGGGTCTTCGAGATGGGGCCACGCGGCCTGGTGGAGGTGGAAAACCCGTCCGAGTTGTTTCTGGCCGAACGGCCCGGAGAGGTTGCAGGGTCGGTGGTGGTTGCCAGCCTGGAGGGTAGCCGGCCCCTTCTCGTCGAGGTGCAGGCCCTGGTGGCAAGAACGGCCTGCGGGGTACCGAGGCGGGTGGCTACCGGGGTCGACCTGCAGCGCCTGGCCCTCATCCTGGCCGTGCTGGAGCAGCGGGCCGGGCTGGAAGCCGGCCAGCGGGACGCCTACGTCAAGGTGGCCGGCGGGCTGAGGCTGGAGGAACCCGCGGCCGACCTGGGGCTGGCCATCGCCCTGGCCTCCAGCCACCTGGACCGGCCGGCCCGCCGGGACGTGGCCATCGCCGGCGAGGTGGGCCTGGCGGGCGAGGTCCGGGCCGTTCATCGGCCGCTGGAGCGACTGCGGGAGGCGCACCGGCTGGGGTTTTCCCGCTTCGTGCTGCCCGCGGCCAGCCTCCCCGCCCTCGGCCGGGAGGAGCCGGTGCCGGCGGGAGTGGAACTGGTCGCGGTGAGAACGGTGGGCGAGGCCATCGGGGCCGCCCTGACGGGGGGACCCGGGAAGGAGGCTGGGGGCGATTAGCGGGCGCCGGGCCCGTTCCGAGGTGCTCCTGGGCATGCTCCGGCTGGTGGCGCCGGGAACGCCGCTTCGGGAGGGGCTCGACAGCATCCTCGGCGCCGGCAACGGCACCCTGATCGTGCTGGGCGACGGCCAGGCCGTGCGGGACCTTTTGCGCGGCGGGTTCCAGGTTGGGCTGGATTTCACGCCGGCCGCCCTGTTTCAACTGGCCAAACTGGACGGGGCCATCATCCTCAGCCGCGACGGCCGGCGGATCAGCTTCGCCAACGTGGAACTGGTGCCCGACCCCTCCATCCCCACCATCGAGACGGGCATGCGCCACCGCGCCGGCGAACGGCTGGCCCGCCAGACCGGCGAACTGGTCATCGCCGTGTCGGAACGGCGCAAGGTCATCACCCTCTACCGGGGCACCGTCCGTTACGTCCTGCGCGACCTGGGCCTGGTGCTGAACCGGTCGGTCCAGGCGCTGCAGGCCCTGGAGCGCTACCGCGCCGCCTTCGCGCAGACGGCCGTCAACCTGAGCGCCCTTGAATTCGAGGACCTGGCCACGGTGGCTGACGCGAGCCGGGTGATCCAGCGGGCCCAACTGGTGCTGCGGGTCCGGGACGAGATGGAAGTGGACATTGCCGAACTGGGCGCCGAAGGCCGGCTGGTCCAGCTCCAGCTGGAAGAACTGCTGTCCGGTGTCGAACAGGAGGCCCGGCTGGTCGTCCGGGACTACCTGGCCGAGGGACAGGCCGACCCCGACGCGGTGTACCGGGAGCTTTCCGGCTGGACCAGGGACGAGTTGATGGACCTGGGGGCCATCGCCCGGGCGCTGGGCCACGGCGGCGGCAGCCTGGGCGGCCTGGACCAGGCGGTCTCACCCCGGGGCCACCGCGTCCTGCACAAGATACCGAGGCTGCCGGCCAGCGTGGTGGAGAACCTGGTCCGGACCTTTGGCTCGTTGCCGGCCATTCTCCGGGCGACGCCCGAGGAACTTGACGCGGTGGAAGGCATCGGCGAGGCCAGGGCGCGGGCCATCAAGGAAGGACTGCGGCGGTTACGGGACCAGGTGCTGTTCGACCGGCAGCTGGGTTAAGGCGCTCAGGAGAAGTTGAACACGCCGAGGGTCGAGAGCTTCTTGTGTTCCTTCAGCAAGATGTCGTAGAGGTTGCGGTCGAACACGTTGCAGAGGGCGGCCATGTAAAAGAGGGTGTTGCCGATCTCCGTCTCGAGGGCTTCCGCGCACTGCTCGCAAAGGGTCCCCTGAACGTGGGAACTCATGAACTGCTTCAGGTCCTGCAGGGATACGTCCAGCGGCACCCGCTGCCGCTCGGCGTCCACCTTGATGCAGCCGCAGGAGGTGACCGCCTTGGCGACGGTACGGTTGACCCGGGCAACGGCTTCCTGGGACTTGGACAGGATGTCAAGCACGGAGCGGTGACGGATGAGGTACTTGGAAACGGTCGCCTGGAACTCGTCGCACAGAAGATCCTTCATGGACCGGTTCCACCTCATGGGCAAGCTGCCGACGGAGCCGGCACCGGGGTTTCGGGCGCACTCATGATATCACTGGCCCGTTGTCCTTGTCAACGAAGGCCTGGCGGTCGCCACCTCGTGGAGCAGGCAATTTCGTAGCAACCGGAAACAGGCAGGCCAGCCATGGGCCCGTCGGCCCAGGTGCCGCGGCCTAGACCGCCGCCCGCGGCGGGTCGGACACCCGGGGTGCCGGGTCAAACTGCTCTTCTTCGGTCGAGCCCTTCAGGGCCAGGGTGGAGGCCTGGCCGCCCGAGATCACCTGCGCCACCGCGTCGAAGTAGCCGGTTCCAGCCTCCCGCTGGTGCCGCGTGGCCGTGTAACCCAGCCGTTCCAGTTCGAACTCCCGCTCCTGCAACCGCACGTAGGCGGCCATGCCGTCACGGGCATAGCCGCTTGCCAGTTCGAACGTGACGGCGGCCAGGGCATGGAAGCCCGCCAGGGTCACGAACTGGAACCGGTAACCCATCGCCCCCAGTTCCTGCTGGAAGCGGGCGATGGTTTTCTTGTCCAGGTGGCGGTTCCAGTTGAAGGACGGTGAGCAGTTGTAGGCCAGCAGCTTGCCCGGGAACCTGGCGTGGACCGCCTCGGCGAACCGGCGGGCCTCGCCCAGGTCCGGGCGGGCAGTCTCGAACCAGAGGAGGTCGGCACAAGGCGCGTAGGCCAGCGCCCGGGCGATGGCCGCCTCCAGACCGTGGCGCACCACGAAGTAGCCCTCGGGTGTACGCTCCCCGGTCAAGAACTCCCGGTCCCGGGGGTCGGCGTCGCTGGTGATGAGCGACGCGCCCAGCGCGTCCGTCCGGGCGATCAGCACGGTGGGCACGCCCATGACGTCAGCGGCCAGCCTGGCGGCGACCAGGGTGCGGATGAACTGGCCGGTCGGCACCAGGACCTTGCCGCCCATGTGCCCGCACTTCTTCTCCGCCGCCAGCTGGTCCTCGAAGTGGACTCCGGCGGCCCCGGCCTCGATCATCGCCTTCGTCAGTTCAAAGGCGTTCAGCGGCCCGCCGAAGCCGGCCTCGGCGTCGGCCACGATGGGCGCGAGCCAGAAGGTGCCGGTGTTACCCTCGGCCCAGTGAAGCTGGTCGGCCCGCACAAGCGCCCTGTTGACCCGCCGGACCACCGCCGGCACGCTGTTGGCGGGGTACAGGCTCTGGTCGGGGTAGGTTTCCCCGGCCAGGTTCTGGTCGGCCGCCACCTGCCAGCCGCTCACGTAGACGGCCTTCAGCCCCGCCTTCACCATCTGCACCGCCTGGATGCCGGTGAGGGCTCCCAGGGCGGCGACGTACGGCTCGGTGGTCAAGAGGTGCCAGAGCCTCTGGGCGCCCAGTCTGGCCAGGGAGTGGTCGACGGGGGTGGAGCCCCGCAGCCGGACCACGTCCTCGGCGGTGTAGTCCCGGCGCACCCCCTGCCACCGCTCCCTCTCGGCCCAGCTGCGCCTGATGGCCTGAGCGGCCTGCCTGGCCCGTGCCTGCCAGTCCAACCGGTTGTCCCGGCTCATTCGCTGATCCTCCCCGGTGACCTCTTCTCGCCGGCCGCGGACACCGTCAGTCCAGGAGCCCGTAGGCCGGGATGGTCAGGAACTCGACAAACTCCGCGCCCAGCGCCACCTGCTCGAAGAGGGCCCTGGCCCGGTCCAGCCGGCCGGCGGACCCCCGGGAGCGGGGCGCGGTCCGGCGGGCGGCCGCCACTTCCTCGTCGAGCACCTGACGGACCAGGTTGCGGCTGACGCCGGGTCCTTCCCGCAACCGGGCGCCGTGGCGGATCCACTGCCACACCTGTGACCGGGCGATCTCGGCGGTGGCGGCGTCCTCCATGAGGTTGTTGATGGCGGCGGCGCCCACTCCCCCGAGCCACGAGGCCAGGTACTGGACGGCGACGCTCACGTTGTTCCTGAGGCCGGCCTCGGTGATGGCGCCGCCCGGGACCCTGACGTCCAGCAGGGCGCCGGCGGCGACCGCCACGTCGTCCCGGCGGCGATCCACCTGGTCGGGCCGTGTCCCGAGCACCCCGCCAAACACCTCGGCCGCCACGGGGACCAGGTCGGGATGGGCCACCCAGGTACCGTCAAACCCGTCTCGCGCCTCGCGCACCTTGTCCTCGCGCACCCTGGCCAGCGCCGCCTGGTTGACCGCGGGGTTCTTGCGGCTGGGGATGAAGGCCGCCATGCCGCCGATGGCGTGGGCGCCCCGCCGGTGGCAGGTCTTGACCAGCAGCTCGGTGTACGCGCGCAGAAACGGCACCGTCATCGTGACCTGCGCCCGGTCGGGCAGGACGAAGTCGGGCCGGTGCCGGAACTTCTTGATCACGCTGAAGATGTAGTCCCAGCGCCCGGCGTTCAGGCCGGCGGCGTGGTCCCGCAGCTCGTAAAGGATCTCCTCCATCTCGAAAGCCGCCAGGATGGTTTCCACCAGCACGGTCGCCTTGACGGTGCCCCGGGGGATGCCCAGCGCGTCCTGGGCGAAGCAGAAGGCGTCGTTCCACAGCCGGGCCTCCAGGTGGTTTTCCAGCTTGGGCAGGTAGAAGTAGGGGCCGGTGCCCCGCTCCAGCAGGGCCGCGGCGTTGTGGAACATGTAAAGGCCGAAGTCAAACAGGGCGGCCGGCACCGGGCGGCCGTTCACGCGGACGTGCTTTTCCACCAGGTGCCAGCCGCGCGGCCGGACCATGAGGGTGGCCACCCGGTCGCCGAGGCGGTAGACCCGGCCGTCCGGGCTCTCGTAGCTGATGGTTCCGCGGACGGCGTCCACCAGGTTCACCTGGCCACCGAGCACGTTGGACCAGGTGGGCGACGTGGCGTCCTCGAAGTCGGCCATGAAGACACCGGCGCCGGAGCAGAGGGCGTTGATCATCGTCTTGCGGTCAACCGGCCCGGTGATCTCTACCCGGCGGTTCCGGAGGTCGGGTGGGAGCGGGGCCACCGACCAGCTTGCCTCGCGGACTGCCCTGGTTCCCGGCAAGAAGTCGGGTTCTGTGCCGGCGTCGAGTTCGGCCTGGCGTTCGGCCCGCAGCCGCAGGAGGGCTTCCCGCGCCGGGTTGAACTCAAGGTGGAGGCGGGCCACGAATCGAAGGGCGGCCGGCGTGAGGATCTCGGCGAACCTGCCCTCCACGGGCGCCCGGACCTCGACCGCCTCCCGGGCTCGCATCACCGTCCGTCACCTCGCTGGGCCGCTGGCGGCTGGATCAGGCCGCGGCCTGCTTCATGGTAGCGAAGCGTGGCCGGCAAGGCCAGCCGGCGGCCACGAAGCGCCGGGAATCGGAGGCGAACGGGACGGATCCGGAGACGGGCGGCAAAAGAGAAGCGCCAGGGCTCGTCTCCCTGGCGGCTCAGATCAGCTGACGCTGGTTGGCGGTCGTCTGGTGGAGCAGAGGAGACTCGAACTCCCGACCTCCACAATGCGAGTGTGGCGCTCTCCCAGCTGAGCTACTGCCCCGTACCGCGGGCCGGCGCCTGCCGGAGCCACGCCTGCCGGCACCATCAATTCTACCGGGCGGCCGTTCCACCGTCAAGGACGCCTGGAGCCCAGCGTGACGTGTTGACACTCATTAATATGCCATGTTAGAATACAAGGCTCAGTTGACAGATATAGACTTTCTTTGGTATTCTTATCATCGTAGACGGCGCCACGCGCCCGTCCATCGACCTGATCCCCGCGTGAGGGCTCGGCGATTCTTTCTGATGACCTTATTCCGGTCCGGTCGCGAGGGGCCAGCCCGTCTGCGGGCCTTTTTCGTTTGAGGGGGTAAGCGCATGTTCAATGTCGGTGACAAGGTCGTCTACCCGATGCACGGCGCTGGCATCATCGAAGCCATCGAGGAACGGGAGATCCTCGGCGAGCGCCAGCGATACTATATCATGCGGCTTCCCATTGGCGACATGAAGGTCATGATCCCCACCAACAACGTGGCGGGGGTCGGGCTCCGCGAGGTCATCGACAAGGAGGAAGTCCAGAAGGTTCTGGAGGTCCTCCGGGCCCAGCGGTCCAAGATGTCGTCCAACTGGAACCGGCGCTACCGCGCCAACCTCGAGAAGATCAAGTCCGGAGACATCTACGAGGTCGCCGAAGTGGTTCGCAACCTGACCCTGCGGGACAAGGAAAAGGGCCTGTCCACCGGCGAGCGCAAGATGCTGGAGAACGCCCGGCAGATCCTCATCTCCGAACTGGTGCTGGCGCAGGGCATCGGTGAGGAAGACGCCCGGCAGGTACTGGACGAGCTTTTCGCCTGATCCAGGCCCAGGAATCCAGACCCGACGGCGCCGGGACCGATCCAGGCTTCCCGGCGCCATCCTTATCTCTCTTTGAGACGGGGCTCCGCAAGACGGGGCTTGGACGCCGGCCCGGGTCGGCGATAATGAAGGCGGCAGGAGGTGGTGAGGGTGACCAAGGTGGTCCGCGCTCTGTTCTTCACCGGCGGCCTGTTTTCCGGATTCATCCTTACTTACTACGGTCTGTGGCCGCTGGAGGTCCTGATCCAACGCCCGCTCACGCCGGTCGAGTCCGTCGGACTGGTCGGGCTCGGAACAGCCCTGGGCGGCCTGGTAGGTTACGCGCTGGCGCCCTGGCTCTTCCGCCAGACCGTCGACGCGCTGGGGTGGCTGGTGGGACGGGTGGTAAGGTTACCCACGCCCGACCTGGTGGCCGGTTCGCTGGGCCTGATTCTCGGCCTGCTCATCGCCAGCCTGTCGGCCACGGCCCTGGCGGCCTTGCCGCTGGTCGGCCAGCCCCTGGCGGTTGCCAGCTACGTGGTGCTCGGTTACCTGGGGCTGGCGGTGGGCGCCAGGAAGCGAGAGGAACTGATGGCGCTGGTGAGCAGTCTGCCCCGGCGGGGGGGCAAGGACAGGAGCGCGCGGGTCCGCGGGGCCGCCCCCAAGATCCTGGACACCAGTGCCATCATCGACGGCCGCATCGCCGACGTGGTCCGGGCCGGCTTCATCGAGGGGACCCTGGTGATCCCCGGGTTCGTGCTGGAGGAACTCAGGCGGGTGGCCGACTCCTCCGACGTGCTCAAGCGCAATCGTGGCCGGCGCGGCCTCGACGTGCTGAACCGCATCCAGAAGGAACTGGAAGCCGAGGTTGAACTGGTCGAGCGCGATCCCGCTCCCAACCACGACGTCGACACCAAGCTGGTCCGGGTGGCCCGTCAGCTGGGGGGCAAGATCGTCACCAACGACTACAACCTGAACAAGGTGGCGGGACTCCACGGCGTCCCGGTCCTCAACCTGAACGAACTGGCCAACGCGCTGAAGCCCGTGGTCCTTCCCGGCGAGGACATGACGGTCCAGGTGATCAAGGACGGCAAGGAAGCGGGCCAGGGCGTGGCTTACCTGGACGACGGCACCATGATCGTGGTGGACGGGGGCAAGCGCCACATCGGCGAGACCATCGGCGTCACCGTCACCAGCGTGCTCCAGACCGCCGCCGGCCGCATGATCTTCGCGAAGCCCAAGACGATGGAGAAGGCCATGTAGCCATGGACGAGTGGGTGGCCATCGTTCCGGCCGCCGGCCGGGGCCGGCGGATGGGTACCGACGAGCCCAAGCTGCTTCTACCGTTGGTGGACCGCCCGGTGCTGGCCTGGTCCCTGGCGGTCCTCGACGCCCACCCCCGCGTGGTTCAGGTGGTGGTGGTGGTGCCGCCGGGCGCGGCCGAGACCTTCCGCGCCGCCCTGGACCGGGGTCCCCGGCTGGAAAAGGTCAAGCTGCTAGACCGGGGAGGCGAGGAACGGCAGGCGTCGGTGGCCGCAGGGCTTGACTACGTGGGCTCCGTCCCGCAACTGGTTCTGGTTCACGACGGGGCCCGGCCGCTCGTCACGCCGCCGCTGCTTGAGCGGGTGGCCCGGCGAGCCGCCAGCGAGAGCGCAGCCATCCCCTTGGTGCCGGTGACCGACACCTTGAAGGAAGTCGAGGCCGGCTCGGTGCGGGGTACGCCCGACCGGCGGCGCTTCCGGCTGGCCCAGACCCCGCAGGGCTTCTGGACCGATCTCCTGCGGTTCGCCTACGAGCGGGCCCGGGCCGACGGGGTGCTGGCGTCCGACGATGCGGCCCTCGTGGAACGGCTGGGTCACCGGGTGGCCACCGTGGAAGGGGACGAGGAGAACTTGAAGCTGACCACCCCGCTGGACCTGGTCATCGCCGAGGCGATAATCCGGCGGCGGGCCGACCGGCTTGCCCGGTCCGCCGGGTGATGGACGGCGCGGGGCCCGGCGTGCGGGCCGGGATCGGGTACGACGTCCACCCCCTGGTCCCCGGGCGGTCGCTGGTGCTGGGCGGGGTCACGGTTCCCTTCGACCGGGGACTTGACGGCCACTCCGACGCCGACGTGCTGGCGCACGCGGTCGCCGACGCGCTCTTGGGGGCGAGCGGCCAGGGGGACCTGGGCCGGCATTTCCCCCCCGGCGACCCGCGCTTTGCCGGCGCCTCGAGCCTCACGCTCCTTTACCAGGTCGCCCGGCTGGCCCGCTCGGCCGGTTTCGAGCCGGTTTACGTCGACGCGACCGTCATCTGCCAGGCTCCCCGGCTGGGGCCCCACCTGCCGGCCATGGGTCGCGCGCTGGCCGGCGCTCTGGACGTGCCGCCGACGGCCGTCAACCTGAAGGCCACCACCCACGAGGGTCTGGGGGCCCTCGGGCGCGGTGAGGGCATCGCCGCCCTGGCCGTGGTCACGGTCCAGGCTCGCGCCAACCGCGTATAAGCCGCCGCCCTTCCGGACAGCCTAGCCGTCGCCAGGCGCGCGTCACCAGGCCGCCTGGCTTTTCCACGCGCCGGGGGGTGGTCGGAAGTGACACGAGGCGCCGCCGGCGGGCTGGCGCTACTGGTCACGGTCACGCTGTTTTGGCCCGCGGCGGCCCTGGCCGCGGGCGGGCCGGGCGAGGCCCCGGCGTTGCCGGTGGTGTCGAGCGGGGTCCGGGAACTGGCCGGCCGGCAGGAGGGCGAGGTCTGGCTCGGCGACCAGGTGGTGATCCGGCTCCGCACCGCGGCGGGGGGCTTCGACCCGGGCGACCGGGCGAGCCTGGTGGCCCGCCGGCTCGCGGCGTTCCTGGCGGTGGGTGGCGACCCCCACACGGTCATCGTCGGCCCCGTGAGCGGCGAGATCTGCGTCCTGGCCGGCGACCGCTTGCTGGCGACGGTAGATCAGGCCACGGCCAGGCTGCAGGACTCCGACCCGGTGAAGTTGGGGACCGCGTGGGCCAACCAGCTTCGCCGGAAGCTGGGCGTCGGTGACCTGGAGCTGGTCGATGGCCTGCCGCCGGGTCTGGCCGCCCTTGAAGCCGAGTTCGGCCGGGCGTCCTGGTACGGCCCGGGCTTCGCCGGCCGCCCCACCGCCTCGGGAGAGCCCTTCGACCCCGACGCCATGACCGCCGCCCACCGGTGGTTGCCCTTCGGGACCAGGGTGCTCGTGACCGAGCTTTCCGGAGGCCGTTCGGTGCTGGTGCGGATCAATGACCGGGGACCGTTCGTGGGCGGCAGGATCATCGATCTGGCCAGGGCGGCCGCCGACGCGCTGGAGATGACCCGAGCCGGCGTCGTGCCCGTCGCCCTGCGGGTGCTGCCTTGAGGTGCCCGTGCTCCGTGTCCCGTGGCTGCCTTGACACCCTCTGCCCCCGTCACTATAATTGTGGTGCGTTGCAGGCCAGCGTAAAATGGAAGCTCCGCCGTTCCGATGAGGGGGAGGAAGTACCCGCCGGCCGGCCCCAGCGAGGGGCCGCGGGCCGGTGGCCGGAAGCGGCCCCGGCCCGGTGGAAGCGGTTCCGGACTGTCCGGCGGAGAAAATGCGCCTCCGAGGGCGGCCCGAAGGGCGGGGGCGAGGGTCCCTGCCTGGGTAGGCGCCGCCGGCCAGGCCGCCGTTAACCGGCCAGGGCATCGCCGCGCGCCTGCGCGTGGCCGTGCCTCTAGAGCGGGCTCCGCCCAGGTTGGCGGGGCCAAGCAGAGTGGGACCGCGGACACCTTCCGTCTCTGCCCGATGGGGCGCGGAAGGTGTTCTGATTTCGTTGGCTTCGATTGCGCGAGGGGGGCTCAGGCGCCCGTGTGGACGCGACTTCGCGAGGACGTCCGGGTGGTTTTCGAACGCGACCCCGCGGCCAAGAACTGGCTGGAAGTGCTGCTGTGCTATCCGGGGCTTCACGCCCTCTGGATTCATCGCGTGAGCCACTGGCTGTACCGGCGGCGCCGGTACACCCTGGCCCGGCTCATAAGCCATCTCGGGCGATTTCTGACCGGCATCGAGATCCACCCGGGGGCCCGCGTCGGCAGCCGGGTGTTCATCGACCACGGCATGGGGGTCGTCATCGGCGAGACGGCGGAGATCGGCGACGATTGCACTCTTTACCAGGGCGTCACCCTGGGGGGCACCGGAAAGGAGCGGGGCAAGCGCCACCCCACCCTGGAACCCGAAGTCATCGTCGGGGTCGGGGCCAAGGTCCTGGGGCCCATCACCGTCGGCCGCAACTCCAGGGTGGGCGGCGGCGCGGTGGTCGTCCGCGACGTGCCGCCCAACTGCACGGTGGTCGGCATTCCCGGCCGCGTGGTGGTCCGGGACGGCCGGCGGGTGGACCCCCTGGCCCATGGCGACCTGCCCGACCCGGTCCAGGAGGCGTTGCGGTCCATGCAGCGCACCATCGACCGGCTGGAGGCCCGGCTGCAGGAACTGGAGGACAGGGCCAGGGCGGCCCGCGAAACCCAGGAGCAGGCCGACGTGCGGCAGGCCGCGGCCGGAAGCTAGCAGCGGGCGGAGGCGCGGTTGATGGGCCTTCGAATCTTCAACACCCTGAGCGGCGCGGTGGAACCCTTTCGTCCGGCGGAGCAAGGCCCGGTCAGGATCTACGTCTGCGGGGTCACGCCCTATGCCGACGCCCACATCGGCCACGCCAGGCCGGCGGTGGTCTTCGACGTCGTCCGCCGCTGGCTGGAACGCCGGGGCTACCGGGTTCACCTGGTCCAGAACTTCACCGACATCGACGACAAGATCATCGCCCGGGCGGCCGAGGTGAGCGAGGACCCCGCCCGGCTGGCCGAACGATACATCGGCCGCTACCTGGAAGCCATGGACGCCCTGGGGGTGCGCCGGGCGGACGCCTATCCCCGGGTGACCGGGCACGTGTCCGAGATCATCCAGATGGTCGCTGGCCTCGAGAAGAAAGGCTACGCCTACCGGAGCAACGGCGACGTCTATTTCGACGTCAGCCGGTTCGAGCCGTACGGCCGCCTGTCCCGCCGGTCGGTGGCGGAGTTGCGGGCCGGGGCCCGCGTCGAGGTGGACGAGAAGAAAGACGACCCCGCCGACTTCGCCCTCTGGAAAGCGGCCAGGCCGGGCGAGCCGGCCTGGGAGAGCCCATGGGGGCCGGGGCGTCCGGGCTGGCACATCGAGTGCTCGGCCATGTCGCTCAAGTACTGCGGCAGCCCGCTGGACATTCACGGCGGCGGCGCGGACCTCATCTTCCCCCACCACGAGAACGAGATCGCCCAGTCGGAGGGCTACACCGGGACCTCGCCCTTCGTCCGCTGGTGGATGCACGTGGGCCTGGTCAACCTGCACGCCGAGAAGATGTCCAAGTCGCTGGGCAACGTGGTGGAGGTCGCGGCCCTGCTCCGCAGCTACCGCCCGGAGGCCATCCGCCTCTACCTCCTGAACGCCCACTACCGTCGGCCCATCGATTTCGACACCGCCCACCTGCGCGCGGCGGAGCAGGCCGTCGAACGCCTGGAGAACGCGGTGGCGCGCCTTGAGCACCTCCGGGAGGCGGTGGCCCGGGGCCTGGCGCAACCGGCCCGGGAGAGCGCGGACAACGACTCGCTGGTTGCCGGGGCCCGGCGGGCGCTGGAGCGCATGTCGAGCGCCCTTGACGACGATTTCAACACCGCCGAGGCCCTGGGCGTCGTGTTCGAGTGGACCAGGGGACTCAACACCGCGCTGGCCGGGGGATCCCCGCCACCCACCGCGGCGCTCGAGGCGGCGCTCGAGGTCTACGGCGAGGTCCGCGACGTGCTGGGCGTGCTGCCACCCGAAGCCGAGACCTCGCTGGAGCCGGAGATGAGAGCCCTTGTTGAAGCGCGCGAGGCGGCGCGCCGGCGGCGGGACTGGACCACCGCCGACCGCATCCGCGATCAGCTGGCCGAGCGCGGGATCGTGCTGGAGGACACGCCGCAGGGGGTTCGCTGGAAACGGCGCGAGCGGGTGCGGCCGTGAGGGAGGCGCCCGCCGGGGAGGTGGGCATCCCGGGACGCCATCCGGTGCTCGAGGCGCTGCGGGCCGGCCGCCCGCTCCAGCGGGTGCTCGTGGCCCGGGACGCCCGCGGTGGGCCGGTGGGGGAGATCCTCCGGCTGGCCCGCGCCCGGGGAGTGCCGGTGCAGCGAGTGGACCCGGGTGTCCTCAGCCGGGTGGCCGGAACCGCGCGGCACCAGGGCGTGGTCGGTCTGGCCGCGGCCTGGGCGTATCAGCCCCTCGAGACCCTGCTGGATCGGGCGGCCGAGAGGGGCGAGCCGGCGCTGCTGGTGGCGCTTGACGGGGTCCAGGACCCGCACAACCTTGGCGCGGTGTTGCGAACGGCCGATGCCGCCGGCGCCCACGGGGTCATCGTTTCAGCCCGGCGCGCCGCCGGGCTGACTGCGGCGGTCGCCCGGGCTTCGGCCGGCGCCATCGAGCACGTCCCCGTGGCCCGCGTGGTGAACCTGGCCCGCAGCCTGGAGGAACTGAAAGCCAGGGGCATCTGGATCGTGGGGGCGGAGCCCGATGCCGACGTCACCTACGACCGGGCCGACTGGTCGCGCCCGCTGTGCCTGGTGGTGGGGGCCGAGGGCCGGGGCATCGGCCGGTTGGTCCGGCGGGCCTGCGACTACCGGGTGGCCATCCCCATGGCCGGCGGGGTGAACTCGCTGAACGCGGCCGCTGCAGCCGCCGTGTTGCTGTTCGAATGTGTCCGCCAGCGGCGGATTCTGTCGGAAAAGGTGCAGCTTGACTTTGATTCCGGCGCTACGGTATAATGAGCCATGCTATGGCCAGGGCCGTCAGCCTGGGTTTGTAGGTGATTCCCTCGTTTGACCTCCCATCACTTTATGGTCGCCGGGTCGTGATGTCCCCAGACTGCGTTTGAAGCGGCTCGGGCTCCAGCTTCGGCGCCCGGCCGGCAGCGGTGGGACGGAGCACCTTCAGACTGAGGTGGACGGAGGCGGTGTGTGTGGCGGTCAGCCCGCGCCGGGACGGTTTTGTCGCCTACGATTCGATGCTTGACGAGGAAGTCGTAGAGTTTGCCCGAGCCGGCTCCGCCCTGGCTCAGGAATTCCTGATCAACAAGTACAAGAACTTCGTGCGGGCCAAGGCCCGCTCGTACTTTTTGATCGGCGCCGACCGCGAGGATATCATCCAGGAAGGCATGATCGGGCTGTACAAGGCGATCCGGGACTTCCGGGCCGACAAGCTGTCTTCGTTCCGGGCCTTCGCCGAACTGTGCATCACCCGGCAGATCATCACCGCCATCAAGACGGCGACCCGGCAGAAGCATATCCCGCTCAATTCGTACGTATCCCTGAACAAGCCGATCTACGACGAGGATTCAGACCGCACCCTGCTTGACGTCATCTCCGGGTCCAAGGTGACCGATCCGGAAGAACTCATCATCAGCCGCGAGGAATTCGGCGACATCGAGGCCAAGATGGTGGAAATTCTTTCCGACCTGGAATGGCGGGTCCTCATGGCTTACCTGGACGGCAAGTCCTACCAGGAGATCGCCGAGGAGCTGGAGCGGCACGTGAAATCGGTCGACAACGCGCTCCAGCGCGTCAAGCGCAAGCTGGAACGCTACCTTGACGACCGCAACGGCGGGATGCGGATCCGCGTGAAGCCGGAGGCCAGCTAGAGCCGGCTTTGTTTCCGGTCGCCGCCGCCGGCGAACTTGACCGGGCCAGTCAGGGGCCATATAATTAGATGCGGTCTACCGGCAACCGGCGCCGCGAGACACCGAGCGCCGGTTGTGCTTTCAGGCTGGCGTAGCTCAATGGCAGAGCAGGGTCCTTGTAAGACCCCGGTTGGAGGTTCGATTCCTCTCGCCAGCTCGGCCAGGTTTGCGGAGGGGTACCCAAGTGGCCAAAGGGGGCAGACTGTAAATCTGTTGGCTGACGCCTTCGGAGGTTCGAATCCTCCCCCCTCCACGGTCTCGTGACCCGTCCTAGCACGGGCTTGTGACCCGCCGGGCCCGACGGGGTTTGCAGCCGGCGGGGAATTCAGCTATAATGGTCGTCGCGGGGTGGAGCAGTCAGGTAGCTCGTCGGGCTCATAACCCGGAGGTCGCAGGTTCAAATCCTGCCCCCGCAACAAGTTTTTTCCGGCCTCTTTTCAGGCTGCCGTAGCTCAGCAGGTAGAGCATCTCCATGGTAAGGAGAAGGTCACCGGTTCAAGTCCGGTCGGCAGCTCCGAGGCCCGCGTGAAAGCCGGCGACAGAGCCGGCTTTCCCTTTGTAGGCGGCGTCGCGCTCCGGTGACCTGTCCGGCCGGGAGGATTTGCCTGCCTCGAATCGAAGGCATACCGCGCCTGCTGGCCAGGCGGAGTTTGCCCCGAGGGAGGCGGCAGGGTCCTGTGGCCAAGAAGAAGTTCGAGCGGACCAAGCCCCACGTGAACGTGGGGACCATCGG
>DYFQ01000041.1 GCA_020725105.1 Symbiobacterium thermophilum
CCGAGTCCCCCTCCACGATCATGGTGGCGGTCATGGCGGACGCCCCCGCCGAGGTCCCGGCCACCACCAGCCCTCGCCGGTGGCGGGCGTGCAACTGGCGGCCCAGCGGCGTGCCCCCAAGGGTGCTGGTGATCCGCAACTGGTCGCCGCCGGTGAAGAAGACGGCGGTGGCCTGGCCGACCAGTTCCAGGACCCCCGGGTCGCCGGCCGCCCGGCGGTCGCCGACGTGGACCGTCTCCACCCGGCCGGCGCCCAGGCCCTCGAAGACCCGGCGATACTCGTCGCCGACCCCGTCAGGCCGCAGGGCGGCGGTGGTCAGCACCACCAGGTGGGCCGCCGGCCCACCGGCCAGTTCCACCACGCGGCGGAGGATCACGCAGTCGCCGTGCTTGTCCTCGGCCCCCCCGATGAGCACCAGCGGCCCCACGGCCATGGCGGCCCCTCCCGGGGCTAGTGTGCGCCGGCCCTGGCCGGCCATGCCGGCCGGGCCGGTCCGGTTGCTCAGACGGTCACCAGGTCCACCTCGAGCAGGTCGCTGACCACGTGGATGGGCGCGGCGACGGTGGCCAGGTCCGAGCCGGCGGAAAGGAGGCCCACCGCCTCGGCGGCCTCGGTCAGGACCAGGGAGCCGGAGTCGCCCGGCTCGGCCATGGGGGTGGTGATCAGTTGCTGGTTGAAGACGGCGCTACCCACCTCCCCCATCATCACCCGCACGGTGGCCTCCACCAGCCGGACGACGCCCCGGGTCACGCCGGAGGTCCGGCCGCTCTTCATGACGTTCAGGCCCAGCTCCGGCTGGCGCAGGCCGCGGACCGGACCGATTCCCAGGATCTCCGGCGCCACGTCGCCGGAGTTCGTCGGCGCCGCCACCGCCGCGTCGGCCTGATTCTCCCGGCCCGTCCGGCGCACCAGGCGAAACTCGTACCCTGGCGCCAGGCGGGCCAGCCAGCGGTTACCCCACCGTTCGGCCGCCCTGGCGATGGGGCACACCGGCGCGTCGGCCTCCCGGTAAAGGGACACGAAGCGCTCCAGCCGCCCGATGACGTCCGACTCGGTGCCCCCGTCGTAGTGGCCGGGCTGCAGGACTGGGTCGCCCCGGGCCGCCCGGCCGTCCCGCCCGTCGGTGATGTTGGCCAGCACGTGGTTGTTGGACAGGATGAGCGGGCCGCCCGAGCGGCGGTCGCGGACGATGGCGCCGAGGGTGCCGGCGGTGACCCGGTAGTGGCCGATGCTGACCCCGGGGTGCGCCGGCCGCTGGCGGTTCGTCCGCTCGGCAAGCATGGTGAGGGCGCCCACCTCGATCACGTCGGTCGGCCACCCGTCCAGCCGCTGGGGCACGATGGACGCCGCGGCCAGCCGGTGGCGGGGGAGTTTCTGCCGGACCAGGACGCACAGGGCCAGTTCCTCCGAGGGCGTCCCGCCCACTTCCTTGCGCCCCAGACCGACGCCAACCACCTGGTCCAGGTGCAGCAGGCGATTGCGGTGCCGGCGAAGCGCCCGGCTCGCCGGGACCATGCCCCACCCCCTCGTCGGAAATGCCGGCGCCGGGCCCACCGCCCGCGGGGTCGGGCGTGACCGGCTCCGGCCAGGTTCCCGGCAGCATCATATGAACGAGACCGCTCAGGGGGCCGCGAGCGGGAGAGGAATCACGAACGGAGCGCCGGCCGCCCCGAGAGGGGCGGCCGGTCAGGACGGGGCCGCGCTACTCGGAGGCGGCCGCCTGGAACGGGAGGGGTTCCTCGCCGTTTTCGCCGCAGATGGAAAGCTCTACCGTGGAAGTCAGGATATCGGTGTAGCTGTAGGAGACTTTTCGACCGTTGAAAGGCGCCTCGTCGAGCCGGACGACGAACACGTGAGGGTAGGTCCCCTCCAGAAGACCTTCCCGGACCACGATTCGCTTGCGCCCCTTGTTGGCCCGTAGCCGGATTCGCTTGCCCAGGTGGATGTCGAGGTCGCGCTTGATCCGTTGCAGCACGTGCTTGGAAGGCATCCTTGCCCACCCCTCCCCGTGCCAGCGCTACTATCATCAGAATTTTACCACAGCTTGACGCGCAACGCCAGTCTACCATGTCAGCACTGGCAGCGCCTGCGGCTCTCGCGGGGGGAGGCCGGACCGTGCCGGCCGGCTACTTGGTATGCTTGTCGGCGACCTTGGAAGCGCCGTAGGAGTCCGGCTTGATCCGGGCGTCGAAGCCCGAGCCCACCACCATGCCGACGATCTCGCGGATCAGATCCCTGGTCTCTCCGTTCCGCCCGACGTCCAGGTGGACCTCGATGTTGAGCAGCGCGTGGCCGTTCTCGGCCAGCTTTTCGGCAAGCCGGGATCCGACGCCCAGCGAGAGCGCGGTCTCGTAGTAGATGCGCTGCCGCAGGCTGGTGATGAGGTGGTGGTGGCGCCGGGCGTAGAAATACCGGGCGCCCTTGCCCAGCCGGTGGATGATGACGGCCGTGACAAAGGTGACGTCGTCCCGGGTGTGGGAGTCGGTGCCGATGATCAGGCGGTACTGTGCCCGGGGCGCTTCGTCCACGTAAGCCACGATGTCCTCGAACATGGCCTCGAGGGTCATCGGGCCCTTGGTCGGGCTGTAGAAGATCATTCTTCACCCCGCCACGGCGTGCGCCATGGCAAGTTTGATTATACCGCAGTTTGAGGCGGCCGACACCGCGGCGCGGAGGCCGGCGTCAGGCTTGCGGACCAGCTTCAGGCGGCGGGCCCAGCACCTCCGCCACCCGGGCGAAGGCCTCCAGGTCCAGCCGCTCGCCCCTCAAACCGGGGTCGATGCCGGCCTGGCGGAGAGCGGCTTCGACGGCCGGCTTGGGCAGGCCCAGTCCGGCGGCGAGGCTGTTGGCAAGGGTCTTGCGGCGCTGGCCGAAGGCGGCGCGCACCACGGCGAACAGTTGCCCGGGCGGGACGGCCACCGGGGGGCGGTCCCACCAGTCCAGGCGGCAGATGGCCGAGGTGACCTCCGGTGGCGGGTAAAAGGCGCGGGGCGAGACCCGGGCGACCACCTCGACCCGCGCCCGGTACTGCACCGCCACGCTGAGGGCGCCGTAGGCCGGCGTCCCGGCGGCGGCCGCCATCCGCCGGGCCACCTCGAGCTGGACCATGAGCACGGCCCGGCGGATGGGCAGCGTTCCCTCGACCAGCCGTCCGAGCACCGGGCCGGTGACGCCGTAAGGCAGGTTGGCCACCACCACCCACGCCGGCCGCCCGGGCTGGAGCAGCTTTTCGAGGTCGACCCGGAGGACGTCCCCCAGTACCAGTTCCACGTTGGTCCGCCCGGCCAGGGTCTCGGCCAGGACCGGTCCGAGCCTGCGGTCGAGTTCCACGGCGACCACCCGGCCGGCCGCGTCGGCCAGCGCCCGGGTAAGGGTCCCGAGCCCGGGCCCGATCTCCAGCACCGGGTCGGCGGGGCCCAGTCCGGCGGCGGCCAGGATCCTGTTGAGCACGTTTGAATCCACCAGGAAGTGCTGGCCCAGGGCCTGGCTGGGTTCCAGGCCGTGCCGGGCCAGGAGCGCCCGGAGCACCGAGGGGCTGGTCAGCCGCGGCTCGCCGGCCCGGGAACCCATGGCGTCCCCCCCAGCGACAGGCCGAAGATCCGGCTGGCGTTGGCCCCGGCGGTCGCGGCCACGGCGGCCGGGCGCTCGCCCCTGGCCGCCGCCACCGCCGCCGCCACCCACCTGACGTGACCCGGCTCGTTGCGCCGGCCCCGGTAAGGCACGGGAGCCAGGTACGGGGCGTCGGTCTCCAGCAGGAGCTTGTCGGCGGGCACGCGGCGGGCCGCCTGGCGCAGGGCGTCGGCCCCGGGGAAGGTGACGGTCCCGGCGAAGGACAGCACGAACCCCAGGGCCGCCGCGCGCTCGGCGTAGTCCGGCGGGCCCGAAAAGCAGTGGAGCACCACCGCCGGCACCCGGCCGGCGGCCTCGGCCTCCAGCACCTCCAGGACGTCGTCGTGGGCGTCACGGTTGTGGACCACCAGCGGCAGTCCCCGCGCCCGGGCCACGCGGACCTGGCGCAGGAACGCTTCGCGCTGGGCCGGCCGGGGGCTGTGATCCCGGTAGTAGTCAAGACCGGTCTCCCCCACCGCCACCACCCGGCCGGCGCCCAGCAGCGCCTCGAGGCGGGCCCAGTCGCCCTCGCCCACGCCGCCGGCCTCGTGGGGGTGGACGCCCAGGACCACGTGAAGCCGGGGCTCCGCCTCGGCCAGGGCCAGCACCCGGTCCCACGTGGCCGGGCCGGTGGCCACGGTCACCACGGCCGCGAGCCCGGCACGCCAGGCCCGGTCGAGCACGGACGGCCGGTCGGCGTCGAACCGGGGGTCGTCCAGGTGGCAGTGGCTGTCCACCAGTCCGGCCAGGGGACCGGGATCCGCCACGGCCGCGCCGGGCGGAGTCACGACACCTTGCTCCCGGGAGGCAGCGGCCGGTCGGGCCCCAGCAGGCTCACGCCGGCGGCGTCCTCGGCCGCCAGGAGCATGCCCTGGGACTCGACCCCCCGGATGACCGCCGGTTCCAGGTTGGCGACGATCACCACGTTGCGGCCCACCAGCTCCTCCGGCCGGTAGCGCTCGGCCAC
This sequence comes from Symbiobacterium thermophilum, assembly GCA_020725105.1. GTDB lineage: Bacteria > Bacillota > Sulfobacillia > DYFQ01 > DYFQ01 > DYFQ01. The sequence goes on from DYFQ01000041.1 coordinate 4,577, forward strand.
CCCGGCCACCAGTTGCCGGGTTTCGCCGCCCAGGTCCACCTCCAGCCGCAGCAGCCGGGAAGTCCCGGGCACCCGCTCCGCGTGGCGCACCTGGGCCACCCGCAGGTCCAGCCGGCGAAAATCAGCCAGCGTCACCCCGGTTTCGGCCTCGTCCGGCCGGCCGGAGCCGCCCGCGGCCGCTGCGACCTGGGCGGCGGCGCCGGCCGGGGCCAGGACCTCGGCCTCGTCGATCCGGGGAAAGATGGGCTCCGGAGTGCCCACGGCCGTACCGGGCGCGAGGCCGCCCCCACCCCAGCCCCGAGCGGCGTCCCACGGCTGGGCGGCCGGGTCGCCGTCGAGACCAAGCTGGTCCCAGATGCGGCGGGGCGCCACGGGCAAGAACGGTCGCAGGAGCAGGGCCAGCGCCCTCAAGGTCTCGGCCACGTTGTAGAGGACGGTCCCCAGTTCGGCCGTGCGGCCGGCCTTGCGCAGGTCCCAGGGCGCCCGCCCGTCGATGTACTTGTTGGCCCAGCCGACCAGGCGCCACAGGGCGGCCAGAGCCTCGGGAAACTGCAGCCGGCCCAGGGCCTCCTCCACCTCGTCCACGGTGGCCCGTACCCGGCGGCGGATCGCCAGGGCCTCGGCCAGGGCGTCCCACTGTGCCGGCGCCCGGACCGCCGGCGCCGCGTCGGGCTCCGCCGCGCCCGGGGCTTCGGCCGCGTCCTCCGGGAGCGGCAGGGGGTAGCCGGGGGCCGGCACCCGCCCGCCGGCGAACCGGCGGATCATGCTGACGGTCCGGTGCAACAGGTTCCCCAGGTCATTGGCCAGGTCGGCATTGGTCCGCGCCACCAGCGCCGGCTCGGAGTAGTTACCGTCGGCGCCGAAGGGAACCTCGCGCAGGAGGAAGTACCTGACGGCATCCAGGCCGTACTTCCGCACCAGCACCCGGGGGTCGATCACGTTCCCCTGCGACTTGGAGATCTTCTCGCCGCCCAGGTTGAGCCAGCCGTGGCCGAACACCTGGCGGGGCAGCTCGAGCCCGAGCGCCATCAAGATGATGGGCCAGACGACGGTGTGGAAGCGTACGATCTCCTTGCCGACCATGTGCAGGTCGGCGGGCCAGAACCGCTCGAAGCGGGCCCGCTCGGCCGGGTCGTCGGACCGGTAGCCCAGCGCGGTGATGTAGTTCGACAGCGCGTCCACCCACACGTAGACCACGTGCCGGGGGTTGAAGGGCACCGGGATGCCCCAGTCAAAGCTGGTCCGGGAGACGCACAGGTCCTCCAGCCCCTGCTCGATGAAGCGGATCATCTCGTTGCGGCGGGACTCCGGCTGGATGAACTCCGGGTGCCGCCGGATGTGCTCCAGGAGCCGGTCGGCGTACCTGGACAGCCGGAAGAAGTACGCCTCCTCCTCCAGGGGCTCCACGGGCACCCGGTGAACCGGGCACAGGTTCCCCTCTTCAAGCTGGCTCTGGGTGTAGTAGGCCTCGCAGCGGGCGCAGTACAGTCCCTCGTAAACCCCGAGGTAGACGTCGCCCTGGTCGTACAGGGACTGAAAGATGCTCTGCACCACCCGCTTGTGCCGGGGTTCGGTGGTCCGGATGAAGTCGTCGTGGGTGATGTCGAGGATCAGCCAGAGATCCTTGATGCCGGCGACGATCTCGTCCACCCACTGCTGGGGGGTCTTGCCGGCCGCCTCGGCCCGCCGCTGGATGTTCTGGCCGTGCTCGTCGGTGCCGGTCAGAAACCACGTGTCGTAGCCCCGCAGCCGGTGGTAGCGGGCCAGCGCGTCACAGGCCACGGTGGTGTAGGCGTGGCCGACGTGCAGGTCGGCGTTGGGGTAGTAGATGGGCGTGGTCAGGTAATAGGTTGGCCGGGAGCCCGGCCCGTTCGGGCGCTGCTCTGGCACCGTCATCCCCTCCTCCGTCCGGAGTCCAACGAAAAACGCCCTCGTCCCCTTCCCCCTGGGGGAAGGCCGGGACGAGAGCGTCGCTCCCGCGGTACCACCCGCGTTCGCCCCGCCTCGCGGCGGCGGCCTCACCAGGTACGCCGGCGCCCCGCCCGCCGGACCGGCGACGAGGCCCATCAATACCCTGGCGCGCTAACGGGCGCCCGGGCCACCCGCGGGCGGCCCTCCCGTGCCGGCCTACCACGGCTACCCGCACCGCCGCCGGGCGACCGCTTTGGCCGCAGGCTCCCGGGCCATCTTCCGGCGGAGGCGACCGCTGGCTTCCACCAACCCCAGCTCGCTCGGGCCGCCCCGGGCCGTACTCCTCCCGGTCATCGCCACTGGACGAAAACGAGAAGCATTCCGACTTGACCGTTATGATACCCGGCCGCCGAGCCGCTGTCAACCGCGCCACGCGTTCAAGCCACCCGCAGATAGGGTCGGGACCCTAGGGCAAATCGGGTCCAGACCTGACGCGCCCGCCCGGGGGCCCTGGGAGAATTCATAATAGGACTAAAAGGATCCTATTACTCAGGACGTGAACGACGTGAAGCTGACGAGGGAAGCGGACTACGCGGTCAGGGTGGTCGTCGAGCTGGCGTCCCGGCCGCCGGCGGCCATCGTTCCGTCCCGGGCCATCGCCGAACAGCAACAGATCCCCGGCGCTTTCCTGGCCAAGGTGGTGTGCGGCCTGGCCAGGGCCGGGCTCATCAGGACTTTGCGCGGCTCCGGGGGCGGGCTACAGCTGGCCCGGCCGGCGGCGGAGACCACCCTTCGCCAGGTGGTGGAGGCCATCGAAGGGCCCATCCGCCTCAACCGCTGCCTGAGAGAACCGGGGGCGTGCCCGCTCCAGTCCCGCTGCCAGGTCCACGGCGTCTGGCGGCGGGTTCAGGAGCTTCTGCTGCGGGAACTGGACGCCGTCACCATGGCCGAGCTGGCCCGGACGCCCGGGGAACCGCGGGACCCAAGGACGGCAGGCGCGTCGGCGGGTGCCCCGGCTGGGAGCTGAGGCGTTGAAGAACCTCCGCATCATCCACATCACCGGCGTGCTTGCACTGATCGGGCTGGTTGCCGCGATAGCCGCGGGACTCAGGGCCGCGCCGGGGACGGGGCGCGCGGACGGCGAGGACCACGAAACCGGTCCGGCCGAGGCGTTCCACGGCTTTGTGCTGGACCCGCCCCAGCCGGCGCCGGACTTCACCCTCACCGACCAGGCCCAGAACCCGTTCCGTCTCAGCGATCAAAAGGGGAGCGTGGTGGTGCTCTTCTTCGGCTACACTGCCTGCCCGGACGTCTGCCCCGCCACCCTCGCCCGTTACGCCCGCGTCAAGCGGGAGCTCGGCCCCCTGGCCGACCAGGTCCGCTTCGCGTTCATCACCGTCGACCCCGATCGCGACACCCCCGCCAGGCTGCGGGAATACCTCGGCCGGCTCGATCCCGACTTCCACGGGCTGTGGGGCACCGAGGAGGAGGTGCGTCGCATCGTCGACGCCTACGGCGTGTACGTCGAGGTGGTGGAAGCCCCCGCTTCGCCCGTCGGCTACTGGATCAATCACACCGCGTTGAGCTACATCGTCGATCGCAACGGCAACCTGCGGCTGGCGCACCCGTTCGGCCTGGATCCCGAGGACATGGCGGCCGACCTGCGCCGGCTGCTCCTGGAGGAGGAAGGAACGTGACGCGGTGAGAGCCGTCTCGTCCGTCGGCGTGGCGCTGGCCGTGCTGGTCGCCGGTCTCTTCATTGGAGCCGGGTGCGCCGCCGGGAGGGGGTCTCACCCGGCCCCGTTCAACGTCTCGGTGGCGGACGCATGGGCGCGCCCCGGCGCGGCCGGCGACAGCACCGCCGTGTACATGCGCCTGACCAACCATGGCCGCGGCGGGGAGGCGCTGGTCGGCGGGCGCACCGAGGTGGCGCAACGGGTCGAGCTGCACGAGGCCGTGCTCCAGACCGAGCTCCGGGACGGCCGGCCCACCCAGGTCATGCGGATGCAGCAGCTCCCGGCCGTCGCGGTGCCCGCCGGGAGCGAGGTGGAACTACGGCCCGGTGGGCTCCACATCATGCTCGTCGGCCTGGAGCGGGCGCTGGCCGAAGGCGACAGCTTCGCATTGACCCTGCAGTTTCAGGACCGGGACCCGGTGACCGTCGAGGTTTTCGTGGTCCGACCGGACAGCGCCACGGGGCACGAGGGGCACTGAGGTGGCGCGGCCATGGCCCGGGGGGGTGAAAATCGCCGCTATCCTGGCAACCGCGCTGCTGGCGGGGACCCTGTATTTCGCCCTGGCGCGGCCGGTGCAGGTGCTGCCCCTGCTGGACCCGGTGGTCCCCTTCACGATGGTCGACCACCGGGGGCAGGTGTACCGCTCCCACCGGCGGGCCGGCCCGGTGGTGGCCTACGCGGTGGGCGCCACCCGGGATGCGGCGGGCATGGGCCTCACCCTGCGGCTGCTGGACGGGCTGCAACGGGAGCTGGCGGCGCGGGGCTGGTGGGACCGGGTGGAGGTGGCGTTCGTCACCGTGGACCCCGAACACGACGGGCCGGACGTGCTCCGGGCCCTGGCCGAAACGTTTCCGGGGGCCGCTCAGCCCAACGTCTCGCTGCTGACGGGGTCGCCGGTGACCGTCCGCCTGGCGGTGGGCGCCGGATTCGGCATCTACTTTGAACCCCCCGTCATGACCGGGGACGGGTTCCGGTTCGGCCATGAGCCGGCGCTGGTGCTGGTGGACGGCCAGGGGGTCGTGCGGGCCCGATACCGCGTCCGGCGGGTGGGGGCGGCCCGCGTGACACGGGACATCGGCCTGTTGCTGAGGGAAGCCGACGCCAAGGGCGTTTCCCGGGCCATTTACCGGGCCGCGCACCTGTTCCTGTGCTACCCCCGGTGAGGGCGCTACCCGCCCCGGGTCATGGCCGGCGGCGGGACGGCGGGCGGTGGGGCGAAACCGCTGTGAAAAGGGGGAGGACGATGCAACCGAAGGATCTGCAGGCCCCCAAGGGGACGCTGCTCATCCTGCTGCTCTACGCGGGGCTGACCGTGCTCCTGTGGGGGTCCATGTACCTGACCATGATCCTGAGGAGGTAGGCCGGTGCACACCCATCCGCTGGAACGTTTCTGGATTTACCTGTCGGCCGGGCTGCTGGTGGTCTTCGCGTTCGCCGTCGCCTTCAGCAGCCTCGTGCTGGGGATCGAGATCCCCGGCATTGAAGACCAGGCCGTGCCGGCCGCCGCCGCCGGCGAGTACCCGCCGAACCAGGGCTGGATCCGGGAGCTGGCGCCGGGACGGTACGAGGTCAACATGATGACGAGGGTCTGGACCTTCGATCCCGGCGAAATCCGCGTCCCCCGGGGATCGACGGTCACCTTCTACCTGCACAGCGCCGACCTGCTCCACGGGTTCCGGATCCAGGGGACCACCGTCAGCCTGATGGCCATCCCCGGCCAGGTGGGGAAGGTGACCTATACCTTCACCACGCCGGGCGAGTACCCCTTCGTGTGCCATGAGTACTGCGGCGTCGGCCACCACCTCATGAGCGGCCGCGTCATCGTGGAGGGCAATTGAGCGCAAGCACGATGGAGGGAGGGCTTCAGCCCATGTCCGGGGTCGCCCCGTACGAAATGCGCACGTCCGAAAAACGCCTCGTCCTGTGGTTCATCGGGATCGGCTTCGCCCACCTGGCCGTCGGGATCCTGATGGGCCTCCTGCAGGGCCTGCAGCACGCCGGCATCGACCTGTACCGGGTGGTGCCGCTCGTCCGCCACTACTATCAGGGGCTGTCCATCCACGGCGTCTTCAACGTGCTCGTCTTCACCACGTACTTCATCGCCGGCTTCCTGCTCTTCGTCACCGGGTACGGCCTTGGGCGCCCCCTGCCCGGCCTGCGCCTGGGCTGGGTGACCTTCTGGGTGATGACGGCCGGGCTTGTGCTGGTGGACTGGGCGCTGCTGGCCAACAAGGCGTCGGTGCTCTTCACGTCCTACGCCCCCCTGCAGGCCCACCCGGCCTATTACGTCGGTCTGGTGCTGGTGGTGGTGGGGACCTGGCTCTTGCTCGTCATCATGACCCAAGCGTACCTGGCCTGGCGGCGGGAGAACCCGGGCCGGCGCACCCCGCTCATCACCTTCGGGGCGCTGGCGACGATCTTCATGTGGGGCCTGGCGTCCGTGGGCATCGCCGTGCAGTTCGTCGGGCTGCTCATCCCGTGGTCCCTGGGGCTATTGCCCGGCGTCGACCCGCTACTGAGCCGGACGCTGTTCTGGTTCACGGGCCACCCCATCGTCTACTTCTGGCTGCTCCCGGCCTACATCTCCTGGTACTTCATGTTGCCCAGGCAGGTGGGCGGCCGGCTGTTCAGCGAGCCCCTGGCGCGGCTGGCCTTCCTGCTGTTCATTCCCCTGTCGCTGCCGGTGGGTTTCCACCACCAGTACCTGGATCCCGGGGTTTCCGTGGGCTACAAGGCCATCCACGGCCTCCTGACCTTCGCGGTGTTCATGCCCAGCATGCTCACGGCCTTCACCGTCCTGGCCTCCGTCGAGACGGGTGGGCGGGCCCGGGGCGGCCGGGGCTGGCTGGGGTGGATCGGCCGGCTCCCCTGGCAGGATCCGTCGGTGACCGCGCAGCTGCTGGCCATGGTGCTGTTCGCCTTCGGCGGGATCAGCGGCCTGGTCAACGCGTCCTTCACGGTCAACCTGGTGGTGCACAACACCCTGTTCGTCCCCGGCCACTTCCACCTGACCGTCGGCACGGCCGTGGCGCTCACCTTCATGGGCGTCACGTACTGGCTGGTGCCCCATCTCACGGGCCGGCGGTTATGGAGCCGCAAGGCGGCCCTGTGGCAGGCGTGGCTCTGGTTCTTCGGGATGACGCTGATGTCCCGGGGGATGGTCTGGGCGGGCATGCTGGGAGCCCCGCGCCGCACGGCCCTCGGCTCCGCCCCCTACTTCCAGCCGGAGTGGACGGACCCCCTGCGCCTGGCCGCCTTCGGCGGCGTGCTTCTGACCGTGAGCGGCGTGCTGTTCTTCGTGAACCTGGTTGGCACCCTGTGGGGGGCCCCGCGAGGCGTAACGACCGAGGTGCCGGTGGCGGAACCCGTGGAGGAGGGGCGGGCCATGCCGGCCTTCCTCGACCGCTTCACGCCCTGGGTGACGGTCACCGCGGTGCTGGTCGCCGCAGCCTATCTCCCGACCCTCTACCGGCTGTTCGCCGAGATGAGGCTGACGGTGCCGGGGTTGCGGCCGTATTGAACGGGGGAGGCAACAAGACTCCAGCGGTCAGACCTGAGCCTGCAATTGACCCTTGACGGCTATCCGGGCGCCCTGTTTTCTGCCGGAGGACGCGGTTCTCACCGTTCCTGAAAACGTAAGCATTCATCCGCAAATACCTGCTTACGACGCCGGGCGAACAGTGCTCCCGACGGTTCGCGCGGGGGATCCCACCCCGGGACCCGAGCCAGACCATCCCGCCCCGGGCCGTGCGGGCCCCGCCCGCCGGTGCCGGTACGGATAGGGGTTCCCCCCTGCGTGAGGCCTGGGTGGAAGTGTTGCCAACCGAGGATCTGCGCAGCCACGCCGCCCGCCTGTTGCGCACCCATCCCCTCAGAGCAGCAGACGCGGTCCACCTGGCGGCGGCCAGCGACGGGCACTCCGGCTACGGCCTGGCCGTCCTGGCTCCCGCCCGCAACACGCCGATGGCGGCCGCCGCCGTGAAGCGCCTGCACCGGGAACTCGCGGCCGAAAGCATCCCCCGCATCGGCCGGCTGCGGACCGACCACGGGACGGACTTCGTGGGCAAGCCGACCCCCGCCTTCGAAGCGCGCTGCGCCCGACAGGGCGCGGGGTACAACCCCGAGTTGATTTGACGGCTTGAAATGCCGATGAAATACGTGGTGGCTTGCGAATGAGGCGCGGTGTCGGGTGCGGGGCTTCACGGTGAGACGGGGCAGGCCCTCACCCGCGCGGACCGGCGGGAGGGGATCCTGGCCATCAGCATCCTCCGCACGCTTTCGGGCCTGCGCGCCCGCCTGCTGGCGCTGGTGCTGTCGGCTCTGGTCCCCGTGACGGGCCTGGTGCTCTACACGGCCGCGGAGCAGCGCCGGGTGGCGGCGGCGGAGGTCCAGGGCCAGGCTCAGAACCTGGTGCAGCTCGTGTCGGCCAGTCACGAGCGCCTGCTCGGCCAGGCGCACCAGCTCCTCTCGGCCCTGGCCCGGGTGGACGCCATCCGCGCCGGGGACGCCGCGGCGTGCACCACCGTCCTGACCGCGCTGTTGCGCGAGCATCCGCAATACCTGAACCTCGGCCTCATCGAGCCCGACGGCGACGTGTTCTGCAGCGCCGTGCCGGCCCTGGCCGGGACGAACCTGGCGGACCGGCGCTACTTTCAGCAGGCCGTCGCAACCCGGGGCTTCGCCGTCGGGGACTACCAGGTCGGGCGGATCACCGGCCGGCCGTCGGTGAACTTCGGGTACCCGGTGACCGGCGGGGCCGGCGGCCTGCGGGGGGTCGTGTTCGCCGCCCTCGACCTGGCCTGGCTGAACGAGCTGGCCGCCGAGGCGTCGCTGCCACCGGGCTCGACCGTCACCCTGCTCGACCGGGAGGCCACGATCCTGATGCGCTACCCCGACCCGGAGCGCTGGGTGGGCCGGCCCTTCCCGGCGCCGTGGCTGGCCGGCACGATCCGGGCGCAACAACGCGGGATCGCCGAGGCGACCCTGCCCGACAGCGTCCATCGCATCTATGCCTTCGCGCCGCTCCGCGGCGAAGGCGGATCGGCCGCCCCGTACCTCGCCGTCGGCATCCCGACCCAGACCGCCACCGCCCTGGCCAACCCCGTCGTCGCCCGGAACCTCGCCGTCCTGGCGCTCGTGGCCGCCCTTACGTTGCTCTTGGCCAGGCTCACCGCCGGGTGGCTCGTGCTGGGCCCGATGGCGGCGCTGCTCCGGGCCGCGCGCCGGTTCGGCGCGGGCGATCTCGCCGCGCGCACCGGCCTCCGCCACGGCGAGGACGAGCTGGGACAGCTGGCCCGCGCCTTCGACGCCATGGCCGCCTCGCTCGAGCGCGAGATCGCCTACACCCGGCTCCTGGGCACCGTGGCGGCCGCGGCCAACCAGGCCGCGTCGGTGGAGGAGCCCTTCCGGGCGTGCCTCGACGCGGTCTGTGCCCTGACGGGCTGGCCGGTGGGCCACGCCTACCTGCGGAGCCCCGACCCGCCGGGCGGCTTCCTCCCGGCAAGCATCTGGCACCTCGACGACCCGGACCGGTTCGCGGCCTTCCGGGAGCTGACCGAGGCCACCCGCGTCTCGGTGGGGACCGGTTTGATCGGCCGCGTGGCCGCGGCTCGGAGACCCCTGTGGATGAACGACGTGAGCAGCGATCCCGGGTTCCTGCGGCAACAGCCCGGGGTGGACCTGGGGGTCCGCGCCGGCTTCGCCGTCCCGGTGCTGGTGGGCCAGGAGGTGGGGGCGGTGCTGGAGTTCTACGCCGACCGGCCGGCCGGGCCCGACCCCAAGCTGCTCGCCGTGATGGAGCAGGTCGGGACGCAACTGGGGCGGGTCCTCGAGCGCCGGCAGGCCGAGGAGCGGCTCCGGGCCCTCAACGCCGAGCTGGAAGCGCGCGTCGCCCAGCGCACGGCGGAGCTGGAGACGGCCAACCGGGAGCTGGAGGCGTTCAGCTACTCCGTCTCCCACGACCTGCGGGCACCGCTCCGCAGCATCGACGGCTTCAGCCAAGCGGTGCTGGAGGATTACGCCGACCGGCTGGACGCGGTGGGTCAGGACTACCTCCGGCGGGTGCGGGCCGCCACCCAGCGGATGGGCCGGCTCATCGACGACCTGCTGAAGCTGGCCCGCGTGGCGCGCAGCGAGTTCCGGCGCGAGCGGGTGGACCTGAGCGCCATGGCCCGCGCCATCGCCCGGGACCTCCAGAAGGCCGAGCCCGAGCGCGACGTGGAGTTCGTCATGGCCGACGGGGTATACGCGGAGGGGGATTCCCACCTCCTGCGGCTGGCGCTGCAGAACCTGCTCCACAACGCCTGGAAGTTCACCGCCAAAAAGCCCCGGGCGACGATCGAGTTCGGCGTCCTGGACCGCGGCGGGCCGCCGGTGTACTTCGTCCGCGACGACGGGGCGGGGTTCGACATGGCGTACGCCGGCAAGCTGTTCGGCGCGTTCCAGCGGCTGCACTCGACGTCCGAGTTCGAGGGCACGGGGATCGGGCTCGCCACGGTCCAGCGCATCATCCAGCGCCACGGCGGCCGGATCTGGGCGGAAGGCGCCGCGGGGCGCGGCGCCACCTTCTACTTCACCTTGCCCTGACGGACCCGGTGGGGATGAACGCCCTGGAGGGAGGGAAGCGGTCATGGAGCCGAAGATCATCCTGTTGATCGAGGACAACCCGGACGACGAGACCCTGACCCTGCGGGCGCTGAAAAACCACAACATCCGGAACGAGGTGGTGGTCGCCCGCGACGGGGTCGAGGCCCTCGACTACCTGTTCGGCATGGGGAGCCACGCCGGACGCGACACCCGGGTCATGCCCCAGCTCGTCCTGCTCGACCTCAAGCTGCCGAAGGTCGACGGCCTGGAAGTCCTCCGCCGGATTCGCGCCGACGAGCGCACCCGGCTGCTTCCGGTCGTCATCCTCACGTCGTCCGGCGAGGAGCGCGACCTCGTCGAGGGCTATAGCCTCGGCGCCAACAGCTACGTCCGAAAGCCGGTGGATTTCCTCCAGTTCAGCCGGGCCGTGCAGCAACTGGGGCTGTACTGGCTGTTGCTGAACGAGCCGCCGCCGCGGTTCCGGCCGGCCTAGCCGGGGGGTGCGGCCGATGGGCACCCCGCTCCGCGTGCTGTTCGTCGAGGACTCGGAAGACGACGTCGCCCTGGTCGTGCGGGAGCTCGAGCGCGGCGGCTACGACCCCGTCGTCGAGCGCGTCGAAACCCGCGAAGCGATGGGCGCCGCGCTGGACCGCGGGCGCTGGGACGTCGTGATCGCCGACTTTTACCTGCCGCGGTTCACCGGGCCGGCCGCGCTCGCCCTGCTCCAGGAGCGCGGGCTCGACCTGCCGTTCATCATCGTCTCGGGCAGCGTCGGCGAGGACACCGCCGTCGCGGCCATGAAGGCCGGGGCCCACGACTACCTGATGAAGGGGAGCCTGACCCGGCTCGTCGCCGCCATCGAGCGCGAGCTGCGGGAAGCCGAGAACCGCAGGAACCGCCGGCAGGCCGAGCGCGCCCTCGGGGAGCGCGAGGGGTTCTTGCGAGCCGTCCTGGAGAACGCCGGCGAAGGCATCATCGCCATGGACGGCCGGGGGCGCATCGAGTCCTTCAACCCGGCGGCCGAGCGGATGTTCGGCTATGCCGCGGCCGAGGTTGTCGGGACCAATGTCGTGCGGCTGCTCGCGGAGCGCCAGACGGCGCGCGGCGAGGGCGTCCCCGCGGACCTCCTCCCCGCGGGGACCGGGGCCCAGGCCAGGCTGCGCGAGACCAGCGGCCGTCGCCGGGACGGCTCGATCTTCCCCATGGAGCTGACGGTCAGCGAAACCCTTCTGGACGACCGGCGCCTGCTGATTGCCGTCGTCCGCGACATCACCCAGCGCAAGCAGGCGGAGGAAGAGCTGCGCCGGCAGATGGAGCGCCTGGCGGCGCTCCGCAAGATCAACGTCGCCATCACCTCCAGCCTGGACCTGCGGGTGACGCTCGACGTCCTCCTCGACAACGTCACGGCGCAGCTCCTCGTGGACGCGGCCGCCGTGCTGCTGTTCAACGCCCACACCCGGGAGCTGGAGTTCAGCGCGGGGCGCGGCTTCCGCTCGGCGACCATCCGGCGCACCCGGCTGCGGCTGGGAGAAGGGCTGGCGGGGCGGGCGGCGCTGGAGCGGCGCCCCGTGCACGTCGCGGACCTCCGCGGGTCCGGAGGCTCCGGGGAGGGGGAAGGGCTCTTCCGGCAGGAAGCCTTCCGCGGCTACTACGCCACCCCGCTGCTGGCCAAGGGCGCCGTCAAGGGCGTGCTGGAGCTGTTCCGCCGCACCCCGCTGGACGCGACCCCCCAGTGGTGCGAATTCGTCGAGGTCCTGGCCAGCCAGGCCGCCATCGCCATCGACAACGCGGGCCTGTTCAACGAGCTGCAGCGCTCCCACGCCGAGCTGGCCGTGGCCTACGACGCCACGCTGGAAGGCTGGTCCCGCGCCCTGGAGCTGCGCGACGGGGAGACGCAGGGCCACGCCAAGCGCGTGACCGAGATGACCGTGCGCCTCGCGCGGGCTTTGGGGATGGATGAGGCGGACCTGGTCCACGTCCGCCGCGGCGCGCTGCTCCACGACATCGGCAAGATGGGCATCCCCGACAGCATCCTGCTGAAGCCGGACGCCCTGACCGAGGACGAGCGGCGGATCATGCGGCAGCACCCGACCTACGCCTACCAGCTCCTGAGTCCCATCGGGTACCTGGGGCCGGCACTGGACATCCCCTACTGTCATCACGAGCACTGGGACGGCAGCGGCTACCCGCGGGGCCTGAAGGGCGAGCAGATCCCGCTGGCGGCGCGCATCTTCGCGGTGGTCGACGTGTGGGACGCCCTCCGGTCCGACCGGCCCTACCGGCCGGCATGGCCCGAGGACCGGGTTCGGGAGCACCTCCGCCGCCTGGCGGGGACGCACCTGGACCCGCGGGTCGTCGAGGCGTTCCTCGCGATGCGGTGGGAGCACGCTTCGTGACGCGCCCGCCCTGAGTCCCCTCCCCCACAGAGCGCACCCGAAGGGCCAAAGGCTAGACCCACCAGCGCCACGGCCGCGCCCAGGGCGTCGGCGACCAGGACGACCCGCCGGCCCAGGACGTCGGAGAGCGAGGCCCGTGGCGGAACTGGGCGTTTCAGGTCGCCTCCCCCATCCGGGAGGCGGTGGATTTCGCCGGCAGCGCGCGCCGGTCCGTGCCGCGCTTCGCGCCCTGGTGGTTCAGCCCTGAGGCGCCACGTGTCGAACGGTGGCTGCAAGGCGCCCGGGACCGGGAATCCGGTCCCGGGCACCGGTTTGTGCCGGAAAAGTCCGCCATGGCGAGGATTTTTCAGCGAAACAGGCGGCGAGCGTATTGACTAATATATGGAAAATTGGTATCGTTTGGTTCGACAGCTGCTGTCGAATCATGTAGAACCAATGAGGAGGTCACGACGTGAAGTCCACGGGCATCGTCCGGCGCGTTGACGAGCTTGGCCGCGTAGTCATCCCCATCGAGCTCAGACGCACCCTGGACATCGAGGAACGGGACGCGCTCGAGATCTATGTGGACGCGGATAAGATCATCCTCCGCAAGTACGAGCCGGCCTGCATCTTCTGCGGAAACGCCCGCGAGGTGGAGATCTTCCGGGGCAAGCGGGTCTGCCGCGGCTGCATCGACGCCATGCAGCGCCAGGCCGTCTGATCCGGACGTCCCGCTGTGCCGGTTGCCGCGGCGGCGGCCAGCACTTGTGCGCCGCCGCGGCGGCCACCGGCCTAGCGGTCGCCTGACGCGCCGCTGCCGTCTGCCGCCTCCCGGGCCAGCCGGTACGCCTCTTGCCTGGACAGGCCGTAGGCCCTGGCCACGGCCCGGGCGGCTGCCGGCCGGGAAAGGCCTTCTGCCAGGAGAACGCCCAGGAGGCTGATGAGCTGCTCCCGCTCCGGTAGCGTGGACGTTTCCTCCCCGGGAGCCGCCCTGGCCCCCTCGACCACCAGCGTCAGCTCGCCCCTGGGCTGGCCGGTACCGGCCGCCTCTTTCAGGCGGGCCAGCACCTGGGCGGGGGTGCCGCGCACGAAGGTCTCAAAGGCCTTGGTCAGCTCCCGCGCCAGCACCACCTGGCGCTCGGGCCACAGCGCCGCCAGGTCTTCCAGGCACCCCACCAGCCGGTGGGGCACCTCGTAAAAGACGAGCGGCCCCGGCTCGCGCCCCAGCCGGGCCAGCATGACCCGGCGGGCCGAGGCGCGGCGGGGAAGAAAGCCGTGGAAGCTGAAGCGGTCGGTTGGAAACCCCGAGGCGGCGACGGCGGCCACCACCGCGCTGGGACCGGGCACCGGGACCACCGCCACGCCGGCTTTGACCGCCGCCCGCACCAGTTCCTGCCCGGGGTCGGCGATGCCGGGCGTCCCGGCGTCGGACACCAGGGCCACCCGGGCGCCCTCCTGGAGACGGGCCACCAGCTCGGGAGTTCGGCGGCGCGCATTGTGGGCGTGGAAACTGACCAGGGGCGTACTGATGGCGTACCGCCGGAGCAGGATCCGGGTGTGCCGGGTGTCCTCGGCGGCGATGAGGTCGGCTTCACCCAGGACCCGGACCGCCCGGAAGGTGATGTCCTCCAGGTTCCCGATGGGCGTGGCCACCAGGTACAGGGTTCCCGGCGGTTCCCGGGGGCCGGCAGGCGCGCTGGGCACGGTCACTCCCGGACGGGACCGACCTCCTCCACTGTCTTCTCGTCCACGTCGCGGACACTGTACTGCCGGACCTCGCCGCCCGCCAGGCACACGCTGACGGCGCCCCGGCCCGGGTCGTGGGCGAGCACCCGGCCTTCCCCGTCAGGGGTGGTGACGGCGGTCCCCACGTCGAGGACGGCCGCCGGCGGGGCCAGCGCCTGGAGCGACTCGTACCTGAGGCAACACATGAGCCGCCCGCACAGGCCCGAGATCTTGCTGGGGTTGAGGGCCAGTTGCTGCTCCTTGGCCATTTTGATGGACACCGGTTCGAAGTCGGTCAGCCAGGTGGTGCAGCACAGTTCCCGGCCGCAGGGCCCGATGCCCCCCAGAAGCTTTGCCTCGTCCCTGACGCCGATCTGGCGAAGCTCGACGCGGGTCTTGAGGCTGGCCGCCAGGTCCCTGACGAGTTCCCTGAAGTCGACGCGGTTTTCGGCGGTGAAGTAGAAGACGGCCCTGCTCTGGTCAAAGGTGAGTTCGGCGTCGACCAGGTCCATCTCGAGCCCGTGCTGCTGGATCTTGGTGTGGCATAGCCGGAAGGCTTCTTCCTGGCGACGCCGGTTTTCCGCCAGTTGCTCGAGGTCCTTGTCGGTGGCCCGGCGCAGGATCTTCCGGAGGGGCGCCACGACCTCTGTCTCGGGCACCTCCCGCGGACCCACCACCGCCTCGCCGTACTCGATGCCTCGCGCCGTCTCGACGATGACGCCTTCTCCCGGCCTGATGGCCAGGAACTCGGCGTCGAAGGAGTAGATCTTGCCTACCTTGCGGAACCGCACCCCGACCACGCGAGGCATCGCCTTCAACGTGCCCTCCCCGGCCGCACCACGGCCCCGGACGGGGCGCTGGCGGCGTTCGTACCCATTCTACCTGAGGAAACGGCATGACTCAACCCGGCCGGGAAGGAGCCGGACCGGCCAGGGTCCGGCGTACCGCCAGGTAGCATCCTTCCAGGGCCAGCCGGGGCTGGACGTTGGCCTCCACCTGCACCTGGGCCTGGCGGACCAGCCGGGCTACCGACACCCAGCGGAGCAGCTCCGCCGCCGCCGGCTCCTGGTCCAGCCGGAGGCGGGCGCCCAGCGCCAGGGCTTCCAGCCATTCAAGGGTCCCGGCTCGCCCGCCCTCGGAGTCGGCCTCGGCCAGGCGGAGACACTCGTAGGGCGAGATCCCCGCCAGTTCGGCCAGCCGTGTCCGGGCGGCGCGGCGGCGCTCGGCCTCGGGCGCGCCGTCGCCCGGCGCGTCGCTCGCCCCGGGAGCCGTCAACCGGACTACCTGGCAACGGGAAACGATGGTTGTGGGCAGGGCCGCCAGGCGCCGGGTGGTCAGCACGAAGACACCGTAGGCCGGCGGTTCTTCAAGGACTTTGAGGAGGGCGGCGGCCGCCTCGGCCGTCATGGCGTGGGCGTCCAGCAAGAGCGCGACCCGCCGCGGGCCCGTGGCCGGGCGCAGCCGGATCGCCCGCCCGGCTTCCACGGCCTGCCGCCGGATCAGGAAACGGCCCGGCGGGCGGACCACCACCAGGTCCGGGTGGCGTTCGTCCAGCACCGCACGGCACACCGGGCACCGGACGGCGTGGCCGGGGTCAAGGCCGTCCGCGACGCCCACCCCTCCGGCACCCGGGGCCGGCGAGGTCTGACCGGCCAGGGTCCAGCCGGCGGCCGCGTCGGGGCAGAGGAGTGCCCTGGCCAGTTCCAGGGCAAAAGGGCCCGGGTTCTGCCCGGCGGTGCCCACGACGCAGTAGGCGTGGGCCACCCGCCCGCGGGCCAGCGCGCCGCCCAGCTGGCGAACGGCCAGGGGCCTAGACTCGCTCAAACCTCACCACGTCCAGGACGAAGACGGTTGCTCCACCGACCAGAACCTCGACCGGATAAGGTACGTAGGAATCGACCGGCCCGCCCACCGGGGTCAGCGGCGTGACCAGTTGCTCTCGCGAATGGCACACCGCCTTGATGATGGCCACCACGTCGTCCACCTGCGCGTCGTCCACGCCCAGCAGGAGGGTGGTGTTGCCCTCCCGGAGGAATCCCCCTGTACTGGCCAGCTTGGTGGCCCGGTAACCCTTCTCGACCAGCGCCTCCACGAGCTTCAGGGCGTCCTTGTCCTGCACCACCGCCACGACCAGCTTCAACCCGGGACACCTCCTCTCCCGCGGTCAGCCGCGTCCTTCACGGCCGGCCCCGGCCGGCCGCTGCTTCCCCTAAGCCTATGCTAACACCTGGACAGTTTCCAGGGTGGGGTCCCTGGCCCCCTGCACCCGCCCCCCGCCTTCTGCGACCAGGTCAAGGTAGGCCACGGCCTCGGGACGGATCCGCTCGCCGGGGACCGTCACCGGCGTTCCCGGGGGGTAGGGGCTGATGGCTTCGGCGGCCACGTGACCGGCCGCCCGCGAAAGCGCCACCTGCCGCCGGGGGCGGCGCAGGGCCTCGGCGGGGGGCAGGACCTGCTCGCCCCACTCCGCGGCCACCGCCCGCGCCAGCTCCAGCCAGCCGTCGGGCGGCCGGGGCCCGGCCGGCGGGGCCGCGGCCACGGCGGCGACGGCGGCCAGCAACTGGCGGTCCCAGTCGGGCGGGTCCCACGGGCCGAGCAGCAGAACAACGGTGCGAAAGTCGGCCGTCTCGGCCACGACGCCCCGCGACTGGAGCGCGTCAGCCACCGCCCAGCCGGTGACGCCCAGGCCCTCGACGTCGAGCACCAGCCGGGCCGGGTCGCGGGGAGCGGCGACCGGGTCCCGGTCACCGGCCACCCCGATGCCGGGCTGGCCCGCCAGGGCCGCCGCAAGCGCCTGGGCCCGCTCCGCCAGCCGGCCCCAGGGATCGGGGCCCTCCCGGGCCATCTGCCAGCGGGCCAGGTCCAGGCTGGCCAGGAGCAGGTACGAGGGGCTGGTGGTCTGTAGCCAGTCCAGGGCGACGCTCACCCGTTCCGGGTCCAGCCGGCCGCCCTTCACGTGTACCCAGGCCGCCTGAGTCCACGCCGCCAGGGTCTTGTGGGGGCTCTGGACCGCCGCGTCGGCGCCGGACGCCAGGGACGAGCCCGGGTAGGCCGGGTGGAAGCCGAAGTGGGCGCCGTGGGCCTCGTCGGCGATCAAGGCGGCGCCGTGCCGGTGGGCCAGGCTGGCCAGGGCCGCCACGTCTGCCACCCGCCCGTGGTAGGTGGGGGAGGTGACCAGCACCGCCCGGACGGGGCAATGGGCCAGTGCCGCCGCCACCTGCTCGGGCGCCGCCGGCAGCGGCAGGCCGAGTTGGTCCAGGGTGATCGGATAGTACCGGGGCCTCGCGCCGGACACCAGGAGCCCGCCGATGGCCGACCGGTGCGCCAGCCGGGGAAGCAGAACCGTGTCGGCCGGCCCGGCCGCCGCCCAGAACAGTGCCTGCAACCCGCCGGTGCTGCCGTTCACCGAAAACCAGGTGGCGTCGGCGCCCCAGAGGGCTGCCGCCAGGGCCTGGGCGTCCCGGATGGCGCCCGTGGGCGCGTGCAGGTCGTCCAGGCCAGGAACCTCGGTCAGGTCAAGCTCGGCGGCACGGTCCAGCCACCAGCCGAGGGGGCCCGTTCCGGCCCGGCCCTTGTGACCGGGGGTGTGAAAGCGGGCCGGCATGCGCTCAACGTACCGCAAGATCGCCTCCGCCAGCGGCAGCCTCGCCTGGTCCGGCGCTGGGTCCCCGCGCTTCATCCATCTCCCCCCTCCCCGCCGTCTGTGGCGCCGGCCAGCCTGGCCGGGTCGGCCATGCCTTTCGACGAACCGGCACCGGTTCCTTGCCCGCGCCGGCGCAAGGCCCGGCGCCGGGCCTCGCGCCTGGCGCCGCACATTGACGACCAGCGGTGCCGGGGATAAGGTATGTAAGGCATGGCAGGGGACGGGTAGGGGGTGGCCAGGCTGTTTGACCAGGCCAGAATCGAGCAGGCGGTCCGCCAGATCCTGGAGGCCATCGGAGAAGACCCCGACCGGGAAGGGCTGCGGGGCACGCCGCGGCGGGTGGCCGAGATGTACCAGGAGATCTTCGCGGGACTGCACCAGTCGGCGGAGGAGGAGATCAGCGTCTTCTTCAACTCCGGCCATTCCGAGATGGTCATGGTCAAGGACATCCCCCTCTATTCCATGTGCGAGCACCACCTGCTACCCTTCGTGGGCCGGGCCCACGTGGCCTACATCCCCAGGGGGGGCAAGTTGACCGGCCTGTCGAAGCTGGCCCGGGTGGTTGACCTGGTGGCCAGGCGGCCACAGGTGCAGGAGCGGCTGACCAGCAAGGTGGCCGACATCCTCATGCAGCGCCTCGACCCCATGGGCGTCATGGTCATGGTGGAGGCCGAGCACACCTGCATGACCATGCGGGGCATCAGGAAGCCGGGGTCGGTGACGGTGACCTCCGCGGTCCGCGGTGTCTTCGAGACGGACGAGCGCACGCGCCAGGAAGCCCTGTTCCTCATCACCGAGCGGCGGGGTTGGCCGTGACCGGGCCCGCGGCCGGCCGCCCGCCGCCCTCCGCCGGGAGCCCCGCCCTGCCCGGACCGACCCGCCTCCGGCTGCGGGCCCGCTCCCTGCCGCTTGGCGGCCAGACGCACGTGATGGGTATCGTCAACCTGACCGGCGACTCCTTCACCCGGATCCAGTTTGGAGCCGACGTGGCCGCCGCGGCGGCCCGCGCCCGGGAGATGGCGGCCGAAGGGGTCGCCGTCGTCGACATCGGGGCCGAGTCGACCCAGGCCCGCGAAACAGAACCGCTTTCACCCGGGGCGGAGCTGGAACGGCTGGTGCCGGTGCTGGAAGCGCTGGCCGACCCCCCGCTTCCGGCCGCCCTGTCGGTGGACACGTGGAAGGCCGAGGTGGCCCGCCGGGTACTGGAATACCCGGTAGACCTCATAAACGACGTCACCGGCCTGGCCGGCGATCCCGAACTGGCGGCGGTGGTGGCCGGAGCCGGGGCCGCCGTCTGCCTGCAGCACCAGGCGGTGCCGCACCAGAACGAGCCCGTCCGGTACGGCGACGTTTACGCCGAGGTGCTCGCCTTCTTCGAGGCCGCCGTGGGGCGGGCCGAGGCGGCCGGCATCGCCGCCGACTCGATTCTCCTTGACCCCGGGTTTGGCTTTCAGAAGGACGTTCACGAGGACCTGGAGATCACCCGGCGGCTGGGCGACTTCCGGCGGGACCTTGGAAAGCCGGTCCTGCACGCCCCTTCCCGCAAGAAGACCATCGGCGTGATCACCGGCCACCCCGACCAGCCCGAGGCGCGGCTCTGGGGTACCGCCGCCGCGGCCGCCCTCTCGGTGGCCTTCGGGGCCGACGTGCTCCGGGTGCATGATACCAGGGCCATGCTGGACGTCATCAGGCTGGCCGATGCCCTGGTCCGGGGTTACACCGGCCCCGGCTGGTACTTCACCACCGTGCGTACCTGGGGCCTCCGGCAGGGACCGCCCGGAGCCGGCGCCTAACACCCTCAACCCCCGAAGCTCCAGGGCCTATTTCCCGGGAAATGACCCCGGGAGGTCCCACGGGGGCGACGGTCAAAGCCGAACCCCGTCCCCCAGGTGGGGACGGGGTTCGTACGAGGTTCCGGCAGC
>DYFQ01000042.1 GCA_020725105.1 Symbiobacterium thermophilum
CTTGCAGGTAGCGGGAGGGCGGACCTGGCTCGGAGCCGCTCCCCAAACTTCAGGCGCAAACCGGATCCCGTTAGGCGCAACCGGACCCGCCGGCGCCGCTCCACCCGCTCATGGGGCTTGAGATGAGCCGCCTTCCCCTTGCCGGAGGCCAGCGCCCTGTCCTCTTTCTGGAGTCGCCGGATGGCCCTTTGGCCCGCACTCTGACGCTGCACGCGGTCCGGTAGCGAATCGGGTAGGAGGGGGCGTCGCGCCCGCGGCCTCCCACACCGCCCGGCACGCGGGTCCGCACCGGGCGGTTCGTCGGGCAGACCAGCCCTGACGGGGCTGGTTTCGGGAGGAATTTTCGACGGTCCGGCTTTGGTTGCCGGGTGACCCCCGAAACGTGGACCCCTGCAGTTGTACTAACCACTATGGAAACTCCGACCGCCGGGCGGTGCCGGAATCAGTTCAGTGTGAGGAGGTACGAGAGTGTTAAAGTGGCTTCACCGTTACCGTAGGCTGGGGCTGACTCTCGCCCTGGTGACCGCCGCCTCGCTTGCGGCCAGCGCCGCCTTGGGGGGCGTCGCGGCAGCCAACCTGATCGACGCGCGGTCGCTGAAGGGAGCCACCGAGCCCGTCTCCCTGGCGGACACCACCGACCGCCTGACGCAGGACGTGGGGAACCTGGCACAGCCGGGCCTCGTGAGCCTGCCCGGCGGGCCCCTGCCTGACCCCGGCGAGGTGGCAGCCGCCTCGCTGGCCGAGGTCAAGGACCTGGTCCTGCGCGCCGAGCGCGACGTTGGCCGGCTGCAGCAGCAACTCGCCGACACCCTGGCCCGCTACGCCAGGGACCTGGCCGACCTGGATCATGTCCTTGCGCGCCTTGGCAACGCCTTTGTGCCGTCGCATCTTCTCGATGTCCTGAACCGGGCCGGGTCTGGGGAAGAGGTCGAGGTCATCGTGACCTATACCCACCCGCCCACCGCCGAGGACGAGAAGCGGCTGCTGGAAACCGGCATCCGGGGCGGCGTGCGCCTCTCGCACCTCCCCATGATCGCCGTGGTGGGTCCCGCCAAGGCGGTCAGGAAGATCGCCCACCTCCCCGGTGTCCTCTCCGTCTGGCCCAACGACCGGCTGGAGTACTTCATGAAGGACAGCCGGGTGCTCATCGGCGTCGACAAGGTGGAGAAGGACGCGAGGTTCCACACCATCTGGACCGACGGCCGGGGTGTGGCGGGCAGCGGCGTCAAGGTAGCCGTGATCGACAGCGGTGTCGACGCCACCCACCCGGACCTGCCCTTCGGCACCAAGGTGATCGAGAACCGGAAACTGGTCGGGTTGAGCATAGTCGAGGACCTGGGGCTGCCGGAGATCACCGGGCTGCAGCTGGCCGTGACCATGCCCAACACGGACACCTCCAGCGGCCACGGGACCCACGTGGCCGGGACCGTGGGCGGCCTGGGCACCGCCTGGCCCGCCAATGCCGGCGTGGCCAGGGACGTGAAGCTGGTCGGCCTCGGGGCCGGCGACGTCCTGTGGATCTTCTTCGCCCTGGAGGCCTTCGACTGGGTGATCGGTTACAACTTGAAGAACCCGCACGACCCCATCCGGGTCACGACCAACAGCTGGGGTACTAGCGGCTCGACCGATCCCGGCCGTTACCTGGAGTTCCTGGCCAATCCCATCGTCCTCGCCACCCGGCTGCTGCACGACCAGTGGAACGTGGTCACCCTGTTCGCCGCCGGCAACGCCGGGGGCTACGGGACCATCAACCCGTACTCGGTGTGGCCTTGGGTGATCAGCGTGGCCGCCGGCACCAAGGACGGCCAGCTGGCCGGCTTCTCGTCCCGCGGGCTCAACCCGCAGCTGGAGAACGACGACCGGTTTACCCGGGAGCTCACGGCGGGGGGTCACCGGTTCAGGCTCGTTGACATCCTCAAGCCTGACATCACCGCGCCGGGGGTCGACATCATCTCCGCCCGGGCCTCGACCAGCAGCCTCGGGGCGCTGGCCCTCACCCAGGACCTGGCCCTTGGGTCGCAGGCGGTGTTCTACTCCCACATGAGCGGGACCAGCATGGCCACGCCCCACGCCACGGGCGTCGTCGCCATGCTCCTGTCGGCGAACCCCGGCCTGACCCCCCGGCAGGTCGAACGGGTGCTGGTCGAGACGGCGACCCCCATGCCCAGGTACGCGGAGTACGAGGCCGGGGCCGGCTACATCGACGCCTACGCCGCGGTCCACCGGGTGCTGGCCGAGACCGAGAAGGCGCTGGGTCTGGTCCTTCCGTACGGCCGCGGGCTCGAGCGGGCCAGCCCGGTCCCGTACGGCCAGCGGGTGAACGCCCGGGGCTTCAGTTACCAGCCGCTGGGCGCTGAGTGGACTGAAACCGGGAGCTACACGACGGGCGTGCGCAACTATGCCCTGTTCAAGAAGCCGTTCCCGGCCGGCACCTCCACGGTCAAGCTCACGTCCGACTATGCTGCCACCTCGTCGCTGGTGGTCACGACCAGTAACATCTGGATCTACCGCCCCACCGACGGCCAGCGCAAGCCCAGGGACGACGAGGGCGCGGGCACCTTCACCGGCCGGGGCGCGGTGATGATCCTGAACAACCCGGTCACCGACAACGGCAACCCCGACGACAAGTCGGACCTGTACTGGTACAACCTGCGCGGCGCCCTGTCGGTGCTGACCGGAACGGGCGGGACGGAGCTGCCGAGGACGTTCAGCTTCAGGGTCCAGCCCTTCGGCTTTGAGTACGCGAACGCGGGCTTCCGGGCGTCCGTCAGCCAGCTTGACCCGGCGGACCAGAGTCTCGTCAGCAAGCTGGTGGCGGCGGGAGCCGTCAGCGAGTTCCGGCCGTTTGACGCCGCGGGACCGGTGCCGAGGGCCGAGTTCGCCACGGCCCTGTTCCTGATGAAGGGGGCCAAGCAGTACGCCCCCGAGGTGCGCACCTACGACGACGTGGGCCGCGACCACCCCGCATACGTCGCCATCGAGTCGCTGCGCGGGCAGTGGGACTTCCGTGGCCAGCCCGAGCTGCCCTCAGGGGTGAAGGTGGAGGCGCTGATGACCGGAGCCACCCAGAAGGCCGGCGTGTCGGTGCCGGTCATTGACGGGGTTGGCCAGACCTTCGCGCCGACAGCCGCCGTGGGCCGGCTCGACTTCGCCTACACCCTCGGCCGGCTGGCGGGTCTGCGGGCCCGGGCCGAGGCCCTGGCCGCGACCTACGCCGCGAAAGGTGGACTGATCGACGAGCGCAACACGCCGGTGGGTACCTTCCGCACCTTCCTGGCCGACGAGGGCATCACCCCCCTCGAAGCCGGGTACCTGGCGGCCGCGTACGAAGCCGGGTGGATCGAATGGGTCGCCTTCGAGGTCCTGAAGCAGCCCACCTTCGAAGAGTTGTACAACTGGTACGTGCGGGGCATCGGCCAGAAGCCCGCGTACGAGGTTGCCATCAAGCTGGCGCCCTTCCAGGCGATGGAACGGTTGCCGGCATACCGGGTGCTGGCCGAGGTGACCGGCTGGTAACCGGAGTCCCGAGAGCCGGGGGTGGCGGCGGCCGCCACCCCCGGCCGGGCTTGACTAACGAAGGAGTGAACGCAAGTGCGAACGGCGCGTGAGCGGGCGCTCGGGGCGCGGCGCCGGGGCAGGAGGATACTGGCGGGTGCCGCCACCATCGCCCTCACCCTGAGCCTGCTGGGGCCCGGCATGGCCGACGGCGCCGTGCTTCCGGCCGGGGACAGCGCGGCTGAAGTACCCCTTTCAGAGACCTTGATCTCGGCGGGGCGGGCAGACCCGGCCGGCCCGGTCGGTCCGGGCAGCTCCCTGGAGCCCGCCGGCGAGCCGGTGGCATCCACGGCTGCTGCTCTGGTTGGACACCTGGCACAGGTGCTGGCGTCGGTCGCCCGGGACGAGTCCGCGTCGGCGGCGCTGGCCGGGCTCCTGGCCGCTACTCTCCCCGGGAAGCCGCCGGCCGTCGTGGACCCCGCCCTCCTGGAGGCCGTCAGGGCACCGGCCGGTGCCGGTGGTGAGCTGCTGCTGATCGTGAGCTACTGGCAGCAGCCCGGCAACGGCCAGGTGGCCGTGCTCGAGAGTCTGGGTGCCGAGGTGGTTTACCGCTTCAGCGAGCTGCCCATGGTCGCCGTCCGGGCGCCCCTGTCGCTCGTCGGCACCATCAGCGAGCTGCCCGGGGTCAGGTCGGTGTACCGCGACCGCGAACTCGTTTACGACCTGCGGGACAGCGTGCCCTTCATCGGGGCCGACCGGGTCTGGTCCGACCCGGTCCTGGGCTTCACGGGGCGCGGGGTCACCGTCGCCGTGGTCGACTCGGGCATCGACGCCACCCACCCCGACCTCCCGCCGGGAGAGCACAAGGTGGTACGCAACGTCAAGCCGATAGCTGGCGACTTCGTCTCCGAAAGCGGGCCGCCGCTCTTCCCCACGGTAGCCGTGGAGCAGGCCCACAACACCGACCTCACCATCGGCCACGGCACGCACGTGGCCGGGATCGTGGCGGGGACGGGGGCCGCGGCCGGCGGCCGGTACGCGGGCGTGGCGCCCGGCGCCAGGCTGGTGGGCTACAGCACCGACGTGGGCCTGTACCTGTTTTACGTGCTCCGGGCCTTTGACTACGTGCTGGCCCACCAGTACTCCCTCGGCATCAGGGTAGTGTCCAACAGCTGGGGCTCCGGTCCCAGCCCCGACTGCAAGCCCGAGTACGACTCGCCCATCGCCATCGCCACCCGGTTGATGCACGACCGGGGGATGGCGGTGGTCTTCTCGGCGGGCAACAACGGACCGAACCCGGGCACCATCGGCCGGGAAAAGATGTTTCCGTGGGTCCTCGCCGTGGCCGCGGGCACCAAGACCGGCGGTCTGGCCGCCTTCTCCTCGCGGGGCTGCATCGCCGAGGGGATCAACCCCACGCTGACCGCCCCCGGCGTGGACATCATCGCCCCGCGGGCCAAGACAGGCGCGTACATGAACGCGCTGGCCCCCCTCCGCGGGGATCTGGCCCTGTCCGGCACCGAGCCGCTGTACTACACGCGCGCCAGCGGGACCAGCATGGCCGCCCCCCACGTCTCGGGCGTGGTGGCGCTCATGCTGGAGGCCAACCCCCGGCTGACGCCCCGGCAGGTCAAGCAGGTCCTGATGGAGACGGCCACCCCCATGCCCGGGTACGAGCCCTGGGAAGTGGGAGCCGGCTACCTGGACGCCTACGCGGCAGTGTGGCGGGCCCGCCAGCTGGCGGGGGCCATTGGGCCGGACCTCCCCCCGCCGGCGCGGGGTCCGTACCCCAAGCCGAGCCCGGGAACGCTGCAGGTCGTGGTGGCCAACCCCAAGCCGTACAAGCAGGCCGCCGTGGTGGGCCTGGCCTCCGCCTATTTCGAACGGGGCGAGGCGGGCTTCTTCGTCCTGACGGTGCAGGACGCCCAGGGCCGGCCCGTGGCGGACGCCAGGGTGACCGCCACGTACCACCGGCCTGACGGCAGCGCGGCGCTGGAGCACCAGCTGGCCAAGCGCTCGACGCCGGGCGAGTTTCAGAGCTCGTTCCAGGTGGACGACGCCTTCATCGGCAACCGGCCGGGGCGCTTCGTGGTGGTCTTCCGCGCGGAGGCCGGCGAGCCGCCCGACACGGCCGTGGCGACCACAGCCTTCTTCGTCAACGGCCTGCACCTGGACGCCTACCTCTCCCAGGGCGGGCGGCCGGTCGGCCAGGTGACGACTGGCTCCGAGATCACCGTCAAGGGCGTCGTCGGGCAGTTCCGCGGCTTTCTCGACCTGCGGCCGCACCCGCCCCTGCAGGCGCGGGTGCGGGTCTACCTGGTGGCGCGGGGGGGCGAGGTAACAGACCCGCCGGCCGCCTCGCCTCCCGTCGCGGCCGACGGCTCGTTCACCGCCCGCCTGACGGCCAGCCAGCCGGGCGATCACGAGGTCGTGATCGTCGCCAACGCTGACGACCCGCGGTCCGGCCCCTGGGCCGGCGAGGCGCGGCTCCCGCTGCGGGTGATCGGGGAGTCCGGGCCCCCGACCCGCTTCGTGTTCACCGGCTCAACCCTGGCGGGGGCGCTGGGAGTGGCGTCAGAGGACCACAGCTTCGAGGTCTTCTCCGGGGCCCGCAGGATCCGGGTCCGGGCCACGTGGGAGCCGCAGTTGCAGGACGCGTACGACCTCCGGCTCCTGGACCCGGACGGCAAGGAAGTCGGCTTCAGCGGGAACTTCGTGAACGCGCCCGAGGAAATCGTGTACGATGGTCCTGGCATCAAGCCCGGCAAGTACACGGTGGTGGTGGAGACCTTCGTGGCGGTGGCAACCGTGTACAGGGTTGAAGTGCAGGTCGATTACTAGAGTAGGACCGTAGACAGGAGGTGGAGGCCGGGGAAGGGCGCCGGCGCGGGCTGCCCGGCGACCTTCCCCGGCCCCGGCCGGCTGGCAGACCGGGCGGACGTTCGGCGGCCGGAGGCCGGCCGCCCGCCAGGGAGACGTGGGACGGCGCCGGGAGAAGATGACTACCATGGACGATAACAGGCGTTCGGTGACCCGGAGAGCTGTGGTGCTGCGGGTGGAGGACAGCTACGCAGTGGTCCTCACCGACAACGGCTTTGTGCTGCGGGTCCCCTACCGCGGGCGGCGTCCCAAGGTCGGCGAGGAGTCTCACCTTACCCTGCAGGACGACCCGGAAAACGTCTCCGGCGTCGCCGAAGAGGTCTTCGAACTCCCTCCCCCACCTCTGCCGGCCGACGAGCACCTCTTACAGGAACGGCCCGGCCGGCGGCGGCCGGTCCTGCCCGGATTGGCCCGGATAGCCGTGGCGGCGAGCCTGGCGGCGGCGCTGATGCTGGGAGCCATCCTGTGGCCGGGACGACCCGACGTCGCCGCCGTGATGGTGCTGGACATCAATCCCAGCCTGGAACTCCGGGTCTCCGCAACCGGCACGGTGATCGGGGCCGTGGCGTACAACCGGGAAGGCCAGGAACTCATCGACGCCTGGGGAGGTAGCCCGGCCACCGCCGAGGGCGCGCTCCGCCGGCTGATCGTGCTCGCCGGTGAACGGGGCTACCTCGACAACCCCGACGCCACCACCATTTTCGTGGGTGTTGTCACCCTCTCCGGAGGGGATGAGGCGGGCTGGGACGAGAAGGCGCTGGCGGCGGTGGGTAGCGCCGTGGAGCTGCAGCGGCGGGAAGCGCGGATCATAGTCTACCGGGCAGACGGGGCGGCTTACCGCGAGGCGCTGCCACTCAACATCTCGCTCAACCGCCTCATGGTCCAGCGGCACCTGGGCCTGGCGGATCCGGACACCGCCGTGGGACTGGTTGAACTGCTCAGGCGCGGCGGTTCGAACCTGGAGAGCTTCGTGCAGTACCTGCGCACCCTTGGCCCGGTGGACTATCACCACAGCGGCCCGGCCGCCGGGTCGGCGCCGCAACCCGAGGAGCCCGTCCTATCGCTCGAACCTCCCTCCGGAAACGGCGTGGGCGAGGTTCAGCCGCCTCCCGAGGCGCCTGTCGACACGGCACCTGCCCGACGGGCGCCGGTCGAGCCGGTGCGCGCGCCGGTGACCGACCCGTCGCGGGCCGAGACTCCCGAGGCACCGGTGACCTGCGGGTCGGCGTGCGGCACGGCGGAGGAGACCAAGGAAGCCGTGACGGACGCGGCCGGCGACCTGGCCCCGGCTCTCGAAGAGCCACTGCGTGACGCAGGACAGACCCTCAGCGACCAGGCGGTCGGCACGGCGGAGGAGGGGGCGGCCCTCGTGGGCGAAACGGTGGAGGGCACCGCGGATACCGCCGGACGACTCGCCGGCGATGTCAAGACCACCCTGGGCGAGCCGGTGGAGGGGCTCGCCGGCGAGCCGGCGGGCCTCCAGGCGCCCGCCCTCGAGCCCTCGCAAACGGGACTCGTTGAGCCACAGGTCGAGAAGCTTGAAGAGGAACTTGACACGACAACCACGACCAACCCGCTCTTGGGTCAATAGCCCGGGGACGGGCCTCCGTCGCGAGGTTCGGTCGATGAGAAGTTGATAAAAGCCTTCAGCCGAGGGAAGTCCTCCGTGCCCAGGATGACAACCACCGCAATGATATAGCGCCGCCAGGTGTCGAGAACCTTGCGGCTGATGCCGGTGGCTCGCTCGATCTGCCTCAAGGGAAGTTTCCGGTGTTTCAAAGCGAAAGACCTGTACTCCGGAGTCCCCACCACCACGCGAGCCGCCTTGAGGCAGCGATCGCGGGCGTGTCGGTGGCGAGGTGCGCCCGCCACCAGGTCCGAGACGGAAAAGCCGAAGCGCTGAAGCGAGCTCTCGAGCAGTTCGATCTCCTGGGCGAGTTCCCGGACGTCCTCGGCCTCGCGGTGCCGACAGATTGCCTCGGCCATCGCCGCGGGAGAAACCGTGGCCTCCTCGTGGGTTTCCAGGAGCAACGGGAGCTCGCGCCTCCGGAAGCTCCGGCGCAGGTACTGGCCGACGCGACTGCGGATCACGGCGCGGGCATAGGCCCAGAAATCCGTCCCGCGCTCGAGGCAAAACCTGGAGATGGACTCGTCAAACGCGGCCAGGGCTACGCTCAGCTCGTCGTCGTTGCGCCAGTCCAGCCGCCTGCCACAGATCCGGCATGCCGTCCTGTAGATGAAGGGCACGGCCGAGCGGATGAGATCCTCGCGGGCGCGATCATCGTTGCCCTGGGCTGCGCCGATGAGTTCCCGAAGTCGCCGCATGTCCCTCCATCCCCAACCCGCACGCCGGGGCGGCGCGATCCCGAAAGAACTGCCGTGCCTGCCACGTACCGCAGGCCGTTAGCTTCCCGAGGGCCGACCGTCACTCCTGCCTGCGGCCCACAGCGCGGTCGCTCGACCGGTCCTGGGCGAGCCACTCCCGCCACGTCACCCCCCAAATTCACACCCGTCCGTCCATATAACTTATCGGCCGGAGATGCCGGAGCGTCCAGTACCCCGCAGTCTGGTCAGCGGAAGGAGGGGCTTGATGATACCAGACAGGCCGCGACGTCTGTCCCGCGGCGCGCTGGCTGTGGCCCTGGCCCTGCTGCTTGCCCTGGGAAGCGCGGCAGCCGCGTCCGGGGCGGCACTCAGCGGGACTCCAGTGGCTCTGACCGCCGGCTCCCTGCTTGACGGTGTCGGCGACCCGGTAAGCGAGGCCGGCAACCTCGCCGGAGAGACGCTGGCCGAACCCAGCCCGGAAGCTGCGGTCGAGAAAGCGCCCGACGCCCTGGGGGCCGTCGTGGACCCGGCCCCCGACCCGGCTTCGGGGGTCGGCTCGGTCGCGGGTGAGGCTGCCGGCACCCTCAAGGCCAGCCTCGATGCCCTGCCGGACGGCCTCGGCGGCCTGGGCAGCCGGCTCCCCGGGAACGAGTCCGCGCCGCTCCAGGGCTACACTTCCGGGCCGCCGGCGCGGGACGCGCTCACAGAGGCCGGTAAGGCTGTCACCGGCAAGGTCCCGGACCGCGTGATCGCCATCCTCACCTTTTACCAGGCTCCGGGAGAGGCCCAGTTCGAGGCCCTCCGGCAGCACGGTATCACCGGCGGTATTCACTTCCGGCACCTGCCGGTGGTGGCCGTAGCCGTGTCGGGCGCCCAGCTTGAGGTGCTCCACGGTCTGCCGGGCATCCGGTCCGTGGCGCTGGACCGGCCCCTGGAGATGTACCTCAAGGAGAGCGCGCCGCAGACAGGTGCCACCGAGGTCTGGAACGAGCTGGGCTACACCGGCAAAGGCGTCACCGTGGCCATCCTGGACACGGGGATCGACGGCCTGCACCCGGACCTGAAGTTCGGTGAGAAGACCGTTCAGAACGTCAAGATCGGGCTGGGCACCGGCCTGCTGCGGGAAGAAGGCCTTGACGTGTTCCTGCCGCCCGTGTGGCTTGAAGACCAGCCCCAGACCGACACCACCAGCGCCCACGGGACGCACGTCGCCGGCATCGCCGGAGGCACGGGTCAGGCCAGTGGCGGTACCTTCCGGGGCATCGCGCCGGGCGCCCGGCTGGTGGGGCTGGGGGCCGGCGACGGGCTGTTCGTCCTGTGGGCGCTGGAGGGCTTCGAGTGGATCCTGGCCAAGCAACAGCGCTACGGAATCCGGGTGGTCAATAACAGCTGGGGCACCACCGGGCCCTTCGACCCCGACGACCCCATCAACGTCGCCACGCGTTTGCTTCACGACCGCGGCATCGTGGTCGTGTTCGCCGCCGGCAACTCCGGACCGGCCGAGGACACCCTGAATCCCTACAGCGTGGCTCCCTGGGTCATCGGCGTCGCGGCGGCCGACAAGACGGGCAAGCTGGCCAGCTTCTCCTCACGGGGCATCCCGGGCGACCCGTTGTACCGCCCCACCGTCACGGCCCCCGGCGTGAGGACTCTTTCCGCCCGCTCGTCCACGGTGGGCCTCACCGCGCTGGGGTTCCTGGGGGGCGACGCCGCGCTGCCGGCGAGCCAGATCCCCTACTACTCCCACATGAGCGGGACCAGCATGGCGGCACCCCACGTGGCCGGCGTGGTGGCCCTGATGCTGGAGGCCAACCCCCGCCTCACCCCTTCTGCCGTCAGGAGCATTCTCATGAACACGGCCTCACCCATGGCCACTTACGCTCCATGGCAGGTAGGAGGTGGGCTGGTCAACGCCCGGGCCGCGGTGGAGGAAGCCCTGACCCTGGATTCCACCGGGAAGATACTGGGGTACCGAGCGCGCCCGCTGGGCAACAGCCCGCCGGGCGACGACGAAGACGAAGAGGTCATCCACGGCAGCTTCACCGGTACCCTGGGGCCCTCGGTCACGTACCTGGTAGGTAGCCAGGCCAGCCATCAGATCGGGGTGCCCGAGGGGAGCACCAGGCTGCGGGTGAGGCTGACCTGGGCCAGCGACCTGGAGGACCTGGACCTGTCCCTGGTGGCGCCCGACGGCACCACCACCGACTCACAGCGGTTTCAGATCCTCGAGGGAGGAGCCTCGGAATCCGTGGCGGTCGAGAGTCCGGCACAGGGTGTCTGGACCGCCCGCGTGCGCGGCTGGACGAACCTGGTCACCCCGTACCGCCTCGAGTACTGGATCCATCGGCCGCGGCCGGCGCCACCCGCCGACGGCGGTGTCGGTGACAAACCGCCGGTGTCGGGACCGCCCGAGCCCGCCCCGCCCGGCCAGCAGCCACCTCAACCGCCACCCGGGCCACCGCCCGGAGGACAGACCGGTCCGGGGCCCGGCGCGCAGCCCGGGCCGGGAGGGACCGCGGCGGGACCGGGAACCCCACCCGCCGCGGGGCCTCCGTCCGGCACTGCCGGCGCGCGCTGGCCGGCCACGGACAGCGAGCGCCGCAACCTGGTCTGGCGGGAAGCGCTGGCCAGAGGGCTTGCCCGTGCCGGCACCTTCCTGCCCGTGGCCGGGGCCGGGGCCGGGCGCTTCGCTGACGTCGTGGGCCACTGGGCTCACGCCGACATCGTCTTGCTGGCCGAGATCGGCATCGTGAGGGGCTACCTCGAGGCAGACGGCACCTACGCCTTCGGCGCGGACAGGAGCATCAGCCGTGCGGAACTGGCGGTCATGGTCGCACGCGTGCTGGACTTCGTAAGCCCGAACTGGCGGCCCTCGGCCCGCGGCGCCGGCCCGGAAAGGCCCACCTTTGCCGACCTGGAACGCCATTGGGCCGGGGACGACGTAGCAGTTCTCCGGGCTCATGGCCTGGTGGCCGGGTACGAGGTGTCACCGGGCCAGGTCCGCTTCGGTCCCGACGAGCCGGCCACGAGGGCCCAGGCGGCAGTGATGCTGGCCCGCGTGCTCGAGCGCCTGGCGATCCCTGCCGGGCCCTACCACGTCGGGCTGACGGACATCAACGGCCACTGGGCCCGGTCCGCCATCGAGTACCTGGTGTCACTGGGAATCGTCGCCGGGTATCCTGACGGGACCTACCGGCCGGAGCGGCAGGTCACCCGGGCCGAGTTCAGCGCCCTCGTGATGCGGGCCATGGCCCAGAGCCTGGTGGCGCGGGAGGTGGCCCGCCGGTAAGCTTGAGTCCGACAACGCCGTGACCGGAGCACCGGCTCCGGCCGGTTCATAGCGTGCTGGCCCCGACAAAGGCAAACCCAGCGAAAGCTGGGGGCGCAAAGCCACGGGTCTACCGTGACCGCACGGTCACAACGACGGCCGGGCCGCCGAAGGGCTGAAGCTGAAGCAGTCGTACTCGCGCGCGGACAGGCGTACGCAGCCACGACTGACCTCCTGTCATCAGGTCAAGCGGCCCCCGGCACCCCGCCCGGGGGCCGCTCCGCTCTCACCGGCGGACTAATCCCGGCGGCAGGCCCGCCCGATTCATGAGGCAGGAGGTAGTTACGTGGGCAGCGGCTGTAAGCACAACCCAATGGTCGCGCGAGTGTCGCTCCGCCTGTTCGCCGTCCTGGGCTACTTGCTGGCCTTCACCCTCGCATGCGGCGGCGCGGTCGGCGCCTCGGCTCCCGGGCCAGATTCTCGCTGGTACGTCGTGGCCTTTGAGCAGCCGTTCCGCAGCCGTCACCTGGAAGCCCTCCGGGAGGCGGGGGCGGAGGGAGGGTGGGTGCTCGAACAGCTGGCGATGGTTGGCCTGCATGCTTCGGTCCAGCTGGCGGAGAGACTTGAGCGCATCGAGGGGGTGCTCAGGGTCAGCCCGGCCGACGAGGTGGTTCTGAAGCCCGTCCTTCAGGAAGCTGCGGCCCCGGCGCCGGAGCCTGCGCCGGTTGACGGCCGGGCTTACGCCACGAACCATTCGCGGCAGCTTGCTCGGACCCAGTACAGCGTGGCCATCGTAGACACCGGCATCG
This sequence comes from Symbiobacterium thermophilum, assembly GCA_020725105.1. GTDB lineage: Bacteria > Bacillota > Sulfobacillia > DYFQ01 > DYFQ01 > DYFQ01. The sequence continues at coordinate 12,778 of DYFQ01000042.1, forward strand.
ACACGGCGCACCCCTTCTTCAAGCATGACGGGTTGTACACGCGCGTTCTCAGCTTTGGGCTCGACCCGGCCCCCCAGACCTTCACCCGCGTCCCAGCCGTGGCGCCCCCGGAGGCCGGCGACCCGGTCGGGCACGGAACCGCGGTGGCGGGCGCGCTGCTGGCGGGATGGCGTGAGGCCCAGCGCTCCGTGGCGCAAAGGTCGATGCCCCCGCCCGCGTTGCTGGCACTGCAGGTGGGCACGACCCCGGCGTGGATTCTCGAGGTTCTGGCCGCGTACGAATGGGTCCTGAGCAACCAGACGGCGTACGGGATACGGGTTGTGAACAACAGCTGGTCCCTGAGCGGCCCCTTCGACCCCCACCATCCCGTCAACCTGGCCACGAGGGTGCTGGCCGAGCGGGGCCTGACGGTGGTGTTCGCCGCCGGGAACGGTCCGCTTCCCGAGACCCTCAACGCCTTCGCCAGAGCTCCTTGGGTGATCGCGGCCCTGCCGCGCCAGGTCCCGGCGGGGCGCGCGTCTGACGGTCACCCGGGTGGCAGGTGGCTGCTTCCGGTGTCGGGAAGCTCCACGTCAGACCTGGTCAACCTGGCAGGCACGGCCAGTGCAAGGGGAAATGCCCTCTGGGGGCCGGCGCGCGTCGACGACGTCCCCGTGGCGGGGTCCTCCGGCTATGCCAGTTTCTCCGGGAGCAGCGCCGCCGCCGCCTTCGCCTCGGGCTGGCTGGCTTACGTCACCGAAGCCTCTCTTGGCGCGACGGACCGGGACAGCCTCTCAAACTGCCCGCCGGTGCCGCCGACGCCTCTCAAATCCTGGGCGGCAGGGGACGGCGTAGCCACCGGAGCCAGCGTGGAGCTGCACGCGGACCCTGCTTCCGACGCCGGACGGCGAGGACCGGCGCGCGAGTTGGCGGGCCGCCTAGAACCCGTTGGTCGTGACTCTCACCCACCTGGGGTTGCCGTCCACGACGATGCTGGCCCGGATGGTGTCCTCGGCCAGTAACGCGGCGGACCCCGACGTGTAGGTAAAAGAAGCCGTGCCGCCCACCGTAACCACGGTCTCCGGGCTGACCCGCGAGGGTTCCAGCCGGACGAGGCTCGAGGTGACCTGCAGGTCGACGCCGATCCCCGCGTCGCTCCGGGGGTTGCCCCACGCGTCCTGCAGCCTGATGGCCAGGTTGTAGGTGGTCGCGGCGACGACCCCGGAAACACTCGCCACCAGTTCGTCCAGGTCAGGGCTGTAGCTGCCGGGCTCGAGGGTCGGAGGCACGGAACTGGTGATGACGGCCCAGGCCAGCGGGCCCGGCCCCACGGTGTACGGCTGGCTGGTACCGGCCAGCGAGTCCTCGCTCACGGCCGCCGTGATGGTCGGGTTCTCACCGGCCCGGTACAGGGTGAACCCGCCCACCGTCAGAACCCCGCCCGTGAAGGTCTGGACCCCGTCGGCCGGCTTGACCGGCGCGGTGCCGTCGGGAGCCGGGGTGGCCGTCCACGCCCAGGTCACGGTCTTGTCGCCCTCGTACTCCGAGACCGGGTTGCCGTAGTCGTCGCGCGCCGTCACCGTGACCTCGAAGGGCTCCCCGGCCGTCCGCGTCCCGTCGCTCACCTCCAGCCGCGACGCCCGCCCCGGCCTCACCTGCATCACGTCCGACGTGCCCCTGGCCCCGTCCGCCACCACCGTTATGGCCACCGTCTCCGCCCGGTAGAGGGTCACGGGTATTGCCGAGGCAATGCCGCCCGCAAACTCCACCGAGGCCGGGTACTCCGGTACCCGCCCGTCCGGCGCGTAGCCGGGACCCTCGTACCCCAGAGCCTTGAGACCCGCGTAGCCGGTTACCAGGTTCCCCCAGGCGTCGACCGCCGCGACGCTGGCGATCTCAAACTGCGTCCCCGCCGTCGCCGTCCCCGGAGCCGTCACCAGGAAGCCGGCCAGCGGCCCCGGCTCCACCGCCCAAGGCGACCCCGTTCCGGAGAGGGAGCCGTCGGTCACGCCGATGCGGGCTGTCTCCGCCCGGAACAGCCGCGCGGCGACCGTGGTCACCCCTTCTTCGAACACCGCCTCCACCGGGGAGCCGAAGGGTACCCAGGGCCCGCCTGCCGACACGGTGGGCGGCGCGCCCGACGGGGCCGGCGCGGCACCGGAAAAGGTCAGGAGCTTGGTCCCCGCGTAGTCCCGCGCTATCTGACCGTACTGGTCCCGGGCCGCGACGGTCAGGGTGAAGCTGTCGCCCGCCCGCGAAGAAGCGGGTATTCCGGAAAGCTCCAGCGTCAGGCTGACGGCCGGTGGGGTGGGAGGCGGCCCGGGGTCCCCGCCAGCCCCGGCAGGCTGAGGAGATGCGGGCCCGGAGAGGGTCCGCAGGCCGGCCGGCGGAGTCAGGCCGGTCTTGGGATGGACCACCTGGTCGATGGCGGCGCGCCAGATCAGTGCCACCCCGCCCCTGTGAATGGCCGCCGTGGGGGCGGTCTCGATACCGTCCAGCAGTCCCAGGTCCTCGGCCAGGGCGAGGTAGCCTTCGGGCCAGGGCCCCCGGGCTTCCGCGGCCGGGCCGTGCCCCGTCGCCCGCAGGACCACCGTGACCAGCTCGGCAAAAGTGGCATCCTGGTCGGGCCGGAACGTGCCGTCGGGGTAACCGACGAATATCGCCAGGCGTTTCGCGGCCGCCACGTAATGGACCGCCCAGTGCTCGAGAGGGACGTCGGGAAACGGGTGCTCCGCCGCGGCCCCGGCCAGGTCATCCCCGGGCGGCAAGAGGCGAGCCGTCACCGCGGCCAGCTCGGCCCTGGTCATGGGATTGTGCGGACGATACGTACCGTCAGGGTACCCGACCAGGACCTTCAGGTTAAACAGGTCTGTCACCGCCGCTTCATATCGCGTACCAGCTACGTCCACAAGGGCGGCGGCGTGAACCCTCCGGGGGACGGGCCTCGCCAGTAATGCGAAAGACGCGACCACAACGAGTCCAATGAGGAGCGCTCGGTGTGCCAGATGCTCGAGATCCACAGCATGCTGCTTCACCCCTCAGCCCTCCGCTCTCCCATCTCGGGTCTGTGGCCCGGCCAGACCAGGTCAGGTCAGGGCGGCTTCATAATAACACAGCAGGCCGGGGCTCCGGCCGCCGGCCCGACGTCGCCTTGCACCGGCGACGGCGCCGCTCTGGGGTTGGTCTTCTCGCTGTTCGCTCACACCGGTTATCGGTAACCAAGGGGACGGATTTTAGGCCAGGGCCCGACCGACACGCAATCACCACCCCAGAGCACGAGCCCCCAGGGTGTTCACCACAGTGAGCACCCGGCCTAAGCCGCCCCGTCACGGCTGACTCTGCGCGTCGGCGGCGGAGTCTCAGTGCCCGGAACTACGTGCCGCCAAGCCTCGGTTCGTGCACGCCGCGGAGGCCGCCACCGGACCCGGTACGCGGAACCCGCAACGGGTCATCCCTCAGGACCCCCGGCTGCCGGCCGAACCGGCACCACCTCCACTACCCTCGTGACCGTTTTGGTCGGATCGGTCTCGGAGGTCACGGTGAAGGTGAGGGTCGTGCCGTCAAGCCTCCCCTTGCCGCGCTTGGGAACGGAGACGTACACGGGGACGTCCACCGTCTGGCCCGCCTTGACCTCGATAACGTTGTGGAGCAGCGTGACCTCCCACCCGGCCTCGGTCGTCGCGGTGAGGCGAACGAGGTCCGTTGCCGGACCGGTGTTGGCGACCTTGAACCAGTACACGGCAACCCGGCCGGGCGCAGCGCGCACGCTGTCGCCGCGGCCAAGGGCAACGCCGCGGGGGAACGGCCCGCCGCCGTCGAGGTGGCGTACCGCCACGCGGTAGGAAAGAACGCCTTCGAAGTCGCGCTTCTTGTCAAGCACGTAGAAGTGGAGGCGGTTGTGCTCGTCGACGTACTCGCTGACCACGCCCGGCCCGGTGCCCGCCTTGAACAGGGCGTCCACCAGTTGCCGGTAGTCCCCCTTGGAGATCATCGCCGGCGTCCCGTCCGGCCTGTAGAAGTCGACCAGCTGGATGTCCTCGGGGTGAGCGTCGATAACCCAGACAAATGGCGCCAAGTCGGCGTTCTTGGTCTTGGCGATGAGCACGCCGTGGTCGGGGGCAAAGGAGTCGTAGCCCATGCGGTCGACGACCTCGACGGTGTAGTTATGGTAGCCGCCGCGGTCGCAACGCCAGTCGTCACGCAGGGTGCATGGCGGGCTCTTGTCGCCCGTGGCCAGGGCGATCTGGATGCCCCGCAGCCCCGTCCTGCCGGTACCGGGACCCAGCGGGATCGACCTCGCCCAGATGTCGGCGAAGACGGGACCGGTCAGGGCCAGGTCGTCACGCTCGAGGAGAAGCACTTCACCCGGCCTTACCAGGCCCATCCTGATCTTGTTGCGCAGCATGTGGTGCGGCCCCGCTGAACCTCCGGCCGTGGGCGGGATCACCCACCTGGTGTGGGGTCCGCCGGGCCCGTTGAAGGTCCCCCGGCTCATCATGTCCCAGGGCCCGGAGTACGAGCGGGAGACCGGGTCGGCGTAGGGGTTGTTGTAGTTGTCAAGCACCCCCAGGATGTGGCTGAACTCGTGGGCGTAGACCGACTGGCCGCTGTTCTCTCCCTGGGTCGACAGGACGCCGGGGACGGCGTGGGACCAGATCCCCTTGGCCGCCCACCAGGACGTCCACTCGACGTAGCGGGTCCTGGCCCAGTTGGGCATGCCCGGGTCGGGCGGCCCGAACGGGTCCGTAACCTCGTCCTTGGTCAGAAACATCATCTCGCCGAACTCCTGCCAGGTGCCGGACTCGCAGTAGCCGGCGTGCAGGAAGAACCTGAAGTGGTAGCCCTGCCCGGCAAGGGCGGTCGCGGCCAGGAAATCTGGCAGCGACTTCTGCAGCAATTCGGTGTCAAAGTCCTTGTTGCACTCGTAGCCGGGCGGGCAGTTGGCCCCCTGGCCGAACTCGTTGAGCCCGTACTGGAACTCGTTGTACTCCATCCTGTACGGGCCGAAGCAGTCCAGTTCCACGCCCACCAGACCGTAGGAATTCTCCAGCCAGTACTCGTTGATGCTCCGGAAGTTGTTGAGTTCCTGGGGCTTGTTGAGAAAGCTCGTCCAGAATTCGCACAGACGGTCCCGCGGCACGCTCCCGCTCAACTTGGGGTTACCCGCCGGGTCCGCGCCGGGGGGCAGGGTGACCGCGAAGGTCTGGTCGGGAAAGTCGGCCAGGATCAGGGCACCCCGGAGCTTCACGGGCGGCTGAAGGCTGGGATCATTCCAGCTGTAGCCGGGAATGGGGCGATAGTCGTCCCAGGTCATCTGCTCCGGCAGCACCCACGAGCGCGGGTCCACGGGGTCTGGCGGGGCCTCAAGTCCGGGCGGCTCCCGCCGGGCGGCTCCCGGAGCCTGCCCGCCGGGATCCTGTACCGGCGCCTGCGGCAACACCTTTGAGACGAACGGAGCCGCGCCGCCCAACCGCGGTAGCGGGCTCTCCCGCGGCAGGGAGCCGGCGGTGCCCGCGATGTCTCCGACCGTGCCCTTCAGGCGCTCCGGCCGGACCTCACCCGGCTGCGGCCCCACCACGGAGAAGGTACCCGTAGCCGCGTGGTTCAGGCCCACTCCCAGGGCGTAAGGAGAAGCCACGACAAGACTCAGCGCGACCAGGAGCGCGATCAGCCACCGTTGCCGGCGTCGATAGGGTGTCGGCACCCGCATCTCTGATCCTCCGTCCTCACACGGACTCGCCAGCGTCTCCACGTGTCACTTCCGCACCGATCGTCACTGCCCGGGCTCCGGTCCTCTGGCTTCCCTCCCCTTTCCCTCATGTCCGGCGCCCGTCCCGCCCGCGGCAAACCCGGGGCCGGCAGCGGGCCCGGGATCGGGAAGCCCGGCGGTCCCGGCCCGATCACAAGCAGGGTCGGGCACTGACCCGAAGGCGCAACGGGCCCGCAGTTCCTCCTCGGTGCGCGGGGCAGCCACCGGTACCACCAGGACGCTCGCCCCGTCCAGGTGCAGGGTCACCTTGCCTCCCGTCCCGCCTCCCAGGACCCGGGCGTCCGTCGCGCTGACGCGCAGGCGGAGCCTGTGCCCGGCGGGAACCACGTAGTCCTGGTGGACGAAGGGAAAGGCGATCTGGTAGATCCGGCCGGGTTCGTGCAACCGTGGCACGGCCGGATAGCTGGCCCCCCGGTGGGCGATGTCGTCGCGGTAGGCCCCGCGCGCGTAGGCGCTGGCGATCTCCGTTGCTTCCCCGTCCGGCCCCACGTCCTCCAGGCGGTAGGCAAAGGTGGTGTCGCCTCCAAGCTCCAGCGAGTAGGTCAGCGACAGGTAAGCCTGACCCGAGAGTCGCAGGTCCGCGTCGAGGGGTTCGGAGGTCAGGTTCACGGTGAGCGGTGCCCCGCCGTGGTTCCCGTCCGCGTATTCCAGCGTCCCCGGCGCGGGCAGCCGCGAGAGGCCCGCGGGCGTCAGGTACAGCCGGAGGTCGGTCGCGGGCGCGGGCCAGACCAGCCCGTCGTGCCACATGCCGTCCTCTGCCTGGACGGAGACGGGGGGCTCGTTCAGAACTCCGGTGTCAATGCCCTTGAGGAACTGGGCAAACCACCGGTGGGTGTACTCCACGAAGCGTTCGGCCAGCGGGAATTTCAGGTTGGGACTGGCTGGGTCGTCGTGGGCGCCCCGCAGCCACCAGAGCTTCTTGGGCAGGTGATCGGGAAGCGCGGCCCACAGGTGGCCCGCGTTCGTGGTCTTCACGTTGGTATCGTTCAGGCCGTGGATGATGAAGGTGGCGGCCTTGAACGAGGGGGCATGCTTCAGGAAGTCTCGCTCCGCCCAGAAGTCTGAACGGGAGTCCTGGTAAAGAGAAGAGTACTGCGCGGAGACCAGGGCGCCGAGGGAAACAGCGCAGGCCTTGCGTTCGATGACGTGTAACCCTGCCAGGGTGTCCTCGCCAAAACTGTTCTGCTGGTCGGCGACGGGCAGGACGGTCGTGAACAGCCACGGCGTCAGCAGGTGCTGTGCCGACTGGAGGCCGTTGAAGAAGTGGTAGTCGTACCAGCGGTCGATGGCGCGGATCGGAATGATGGCCTTCAACGCCTCGGGGGCCACGGCCGCCGCCGCGATGGCCACCGTCCCGTCGTACGAACCGCCCGTCATGCCCACCGCGCCGTTTGACCACGGCTGGCGGGCGATCCACTCGATGACATCCACGGCGTCGGTGCCTTCCTCGCGCCCGCCGTAGACCTGGCAGCCGGAAGAGTTGCGGGTCCCCCGCATGTCGAGCATCACCACGGCGTAGCCGCGGGGGACGAAGTACTCGTCGTACCACTCGGGGAACGGTGCCCAAGGCTCGGGAGTGGTTGCCAGCGTCTCGTCCCAGGGCGTTTTCCGCTCGCCCTTGTAACCCCGGCCCAGGGTGTTGTAGTAGGGAGAGGACAGGAAAATGGTCGGCACCGGCTCGGTCGTGTTCGGACGGATGATGTCCACCGCCAGCACCGTTACGCCGTCACGGGCCGGGAGCAACTTGCGTTCCACGATGGCGTCGTCGTGGCCGAAGCGTATGGGGTCAATTGTGTTCAGGTCCGGGAGGTGGCCACCTTCCATCAGGGCCGAGGGGCAGGCCGCCTGGCCAGCCAGGCAACCTGGGAGGACGTCGGGCACGGCACCGACCGATGCAACCACGGCCGTGAGAAAGTCGATGGCCTCGCGCGAAAGCTCGTCGGCGTGGTCGGCCAGGGTCGCCGGTACCTCGTCAACCGGATGCAACTGGTTCGCCGGCTCGTCCCGCGGCGGTAAGGGTAAAGCGGGAAGGCGGGTGTGCTTGGGGGCCGGTGGCGGGCCTGGAAGGCCTGCTGCTCGGGCGGTGCTGACCGGACTGATGGACGCCACGATCACGAACAAGGCGACGACATGGGCAACCGTCCTGCGGGGACGGCCGCCGTTCCGTACTTGCCTGGCAGCCTTCACGTCAGACCCCCCTGAACGGATCGATGAGGTACAAGCGCCGTACCGATAGGCTAATACCGACCCCTCGCCCGCGGTTGGGGGGTAGCGCCGAAAATCGTGAGCCTTTGTGGCGTGGCGGCCGTCTGCCCCGACGGCATGCGGCACCAAGGCGAGCCGGATACGGAGGCGTGAAACCTTCCTTACCGGAACCGGGCAAAAGGGAAGGGGCCGGGGGCAACCGCCGCCGGCCCGACTTCCCACCCCAACAAGACTTCGCTCCGCCGGGTAGGCCCGCTCCGCTGTGCGTCCACTTCCCTTATCGGCCGCCGGGCCGGAAAACTTAAGGGGCCCGAAACCAGTCGCCCCGGCCACCGGCAGGCCGAAGGGTCCGGCCGGGGAGCGGCGGGCGCCGAGGACCCGCCGCGCCGGACGTAGAAAACCGGGGCAGGCCGGAAGGAGGGCGATCGATGACCGAGGCGCAGGTCCTTGCCTACCGGGGACGAGCTCCCCATTCTGGCGGAAAAGGTGTACCTCAACAGTCGCGCCGTGGGGGCCGTGTCCCGCCGGTCCATGGCGTATCTGGCCGAGTACTGGTCGATGAGGCCTGACCCGGGCATCTTCAGGGAATACGACGTCCGGGGGGTCCTGGGCCGGGACCTGGACCCGGGGGTCGCGGCCAGGGTCGGCTGGGCGTACGGCCGGTTCCTCCAGGAACAACTGCCGGACCGGGCCGGCCACGCGGTGGTCGTCGGCCGGGACAACCGGGCGTCGTCGCCCGCCCTGTGGAGCGGCCTGGTGCGGGGCCTGGCCGCCGCCGGCTGCCGGGTGGTGGACATCGGCATGGTGGTCACGCCCATCTTCTACTTCGCCCGGGTGCACTACGGACTGCCGGGTGGGGTCATGATCACCGGCAGCCATAACCCGCCCGAATACAACGGCTTCAAGCTGGGTGAGCCCGGCAGCCACGGCACCCTTTACGGCGGGGCCATCCAGGAACTGGGCCGCCTGGCCCGGCGCGCGCCCGCCGAACTCGACCGGGAAGCCGCCGGGGCCGGCGCGCCGGGTTCCGCGGCCCGGCTGGAGCGGAGGGACCCGGTCCCCGCCTACCTGGAGACCATCGCCGGCCGGGTCCGGCTGGGCCCGCGCCGGATCAAGGTGGTGGTGGACGCCGGCAACGGCACCGCGTCGCCCTTCGCTCCCGAACTCTACCGCCGGCTGGGGTGCGAGGTGGTCCCGCTCTACTGCGACCCGGACCCCGCCTTCCCCCACCACTTCCCGGACCCGGTCGAACCGGAGAACCTGCGGGACCTCATCGCCACCGTGCGCCGGGAAGGGGCCGACGTGGGGCTGGCCTTCGACGGCGACGCCGACCGGCTGGGCGCGGTGGACGAGAAAGGCCAGATCGTCTGGGGCGACCAGCTGATGATTCTCTTCTGGCGGGAGATCCTGCCCCGGCACCCGGGCGCCCCCGCCATCGTCGAGGTCAAGTGCTCCCAGGCCCTGGTGGACGAGATCGTCCGCCTGGGCGGCCGGCCCGTCTTCTACAAGACCGGCCACTCCCTCATCAAAGCAAAGCTGAAGGAACTGGGCGCCGTGTTCACCGGGGAGATGTCGGGCCACCTCTTCTTCGCCGACGAGTACTTCGGCTACGACGACGCGCTCTACGCAGGGGGGCGGCTGTTGCGCCTGCTGTCCAACGCCCCCGGGGGCGAGACCCTGTCCTCCATGCTGGCCACGGCGCCCCGCTACCTGGCCACGCCCGAGACCCGGGTGGCCTGCCCCGACGCCGCCAAGTTCCGGGTGGTGGACCAGGTGCGCCGGGAGCTGGTGGCCAGGTTCGGCCCGGAGCGGGTGGTGACCGTCGACGGCGCCCGGGTCACCTTCCCCGACGGCTGGGCGCTGATTCGCGCTTCCAACACCCAGCCGGTCCTGGTGGTCCGGGCCGAGGGGCGGGACGCGGCCGCCCTCGAGCGGATGAAGGCCCTGGTGGCCGAGGTGCTGGCCGGCTACCCGGAGGTCGGCCCCATCCCCTGGTGAGGCGCACCCCGGGACGGTGGTTCCTTGCTTCTTGATCCCTTCAGTCACCCCGGAGGCCGGACCGATAACCTCAGCGAGGGGGCGCCCCGCGGGCGCGGGCGCCCCCGACCCCCAGAACGCGGGACTTCCCCGCGCATGGAAGGGTGAGGGAGCCCGACGGTGACCCCGTCAGAGCTCAGCGCCGCCGTCCAGCGGGCGCGGCGCGATGCCCGGCAGCGGGAACGGCTCATCGCCCAGCATCGGGACTTCGTGGCCCGGGTGGCGTCGCTGTATGCCCGCCGGAAGCTGGACTGGCGAAACGATGACGAACTCAGTGTGGCGCTCATGGCCTTCGACGAGGCCATCGACACCTACGACCCGGCCCGGGGCGAGTTTCACGCCTTCGCCGGCCTGGTGATCCGGCGCCGCCTGGCGGACCACTTCCGCCGCGAGCAGCGGGCACCGCGACCGTGGGCCACCGGCGAGGGTGTCGAGCCGGCGGAGGACGCGGGCCGGGCCTGGGAGGCCTACCAGGCCCAGCAAGAAGTCCTGGAGCGGGCCGACGAACTGGAACGCTACCGGTCGGCGCTGGCCGAGTACGGGCTGAGCCTCAGGGAACTGGCGGCCGCGTCGCCAAAGCACCGGGACACCAAGGCCACGCTGGTGCGGGTGGCCCGGTTCCTGGCGGCCGACCCGGCCCTCCGGGAGCAACTGGAGCGGACGCGCCGCCTGCCCCTGCGGGCGCTGTGCAAGAAGGCGAGGGTGAGCCGGAAGGTGCTCGAGTCAGGACGGAAGTACGTGATCGGCCTGGCCATCATTCTCATCCGGCCCGAGTTCGAGCACCTGCGGAGCCACCTGTCCGGGGCGCTGGGAAGTCGTGACCATGTCCACGCCTGACCTGAGGAAAACCCGATCAAGCCGCGGCCTGGTGGCCGAGGTAGGCCCCGGGACCATGCTGGTGATCTCGGCCGAGGGGGACTACGTCGAGCTTCCCCTGGCCGAGCCGGCCCCCCCGGTGGGCGCGTGGGTCGACCTTCCCGCGGACCTGGTGGTGCCGCTGGAAGAACCCGCCACCGGGATCGAGCCGGCCCCCTCTCCCGCCAGGCTCGCTCCCGTCCCCCTGACGCGCGGCCGGCCCCCCGCCGCCCGGCACGCCCGGGCGCCGGCCGACCGGCGCTGGCTCGGCGGGCTCGTGGCGACGCCCGCGGCGGCGGCCCTGCTGCTGACGGGCCCGGCCGCCCGCGCGCAGGACGCCGCGGCGATCGTGCAGGCGGCCATCGACTACTGGCGCGACGTCTCGTCCT
>DYFQ01000043.1:0-15300 GCA_020725105.1 Symbiobacterium thermophilum
GGCCACGGCGGCGGCCCTGGTGCTGGGCGGGCTGTGGCTGCGGGGCGGCCTGGCTCCCGGCCTTCACGCCGTCATCGCCCTGGACATCAACCCCAGCCTGGAACTGGGCCTTGACCAGAACGCCCGGGTGGCCGAGGTCCGGCCGCTCAACGACGCCGCCCGCAGCCTGGTCGGCCGTGACGAACTGGTTGGCCGCCCCGCCCTGGAAGCGGTGGAGCGCGTGCTCGACCGGGCCACGGCCCTCGGCTACCTGAAGCCCGACCAGGAGAACCTGGTGCTCGCCAGCGTGGTACCGCTCCGGTCGGAGGCCGCCGCCATTCCCTCGCCCGAGCAGGTGCAGGAGACCATCGGCACCTGGCTGGCCGACCACGGCAGGCCGGGCCTGGTCGTCGCGGCTCGGGCCACCGCGGAGGCCCGGGCCAGGGCCAAGGCCCTTGGCGTCTCGGTCAACCGCTGGCAGGTGGCGGAGCAGGCCCGGCAACAGGGTCGGACCATCGCCCGGGAGCAACTCAAGGGGCTCGGCATCGGCGCCCTCCTGAAAGCGGCACGCATACGTCCGGAAGAGGCGCTGCCCGCCGGCCGGGTTCTTGACGTGTTGCGCGAGCGCGGCCTGCCCGTTCCCGAACCGCCGGCGCCGGCACGGCCCCGGGGCCCCGGTCGCGGTGGCAAGGAAGAAAAAGAGGCTGACGACACTTCCCGGGAAGGGAGCGGACCCCCTGGCGGGTCACCGGGCGTTGGAGCGCCGGGTAGAGCGCCGGGTGGAGCGCCGGGTGGAGCGCCGGGTGGAGCATCGGTCGGAACACCGGCCGGAGCACCGGGTGGAGCACCGGCCGGAGCGCCCGTCCGGCCGCCGGTACCGCCCGAGCCCGGCGGTGGAGCCCGCGACCCAGACACAGAAACCGGGGGGGCTCAAGGGTCCCCCGCGCAGGACCCGGAGGGGGGGCCGGAAGAGCCGGCGCACGAGCCGCCCGTCAAGCCTTCGGCCCAGCCGCCGGGGAGCGGCCAGCCCGACGGGCCCGCCGAGCGGGGATCCCGAGGGCCCGGTTAGCGCGCCGGCCGCCGGCGGTACCACAAGATGCCCAGCCCCACGCCGGCGGCGTCGACCACCACGTCCACCAGCCGCCCGGCCCGGTCGGGCACCCAGGACTGGTGCCACTCGTCAAAGGCCGCGTAAGCCAGGCCCATCAGAAACGCCCAGGCCCACGCCCGCCGGCGGGTGGCGGGGGTCAGGTGCGCCGCCCGAGCCAGCAGCCAGCCCAGCACGGCGAAGGCCGCCAGGTGCGCCAGCTTCCGCAGCACGGACTCGGCCGGCCCGCCCCCGCCGGGCGGCGGAGGCGGTGGGACCGCCAGGCCCAGCCATGCCCCGGCGGTGTAGGCCAGGCGGAGAATCCCGAGGCCCGGGACGTCGGAGACCGCGTAGATGACGGCCATCCACGCAAGTGCCGAGGCCCACGCCCGGGCCGGCCGCGGGGGCGCGGCCGGCCCGGAGCGGGCCGCGGCGCCCGTCGCCCGGGGCCGCCGGGTCCCGGCTTTCCGCTCGGCCGTCAACCCAGCCTGGCGTGGCGCAGGGCCTGGCCGCACTGGCACCGCTGCCGCTCGGACGGGATGGCGGCGATCAGGTCGAACAGCAGGTCGCGGAGCCTGGCGTTGTTCTCCCGGAACGCTTTCAGCACCTGCTCGTGGGAGACGGGCGGGACGTCTCCTTCCAGCCCCACGTCGAAGTCGGTGATGAGGGAGATGTTCACGTAGCAGAGTTCAAGTTCCCGGGCGAGGATGACCTCGGGGTACTGGGTCATGTTGATGACCTCCCAGCCCTGGGAGGAAAACCACCTCGACTCGGACCGGGTGGAAAACCGGGGCCCCTGGATGACCACCACCGTGCCCCGGGGGTGAACCGGGATGTTCTTCTTCCTGGCAGCCGCCAGCGCCAGTTCCCGGAGTTCGGGGCAGTAGGGGTCGGCCGACGAGACGTGGGTGGTGATGGGCCCGTCGTAGAAGGTGTCAACCCGGCCGGTGGTCCGGTCGACGAACTGATCGCAGACCACGAACTCCCCCGGCTTCACGTGGGGCTGCAGGCTCCCGGCCGCGCACGGGCCGATGACCCGCGTCACCCCCAGTTCCTTCATGGCCCACAGGTTGGCCCGGTAGTTGATGCGGTGGGGCGGGTAGACGTGCCCGCGGCCGTGGCGGGGCAAAAACGCCACCCGCCGGCCGGCCACCTCGCCGATGGCCACCCGGTCCGACGGGGCGCCGTACGGCGTCTCGACCCAGACCTCCTCGACGCCCTTCAGGAACTCGTAAAAGCCTGACCCCCCGAAAACGCCGATGTCCGCTCGCTCCTTCAAGCCATGGGTCCCCCCTCCGGCCCTTCCGTCAGTTGCCCGCGCCGGGCAGCCGGGCCGGGCGGCCGTGACGCCTGAGGAGCTCCACCGTCTGGTCGATGGGCAGGCCGTAGGCCACCAGGTCGTCCCGGCCCACCATGGTGTCGGCCCGGAACACGGCGTTCAACACGGCCTCCTCCGTCGCCTCCACCACCGCCTGGAAGAAGCTCCCGATCACCTCGTCGGGCAGCGCCCGCTCCTCGCGCAGGCGGCCCCGGGGCCCGTGGGGCACCGGGTTCGCGGTGGAGAAGCCGATGACCATCTCGCCGCTCGTGTGGTGGGCCACCGTGCCCGTGCGGGCGTAGCCGAAGCCCACCCGCTTGCACAGCCGCCGTAGCTGGTGCGCCAGGAGCGGCGCGTCGGTGGCCAGCACCGTCACGGCTGAGCCGTCGGGGGCGGCGTCGACGGACCTGCCGCCCATCCGGCTGGCGGTGGCGGCGCCGCCCGCGCGGCTGCCGGCCGGCTCCTGCTCCTGTTCCCGCCGCTCAGCTTCGCCGACCCACTCCGGCGATGGCCACTGGGGCCGGGGCACGCCCTCGATGGCCGGGCCCACCGGCACGCCGCTCACGGTGAACTCGGTCCGGCGCCCGAGGTTGGCCAGCACCAGCACGCCCAGCCGGTACTCGCCCTCCGCCCCCTTGACCTCCACGGGCACCCGCCGCGAGGCGGTGCCGATGCCCCCTTTGAAGCCGTAGGCCGTCATCCCCGTCCCGGCGCCCACCGAACCTTCGGGCACCGGGCCCGAGGCCGCCCCGCCCAGCGCCGCCAGCACGTCCTCACGGGTCACGTGCCGGCCCCGGATGTCGTTCAGGTAGGCGTCGGAGCACTCGGAAACCACCGGAATCGGCACCCACGTGGTGTTGCCGGCGTCGGGCGCCAGCCCCAGCACGTACTCGACGGCGGCGTCGTAGGCCGTCCCCACCGACAGGGTGTTGGTGAGCACAACGGGGCTTTCCAGCAGCCCCCACTCCTCGATCTGGTGCGCCCCGGTGCACTCCCCGCTCCCGTTGATCACGTACACCGCGGCGCGGAGCTTCTCGTAAAACGGGTTCCCGGCGTGGGGCAGGATGGCCGTCACCCCGGTCCGCACCGGCCCCCGGCCGGGCACCAGCTTGCCCTCGCCCCTGACGAGGGTGGTGTGGCCCACCCTCACCCCCGGCACGTCGGTGATGGCGTTCCACGGCCCGGGCGGGAAGACGCCCGGCGCCAGCCCCAGGTCCCGCAGGCGGGGACGCACGTTGCCGGCCATCAAGTCCCCGCCTCCCACGACGCCAGGTAGCGTTCCTGCTCGGGGGTGAGCCGCTGGAGCGGGAGCCCCATGGCTTCCAGCTTCAGCCGGGCCACCTGGGCGTCGATGGCCCGGGGCACGCTGTATACGCCCGGGACCAGGTCCCGGGCGTCGCCGGGCCCGCCGTTGCCGCCGGCGCCGGGCGCGACCCCGCCGGGGGCCGCTGCCGCCGGGCCCCCGCCGGCCGCCTCGGCCCCGGCCGGGTCCGATACCGGCCGGCCGGATACCCGCGCGGCCAGCCAGGCACAGACCAGGGCCTGATTGGCGAAGCTCATGTCCATCACCTCGGCCGGGTGGCCCTCGGCGGCGGCCAGGTTCACCAGCCGGCCCTCGCCCAGCACATACAGGCGCTTCTCGCCGGCCTCGCCGGCCAGGACGTATTCCTCCACGTGCTCCCGGACGGCGCGGCGGGCGGTGGCCAGTTGCGCCAGGCCGTCCAGGTTGAGCTCCACGTTGAAGTGGCCGGCGTTGGCCAGCACCGCGCCGTCCTTCATCGCCCGGAAGTGGGGCACGTCGAGGACGTGGTAGTTGCCGGTGACCGTGACGAACACGTCTCCCCGGGGCGCGGCCCCCTCGAGGTCGGCCACGTCAAAGCCGTCCATGGCCGCCTCCAGGGCCCGCAGCGGGTCGACCTCGACCACCAGCACCCGGGCCCCCAGGCCCCGGGCCCGCGACGCCACCCCCCGGCCGCACCAGCCGTAGCCGACGACCACCACCGTGGAGCCGGCCAGCAGGAGGTTGGTGGCCCGGAGGATGCCGTCCAGGGTCGACTGGCCGGTGCCGTACCGGTTGTCGAACATGTGCTTGGTGAGGGCGTCGTTGACGGCCACGATGGGGTAGCGGAGCAGCCCGTCCCGGGCCATGGCCCGGAGCCGGACGACGCCGGTGGTCGTCTCCTCGGTCCCCCCGCAAACCTCCGCCAGCAGGTCTCGAGCCTCGGTGTGCAGGGTGGTCACCAGGTCGGCCCCGTCGTCCAGGGTCAGGTGGGGCCGGACGGCCAGGGCCTGCCGGATGTGCCCGTAGTAGCCGGCGGTGTCGACGCCCCGCCGGGCGTGGGTGACAATGCCAAAGCGCGCGTTCAGGGCGGCCACCACGTCGTCCTGGGTGCTCAGGGGGTTGGAGGAGCAGAGGGCCACCTCGGTCCCGCCGGCCTTCAGCACCCGCGCCAGGTTGGCCGTCTCGGTAGTCACGTGAAGGCAGGCGGCGATCCGCACCCCTTCCAGCGGCCGGAGCTCCTCCCACCGTGCCGCGACGCTCCGGAGGACGGGCATCCGCCGCCACGCCCATTCAATGCGCCGCTCGCCCTGCTGAACCAGATCTCGTTGGTCTCGCATCGGTAGTCCCCTCCCCCGTGGCCCGGGACCGGCCACGGCCGCCCGGCCCCGGGGTCGTCTCCGGCCGGGCACTGTCCACTTTCCGCCGCTGCCAGGTTCTTTCCTTCACCGGGGGCCCTCACCGGGACCGGCCGCCGGACGCCGGCGGCCGCCTGGCGGCCACGGGATCGGTGCCCCGCGCGGGCACGCCGGGAGGAAGCGGGCCATGGCCACGGTGTACCTGCTGGTGAGCCCCGACGAGATCCGGCGGGCGCTCTACGGCCGGAACTTCCCGGCGGCGCGGGAACCCGAGGTCTGGGCCGAGGCCTAACCAGGACTTCCAGTGGCCCGAGGCCGGCGAGGGCCGCTTTTCCCTCCGCCACCGTCTAGCCGGGGCCTCGGCTCGGGACCGCGGGGTCCCGCCGGACCGCCTGTCCGGCCGGCGCGGCGTCGAGCCTGATGTGCTCGCCGGCGCGCATCCGCGACCACCAGCTGGGGTGCCGGCCGTACCACTCGACCGTGGCGGTCAGGGCGTCGTCCAGGGACCAGCGGGGCCACCAGCCCAGCCCCTGCCGGATCCGCCGGCCGTCAACGGCGTGAAATTCGGGGGGCCGGCGCCGGCCGCCGGCCGGCTCGCCCGGCCCTAACGCGACGCCCAGCCGGCGCAGCACCGCGGCCACCATCTCCGCCTCGCTCCGCAGCATGTGGCTGGCCACGTTGTAGACGGCGCCGGGCTCGCCGCGGTAGAGCACCGCGTCCAGGGCCTCGCAGCAGTCCGCCACGTACAGCCAGTCCCACACGTCGCCCGCGCCGAGTGAAAGCCCGAGCGACTCGGCGGTCACCGGCCGCTCCTCGCCGGCGGCCTCCAGGGCGGCCACGGCCGCGCGGGCCACCGGTTCCCAGGCCGGCTGGTGGGGGCCGAAGACCCGCGTAGGCCGGGCGACCATCACCTCGAGGCCGAAGGCGCGGGCCGCGCCCAGGGCCAGCCAGTCCCCGCCGGCCCGACTGGCCAGGTGAGGGTTGGCCGGCTCGGGCAGCGTCGCCTCGTCGGCCGGCCGGGTGGGGGGCGCGGGCCCGTAAACGGCGGCGGTGCTCACCTGGAGCACGCGGGCCACCCCGCGCTCGACGGCCACCTCCAGTAGGTTCTGGACGCCGGCCAGGTTGGTGTGGACCACGTCGAGGGCGGGTCCGGCCGGGCCGGACGGCGCGTCTTGCCCGGCGAAGTTCACGATGGCCTCGACCCCCCGGGCCACCAGCCCGGAGAGGGTTTCGCGGTCGGCCACGTCCCCGGCGACGAACCGGTACTCCTCGCGACACTCGACGTCGCGCAGGTTCTCGGGATTGGCCTGCCGGTCCAGGCGATCCAGGTTCCAGACGGAAACGCCGGGATGCCCCGCCAGGTGGTGGCGGATGAAGTTGGCGCCGAGAAAGCCCAGCCCGCCGATGACCAGTACCGGCCCCACGCGCGTCCAGCCCTCCACCCAGGGTCATCGGCCGCGCGGGGGCCGGGCTTCAGGCTACCGTCCTAGGCGCGCTGAACCCTCACCACCAGGCCGAACTGATCCACCTGATACTTCAGCCGGCGGCCGAAGTCGCCAAGGGACGTGACCTTGTCGATGCTGTTCAGATTGATGAAGTCGTCCACCAGAAACGCCAGGGTCCGGTGCTGCTCGCGCACGGCTTCCATCTGGCTGCGCAAGGTTTCCAGTTCCTTGCGCAGCCGCTCGTTCTCGGCCGCCTGGGTCTGGAGCCTGCCCTCCAGGTCTCCCGCCTGGGCGCCCAGGCGTGCCAGCTGGCTCAACCGGGCCAGCCCGGCCACCAGGCCGCCCAGGTCCAGCCCCGGTACCCGGCGGCCCTCGTCGAGAAAGGCGGCCAGGCGGTTCAACAGGTCAGCCTGCTCCGGCTCGCCCACGGCGGCCGGCGCGCCCGACCGGACCTCGCCAGTCTCAGGCCGGGGGGCGGAGCCGGTTTCCTGGAGCCGGTAGTAGCGGGCCCGCACGGCACCGACGGTGCGTTCGAGGGCCCTGGCGGCCCGCTCGAAGGAGTCGCCCAGGGTACCCGCACCGGTGTCCCGCACGATGCCCAGCAGCCGGTCGTCCTCGGCCTGGCTCCAGTTGCGCCCCGGACCGCCCGCGG
The DNA here is from genome assembly GCA_020725105.1 of Symbiobacterium thermophilum. Lineage (GTDB taxonomy): Bacteria > Bacillota > Sulfobacillia > DYFQ01 > DYFQ01 > DYFQ01. Next base: position 7,119 of record DYFQ01000043.1, read on the forward strand.
CTTCCGAGCCCCGTTCCCGGAGCATCTCGTAGTACTTGGCGCGCGCGGTGTGAAACGACACGCCCCGGGTGGCGCAGAATTCCCGCAACACCCTGGCCACCGACGCCTTGCCCTTGCGGCTCCGGACGTAGTTCCAGAGCGCCCGCCGCGTCTCTTCCGTCCAGGTCATCCTGGCCGGCCGGCCGGCCACCTCGGGCCGGGCCTCCGCCTCCGGCCCCTCGGCGGCCGCGCCCTCGGACCCCTCCGGCCCGGCCGCGGCGCCGACCTCCTCCCCGGTCCCGGCCGCTTCCGCGGCGTGGACCAGCCTGGTTTCCGCCTCCACCGCGACCTCGTCGGCCGCCGGCGCGCGGGCTGACATGGCCATGTTGTTGGACCCTCCCTGGCAACCAGCCGGCATGTGGCACCCCGGTTTCGCTAGAGCCTCCGGGCCGGGAGATCGCGACCCCGGAACTTCACGCCGCCTGGCATGGTCTTTCACAACCGGAGTTTACGCCGGGGCCCGAGGTGGTTATACATGGCCGCGAGACCGATTGTGAAAACCCCTGGGACCTCAGGCGGACGGGATGCCGTTCCAGAGGTCGGTTTCCACCTGTTCGGCCCCGGGAACGCCGGGCCAGGGGGGTACGGCACGGTAGAACCACTCCCGGCTCATGGCGGCGACGATGTCGGGCGGGAACCGCCGGAAGAAGCGGTCCACGGCCAGGTGCTGGGTGCGGTGGGTCCTGAGGGCCGCGATCTTCAATTGCACCACCGGCGAGATGTCGATCACGGTGGTCACCGCCGAGTCCAGGGGGTGGTGCCAGGTCCGGCCGGCGGCCCGGAACGAGCGGGGATCGATGGTCCAGTAATACAGCTTCGCCGGCGCCCAGCCCGCGCCGGGCCGCGACGCCGCCCGCCCGAACGCCTCCGCCGTCCAGCGGTGGATCACCTGGTGGTCGGGGTGGCCCGACAGGCCCCCCGGCGGGAAGGTGATCACCACCTGCGGGCGGACCCGGTCGAGTTCGGCCACCAGCCGCTCGACGGCCGCCTCCCGCCCGGCGGGGTCCGCGTCCACCGCGGCCAGTTCACGGTCGCGATACGGCAGCAGGCGGACGTCCGACACGCCCAGGATGGCGGCGGCGGCCCGGAACTCCGCCTCCCGGACCCGGGGCAACTCCTCGGGCGGGCAGACCGGCGGGTCCCCCGCCTTGCCGGCCTCGCCCCGGGTGGCGCAGACGATGGTGCAGGCCACCCCCGCCCGGGACGACAGCGCCAGCGTGCCGCCGGCCAGGAAGGACTCGTCGTCGGGATGGGCCTGTACCACCAGCAGCCGCCGGGCGGCCCGCCCCCGGCCCTCCTCCCCGGTCATCGAACCCTCCTCGGAGCCTTTCCTCTTTCGCGCCGGCCCGCCGGCTCCCTGCCGGGCCCCCCGCGGTCTTGCGGCAGGGGCCGGGAACACCCCGCCCCGGAGGTGACGAGCCGCGTCCGGTCACCGGCTGCTGTGGGCGCTGTCAGGGGCGCTCTTTGCCACCAGCCTGAACTGGTACAGCTTCTCGGCCGTCTACCCGCTGGTACAGGCGGAGTGGAGCCTCACAGCCGGCCAGGGCGGGATGGTCATGGGCGCGGTCCAGGCCGGCTACGTGGCCTCGGTCATTGCCTCGGGCTGGCTGGCCGACCGGGCCGGCGGCCGGTCGGTGCTCACCGTGGCCTGCCTGGCCAGCGGGTGCTTCGCCCTGGCCTTTGGCCTCTGGGCCGGCGGCTACGGCCCGGCCCTTCTCCTCCGCTTTCTGGCCGGCACCGGCATCGGCGGGACCTACGTTCCCGCCATGGTCCTGGCGGCGGCGGCGTACCCGCCCAGCCGCCGGGGCTGGGCCATCGGCATGCTGAGCGTGGGTACCGGCCTGGCCCTGGCCGCCACCTATTTTCTCGCCGGTCCCCTTGCGGAAGCCCTGGGCTGGCGGCAGGCCATGGTCTGGCCGGGCCTGGTCTCCTTCCCGGCCGCCGCCTGGGCCTGGTTCGCCACGCCGGCCCGGCCGGAGGCACAAGCCCCGCCCCGGGCCGCCCCGGCGAACCTCCCGGCGGAGGAACCTGAGGCACCCGGGCGTAAGACCCCCGGCACCCGGTCACCTTCTCGCTGGGCGCCGGCGCTCATCACCGCCGGCTACTGCGGCCACGGGTGGGAACTCCTGGGCATGCGGGCCTGGCTCGTTCCCTTCCTGGTGGCGTCGTTCGTCGCCGGGGGAGAGTCGCTCGCCGCCGCCACCCGCGCGGCGAACCTGTTCACCGGCGTCGTGCTGCTGGCGGCTACGCTGGCGCCGGGTATGGGCGGCTGGCTGTCGGACCGGATCGGCCGCCCGCGGGCCGCCGCGCTTCTTTCGGCGGCGGGCGGAGGCATCTCCCTGGGCTTCGGCTGGCTCGGCGGCCTCCCCCGGGCGGCCCTGATCGCCGTCGCCGTCGCGTACAGCCTGGTCACCCTGGCCGACACGGCCATCTACAAGGCCGCCCTCACCGACCTGCTGCCCGGCCGGGCCCTCGGCCTGGCCCTGGGCGTCCAGTCGTCGCTGGGCTTCGGCATGGGCATCGTGTCGCCGCCCCTCTTTGGCCTGGTGCTGGACGCCACCGGCAACTGGGGGTGGGCCTTCGCGTCCCTGGGCGTGGGGGCCCTGGCCGGCGTGGCGGCGATGCTCGGCCTCGGCGCCCTTCAGGCCGGCGGCCCGGGCTCCGGCCGGAGGGTTTCGGTGCGCTCCACCGCCCCCTGAACCAGGGCCTCCACGTCCAGGGCCGCCTCGGCGGCTTCCACCGCCTGAGACCGGGGCCGGGTGCTGGGGTGACGCGGGACAAAGAGGGCGCAGCAGTCCTCGTAGGGCCGGTTGGAGATGTCGAGGGTGCCGATCCGTTCCGCCAGGCGCACGATCTCCGCCTTGTCGAGGCCGATGAGGGGCCGCAGCACCGGCAGGGCGGTGACCGCCTCGATGACCCCGATGGACTCCAGGGTCTGGCTGGCCACCTGGCCCAGGCTCTCCCCGGTGACCAGGGCCAGCAGCTTCTCCCGGCGCGCGATCCGCTCGGCGATGCGCACCATCATCCGGCGCATGAGGGTGATGCCGAGTTCCGGTGGCCCGGCCTGCTGGATCGCCCGCTGGACCTCGGTGAAGTGGACCACGTGAAGGGTGACCCCGCCGCTCCAGGTGGCCAGCACCCGGCAGAGGTCCTCGACCTTTTCCAGCGACCGCTCGCTGGTGAAGGGGAAGCTGTGGAAGTGGACGGCGTCAAGGTCGAGGCCGCGCTTCAGCCCCATCCAGCCGGCCACCGGGCTGTCGATGCCGCCGGAGAGCAGAAGCAGCGCCCGGCCGCTGGAGCCGACCGGGAGCCCGCCGGGTCCCGGCAGGTCCCTGGAGTAGCAGTAGGCGGCGTCCTCGCGGACCTCCACCGCCACCTCGATCTCCGGCCGGTGAACGTCGACCTTGAGCCCCGGCACCTGGCGCAGGAGGTAGGCCCCCACCAGCCGGTTCAGGTCCATCGACGTGTGGGGAAACTGCTTGTTGGCCCGGTGCCCCCGGACCTTGAACGGCACCTCGCCGTCCCGGCGCCCCAGGACCGCCAGGTGCTCGGTGACCACCCGCTCGGCGGCCCGGTAGATGGCGTCCAGGTCCAGCGGGACCCGGACGGCCGGGCTCAGGCCCACGATGCCGAACACCCGCTGCAGCCGCCCGATGACCTGGTCCAGCCGGCCGGGGTCGGCCTGGCCCTCCCGGAAGGTGACGAAGAACCGGCCGTAGGTCTTGCGGATCCAGGGCCGGCCCAGTTCGGCGGTGGCCCGCCGCATGTGGTCCATGAGCTTCTGCTCGAAGAAGGGGCGGTTCTTGCCCTTGAGCCCCAGTTCCCCGTAACGAACCAGCACGACCCGGTCCACCGGGCGTTCCCCCCTAGCGCCGGGCCAGGGCCCGCAACTCGGCCACCACCGGCTCCAGGACCGCCAGGGCCGTGTCGATCTCCCGCTCCTCGGTCATGGGGCTCAGGCTGAACCGCAGGGCGCTCCGGACCTCGCCGGGCGCGAGCCCCATGGCCAGCAGGACGTGACTGGGGTCCGGCTTTCTGGTGGAGCAGGCGGAGCCGGTGGACACGTACACCCCTCGGGCGCCCAGGGCCCGCACGGCCACCTCGCCCGGGAGGCCGGGGAAGACGAAGCTGGCGATGTGGGGTGCCGCCCGCTCGTCGTCCGGCCCCAGCAGCCGGGCGTCGGGGAACCGCTCCCTGATCCCCGCCACCAGCCGCCCGCGGAGCGCCCTCAGCTCCGACGGGCCGGCGGCCACCCAGCCGGCCGCCAGTTTGGCAGCCTTGCCCAGCCCGACGATGCCGGGCACGTTCTCGGTGCCGGAGCGGCGGCCGCCTTCCTGCCCACCCCCGGCCAGGAGCGGCCGGAACCGGACGCCCTCCCCGACGACCAGCGCGCCCACGCCCTTGGGGCCGTGGAACTTGTGTCCGCTCAGGGAGAGCAGGTCGGCTCCCAGCTGGGCGAAGGAGACGGGCAGCCGCCCGACGGCCTGGACCGCGTCGACGTGCAGAAAGCAGGGCCGGCCCGTGGCCTGGCGGTGCTCCCGGACGGCGGCGGCGATCCCGGCCACCGGCTGCACCGAGCCGACCTCGTTGTTGACCAGCATGAAGGAGGCAAGCAGCGTGTCGGGACGCAGCGCCGCCCGGACGGCCGCCGGGTCCACCAGGCCCTGCCCGTCGACGGGGAGCACCGTCACCTCGAAGCCGTCCTCCTCCAGGTGGCGCATGGCGGCCAGGGTGGCCGGGTGCTCCGCCGCGGCGGTCACCGCATGGCGGCCTTCCCGCCGGTAGGCGGCGGCGATGCCCTTCAGGGCCGTGTTGATGGCCTCGGTACCCCCGGAGGTGAACACCACCTGGTCCGGGTGGGCGCCCAGGAGCGCCGCCACCGCCTCCCGGGCCGCCTTCACGGCCCGCTCGGCCTCGAGGCCCAGGGCGTGGGGCGACGACGGGTTGCCGAAGGCGCCCCGCATGGCTTCGACCACCGCCGCGACCACCGCCGCGTGGGGCCTGGTGGTGGCCGCGTTGTCGAGATAGGCTTCCGTTCTTCTCTTCAACTGCTTCACAGCGGTCAGCCCCGGTCCGGCACCAGCCCGCAAGCCTCGCACCGCAAGGCGCCTTCCGCGAGGGGCAGCATCCCCCGCACCATGCGGCTGTGGCCGCGGCCCGGCCCGCCGGGGCCGGGCCGCGTCCCCTGGCCCTACTTTACCACCGGCCGGGGGCGCCGCGTCAGGGGCCGGCCCCGGGAGCGGTCCGCGAGGCGGTCCGGACGAGGTGGTCCGGATCAGTCGGCGCCGGGCAGGTAGGTCTGGATCTCCGCCTGGGCCTGGAGTTTCGCCATCAACTGGCCGGCCCGGGTCTGGAATCCGTTCCGCTGGAGTTCGGCCTCGATGGCCTCGCGGGCCGCCTCGATCCCGTCGGGATACCGGTCGCGGTTGGCCTCGTAGTAGGCCGCCACTTCCTCCTCGGACACGGACACCTCGCCTACCAGCCGCTCGACCAGCAGGTTCAGCCGGAGTTCCTGTCGGACGTCGGCCAGGGTCATGCCGTAGGCAGCCAGCACCTGCTGGAACGCTTCCGCGCCGCCGAAGTCTGCCTGAAGCTCGGCAACCCTGGCGTCAAGCTCCGCGTCGGCGACCGAAACGCCGGCGCGGGCGGCCTCCTGCGCGACCAGCCGCTCGGTGATCAGCCGCTGGAGGGTCTGCTGCCCCACCGCCCGGACCATGGCCTGGTACAGTTCTTCCTTGGTGATGGCCTCGCCGTTCACGCGGGCCACCACCTCCGGGTCGCGCCCAAGCTGCGGCCCCAGACCGAGGCCGATCCCCGCCGCAAGCGACAGGGCGAGGACGACGCCGATCACGATGCCGACCCGGCCCCCCAGGGTCCGCCGCACGAGTTGCATGTCAGCCTCTCCTCTCGTGGTCAAAGCCCACGTAAGTATACCAGAAGGGCGTCGCCGCGCGCGCCGTTTCGAGTGGCCGAACAGGTAAAAGGGCTCAGCAGGGCGTACTCACCGGGCAAACGGAGCCCGTGCGGACCCTTGCGAGGCGGAGCGTGGTGGCGTTGGGCTTGTGGGCCTACGTGGCGAAGCGAATCCTGTTCATGATCCCCGTGCTGCTCGGGACCTGCCTGGCAGTGTTCCTCCTGCTGCAACTGGCGCCCGGCGACCCGGTGCTCCTGCTGGCCGGAGAGAGGGCCACGCCCGAGCGCATGGAGCGCATCCGGCACGAGTGGGGACTTGATCGCCCGGCTTACATCCAGTTCTTCTACTTCATGAGCCGCATCGTCTCGGGCGACCTCGGCATGTCCATCGTTCGCCGGATGCCCGTGGCCCAACTGCTGCGCGACGCCCTGCCGGTGACCATTGAGCTGAACGTGGTCGCCCTGGCGGTGTCACTGGCCATCGGCATCCCGGCCGGGGTCATCTCCGCGGTGCGCTACGGCAGCCTGGTCGACCAGACCGCCCTGGTGGCGGCGCTGATCGGCGTGTCGGTGCCTTCCTTCTGGCTGGGGATCATACTCATGCTGGTCTTTTCCGTGCAGTTGCGGGTGCTCCCCACCTCGGGCTACGGCACCTTTGCCCACGTCGTCCTGCCGGCCATCGCCCTGGGCACCGCCGGCGCCGCCCTGCTGAGCCGGATCACCAGATCAGGCGTTCTCGAGGTCCTGGTCACCGACTACATCCGCACCGCGCGGGCCAAGGGGCTGGCGGAACGGGTGGTCATCTACAAGCATGTGCTGAAAAACGCGATGCTGCCGGTGGTGACGGTGCTGGGACTCAACCTCGGCTGGTTGCTGGCGGGCAGCGTGGTCCTGGAGACGGTGTTCGCCCGGCCCGGTATGGGCCGGCTCCTGGTTACCGGCATCCTCAGCCGCGACTACCCGGTGGTCCAAGGAATGTTGCTCATCCTGGCAGTCTGCGTCATGCTGGCGAATCTCCTGGCCGACCTGTTTTACGCGGTCCTGGACCCAAGGATCAGGTTCGACTGACCCCCGCCCCGGCCAGATCCTCAGCGTGCGCGCCCGGATCTCCGCCAGCAGCCCGGCGTCGGCGCACACTTCCACTGCCATCACGGCCATGGACCCGGTGGCCAGCATCAGACCGCGCGGGCCGGCCTCCGAAGCTGACCTGGGTTCCCCAGGAGCCTCCGGCTGTCTCCTGCGATGCGGGGCGGGGGAGGCGCGCGTCAGGCGCGCCAGCCCCCGCCCCGGGTTGAAGGTTCAGCCGGTCCACCACCGGCGTCCAGGCGTCACTTGGTCCGCAACCAGGTGTCCACGTTGTACCTGATCCCGTACATCGGATGGTACCGTAGCCCCTGCACCTCGGGCCGGACCGCGATCACCTGCATGGGGTGGACCAGCGGGGCCCACAGCGCCAGTTCGGCCAGGTGCCGCTGGATGTCCCGGTATCGCGTCGCCAGTTCCTCGAAGGTGGGGGCGTAGTCCGCCGCCTCGAACATGGCGTCCAACTCGGAGTCGACATAGCGGTGGTAGTTGGGGTAGGGGAAGTTGCGCGAGTGGAAGTACCAGGGCAGGATGTCCAGCCCGTACCAGGAGTGCGACCGCAGGAACATTTCCTGCTCACCCCGGCGGAGCAGTTCGTAGAATCCGGCCCGGTCCATGGTGCGCAGCTCCACCTTGATGCCGACCTGGGCCAGCATGTCCTGGACGATCTCGGCCGCGGCGACGAAGTCGGTCCGATCCTCCACCGCCAGCACGGTGCTGAAGCCGTCGGCCAGCCCCGCCTCGGCCAGCAGCTGCCTGGCCCGCTCCGGGTTATAGCCGAAGTACTCCTCGCTCGGGACGTGGTTCTCGCCAAACAGCGGTGAGACGTAGGCGTAGGCCGGTTCGGCCAGCCCCAGGTAGGCGGTCTTGGCCACTTCCCGCTGGTCGATGGCCAGGTTGATCGCCTGCCGAACACGCTTGTCGTTGAACGGCGGCCGGTCGCAGGCGAAGCCTACGTATACCACACCCCAGCCCACCTGCTTGATGATGCGGGCGTCGGGTACGCGTTCCACCCGGTCCAGGAACTCGGGCGGGACCTCCTCGATGACGTGGACGTTACCCACCTCGAACTCGGTCACCCGGGTGATGGCCTCGGGAAGGTAGCGGTAGATCACCCGGTCCAGGTAGGCTGGCCCCGGGTTCTCGA
>DYFQ01000043.1:15310-23366 GCA_020725105.1 Symbiobacterium thermophilum
CGGGGGCGAGCGGTACTGCTCGAACCGCTCCAGCACGATCCGGTCGCCCGGCACCCACTCCACGAACTTGAAGGGACCGGTGCCCACCACGACCTTGGTGCCGTACTCGTTGGTCCCCCAGGGGCCGGTCTTCTCCCAAACCTCGGCGTTCTGGATGCCGCCCCAGCCGCCGCCCCAGCCGAAGTTGTTGAGCGCGGCGGGGAACGGCTTTTCCAGGGTCATCTTCAGGACGTACTCGTCGAGCACTTCCATGTCCGAGATGAAGGCGAAGTCCCACCGTCCCGGGGCGTCCACCTCTTCGGAGATGAGGAGTTCGAAGTAGCGCTTCACGGCCTCCGCGTTCACCTTGGTGCCGTCGTGAAAGTACTTGTCGTCCCTCAGGTAGTAGACCTGCACCCGGCCGCCGTCCTGGAACTCCCAGCGCTCGGCGATGCCCGGCCCCGGTTTGAAGTCCCAGGTGGTGGCCAGCAGCCCCTCGAACATGTCAAGGGGCAGGTGCCCCCAGCCCAACTGGTAGGGGTCCAGCACCGGGTCGGGCTCCCAGGCCATGGCGATGACCAGGGTTCCGCCACGCCTGGGCTCGTCCGGCGGAGGTTCAGCCACCGCCGGGGGCGGAGCCGGCCGGGCGCACCCGGCGACCAGGACCAGCGCCACCAGAGCGGCAAGGGCCGCGACCGCCACGGGCCACCTAGCAACCGCTCTCGACAACAACCTGTCCACCTCCAGTCAGAATTCGGCTCCGGCTTGCCGTCGTCCGCCTAGCGCGCGCTCAGCTTGGGGTCGAGCGCGTCCCGGAGGGCGTCGCCCACCAGGTTGAACCCCAGGACCACCAGCATGATGGCGATCCCGGGAGCGATGCTGAGCAGTGGTTGCTGGTAGATGAAGTCCCGACCCATGGACAGGATCGACCCCCAGCTCGGTTGGGGGGGCTGGGCTCCCAGACCCAGGTAGCTGAAGGTCGCCTCCACGAGGATGGCGTTGGCCATGTCCAGGGTCGCCACCACGATGAGGGGAGACAGGCTGTTGGGAAAGATGTGCCGCCAGATGACGCGAAAGTCGCTGGCGCCGGCCGCCCTGGCGGCCTCGACGAACTCCTTTTGCTTGTAGGCCAGGAACTGGCCGCGGACGACCCGGGCGTACTGGGGCCACGTGACGAGTCCGAGCGCGATCATCACGCTGCCAAGGCCCGGCGTGAGAATGGCCGTCAACGCGATGGCCAGCAGCAGGGTGGGGAAAGACCACACCAGATCCACCAGGCCCACCACCAGGTAGTCGAGGCGGCCGCCCTTGTAGCCGGAGACCGCTCCGAGAACGGTCCCCAGGGTGGCCCCGATGCCGACGGCGACGACGGCGACGGTGAAGGAAATCCTGGTGCCCCAGACGACGCGGCTAAAGACGCAACGGCCCAGGCGATCGGTGCCCAGGGGAAAGTCGCGCGACGGCCCCTCCAGAATCCTGTCGCGGTGCTGAACCGCGTAGCCGTGCGGGGCCACCCGAGGGGCGAAGACGGCCACCCCGGCAAAGACGAGCAGGATGACCAGACCCACTCTGGCAGTCCCCCGTCGGGCCAGCCGGTGCCACCAGCGGAGCTTCATCGGCAGTCCTTCCGGTGCCTCTTGGCGGGCTGTGGTGTGCTCCCATGATTCGACAAAAACCCGTCTTTTCCTGCGTGTAGCCCGCTAGAGGCGAGCTCGCGCGACGGACACCTTCTTTATAAGCTATTTTATAGCTATCACTAGCTAAATGTCGCCCGTACGCGTCCGCGCTCCGCCAGCCGTGAATCGGGTTGAAGTGGCAGGAAAATCACGCCCGGCGGCGCATGCATGGGATACGGCCAGGCCGTTGCGGCGTGAGACGATCTGGCGGGACGGAGGGCTCTGGCTGTGAGCGACGGTGGCTTCACGGGCGAACGTATCGTGATGGAGGAGATGACCTGGTCCGAGATCCAGGCCGCGCTGAAGCGCGGCTACGACCGGGCGGTCCTGGTGGCCGGGTCGGTGGAGCAGCACGGGCCCCACCTGCCGCTCATCACCGACACGGCCATCGGGTACGCCCTGGCCGAGCGGGTCGCCCGCAAACTTGGCCGGGCCCTGGTGGCGCCGGTGATCCGCCCCGGCTGCTCGGACCACCACATGGCCTTCGCCGGCTCGTTCACCATTCCGGAGCCCCTGCTGAAGGCCCTGATCGAGGCCCACGTGGCTTCCCTGGCCCATCACGGCTTCAGGACGCTGATCCTGCTGGCAAGCCACGGCGGGAACTTCGCGGCGGTGGCCCGGCTGGAGAGCGAACTCAACGCCCGGTTTGCCCCCCAGGGAGTCAAGTGCCTCAGCGTGGCGGATCTGGACGGCTTCATCCAGGCCCAGAACCGGCCGCTGCTGGCCCGGGGGGTGAGCGAGGCCGCGGCCGGGTCTCACGCCGGGCTGGCGGAGACCTCCGAAATGCTGGCCATCCAGCCGGACCTGGTGCGCCGGGACCGGTTCGAACCGGGCTTCACCGGCGAGGTCCGGCCCGAAGAGGTGATCGGCAAAGGCCTGCGGGCCTTCACGCCCAACGGGATCCTGGGCGACCCCACCCCCGGTTCCGACGCGACCCTCGGGGTGCTCGTGCTGGAGGCCATCGCCGACCACATCGTGAACGAGGTGCGCCGGCGGCTGGAGCCGTAGTCAGACCTTGAAGTCCCGGCCCGCCAGCCGCTCTCCCGGCCGCCACCGCGTCTCGCCTCCCGGCCGCAAGTCCATGAACAACTCGAGCTGGCCCAGGAGGTCGAAGCCGGCGGCGTGAAAGAACCGGACGGCCGGCTCGTTACGGGCCGTCGGCCGGACCGTGAGGATGCGGACGCCGCTTTCTCTCGCCGCCGCGACCACGACCTCGGTGAGCCGCCGGCCGATGCCGCGGCCGCGGAAGTCTTCGCCCACCACCAGGGGCTCCAGTTCCGCCTGGGCTCCGTCACGGATGAGCCCGGCAAGGCCGGCCACCTGGCCGCCGACCTCGGCCACCCAAATGTGGTCCGGCCCCACCCGGGCCAGGTGGACGTCGAAGTGCCGCCCGGGATCGGGGCCACCGATGCCGGGATCCTGGTAAAGGGCCCGGTGCCAGGCGACGAGCTGGGCCCACAGCTCACGACAGGCCTCCAGGTCGTCCGCCTCGTAGCCGCGGATAATCACGTTTGTCACGGCGTCCTCCAGAAGCCTCCGGTCATCCAGCTGCCGAGCGCTGGGACCTCAGGCCTGGTCCCCGATGAGCTCAAGCGCGGCGCCCCGGCCCTTGAGGCCCTAGCCCCCGGCGCCCGCGGCACCCGTGCCGTCGTCCAGCGTCCGGGCGAGTAACGGCCGTAGCGCCAGGGCCACCGCGATCCCCAGCACGGTCTGGAGGCCGGTGCCCCAGATCTCCACCACCGCCGCGGCCCAGCCGTACAGGATGGTGGTGGCCACGGCGTAGCCCACCACCGTGATCAGGGCGCCCAGCACCAGGCCGGCCAGCCGCCGCCCCAGCGCCGCCTCCCCGGCGGCCAGGCTCCCGATCACCAGGCCCGTGGCTCCCTTGATCACCAGGGTCCAGGGGGCCCAGACCGGGTAGCCGCCCAGAAGGTCGGCGATGGCGCCGCCCAGGCCGCCCGCCACCGCGCCCGGCACCGGACCCAGCAGCATGGCCGCGGCGTAGAAGATGCCGTCGCCCAGGTGGTAGTAACCCGTGGTGCCCCGGATGCCCAGAAACATGGTGCCCAGCGTGGTCAGGGCCACGAACATGGCCGTGACCACCAGCCGCCTCGTGCCGCCCCGCATGGACATCGCTCCCCCTCCTCTGAAAACCGGAACCCGCCCTCGTCGGGTGGGCGGGTGCGTCAAGTGAGCCAAGGTGTCCATTACGGGGGGCCGCGGCCGGGACGCCGGCTCCCCTCCGTGACCACCTTCGCCCACTCGGACTTTACCGTCGGCTCCGGAATCTCACCGGAATCCACCGCTGAGGCTGACGGGCTCGCCCCCTGCCGCTGAGTGCCGGGCGGGGGATTACCGCCGGTCGGGAATGAGGACGGTCAACCGTCCCGCACCCTGCCCCGAAGGTCGCTGTTCAGTTGCGGACCGCTCGACGGCGGGTCCGATCGAGGATTAGGCACCGGCGGGCAATCTCCTGCCGCCGCGCAGACTTGAGTCGTTTACCGTGTAGGGTCGCGCCCGCTTGACATGGCGAGCGCGCCCCGGTACCATTGGGGCCAAAGGCAAAAGTGAGTAGGCTTATCTCACAACTCGGATTTATCATGGGAGGTGTGGCGATGCAACCCTCCGCCCCGCGGGCGCCAGGCGACCTTGTTCCGGACCAACTCGCCCCGGGCGAACCCGTTCCGGGCGAACTGGCGCCGGAACAGCTGCAACGTCTGCGACCCGACCGCGTGCTGGACTCCACCGGCGAGGTGTGTCCCTATCCGGTCAAGCAGGCCCTCGATGCCCTCAAGGAGCTGGCGCCGGGCTCCATCCTGGTCCAGCTGACCGACCACTCCATGTCCACCCAGACGGTGCCCTTTGCCGTCCGGCGGAGCGGGCTGGCCCGGGTGCTCGGCATCACCGGCCGGGGCGGGGTTTACCGGATCTACATGAAACGGCTGTAGTCCGGGCCGCCGCGGCAGCGGCGGTGGGCGGCAGGGTCTGCTGACAGGGGGTGCCTGATGTGAGCTGGGAGACCCTTTTGCTCCTGGGGGCCGGGTTCGGCTTCGCCTACGGCTTCCTGCTACAGAAGGGCGACTTCTGCTTCGTCTCCGCGTTTCGGGACTGGTTCAGCTTTCGCTACACCGCCGTCGCCCGCGGCATCCTCGTCATGGTGCTGACGGCCCTGGTCGGCTGGTCGCTGGCCGTCTCCCTGGGCTGGGCGCCGCTGGACCGCCTCTGGGTGCCCGCCGTGGGCTGGAACTCGCTGCTGGGGGGCGTGCTCTTCGGCCTGGGGATGGCCGTGGCCGGGGGTTGCGCCTCGGGCACCCTGTACCGCTGCGGCATGGGTTACGTCCAGTTCTGGATCACGCTGGCCGCCATGGGCCTCGGCTACTTCACCTTTGCCTGGCTGTACGACCCCTGGCTACTGCGTTACGTGCTGGAGCCGCTGCGCCTGAGCGGGCCCGTCACCCTGTACCGGGTGTTGCCCTGGCCGCCCGTGGTCACCGGGCTTGCCGTCTTCGCCGCCATCGGCCTGGTGCTGTGGCTGAAGGTCGGCCGGACCGGCCTGGCGGCCGGATGGCGGGAGGCGACGGCCTCGTTCCGGGGCCCCCCCGGCCGGCTGCTGCGGGCGCCCCGCTGGGACACCAGGGTGGTGGGCTTCCTCCTGGGCCTCACCATGGTCCTGCAGTTCGTCACCATGTCCGTCTGGGGCATCACCACCCCCGAGGCCAGGCTGACGGCGCTGGCGGTCCGGGCCGTGGCGGGAGAGGGGGCCGTCGCCGGCAACGCTTACTTCGCCAGCATCTTCCGGGGATACCCGGGCCTCGTGGCCGGGCCGTGGGAGGTCCTCATCCTGGCCATGGTGGTTGGCGCGGCGGTAGCCGCCTGGCTCGGCGGGACCTTCAGGCTCCGCCTGCCACGGGCGGCCAGGCTGCCCAACGCCGTCGCGGGGGGCTTTCTCATGGCCTTCGGCTCCCGGGTGGCCCCCGGCTGCAACATCGGGAACATCGCCAGCGGCCTGCCGGCCCTGTCGCTGCACAGCCTGGTGGCGACGGTCGGGATCGGGATCGGCGTCTACCTGGTCACGGCCGGCCTGTTCCGGTTCCAGGGCGCCCGGCGGCAGGCCCGGGCGGCCGCCGACTGACGGCGCCCCCCTCGGGTGACGCCCCGTGACAGTCGCCGGCCCGGGGCCTTGACGGCCGGCGGCGGCGCTGATAGACTCTATCTCAAAATTCCATAGCTGGCTGGAATGGCCTCTTATCCAGATAGGGCGAGGGACCGGCCCGATGACCCCTGGGCAACCGGCTGTGGCGCCCGGCCTCATTCGGTCGGGCAGGCGCGGTGGCGGTGCCAATTCCGGCGGGATCATCCCGGCAGATAAGAGGGGACTCAGGTGCGTGGCACGTCCTCTTCCCTGCGGGAGAGGACTTTTCGTTTTCGAAGGGAGGGCCACGTGTGGTTGACGGACTGGTTTGCCGCGAGTGCGGGGCGCGCTACCCGGCCGGCCCGCGGTACGTGTGCGAGGCGTGTTTCGGGCCGCTGGAGGTGACCTACCGGTGGGACCACCTGAGGGACCTGGGGCCTGACGGCCTGCGGGCAAGGATTACCGCCGGACCGCCCACCCTCTGGCGCTACGGTGACTTCCTGCCCGGCTTCGGGGAAACTCCCCCCGTGGACCTGGGGACCGGCTTCACCCCGCTGCTCCCCGCTCCCAGGCTGGGCGAGCGGCTGGGCCTGCGGCGGCTGTACCTGAAGAACGACGCCGTCAACCCCACCTATTCCTTCAAGGACCGGGTGGTCTCGGTGGCCGTGGGCGCCGCCCGGGCCTTCGGCTTCGACACGGTGGCCTGTGCTTCCACGGGCAACCTGGCGGCGTCGCTGGCCGCCCACGCCGCCCGCGCGGGACTTGAGTGCTACATCTTCGTCCCCGCCGACCTGGAGCGGGCCAAGCTCCTGGGCACCGCCGTGTACAACCCGACCCTGGTGGCGGTGGACGGGACCTACGACGAGGTGAACCGCCTGGCCGTGGAGGTCCAGGACCGGTTCGGCTGGGCCTTTGTCAACGTCAACCTTCGGGCCTTCTACAGCGAGGGATCGAAGACCCTGGGTTACGAGACCGCCGAGCAACTGGGCTGGCGGGCCCCGGACCACGTGGTGGTGCCCATCGCGGGCGGCTCGGTCATCACCAAGATCCACAAGGGCCTGAAGGAGTGGGAGGCCCTGGGGCTCATCGAGCGGGTGGCCACGAGGGTCTCCGGGGCCCAGGCGGCCGGCTGCGCTCCGGTGGCGAACGCCTTCAAGTCGGGTGCCCGCTGGATCACCCCGGTCCGTCCCGACACCATCGCCAGGTCCCTGGCCATCGGCAACCCGGCCGACGGCCCGTTCGCCCTGGAACTCATCAGGTCTACCGGCGGCCAGGCCGAGGTGGCCACCGACGCCGAGATCGTGGAAGGCATCCGGCTCCTGGCCGAGACCGAGGGCATCTTCACCGAGACGGCGGGCGGCGTGACGGTGGCGGTCTTGAAGAAGCTGGCGGAGTCGGGCCGGATCGGCCGCGACGAACTGACGGTGGCCTACATCACCGGCAACGGCTACAAGACCCTGGAGGCCCTCGAACCGGCGGCCGCCGGCGGTCGGAGCCCGGGGGACGGGTGGCTCGCCATCGAGCCCAGCCTGGAAGCGTTCGAGGCGGCGCTTTCCGGGGGGCGGCGCAAGACCGCCTGAGGCCTGCCGCGGGGCAGGCTCGAGCCGGTGGACGCGGTACCAACGTGGAAGGGGGTTCCCAACCGGTGGGAGTTCGGGTTCGCATCTCGTCGCCGCTGCGCACCGTCACGGGGGGGCGGGCGGAGCTTGAGGCCACGGGGGACACCGTGCAGGCGCTCCTGGAAGCCCTCGACGCCGACTATCCCGGGCTCAGCGCCCGGGTGCTGGACGGCGACGGCGAGATCCGCCGCTTCGTCCTGGTCTACGTGAACCGGCAGGAGGTCCGGACGCTGCAGGGCGCGCGGACGCCACTCGGCGACGGCGACGAGGTGAGCATCATCCCGGCCATGGCCGGCGGCGGGGACGCCGCCGGAAGACCCCGCGGCGCCAGGCCCGGGAGCGCCCGCGCGCCCAGGCGTCGAGCCAGCCGGCCACCGGCGGTGCCAGGAGTAACTGGACGACAAGCCCGGGCCAGGCCTCGAGGGCCGTACGCCCCACGTAGGCCAGGGGCGCTCCGGCCGCAAAGTCGGGTCCGGTCAGCCACAGGGCACCGGCCAGGGCCAGCCGGCCCAGCACCACGGCGGCGGCGGTGGCCGCCCACGGACCAAGCCCCAGCCCGCGGCCGGCGCCGGCCACCAGGCCGTACACGCCCAGTTCCAGCGACCGCAGGGGCTCGAGCGGGGCCAGGGCGGGCAGGTGGCCGGTGAGCA
>DYFQ01000043.1:23376-23783 GCA_020725105.1 Symbiobacterium thermophilum
GGTAGCGGGCCGGCGGCGCCAGAACCCCGACCACCAGGCCCGGCAGCCAGCCCAGGCCGAGGCCGGCCACCAGCACCACGAAGTTCACGGGGAGCCATCGCGCCTCGGGAAAGCCCGCCCGCCCGAGGAGCCAGGGGAGAAAAACGGCGGCCCCGAGCAGAGCCACCGCCGCCCACCGCGGCCGGTAACGCATGGCACGCCCCCAGTAACTGCCAGTCTGCGCCCCCGTTCGACACGGAAGTGGGACTTCCTCGTGCCGCGGCCCTACTTAATTGGCCTTGTCGCTATCGCAGGTAATTGGTGACGGCGTGCTTGAGCCGTGACAGGATCTCCCGGCTACGATCGTCGTCTTGAACTACCTCAAGGACGCAGGTCTGCATGTGATCGTCCAGGACTATCTCGGCCAC
>DYFQ01000044.1 GCA_020725105.1 Symbiobacterium thermophilum
ACCGAGAGCAGGACCTGACCGTTGCTCGCCTCACTCATGGAGCCAGCACCTCACCTGGCGTCCGTCCTCGGTCTCTAGCAGCGGCGGCTCCTCATCGCACCGCTCGAACCGTAGCGGGCAGCGGTCCTTGAACCGGCAGCCCGTGGGCGGGTTGACGAGGCTGGGTGGCTGGCCGGGGATGAACTCCAGCTTCTTGTCCTCCCGCAGGGTGGGCACGCTGGCCATGAGCTTCCGCGAGTAAGGGTGGAGCGGGTTCTTGTAGAAGTGCTTGGCGTCGGCGATCTCCACGAGCTGTCCCGCGTACATCACCGCCACCCGGTCGGCCAGCTCGCTGGAAGTGGCGATGTCGTGGGTGATCAGCACGAAGCTGATGGCGGACTCCCTCTTGATGCCCTTCAGCACGTTCATCAGGTTGGCCTGGGTCAGCACGTCCAGAGCGCTGGTGGGCTCGTCCAGCACCACCAGGTCGGGCTCGGTGACCAGGGCCATCGCGATGGCCACCCGCTGCCGCATGCCCCCCGACAGCTCGAAGGCATACCGGTGCAGGAAGTCGGCCGGCACCCCGACGAGGGAAAAGGCTTTGCGGGCCCGCTTCAGGGCCTCGTTCGCGCTGCCCGCCCGGCGGTGCAGGAGCAGAGGCTCGGCCACCTGCTCGCCTACGCGGATCACCGGGTTGAGGGCGTTCATGGCTGCCTGGGGTACGAGCGCCAGGCGGGTCCAGCGGACCTCCCGCCGGAAGCGCTCCTCATCGAATCGCATCACGTCGCTGCCGTTCAGGTAGACCCTGCCGGTGTAGGTCTGCACGTTGCGGGGGAGAAGCCTCAGAATGGCCTTGGCCAGCGACGTCTTGCCACACCCGGACTCGCCGATGACCGCCAGCGTCAGGCCGCGGGGCAGGTCCAGGGTCACCCCGTCCACCGCCTGGACGGCACCGCTCCGGGTCCGGAAGTAAAGGCGCAGGTCGTCGACGCGCAGTAGCTGTTCCATCACTGTTCCCTCAGCCTCGGGTTGAACACCCGGTCAAGGGCGAAGCCCAGCATGGCGAAACCGAGCCCGGTCACGATCAGGAGGACCGAGGGAGCCAGAACCCAGTAGTAGTGGCCCATGTACAGCGCCCCGTTGCGGTAGGCGTCGTCCAGCACCTTGCCCCAGGTGGGCATGATCGGGTCGCCTAGCCCCAGGACGGCCAGGGTGGCCTCCAGGAAGACAAAGGCGGGGATCAGGACCACGAACTGAGGCACGAGGATGGGGATCACCCGCGGGACCAGGTAGAGAAAGACGATCCGCAGGTTGCCGGCGCCGTAGGCCCGGGCCGCCTCGACGTAGGGCGCCTCCTTGATCTGCAGGAACATGGCCCGGTAGACCTTGATGGAGGCGCTGAACACCCCCAGGAGGATGACCACTCCCAGCATCACCCAGATGCTCCGCGAATACAGGATGCCCACCATGATGAGGATGGGCAGCACGGGCAGGATCAGGTTGACCTCGGTGATCCGCTGGAACAGGCCGTCCACCCAGCGCCCGTACCAGACGCCGATGGCGGCCAGGATCAAGGTGCTCAGGGTGGAGCCGATGGCCGCCAGTAGCCCGAAGCTGAGGGCCAGGGGCGTGCCCCACAAGAGCGCCACCGTGATGTCCCGCCGCAGGTGGTCGGTGCCGGCCAGGCCGTGCACCTGGCCGTACACGACCAGCTTGGCGTCGAGTTCGGCTTCGGGCTCGAAGAGGATGCCCTCCACCAGCAATTCGTAACGGCCCTTGAGGGGCCGCGGCGGCTCCGTGAGCGGCCTGGCGAAGAGGCCCACCTCGGGCTTGCGTCCCCCGAGCCTCATCGTCAGGTCGGCGTCCTGGGAGACCCGGTAGATCTCGCTGGCCCTGACCGAACGCCGCTGCAGCACGACCTCCCTGCCGTCGGGCGCCCGCCAGATGAGGGTGGCGAAGGGGCTCAGTTCCTTGAAGTCGGCGGTGAGAAAGATGCTCAGTTCGTTGGGGAACGCGTCATACGTATAGTCAAAGGCCAGGGAGACGGTGACGTCGACGTCCCCGTCCCCGCGTTCCACCCGTTTCTTGACCTCGGGATCACCGGCGCTGTCCAGGACCAGGGTCGGCGGAAGGTCGGTCCTGGTGAAGAGGTTGATCCACCGGGGCATGGCCAGCCGGGGATTGTCGGTCCAGACCCCCTCCCCCCCCTGCCAGAGCCGGACCGCCTCCCGGTAGGGTATGGCGACCATCGCGTAGACGGCCAGCAGCACCAGGAGGGCGATGAGGGTCAGCCCCGCGATGGCCGAGGGGTAGCGCCGGAGTTCCCGCAGCCGGGCCCGCCAGGCCTTCATGTGCTCCGCCCCTCAACCCTGACCCGGGGGTCCAGAATGGCGTACAGGATGTCGAGTACGAACACGGTCAGGGCGAGGAGGTAGGCGTAGATCACCACCGACCCCACGATGACCGGGGTGTCGTAGGCCCCGATGGCCCGGTAGAGCAGCCGGCCCAGGCCCGGCCAGTTGAAGATGGTCTCCAGCACGATGGCGCCGGTCCAGAGGCCGATGAGTGTCAGCGCGAAGCTGGTGACGATGGCTGGCAGGGTGGGCCTCAGGATGTAGCGCCGCTCGATGAGCGTGGAGGGGAGGCCCTTGGCCTTGGCCATTTCCACGTAGTCCTCCCTGGAATAGATGAGGAAGAAGGTCCGCCAGTAATACACCTGGAGGAAGATGGCGCTGATGACGATGGCGGTGACCGGCAGGATCAGGTGCTTCAACAGGCTCAGAGCATACCCCAGCTTGTCGGGGGGTGGCGGGGTCGCCACCATGCCCCCGAAGGGGAGCACCCGCAGCAGCCCGGCAAAGATGAGGATCAGGAAGATGCCGTAGAACCAGCCCGGGGCCGCCGAGGTGGGCGCCAGGGCCACCATCAGCCGGTCGAGAAAACTCCCGTAGCGCTGCGACAGGTGCAGCGCGACGAAAATGGAGGCAAAGAACAGCAGCAACTGGCCGGTGGCGAAGAGGTACAGGGTGGCGGGCAGGCGTTCCAGGAGAATCAGCCGCACCTGCCGGGACCCGCTGTCGCTCATGATCTGCTCGGCCCGGCCCAGGTTCAGGGTGAGGGCGTTGGCCAGATAGGTGAAGCTCCGCACCAGGAAAGGCTGTCCCAGCCCCAGGCGTTCTTCCTCCAGGGCCACCAGCCGCTCGATGCGCTCGCGGCGGTCCTGGTCGGTGAGCATGGCCCACTCGGGGTCGGCCAGGGCCATCAGGCCGACGCCCTCGCGGATCTGGGCCCGGCGGAGCTGGTCCACGTAACCACCCATGTTGGCGACGAGGATGGTCAGGTAGACGCCCACCACCACGGTGATGAGCAGGGCCACCAACCGTACGACGGCATACTTCGCGACCCTGGCCAGGGTGCTTCCGGCAGCCCTGGCCGCCTCGACCCTGGGTACCGCTACCGGCGGCGCGACGGCCACGTCCTGTTCTCACCCCAACGCCAGACCTCTGGCAGCAAGGGGGCGCGGGGCCAGCCCCGCGCCCCCTCAGCCTTTCTACCGGTCGCTGGCCAAGTCCTCTCTACTTGCCGACGACGACGTCCAGCGAGGCGAAGGTCGGGATGCTCACCAGCTTGGGCACGACCACGACCTCCAGCCGGGTGGCGCCGGCGGGCAATTGCCCTGTCTGGGTGCCGGTGAGGCTGACCCGCCACAGCCCGTCACGCACGGCGGTGGCCGGCCCCTGCAGGGCCAGTTCACCCCGGGCGTCGAACAGCAGGAACTTCACTTCCTGCATGTCGCGCACGGCGTAGGCGCCCAGCGGGTGGTTGACCCGCACGTCGAAGGTGGCTGCCTGGCCGGCGGTCACGCGGGCGGGACCACTCACGTCGGCCGACGCCACCAGCGGCGCCTGGAAGCGCGCCCACTTGTCCGCCGGGTCGGGGAAGTCGGCGAATCGCCTGAGCTGCACGACCTTCTCCACGGGGAAGACCTTCTCCAGGAAGAAGGGCCCGTTCCCCACCCAGAAGTGGCCCATGTTCCAGTACCACCGGTTCAGGTTCAGCCAGCGGGTCAGCGCCTCGCGCCGGCTGATGAACAGGCGCATGGTGGGCTCGTAGGGGATGTACCGCTGGTTGAGCGCCATTCCCAGCTGGCTGCTGAGGATCCGCAGGCTGGGGCCGGCGATCAGGTTCATCCACTCCACGTCGAGCTTCTTGGCCTGGGCCGAGGAAAACGCCAGCTGCTTGTTGCGCTCGGCGAAGATCCCGAGCGCCATCACCTGCCAGGGCGCGGGGCCCTGGGCGTAGTACGGCCAGGCGAACCAGGCGGCGGTGAAGGCGTTCCACTCCGCGTCCAGATAGTAGAGGTCGCTGTAGTACTCGATGACCAGCGGGTCAAAGGACGTGATGCGCACGCCCCGGAAGTGCCGCTGGAAGCTGTCGAAGGCCGGCTTCGCCGCCGGGTCGAAGATGGCGCTGTCTTCCTTGGCCCGGTCGAAGGTCATGATGATGGACATCACGACGTCGGCCACGGAGAACAGGCTGCCGTCGTGCCACCTGACCTCGCGGAAGAGCTCCCGCGGGTAGCGGACCACGACCTTCCGGTTAGCCGTCAGCCCCTGGGGGTGCTTCTCGCCGACGGTGATGAACCGCTGGGCCTTGGCGTCCCAGTCGACCCAGGCGCTCTCGGGCACCTTGTTCTCGGTCACGAAGGTCAGGCTCACCCAGTCGAGGGTGCGGCCCACCGGCAACCCCTGCTTGATGTAGACCTCGGCCCGCTCCAGCCGCTGCGGCCAGTGCAGCCCGGTGTGGGGGTCAAACATGGTGGGGTAGTCGGCGGTGGCCCGGATCATCATCATGTCGAAGATCCAGTTGCTGCCGGCGATGGGGTTCCAGGGCTCCGTCAGCATGCTGGGCTGGGCGATGCGCAGCGTCCCGCCCACCTGGTCGCCCACGCGGATGGTGTGCGGCCAGAGGTAGGCGCCGGCGATGCCCCCGGCCAGGTCGGCCGCCAGCCGGACCTCCTGCCGGCGGGGGTAGAAGCTCACCCGCTCGACGAGCCAGACGCGGACCGAGTCCTTCATGGCCAGTTCAAGGGCCTTGGCGAACAGTTCCTTGCGCTCGTCCATGGAGGCGAATTCGCGCCGGCCCAGCCGCTCAGAGACCGTGTCGAACTCGGCCGCCGGCTTGTACGCCTGCCACAGCGGCGACGGCAGCCCCCGCTTGGTATAGAAGTAGTCGAAGTTGGCGGCCTGGTCGCGGCTGATGACGGTGGAGATCCAGCCGCCGGTGTAGACGTGCCACTTCCCCTCCTCCGGCTTGCCGCTGTACCACAGGGGCGAGGCCTCGGCCGCCGTCGCGTACCGGCGCTCCACGGTGAAGCCCAGCCCCTCCAGGAGGCCGGCCACGTAGTCGCCGATCTGGCGGCGCTCGTCCTCGGTGCGGATCAACACGGTGATCTCAACGGGCTTGCCCTTGTACTGCCACTTGCCGCCGACCCGCGTGGCACCCAGCTTACCCATCTCCGCGTCGAAGACCTGACGGGCCCGGGCGGGATCGTGGGCGTACCTGCGCTCGAGCACCCGGGCCACGTCCGCCAGGCGGGCGTAGTCGGGGAACGCCGTGTTGATGGGCAGGTAGCGCGCCGCCGCCAGGCCGCCGTGGATCTCCTTGACGATGTAGTCCCGGTCCACCAGCCAGTTCATGGCTTCGCGGAGCGCGGGGACGGCGAAGGGGTTCAGCCGCCCGTCCGGCAGGTCCGGGCCGGCGGGGTTGAAGGTCAGTTCCGTGAACAGCCCGTAGGCCCGCTCGTAACCCAGTACCGCAGAGGCCGTCACCCGGCGGAACAGGTCCGGGGACGCAAGCCCGCTGGCAAAAACCTGGATGTCGCCGGCTTCGAGCCGGGTGATCGCCGCGGCGGAGTCGCGCTCCTCGACCGCCACGACCTCGTCCACCCAGGCTCCCCGGCGGACTGTCTGGGCGGCGGCGGCCATCGGCAGCGCCGCCACGAACGCCACCAGCAAGATCAAGGAGACCAATCGCTTAGCCATACGTCCGCTGGACAAATCCTCACCTCCCTGCTCTATATCGCACGGATCCCTATCGCAGCCGTCTGCCCTGCGCGAGTCTCCAACAGCCACGCGGACTACCCACTTCCTGGAACATCACTCCCCCCGGGCTGGCTCCCGAAGCCCGTCCCTCCGCGCTCTGTCATTCGACGGGGCAAGGGCGATTTCCTACAATTTGGCACAAAGTCGGCCAACGAACAGCGCTGGGCAAGGCCGGACGGGGCGGACCCGGGCGCTACCCCTTCAACGACTGACCGGGACCCGCCGCACCACGTTCAGCACGTACCACCCGGCCTTGTGCCGCAGGTCGACGGTCTCCTCGGCTCCGGAGGCCGATCCCAGCAGGCGCACCACGGGCCTGGTGGGCTCGCCGTCGTTCTCGCCGGAGACCACGGCGAGCGCACCGACATTGAGCAACACCACGGAGCCCACGGGATAGAGCCGCACGCAGCGCAACAACGCGTCGACCACGGCGGGATCATAGCCCCGGCCGCGCTCCGCCATGGTCAGCTCCAGAGCTTCCCGGGGGGCGAAGGCCGGCCGGTACGGCCGGTCGTGGATCAGGGCGTCAAAAGCGTCGGCCACCGTGACCACCCGGGCACACGGGTGAATCCCGGGGCCGGCCAGGCCCTCCAGGTACCCGGTGCCGTTCCAGCGCTCGTGGTGCTGCAGCCCCGCCCGGACCACGGGCCGGCCGAGTCCCAGTTCGGCCAGGAGATCCGCGCCAAGCTTCGTGTGAGCCTGCATGGCCTTGAACTCGTCGTCACTCCACGCGCCCGGGTTGTCGTGGAGCTCCGCCGGGACGAGGCTGTGGCCCACGTCGTGCAGCAGACCCCCCAGCCCCAGACTCCGAAGCTGCTGGCGCCCCCAGCCGAGGGCCTGGCCCACCATCAGGGAGATGATCATGACCCGGAGCGAGTGGTCCAGAACGTGGCTGTTGAGGGCCCGCAGCCGGGTGAGGGCGGCCAGCACCCCCCGGGCCCGGCGCTGGGCGAGCAGCAGCGACCTGGCGCCGCGGTGACCGGCATCAAGCGCGCCCGGGCGGAACACTTCCGCCCGGTGGAGTTCGCCGGCCACCCGGGCCAGGCCGGTCACCGCCTCCGACCAGGTCTCCAGGGCCACGCGCGGCTCCAGGTCGGCCGGATCGCCGGTTTCGCCGCCCTGGACGTAAACCACGCGGACCCCGTGGTCACGCAGCCGTTGAACCAGTTCAGGATCGCCCGGCTGACCCATGGCGGCCAGCCGGAGCCCGTTGGCGAGCCGTATGCTCAGACCGAGCCGCATCTCCGGTGTCAGGTGCTCAACCTGAACGACCCGCACGTCAAGTCCCCCAGTCCTGGCAATCTGTCGCCCTTCACCTGAGCGCCCTCACCCGTACCTCGCCCTCGCCGGCGGTCAGGATCAGCCCCGCCACCGATTCGGTGGCGGTCCACGCGAGGCCGGCCACCTTGACGACCACGCCCGGGTAAACGGTCCCCCGCACGGTCACGCGCCCGTTCTGGCTCCAGCGGGCCTGTTCCAGGCGGCCCATTTCGCGCCCGAGACTTTCGGCCTGGGCCCGGAGCACCTTCAGCTGCGCCTCCAGCGCCTGCCGGTCCCGTGCCTCGGGGCCGTCAGCTCCGCGCCCCGCCAGTCTGGCCTGAAGGCGACTCTCGGCCTTCCTGACCAGGGCTCCCAGGCGTTCGGTACTTTCGTAGCGCGACGCCACCGCCGCGTTCAGCCCGGCTTCGACCACGGTGCGCGTCCCGGCCACGCTACCAAGCCGCCTGGCGTCCACCGTGGTCCCCGCCCTGACCAGACCCCCGACGATCCGGCCCCGCCCGGCCAGGGCCACGACCCGGCCCGCCGCCCTCACCTGGCTGTGCAGGATCGCCCCGGCCACGACGTCGGCGCCGGCCGACACCGTGGCGTTTTCGATCAGTCGCGCCATCACGGATCCCTCGGCGTCCACCACGCCAAGAATGCCACCGGTCACCCTGACGGAGCCTCCGGCGATGCAGCGGGCGGCCTCGATGTTGCCCCTGACGACCAGGTCGCCCCCCGCCTTGACGGCGTAACCGGCCCGCACAGACCCGCCTACGACCACGGTCCCCTCGAACCGGACGTTGCCGGTGTCGCTCCCCACGTCGCCGTCCACGCGGAAGACGGGCAACACCGCGATCCCGTCCCGGCGGGCCATCGGCTGTCCGACCGCCGTGGCCACCAGCCGGCCCTCCGCGTCCAGCCGGGTGTTGAACCCGGCCACGAGCGGCACGTCCCTGGGAGCCGGGGCCGGAGCCTCACGGCCGTAGACGTCCCGGCCGGGTAAGCCCGGCTCGGCCGGGACCTTCAGCGCCAGAAGGTCGCCGGGCCTGACCTGAGAAATCACAAGCAATTGCTTGAAGTCCACCCGCCCCTGTTCGTCCTCGGCCGGCCGCGTCAGAGGGGTCATCGGGACCGCGTATTCCACCCGGGCGTCTTGCCCGGCGCGCGGCGGTTCGCCCCGGGCCACCACCGCCGGGCGGTATGGCGGGGTGGCCGCGGCAGCCAGCCCTTCCGGGAGAAGTCCGTGGACCACGCCCGCACCGCGCAGCGCCGCGGCCACGTCTTCGGCGGTCCATTCAAACCAGGGAAACCGGTCGGTGATCGCGGCTTCACACGTCATTCCATCGGGGCTCACGGTCACCAGGACGGCCGACAGCAGGGCCGGTGTCCGTTCGGCCAGCACCGCTACGGGCACCGGAACGCCGTCGCCCCGTTCGACGGCGGCGTCGATCGCGTCGTCCCGACGGCCGGTCGCGCCGAGGGCGGCGAGAGCGCGCCGCACCTCGTCGGCGCCCACCTGAACCCCTTGCCCCGCGGGCGGGTACACGGTGAGCAGGAGGTCCGGCGGGCGGTAGGCAATGGAGAAGCGGGCGGCGGTCCGGCGCCGGGCTTCGGCGCGCCGGGACCGGTCGGTCATGCTCTAACCTCCCGGTAAGCGTAGTCCGCGACAAATGCCAGGTGCGCGCTGCGAAGCGCTTGAGCCTCCCGCTGCGGCGATCCGGCCCACCGAGTCACGAGCATTCCTGGGCCCACAATTCTGTGATCGAAAGGATTCAGACTCTCTTTAGCCCGGCCTGCCGCGAAAATGTGCACTGCAGTGCGCAAAGCGGGTTGACCCGGAGCAGCTGGCGTCAACTATGTTCGAGGTCGGCGCGGTTGCGCGGACGGGGACCCCTGCCCCCGGCGCCCATCCGGGAGCCCGCCGCCGGTCCGCCGCGGGCCGGGACCGACCACAGCCTACTGGCGGTGGCCGCCGCTCCGACCGTCGGCAGCCTGGAAGCCGCGCTGCGGGCCAACGTCCACGTCCCCCTGCAAGGCAGGCCCGGCCAGGCCGACGCGGTGAGGGAGGCCCGGGAGGCGCCACCGTTGATGGCCACCGAGCAGGGGCCCCTCGCACCGGGTGGTGGTGCAGACGGCGAAGGCTGGCCGGCGCGCCCACCGGGGCCACAGGAAGTGGCGGCCGGCGGCGAGAAGCACCACCCGGAGGTGCCCGCTTTGCCGGCCGACCTGACAGCCATCGATCGCGACGTGGTGGGCGAGATCTGGACTTCCCGGCAGGCCATGAACGTACTGGAAGCCCTCTGCGATTTCGGCAGCCGCTGGGGCGGCAGCGAGAGCGAGCGGCGGGCGGTGGAGTTCATGGCCGCCACCTTCGAGGCGTACGGCGTGGACCGCGTGGCCCGCGAGCCCTTCCGGCACCTGGGCTGGACCAGGGGCACCGCCGGCCTGGAGTTACTGAGCCCGGCGGCCCGGACCTACGACTGCATCAGCCTGCCCCACGTGGCCACCGGCCGGTGCGAGGGCGAACTCATATACGTAGGCTTCGGCACGCCCGACGAGTTCGCCGCCGCCCGCGACCAGATCCCCGGCAAGGTGGTTATGGTCAACACCAAGTCGCCCGCCTACTTCCACCGGCCCATCCACCGCAAGGAGAAGCTGGGCCGGGCACTGGAGGCGGGGGCCGTGGGCGTCATCTTCATGCGCTACGAGCCCGGACTCCTGCCCGAGACGGGCTCGACCCGGCACGACCGGCCGCTGGAAGCGCCGGCCGTCAGCGTGTCCCGGGAAGTGGGGGAAGAGCTGCGGCGCCTGGGCCGCGACGGCCCCGTCCGGGTCCGGATCAGGGTCGAAAACACGTTTGACCCCCAGGCCACCTCGTGGAACGTGGTGGGCGAGTTCCGCGGCCGCACCGACCCGGATACCATGGTGGTGGTCGAGGCCCACTTCGACGGCCACGACATCGCCGCCGGCGCGCTCGACGACGGGGCGGGCGCGGCGGTGGTCATGGAGGCGGCCCGGGCGCTGGCCAGGCACAAGGACGCCCTTGGCTGCACCGTGCGCTTCGTCTGCTTCGCCCTGGAGGAAGTGGGGCTCCAGGGCTCCTTCAACTACGTGGCCGGGCACCGGGACGAACTGGACCGGGTCCGGTTCATGCTGAACCTGGACGGCGCCGGCAGCGGCTGGGCCCGGGACCTCGCCGTCCAGGGCTGGCCGGAACTCATCCCCTACTTCCGCGGCCTGCTCTCGCGGCTGAACGAGCCGGGACTGGTCGACAACCACGTGGTGCTCTTCACCGACTGCTTCCCGTTCCTGGCCGCCGGGGTGCCCAGCGCCACCGTGGCCAACCTGGACGAGCGTTCGGGAGTCCGGGGCTACGGCCACACCCGGGCCGACACCCTGGACAAGGTGAACCTGCGGGACCTCCAGCTGGACGCCATCAAGACGGCCCGCCTGGTCCTGCGGCTGGCCAACGCCGACGACTGGCCGGCCCGCCGCAAGACGGAGGCCGAGGTGAAGCGGGTCATCGGGGACGTGGGGCTGGAAGTGCTCCGGCTGGCGGGGCGGTATCCGTTCAACGACTGAGGCCCGGCAGGACGCCGCTCCCAGGCCGGGGAAAGGCGCCGGGCGGCCGGCCGCGGGGCGCCGCAGGGGTGCCCCGTTCGGCGGGGCCCGGCTTCTACGGCGTGGCGGCGGCTTCGGCCAAGAGGCGCTCCAGCGCGTGGCGGCGGGCGGGCCAGGGGGCGTAAGGGGCCCGGCCCAGGAACTCCCGCCTCAGCCGCCGGACGTAGGCATACTTCCGCAGGGCCAGGCGGTAGCGGGCAAAGCGGTGGCCGGCCAGGGCGTCGTCACCCAGACCGAAGACCTCGGGGCGGAAGTCCACCAGCCGCATGGCCCGGTTGAGCTGGCGCAGCCGCCTCATCACGAAGGCGCCGTCGGTCACCGGCCCGGCCAGCGAACTCAGCCGGAAGAAGTAGGTGGCCGGGTCGGGATCGCTGGTGACCTCCACCGCCAGGCAGTTGTGGGCCGGGAGCGCGATGGCGAACCAGAAGAGCGGCCGGGGCACCTCGCCCTCCTCCAGGTAGGCGCCGCGGATGCCCAGACACGCCCACTCGGGGGCGGTGCGCTCCTGGAGGTAACCAAAGACCGCCTCGGCGTCGGGGTCGCCCCCCAGCCGGTGGCGGAGCACGGCCGCCTCCAGGCACGGCCACAGGTCGGGGGCGATGGCCTCCACCGCCGCCCGGTTGGCCGCCTTGCCCAGCCGCAGGTGGCGGGCGAGCCGCCGGCAGCACCAGTCGGCGGTCCTCGGCGGCAGGTGTTCCCGCAAGACCTCGGCGGTGCGGCGGTCAAGGGCGCTGACCCGCGCCGCCAGGTCGTCGGCCAGTTCGCCAGAGCGCTCGCCCAGCAGGGTGAGGACCAGCTGGTCCCCCAGGTCGAAGTGGACGACGAGGCAGCCGGCGCCGGGCCCGGGGCTCAACTCCTCCAGGTCGGCGTAGCTCAGCCAGCACGGGTCACCGGTCTCGGGCAGGATCACCAGCGCCGTGTCGTAGAGCACGACGTCGGCCGGGGCGCACGGCGGCGGCGCGCCCCCGTTGGCCACCAGCGGTCCCGTCTCCAGAAGGGCGTAGGCGCCGCGGAAGGCCTTGGGGCAACTCCCTGCCAGCCACGGTAGCTGGCGGACCAGCTGGACGCGGCGCTGTTCGTCGAGGTGGGCGTAAAGGCCGGCCAGCCGCTGCCCCAGGTGGTGCAGGGCGTACCGGCGGCCGTCGTAGAGTTCAAGCTGCAGGGCGTCTTCAACGGCGGCCAGCCGCTCGATGTCGGCGTAGCAGACGTGGATGCCGGGGCGGCCAAGGGCTTCAAGCACGAGCCCGTCGGTGCCGAGCCGAAACCGGCAGGGCAGGTCCCAGCCGCCGCCGGGCTCCTGCGCCCGGCACCGGGCCGCGTGCCACCGCATGCCGGTTTCGGACCGGGTTGGCCGCAAGGTGGGCCGCTTTCCGTCCGACTGCCACCCGCCCGCGTCGAACCGGGATGTAGCTTCTACAGGGCCCCGTCATCTCCTGCGCCGGCGCCGAAGCCGGGACGCGCGGGCTCCGAGCGCGCGGGGGGTTACGGGTCCCAGGTACCGGGCTTCGCGGCGGCGGGGGCTGCGGCCAGCCGAGTGCGGGCCGCCTCCCAGCCGGAACGGAGGAAGACAAGCATCACCCCGGCCATGAGGCCCAGCATCCCGGCGACGGTGACGTTGAGGAGCTTACGGGGGCCGACGGGCACCCGAGGCACACCGGCGGGGAGCACCGAGATGGGAAGCGCCTCGGCCGCCGCCGCCTGGGCCACCCGGGTCTCCTCGTAGCGGTCGCTCAGGGTGCGGAGGATGTCGGAGTGCAGGTCGACCCGTTGCTGCAGCAGGTCATATTCCGCCTGCCGGTCGGTGAGCGCCAGGCGGAGAGCCTCCGTCTCGCCCGCAAGCCGGGCCGTCGCCCCGCTGATGGCCGTCTGCTCCGCCCTGAGCTTCTGGACCTGGGCCCGCACCAGCGCGGCCCTACGGGCCAGGTCGACGTGGACGGGGTTGACCTCCTCGGCCGTGACCGTGAGGCCCGCACCGGCCCACGATGACGTCTCCGACCGCTCGGCTTCGGCGGCATGCAGCAACGGATCGTCTAACAGGGCACGCTGGACCGTCAGAAGCTTGGGCTGCTCGGCCAGGTCGCGTTCGAGGGCCGCGAGTTCGGCCGAGGCAGACGCCACCTCCACCTGCAGGGAAATCAGGCGGGCCTTGTACTGCGTGAGCAGGTCCACCTTGCGGGAGAACTCGCCACGAAGTTCTTCAAGTCCCGGCCCGGCGCGGAGAAAGTCGGTCAGCTTCAGCCGGGCCTGCTCCAGATTGGCCGCTTCGTCCCGGATGGCGGCCTGAAGGATGCCGGCGGCGGTCCTCAGCTTGGCCTGGGAGAGCTCGGCCATCAGTTCCACGTACGCCTCGGCCACCGCGTTGGCGATGGCGGCCGCCTCCCGCGGGTCCTGGCCGGTGACCACCACCTCCAGGGTGTTGGCGCCGCGGGCACGGCTAACGGAGATCCGCCCCGCCAGGCTTTCCGGAGGGCCGGCCAGGTTCAACCGCTGGGCCACCTGGGCCAGGATGGCCGGGGAAGTGAGTTGCGCCGCCATTCCGTCCAGGTCGACCGAAGGTGTCTCGGCCAGGGCCGCCAGGACTTCGTTGAGCTTTTCCAGCCCGGGGATGGCAGGAACCGACGCCCCAGGAGGTGCTGAGACCCTCCCAATCGGCTCTCCGGAACCGATGGTGAAGAAAATGGCAGGAACCGACGCCCGAGGAGGTGCTGAGACCAGCAGCGTCGCCCGGGCCTCGTATACCGGCGGCAGGACGAAGAAGCTGAGCACGGCGGCGGCTCCCACGGCCACCGCCGTCACCAGGGCGATTAGCCACTTCCCGCGAAGCAGGATCTCCAGGTACGACCACAGGTCGATCTCGTCGTGAGCAGGTGCGGGGTCGGGCATGCGAAGCAACCTCCGGGCCCGAGTATTTCAACACACTCGCAGGGAGCCTTCGACGCCCGGCGACAAGATTCCCTTCCGTCTGCCAAAAACCGCCAGAAGGCGTCAGGTTCCCCGGGCGACCGCGCCGGCCCCGGCCGCCGGGCGGACCCGACGGCGGATCGATCTCCACCGTCACCACGAAGGCCCCCCGTTCAAGCTTGTGGCGAAGCCGCACGGGTACCCGCCGCCCCACGTGGCATCCGTCCCTTCGCCCGGCCCCGGCGGGCCGAGGATCATCAAGAATATGAAAACCGCCTCCCCGATGAGAGAGGCGGTAGGCAAGCGCGCGCTACCCGCCGTCTCATCGCTCGGAGGCCCGCCGGTACCCCCGCAGGCGTTGGCACCGCTGCCGCCGCGCCGAGCGGCGCGCGGCCGGTTGCCGGGCTTCATCGGACCAGTCCCTCCGCCGGCTCTGGATAAGCGGCGATGCTATTCGGTTGGTCGGAACTTATACAACAAGATACTGTAAAATCCTGCGCTCGGAAAGACCAGAGCCCTGTTTTGTTTTAAATTGATGAAAGGTCGCGCCCAGCCGGCAGGTCCCTCAGCCCGGCAGGACTTGGGGCGCGCCGGGCGCGAACCCGAACACCACCGGCGCCCTGGGTCCCGGTCCGCCGCCGGTGAGGAGGTGGCCCGCGATGACGAACCACGGACCGCACGCGAGCCCGGCGTCCCCGGCCGTGCTGGCGGTGATCATGGCCGGAGGTGGGGGGGAGCGCCTCTGGCCTCTGAGCACCCCCGAGCGTCCCAAGCCCTTCATCAACCTGGTGGGCGGGGAGAGCCTGCTCCGGCAGGCTGTGGCCCGCGCCGCCGGCCTCGCGGGTCCCGACCGGGTCCATCTGGTCATCACCTCGGCCATGGTGCCCCTGGTCCGGGAGGAGCTGCCGGAACTCCCCGCCGACAGGCTGATCGTCGAGCCCTTTGGCATGGACACCGCCCCCTGCGTGGCCCTGGCCGCCGCGGCGCTGGCCCGGCGGTACGAGGACCCCGTCCTGGCCATCATGCCCGCCGACCACTACGTC
The DNA here is from genome assembly GCA_020725105.1 of Symbiobacterium thermophilum. Taxonomy (GTDB): domain Bacteria; phylum Bacillota; class Sulfobacillia; order DYFQ01; family DYFQ01; genus DYFQ01. Next base: position 14,912 of record DYFQ01000044.1, read on the forward strand.
CCGGACCGGGAGCGATTCATCGCCACCCTGGACCGCGCCGTGGCCGCCGCGGCCGCCGGCTACATCGTCACCCTGGGCCTGCGGCCCGACCGGCCGGAGACCGGCTTCGGCTACATCGAACTCGGGGCCCAACTGGAAGGCCTGCCGGGGGTGCACCAGGTGGCCCGGTTCGTGGAGAAGCCCGACGCGGCGCGGGCCGCGGAGATGGTGGCCGCGGGCCGGTTTCTCTGGAACGCCGGTATCTTCGTGGCCCGGGCCGCCCGGCTGGCCGAGGCCTTCCGGCAACACCTGCCGGCCGTCGGCGAGCAGCTTCCCGCCCTGGCCGAGGCGGCCGCCGCCGGCGACCTGGACCGGTTGGCCCTGCTCTACCGGGACTTCCCCCGGATCTCGCTGGACTTCGGGGTCATCGAGAAGGAGGCCGGTGGCCTGGCGGTGGTGCCGGCCGACTTCGCCTGGGACGACGTGGGCGCCTGGACCGCCCTGGCCCGGCTGCTGCCCGCCGGCGGGGACGGAAACGTGGTGCTGGGCCCGGCCACGGCCGTGGCGGCGCGGGACACCATCGTCTACACCGACGCCCCCCAGACGCTGGTGGTGGGTACCGGGGGGGTGGTGGTGGCCCGGGCTGAGGACCGGGTGCTGGTATGCGGGCGGGAGCACGCCGCTGAGCTGAAGGCGGTCCTGAAGGCGCTTCCCGCCACCGCCGGCGCCGCGCCCGGGGCCCACCCGGCCGCCGCTCCCCCGCCCCGCGGCGAGGCCTCGTTTCCCGAGCCCCGGGTGGTCGGCAAGCCCTGGGGCCGGGAGGTCTGGTGGGCCCACAGCCCCCACTACCTGGGCAAGCTACTGGAGGTAAAGGCCGGCCACCGGCTGAGCCTGCAGTACCACCGGCAGAAGCACGAGACCCTCTACGTGCTGGCCGGCGAGGGCAGCTTCACCGTGGGCGACCGCGTGATCGCCGTGAGGCCGGGCACGGCGGTGGCGCTGCCGCCCGGCACGGTCCACCGGATCGAGGCGACCACCGACCTCACCCTGCTGGAGGTGTCGACCCCGCACCCCGACGACGTGGTGCGGCTGGAAGACGCCTACGGGCGGGTGCCGGGCGGGGGGATCGATAGATGACGATCCGGGACCAACACCTGGAGAACAGACCCACGGCAGCGCTGCCGAAAGCCGGGAAGCGGCCGGAGCATGGGTGAATTGCCTGCTCATCAAATGCAAGACGTTTCAGAGTGGGACCTTATCGAACCGAGTTCAGGGTCTCGCGAGGGTTATTGGCTTAGAAACCTGCAAGCAGGCGGGCTGCGCGCTGCTCTCGTGAAGATACCGCGGCAGCACACGGTCCGCGAGGCTACGTTCGATCGGGGCGAGACCCTCGCCGAGGCGCTTCAGGGTCTGCCCTCTTGTCTGGGACTTCCGCTCCCCCGGTTACGAACTACGAGAAGGAGTTGCCCTGACGGCGTCGATGCCTGAGGATCGACGGGCCTCTCTTTACGAAGCGCTCGACAGCCTGAAGCATTATCTGGAAGAGGGCGAGGCATTGACTCGTCTTATACATAATGGTCTGCTTTGATATTCTGATTGGCAACGCAGATCGTCACCAGCGGAACTGGGGAATCCTGGTGCCAAACCAGCCTTCAGGCGTCTCCCCGCGAATGGCGCCTTACTATGACAATGCCGCCGCCTTTGGTAGCAACCTTGATCCGGCCAAGGCGCGTAAGATCATGGCCGGAGGCTGGGAACGATTTGACAGGGGTTTCCGATATGAGATAGTAATCAAGGGCTCGGATCGACCCTACATAGATCAACTGCTGTCCGTTTATGAGGAGCTGGGAACCTGCCCTGGCTAGCTTTCGAGAGCGACTTGAGTCCCTGACCGACAGTCGCATCGATGATCTGATTGCCGACATCGGCCCTTGTCCGCAAGACGAGGTGCGTCGCCCGTTCGCCAGGAGCCTGCTGATCCATCGCCGTGAGCTGATAAGGAGGCGCGTATCGTGACAGGTCCTGACGATCGGCAGGAGTTACTTGTGGTCTGGAAGCAACCGCTGACACGCCAGCGCTATCTCATCGGGCGGCTCTGGCGTGATAGGGCTGGTTATCATTTCCGTTACGAGCACGACCTTCCACGTTCGGTGAAGGATGCTCTGGAGGCGGGGTTTCGGCTGCTGGACGAGTTTCCACAGCTTGATGGGCAGTGGGACTCGCCGCGCCTCTTTGCCACCTTCCGGCGCCGCCTCCCGCCCGCCTGGCGGTTACGCGACCTCCGCCAGATCGACCTGTCTCCGGAACGGGCGATGGAGTACTTTCGGCTCACGGGCGCCCGACTTTCCACCGACACCCTGGAGTTCCTCGAACCGATCCAGGAGGAAGAGGCGACAGGTGAATTCACCGTCCGCTTTCCGATCGCCGGATGGCGATACTACCAGGGCGATCGAGTCGTGCACGAATTGACTCGAGGCGCTCGGCTCCGTCTGAAGCTGGAAACGGACAACCCCTTTGACCCCAGTGCCATCCAGATCCTGTCCCCATCCGGCGTGCTGCTGCGCTATGTGCCAGCCATCTATGCGTGGTACATCGACGACTGCGTGGCCGCTCAAGACTACGAAGCAGTCGTAGACCACATCGGGCCGAGGGAGGATCCCCAGGTCCGTGTCATTGTTCGCCTGAGGGGTAGCCTGGCGGAGGCGCCACCTGTCCGCTTGATTCCGGCGGGCCTGGAGCGGTACGCGGCCCTGCTCCGGTAGCGGACGGGCACGGCCTGGCCCGGTCGCCGCTTGCCACTAGCCCTCGAACAGGTCGGCCAGGGAAACGGTGAGCCCAGGAAAGGCCCGCGAGGTCACGGCGGCCGGCTTTTCGTAGACCGACCTCGCCCGGTAGTCGTCGTCCGCGGGTTCCGATAACTGCAGGAGAAAGCTGCCGCCGCCCGAGACGAACCAGAACTCCCTGACGCCGTGCTTGGCATAGAGCATGCGCTTGGTCGTCAGGTCCCGCTCGCGGGTGTTGTCCGCCTCCACCTCGACCACCAGGTCGGGAGGGCCTTCCACCCGCCGGCCGATGATGTGCGACCGGTCGCGCGAGACGGCGAGGAGGTCGGGCTGCAGCACGGTATCGTCGCCGAGCACGACGTCGGTGGGCGAGGGCAGGACCACGCCGTGACCCGGCTCCGCGATGCCCCGGTAGAGCAGGACGTGCAGCCGGCCGACGAGTATCTGGTGCGGCACGAAAGGTGCCGGGTCGCGCGCCACCCAGCCCTTGATCAGCTGCACGGGCAGGTTCTCGACCGGTAGGCGCAGGAATTCTTCCGCCGTCATGAAGAGCCGCCCGGGCCGGCCGGCGTCGCCGTGCCCCGGGAGCAGCCGGTCCACGGCGCCGTCAGGGATGCGCCACTCCTTGCCGACCTTGACGGCGGCAAGCTTGCCCTGCCGGATCATGCGGCGGAGCGTCCGCGGGTGGACCTTCAGCAGGCCGGAGACTTCCTGCACGGTTCGGTACACGGCCGGCACCTCCCGGCCGGAGCGTACCACAAATGAACTCAAGGGCATATAAGGGTACCCGAACCTCAACGAGGAGTACGCGCGTAAGGTCGACCGGTTGCTGGCGACACCGACGTGCCGGAGACGGTGGAGTGCGGTAAAGGATATCGGGTCCGGTCGCCGCGAACAGAAAGCCGGACCCCCGAGCGAGGTGAGCCGACCGTGGAAGCCGGGCCGCGATACAGGGTGCTACTGCTGGAGCCCATCCACGAGAAGGCCCTCGCCTGGCTGGCCCGGCGGGCCGAGGTGGTCCACGCGCTGGGCCACGACGAGGAATACCTGGCCCGGGCGGTCGCGGACGTGGACGGGCTGATCAAGCGGGACCTGGGCTACATCAGCGAGCGGGTGATGGCAGCCTCTGGCCGGCTCAGGGTGGTCGGCCGCCACGGCGTCGGGCTGGAGTCCATCGACGTGGAAGCCGCCACCAGGCTCGGCGTGACGGTGGTGAACACCCCGGGGGCCAACGTGGAGGCCGTGGCGGAGCACGTGCTCGGGATGATGCTCTGCCTCTCCAAGGGCCTGTTCCGGGCCGACCGGGCGCTCAGGCGGGGCGACTGGGAGATCAGGTACCGCCACACCGGGCAGGAACTCCGCGGCCGGTCCCTCGGTATCGTGGGCTTCGGGCGGATCGGGCAGCGGGTGGCGGCCCTGGCCGCGGCCTTCGGGATGCGGGTCTATTACCACGACCAGGCGAACCGCGCCCGGGCCGCCGCGACCCTCGGCGCCCGCAAGCTCGACCTCGACGAACTCCTGCGAACGTGCCACTACGTGAGCCTGCACGTGCCGCTCACGCCGGAGACGGAGGGTCTTTTGGGGGCCCGGGAACTCGGGCTCATGCGCCGCGATGCCTTTCTCGTGAACACCGCCAGGGGGCGGGTCGTCGACGAGGCCGCGCTCTTCGAGGCGCTGCGCGACGGGAGGCTGGCCGGGGCGGGGCTCGATGTGTTCGGCACCGAGCCGGCCCCGGCGGACAACCCCCTGTTCGGGCTGGAGAACGTCGTCGTCACGCCGCACACGGCGGCCCACACCGAAGAGGCCATGCTCGCCATGGCCGAGGTGGTGAAGGACGTCGTCAGGGTGCTCGAAGGGAAGCGGCCCAGGCACCCGGCCAACGCCCCGCCGCGACCGCGAAGGTGACGGGGCAGGCCGGGCCGGCCGGCGTCACGACTGCTCCAACAGCCGGCGGCCCTCGGTCTCGAGCCACCGGGCCAGGCCGTCGCGGAGGTCGGGCCGTTCCAGGGCCCGGGCCAGGGTGGCGACGACGAAACCGAGCCGCTCGCCCACGTCGAACCGGCGGTGGGGTAGCTCCAGGCCGTAGATGGGGTGGCCTTCCGCCAGCAGCAGCCGCAGGCCGTCGGTGAGCTGGATCTCGCCGCCCCGTCCGGGCGGCGTCCGCTCCAGGGCCCCGAAGATCTCGGCGGCCAGGGCGTAACGGCCCACGATGGCCAGGTCCGACGGGGCCGTGCCGGGCTCGGGCTTCTCGACCAGGTCGGTCACCCGGTAGAGCGGGCCCTCCCCCTCCACCGCCACCATGCCGTAGCGGGAGGTCTCCTCCGGCGGCACCCGCTTCACCCCGAGCACGGTGGCGCCCACCCGGTCGTAGGCCTCCAGCACCGCCCCCATGGCCGGGCCCTCGAAGACCTCGTCGGCCAGGAGCACGCAGAACGGTTCCTCGCCCACGTAGTGGCGGCCGGCCAGCACCGCGTGGCCAAGCCCCCGGGGCTCCCGCTGCCGGACGTAGTGGATCACCCCGTCGCCCGGCAGGCGGCGGACCGCCTCGAGGGCCGCGAGGTCGCCCTTCTGCGCCAGGAGGTACTCGAGTTCGGGCGCCCGGTCGAAGTGGTCCTCGATGGCCCGCTTGTTGCGGCCGGTGACCAGGAGCACGCCCTCGACCCCGGCCGCCAGGGCCTCCTCCACCACCAGCTGGATCACGGGGGTGTCAACCAGCGGCAGCATCTCCTTGGGCTGGGCCTTGGTGGCGGGGAGAAACCGGGTGCCCATGCCGGCGGCGGGGACGACCGCCTTGCGGACGCGCCGGGCGCCGCCGCCCGGAGGGGCCGGGCGGTCGGGCCGGTCGCCGGGCCTGGTCGCGGTCGCATAAGCCGGCCCAGCCGCTGCCGCCACGGCCGTTGCCGGCACCGACGCCGCCGGAGCCACCGCCGGCTCCCCCGCCCGTTCCCCCGCCCGCTCCCGCCCCAGGTGCTCGCGGAACCAGGCGTAGGTCTGGGCCAGGCCCTCGGCGACGGGAATCCGGGGCGCCCAGCCCAGGCGCTCCCGGGCCAGGGTGACGTCGAGGGCCACCCGCCGGACCTCGCCGGGGCGCGGGGCGGCGTGCTCCACCGCCACCGGGCCGCCGTGGACCCGGCGCAACTCCTCCACCAGCCGGTTCACGGAGGTCTCGACCCCGGTGCCGATGTTGTAGGCGCCGGGGGGGCCTTCGAGGGCCAGGAGGTTCGAGGCCACCGCGTCGGCCACGTGGACGTAGTCGCGGGTCTGGCGGCCGTCGCCAAAGATCACGCAGGACTTTCCCCGCAGGACGGCCCCGCAGAAGATGGCCACCACCCCCGCCTCGCCGTAGGGGTCCTGCCGCGGCCCGTAGACGTTGGCGTAGCGGAGGATCACCGACTCCAGGCCGTGGAGCCGCCCGTACAGCCCCAGATACTGCTCCCCCGCCAGCTTGGACAGGCCGTACGGGGCGTCGGGGGCCGGCGGAAAGTCCTCGGCCACCGGCACCGGCGCCCCGGAGCCGTAGAGCGCCCCGCCGGTGGAGGCAAAGACGAACCGGCGCACCCCGTGGGCCACCGACGCCTGCAGGAGGTTGAGCAGCCCCAGCACGTTCACATCGGCGTCCAGGACCGGCTCCCGCACCGAGGCGGTGACGCTCTTCTGGGCGGCGTGGTGGTTCACCACCGTGGGCCGGAAGGAGCGGAAGGCCGCCTCGACCGCCGCCGCGTCGCGGACGTCGGCCCCGACCCACCCGGCCCCGGCCGGAACGTTCTCGCGCCGCCCCGACGAGAGATCGTCCAGCACCAGCACGTCGTGGCCCGCCGCCAGGTAGCCCTCGGCCACGTGGGAGCCGATGAAGCCGGCCCCGCCCGTCACCAGGATGCGCTCGGCCACCGCCGACCCTCCTTCGCCCGCCGGTGCGGGACTACGCGACGGGCGCTGCCAATCCCTGTCACCGGCCCGCGGGGTCCCACGGGCCGCATTCCGTGCCGGAGTGCGCCTTCAACCCCGCGAATTTTCAGGGATGCCGTGTATTTACTCTACAGCAGAAATCCGTGGAGCCTGGCCGACAGAAGCCGCGGCGCGCCTGAGGAGTCTGGTGGACATGATACGCAGTCCGGTGCACGATGCATCAGCATTCCTCGATGGTACGGCTGACCCGCCCAAGGCCGGGGGGCTGCCGCCGCTCGATCTCGCTGATCTGCTGGACACCATCCTCGCGGAGCTCCGTACCGTCTTCCCCGGCGCGAGCGGCACCGTTGCGCTGTCGATCCCAGGCAGCGACGGCCTGTTCCTCAAGACCGCGCCGGAGCGGTTCGCCACACCGCGGAGTGGCCGTCCGGGGGGCGTCGGACGCTCACCGGAGCAGCCACGGGAAATCGCGCTCCCCCTCGAGACCCACGGCCGGGTCATCGGCACGCTGACCGTGGCGCCACCGGGACCGGGCGCCTTTGGGGCTGAGGCGGTAGCCAGGCTGAAAGCCTTTGCCAGGCTGGCCGCCCTCGCGGTCCACGGCGCCCTTCGCGACCGGACGCTCACGTCGTTGAGCCTTACCGACGAGCTCACGGGGCTCGGCAACCGGCGGGCACTGGAACAGGCACTCAGGCGAGAGCTGGCCCGGGCAAGCCGGTCGGGGAAACCGCTGTCGGTGTTATGGCTGGACCTTGACGACTTCAAGGAACTGAACGACCGTTTCGGCCATCAGTGGGGGGACGCCGCCCTCAGGGCGGTGGCCCGGGTGCTCCAACGTTGCTGCCGGGCTTCGGACGTTGCCTGCAGGGTCGGAGGGGACGAGTTCGTCGTGGTCTTGCCCGGCGTCAACCGGCTGGAGGCGGAGCGCGTGGTCCGCAGGATCTCGCGCGGCCTCGGCGGGTCGGGGCGACGCCTCGCCGCGAGCCACGGCGTCGCGACGTATCCCGTCGACGGCGTGACGGCCCACGAGCTCCTGGGGGCCGCGGACCGTGCCATGTACCGGGCCAAGCCGTCGACAAGGGGCCGGGCGGGCTGGCGCGGGCTCGCCGCCCTGCTCGCGCGGCGCGCCGTGTCGCCCCGCTGCTCAAGGCTGAGCTTCGCGACTCCTGAGCCGGGCTAAGCAAACTGCCGCCGCCTGCCGATATCCAGGATAACCTCCCTGGCTTGGAGAGATCCTGGTGGAGCAGCGGCGGCGGCCCGGCCGCCTGCGGCGCCTGGCCTGCGTCCTGGTAACAACCCTGTTCTTGGGCTGCCCGGTCACCGGGCCGTCCGCCGCCCTGGCGCACGGCGGCGCGGCCGGCACACCACCGGGCTCGGCGGCGCCCGCCGCGCCCGCCCCGGCACGAACGCTGTCGCCCGCCGGCCTGGCGGTGGTGGAGTACGACCCGGCGGAGGCGCCTGCCTTTCCGGTGTCGCCCGAGGCCGTGGCCGCCTGGGCCGAGGACACCGTCCGCCTGCTCCAGGCCATGGGCTACCGCCACCCCGAGCCGCCGGCCCGAATAACCCTCATCTTTCTCGGCGACCGGCTGTACGGCCGGTTCACCGCGGCCGGCGGCATCGGGCTCAA
>DYFQ01000072.1 GCA_020725105.1 Symbiobacterium thermophilum
GTACTTGCCCAGGTTGGGCGGGGACGCAATCCCGAAGTCCCCCGGCCAGGGCTCCGGCTGTCCGGTGCGCCCCACGTTGCACAACGCCACGCCGTCGGGATTGATGTCCAGCCCCAGGCAGCCGTTTCCGAAGTCCGGCTCCGGGGCGCCCGCCAGCTCGAAGCTGAGGTGGACCAGATACCTGCCGCGGTGCTTTGCCGGAAGCCACAGCCGACCCTCGACCCTCGGGGCGCGCGTCATCTTCGGACGCCCCTTGGCGTCCTCGCCGATCTGCTCCGACAGGTGGGAAATGCTCACCGCCAGGCGGAACTCGCCGCCGGCATGCGCCACCTTCACGTTCGGGTTGCCGCCCTTGGTCTCGTCGCCCCGGGAGTAAAGGCGGCTTTTGCGTGCCGCCCGCCACTCCTCACGGGAGCCCCGGCCCTTGGAGACCCTCTTCCAGAGCTTGCGACCGCCGAAGACGACCGGGGGAACGGTTCCGTTCTCCTGATGGGCCCTGAGCTCGGTCAGCTTCTGCTCCAGGGAAGCGACCCGGTCGTTCCGGCCTTTGACGGCCAGGCGGAGCTTTTGCAGAACTTGGGGGGCGGCGCCCTTCTTCCCGGCCTCGGCCAGCTTCCGCATGGCCTGCCCAAGCCTTTTCCTCGCCCGGCCCAGCTTCGTCCCGGTCGCCTCGGTTTCCATCTCCAGCAGTTCCCTCTGCGAGTCCAGCAGGGCCTGAGCCTTTAGCCGGGCGTCGTCCGCGTAGCGGGAGTTCAGGCCGAAGAGCTCCTGGCCCCGCTTCTTGATCTCGTCCCGCGAGACGCCCTCCGGCAGCCGGTTGAACGCCCAGCGCCCGCAGGCGCAGAAGAGGCGCATCTCGGTCTACTTATCCTCTTTTTTGCGCTTCGGCTTCGGCATCCCTTAGCAGCTCCCGAAAGCCCCTCCGGACCCTCCGGCCACCCCGCGCCCCGTAGAGCCGGGCCGAGAAGGACGTAACGATGGCCAGCTCTCCAGGCCGCGCCGCCTCCGGTTCAGACCTGAGGCCACGTCCTCGAAGACGTGCACCACCCGGTACCCCTTCAGCGCCGCGCAGGCCAGCAGCCGCTCCTTTTGCCGCTCCAGGTCGCCCGCGTCGGCCTGCTTCTTGGCGGCGGACCTCCTCCTCCGGGTACCGCCGGTGACCGGAGGGCAGGCGCACGCACCCGGTCAGGGCAGGCCCAGCGCCCGGTCGAGGGCTTCCAGGTCGCAGTGGGCTTCCACGGACTCCCGGGTCGCCCGGAGACCCTCGGGGTCGTTGGCCTTCAGCCGGCGGCTCAGCCCCCGCAGTCCCTCGATGGTCCGGTACGTGTCCATCGCTACCAGGGCCACGGGCACCCCCTTCTCGCCGGCCCGGGCCAGCACCTGCACGTCAGGATAGTAGCCCCCGGTGAGCAACAGTAGTGAAGTGCTGGTCTCCAGGGCGGCCAGGGCCAGGTCGGCCCGGTCGCCACCGGTGATCACCGCCTTGTTGGGGATCCGCCGGAAGTAGCTGAGCGCGCTCTCCAGGGTCATCGCCCCCACCAGGACCTCCTCCACCGGGCGGCCCAGGTTCTCGTGGCCAACCAGCACCTCCGCCCCCAGGACCTCGACGAACTCCCGGCCCGTGGGGCAGGCCGCCTCGGTCCGCAAGGGAATGATCCCCAGCACGGCGATGCCCCGGTCCTGGAGTAACGGCCGGTATAGCCCGCGGGCCTTCTCCAGCAGGGCGGCCGGCACCCGGTTGAGGACGGTCCCGACGACCCGCAGCCCGCGCCGGCCAAAGACGTCGTTGTATAGCATGGCCCGGTCCACGTCGTAATCCCCGCTCACCCGGATCACCAGCATCACCGGGGTCCCGAAGGCCTCGGCCAGGGTTGGCCCGTCCGAGCCCAGCGACGCCATGGAGAACGGAGCCGGCCCACCGCCCACGATCAAAACGTCGGCATCCTTCCTGGCTCGCTCGAAAGCCGCCGCGCACGCCGCCAGGGGGCGGAGGTCCCGGGCGTAGGCCGACAGGTAGTGGGGGCTGGTCACCAGCAGCACGGGCTCGGG
>DYFQ01000045.1:0-10771 GCA_020725105.1 Symbiobacterium thermophilum
CCCGCGCCGGCCTCCCAGGCCTCTCGCGCCCGCCGGCGCTGCTCTTCCATGGCCGCCTCGAACCCGGCACGGTCCACGGTCAGGCCGTGTTCGTTGGCGATGTCCTCGGTGGACTCGACCGGGAAACCGAAGGTGTCGTACAGCAGGAACGCGTCACGGCCGGAGATCTGCCGGTCACCGCGGGCCCGGGTGGCCTCGACGATCTCCGTCGCCCTGCGCAGCCCGGACTCCAGCGTCTCCCCAAAGCGCTGCTCCTCCTGGCGGATGACCTGGCTCACGTATTCCTGCCCGTCGCGCACCTCCGGGTACACCTCGCCGAACCCGCTGGCCACCACGGGCACCAACCGGTAAAGGAAGGGTCCGTCCAGCCCCAGCGACCGGCCGTAGCGGGCCGCCCGCCGCAGGATGCGGCGGAGCACGTACCCCCGGCCCTCGTTGGAGGGCACCACCCCGTCGGCCACCACGAAGGTGCAGCACCGGGCGTGGTCGGCGATGACCCGGAAGGGGACCCCCGCCGGGTCGGGGTACGGGCGGTACTCGACGCCGGACAGCCGCTCCGTGGCCCGGATGATGGGTAGCAGCAGGTCGGTCTCGTAGATGCTGTCGCAGTTCTCCGTGATGGAGACGGCCCGCTCGAGACCCATGCCGGTGTCGATGGACGGCCGGGGCAGCGGGGTCAGGGTCCCGGACTCGTCCCGGTTGAACTGCATGAACACCAGGTTCCACAGTTCCCGCCAGCGGTCGCAGTCGCAGGCGCCGATGCCGCAGACCTCAGCGTCGCACCGGTGGACCTCGCCCCGGTCGACGACGATCTCCGAACACGGCCCGCAGGGCCCGGTGTCGCCCATGGCCCAGAAGTTGTCCTTCTCGCCCAGCCTGACGACGCGCTCGGGCGGCAGGCCCGCCACTCCCTGCCAGTGCTGGAAGGCCTCCTCGTCGTCCCGGTAGATGGTGGCCCACAGCGTATCCGGCTCCAGGCCCATCACCTCGGTGACGAACTCCCAGGCGTAGGCGATGGCCTCCCGCTTGAAGTAGTCACCGAACGAGAAGTTGCCCAGCATCTCGAAGAAGGTATTGTGCCGGGCGGTGCGGCCCACGTCCTCCAGGTCGTTGTGCTTGCCCGAGGCCCGGACGCACTTCTGGGCGGTCACCGCCCGCCGGTAGGGCCGGCGGTCGAGCCCGAGGAACACGTCCTTGAACTGCACCATCCCGGCGTTGGTGAAGAGAAGCGTCGGGTCCCCCGCCGGCACCAGCGACGAACTGGCCACGCGGGCGTGGCCCTTCGACTCGAAGTAGCGGAGGAAGGTCTCGCGCAGTTGGTGCCCGGTCATCGGCTGCCCCTCCTTCAAAACTCAAAACCCCCGACGAATGTCGGGGGCGATGGTCTCGCGGTACCACCCGCGTTCACCGCCACCTCGCGGTGGCGGCCTCACGGCCTGCCGGACCTGAACGGTTGGTATCGGCAGGCCTGGCGCGGTTTCGGGCGCTGCCGCCGGGGTTCGCGGCCGGCGCTCCCCCGGAGCCTCGGGAGTGGCGTCCGGGGCCGTGACCGGAACCCTTGCACCCGTCGGGTTCCTCACTCTGGATCACGCGCGCCCGGTTAGCTCCGTCATCGGCCTGCACAAACCTGGTGCCGCCCCTTTTCCGGGGCGGAATCCGCGGGCCATTATACCCACAGCGTTCCAGGCCTGTCAAGGCTGGTGCGACGCCTCGGTGGTCAGCTTCTCGTAGGCGTAACGGAAGATGATGCGGAGGACGGCGGCCACCGGGACCCCCACCAGCAAGCCGATGACCCCGAAAAGCTGCGCTCCGGCCAGCAGGGCGAACACTACCGTCAGGGGGTGCAGGCGCACCCAGGGCCCCACCACCCGGGGGGCGATCACCGCCGACTCCAGTTGCTGGATCACCACGTAGGCGATGACCACCTTGAGCGCCAGGGCGGGCGAGATGAACACCGCCAGCAGCACCGCGGGGGCCGCGCCGATATATGGGCCAAAGTACGGGACGAACTCCGCCAGCCCGGCCACGACGCCCAGAACCACGGCAAACCTCATCCCCAGGAGCGACAGGGTCACCCCGCTCAGCAGGCCCACCAGCACGGCCAGCACCACCTGGCCCCGGATGAAACCGGCCAGCACGCTGTCGATCTCGGCCAGCAGCCGGATGACCTCGGCGCGCATGCCCGGCGGCAGGGCCGCCACAAACCTGGCCTGCAGGCGGGGCAAGTCCTGGAGCAGGTAAAACGCCAGCACCACGGCCAGCAGGAAGACGACCACGAACGAAGCCAGGCCGACCAGCCCCTGGACCACGGTAGCTATCAGGTCCACCAGCCGCACCTGCACCTGATGGATGGCGTCGTCGACGGCCTGGCGGATGGTTTCTGGTAGAGGGGTCCGGCGGTAGTCGCGCTGGAGAGCCTCGACGAACTGCTGGACTTTCGTGGTGAACTCGGGCAGGGTTTCGGCCAGGCGATTCAGCTGTTCGATGACGACCGGAATCACGTAGACGATGCCCAGCGCGCCGATGGTGAACAGGCCGGCGTAGATCCAGACGATGGCCGCGAAACGGGAGAAACCCCGCCGCACCAGCCACGCCACCATGGGCTCCAGGAGGTAGGCGACGAGCCCAGCGAGGATGAACGGGAGCAGCGAGACCCGGACGGAGTACAGAAAGACCAGCGCCGCCGCGGCGACCAGACCGACCAGGGCGAGCCGCCAGCGCCGGCGCTTCCCCGGGCTCAACCCGACTCTCGTCCTCCGGCCTAGTGCCGAGGCCCCTCCAGCGCGTCCTCCACTTCACGCCGGGTGCGCTGGAACACCCGCCGGGCACGCATGCCCCAGTCCCGGGACGCCTGGACCAACCGCTCCCGGGTCTCAGGCCGTAGCCTGGGCGCGGCCCACAGCCCCGCCGCAAGACCGAGCAACCCGCCGGTCAGGATCCCGCGCCAGAAACCTCGCATCGCCCATTCTCTCCTTCTACCAGGGGAACCAGGTCACCCTCCAGGTCAATCGAGTACACGGTGACGGTTCCCCCGACCACACTCAGTTCAAGGCAGCAGTCCCAACAGTAATATTGGCCCGCGCCCACCTTGCCTATGCCGCGGCCGGCACAAACCGGACACCGGTTCATGGTCCCTTCCCCTTCCGCCGGCGGCGCTCTCTTGCTCGGTTGGCCCCGGGGCCGGCCGGGGCATGTCCCCGGCCGCCCGCGATGAGCACCGCGTCGTCGCCGAGGACGGCGCCGGCGGGCGCCGGCATCACGTTGCGGCCCTCCAGCAGGTCGTGGACGATACCGCCCGAAACCTCCCAGGCCAGCACGGCGCCGGTGGGGTCGAAGTGCAGGTCCTCGACCACGCCCAGGTCGCGGCCGTCGGGCGTGAGGATCGGCTTGCCCACCAGGCGGCCCGCGCCGGGACGGCTGGCCGAGCGTGTTCGCACCCCCTGCAGCGGCCGGTCCACCCGGCTCACCATGACCGCTCCCAGGCCCAGCTCAGTAACGTCTTCCCAGCCGAGGAAGGCGACCGACGCCCCGGTTGCCACAAGAAACCCCAGCACCCGGCCACCGGCCGAATCCACCACCAGTTCCTGAACCCGGCCCAGGGTGCGGCCGGTGGCCGCGTCCACCACCGGCACCCCGAGGAAGTCCTTGCGGCGGTACACAGGCTAAGGATTTCCAGTCGCGGCGCGTTCCATTCCCCGGCTGAAAGGTCAAACCAACGGGGGCGGACCAATGACGCTGGCGCGGGTCTTTGAACCCGCGCCGCGGTTGAGTCAACGAGCCCTGCTCTCGATGATGCCCCCGCCCAGCAGCAGGTCGCCGTCGTAGAACACCGCCATCTGGCCAGGGGTGGCCGCCCGCTGGGGCTCTTCGAAGCGGACCCGCACGCGGCCGCTGCCTTCGGGCCCCACCGGTCGGATGGTGGCCGGCACCTCGGCCCCCCGGTACCGGATGCGGACCCGCGCCCGCACCGGTCCCTCGATGCCGGCCACGGAAACCCAGTTGAGGTCGGAGGCCACGAGCTCCGCCGCGCCGAGTTCGGCGGCGGTGCCCACGACCAGCGTGTTAGTTGCCGGGTCGAGTTCCACCACGTACAGCGGCTCCGACGAGGAGATACCCAGCCCTCTCCGCTGGCCGACGGTGTAGAAGGGCAGACCCTGGTGCGTTCCCAGCCGCCGGCCGCGGGTGTCGAGGATGGGGCCCGGGCGGATGGCGTCCGGCGCTTCCGTCGCCAGGAAGCTACGGTAGTCGTTGTTCAGGACGAAGCAGATCTCCTGGGAGTCCGGCTTTTGCGCCACCGGCAGGTCGAGTTCGGCGGCCAGCGCCCTGGTCTCGTCCTTGGTGAACTCGCCCAGCGGCATCAACACGTGGCGCAACTGGGCCTGGGTCAGGCCGAACAGCGCGTAGCTCTGGTCCTTCCGCGGGTCGACGCCCTTGCGGATCACGTACCGCCGGCGGTCGCCGTCCCAGCCCACCCGGGCGTAGTGCCCCGTCGCCACGTAGTCGCACTCAAGCGCCAGCGCCTTGGCCAGCAAGGCGTCGAACTTGACGTGGTGGTTGCACATGACGCACGGGTTGGGCGTGCGGCCGCGGGTGTACTCTTCGATGAAGTAGGCGATAACCTTGTCGGCAAAGACGTCCCTCATGTTGAGGACGTAGTACGGGATCCCCAGCCGGTACGCCACCGCCCGGGCGTCGTCCACCGCGTCCAGCGAGCAGCAGCCGCCGTACTCGGCGCCGGTGCCGGGAGGCGGGTCCGGCCAGACCTGCATGGTGACGCCGATGACCTCGTAACCCTCTCGCCGGAGCAGGGCGGCGACCACCGAACTGTCCACGCCGCCCGACATGGCCGCCAGTACCCGGGGCTTTCCGCTCACGGCCGTACCCTCCCGGCGGCCGCCGGCAGGCCCCCGCGCAGCCGCGCCACGGTGTCGGCCAGGCAGTCGACGACGTAATCCACGTCCTCGGCCGTGGTCGGCCGGCCCACCGTGAGGCGGACCGACCCGCCGGCCCACTCGGGCTCGACACCCAGGGCCCGCAACACGTGGGACGGCTCCGGCGCCCCGGCGGCACAGGCCGAGCCGGCGGAGCAGGCGATGCCCAGCAGGTCGAGCTTGAGGAGGAGCGCCTCGCCGTCCACCCCGCGGAAGCTCAGGTGGGCGTGGTTCGGCAGACGGCTGGTGGGGTGCCCGTTCAGCCGGACGTCGGCGATCCGGCCGAACACCCCGTCCAGCAGCCGGTCGCGCATGGCCCTGGCGTGGGCCCCGTAGGCTTCAAGCTCAACAGCGGCCAGTTCGGCGGCCTTGCCCAGGCCAACGATGGCCGGCACCCCTTCGGTACCGGCCCGGCGCTGCCGCTCGTGGGAGCCGCCGTGCAGCAGGGGCTCCAGCCGGTGTCCCCGCCTGACCACCAGCGCGCCGGCCCCCTGGGGACCGTAGAACTTGTGGGCGGCCAGGGACAGGAGGTCCACGCCCAGTTCGCGAACGTTCACGGGAATGGTGCCCACGGCCTGGACCGCGTCGGTGTGGAAGGGGACCTCCCGCTCCCGGCAGACGCGGGCCAGTTCGGCGATGGGCTGGATGGTCCCGACCTCGTTGTTGGCCAGCATGACCGAAACCAGGACCGTGTCCGGCCGGACGGCGGCCGCCAGGGTATCCGGATCTACCCGGCCGTAAGCGTCCACCGGCAGGATGGTGACCTCCGCCAGGCCGGCCCGCGCCAGGTACTCGCAGGTCCCGAGGACCGCGTGGTGTTCCACGGCCGACGTGACGAGATGGCGGCCACGGTCGCGGCGGGCCAGGAGCGTGCCGGCGATGGCCAGGTTGTCGGCCTCGGTGCCGCCGCTGGTGAACACCACCTCCCGGGGCGCCGCGCCCACCAGGTCCGCCACCTTGCGCCGGGCGTCGTCCACCAGCTTCCGGGCCTCGCGGCCAAAGCGGTGGGGGCTGGAGGGGTTCCCCCAGGTTTCGAGCATGGCCTGGTTCATCGCCTCGGCCACCTCCGGCCGGACCGGGGTGGAAGCCGCGTAGTCCATGTAAACGACTCGCACCAGGGGTTCCCTCCTTCCCGCGGCAAGATCGCAAAAGACGGCAGTCGGCGGTTCAGATGTAGTACATGGGCACGGGCCGCCGCTCCCGGGCCTGACGGACCAGGTCCCCGAGGCTGACCGAGTCCAGCGCCTCGACCATGGCGTCCCGCAGCTTCTCCCATACCGGCCGGGTCGGACAGACCTCGGGCCGGCCGCAGCAGTCCCTGGCCAGTTGCTTCTCGTCGCCGCCCGCCTCGGGCTGGACGCACTCGACGGGGGCGATGGGGCCCTCCAGCACGCGGACGATGTCGCCCACGGTGATGCTATCCGGATCTCTGGCCAGAAGATAGCCGCCCTGGGCCCCACGCACGCTGCGGACGAGCCCGGCCTTGCGCAGCGGCCCGAAAAGCTGTTCCAGATAATGCTCGGACAGCGACTGGCGGTCGGCAATGCTCTTCAGCGAAACCGGTACCTCATTTCCGGAAAGGGCGAGGTCGAACATGGCCAGCACGCCGTAGCGTCCCTTGGTGGAAATCTTCACCCGCCGTGCCTCCAAATTCCGACTTAACTGCTAGGATATCCTGGAACATGGTAGCACGGGGGCAGGACGCTGTCAACGCCGCAGCACGCGGTCTTTCAGCATGCCGATGTAGGGCAGGTTGCGGTAGCGCTCCCGGAAGTCCAGGCCGTAGCCGACCAGGAAGGCATCAGGCACCTCGAAGCCTACGTAGCGCAAGGGAAGGGCGGCGATGCGCCGGGACGGGCGGTCCAGCAGCGTGCACACCTCCAGGCTGGCCGGCTGGCGGGCCTCCAGGTGCCGCAGGAGGTAGCGCAAGGTCAGGCCCGTGTCGATGATGTCCTCGACCACCAGGACGTGACGGCCGCCGATGTCCAGGTCCAGGTCTTTCACGATCCGGGCAACCCCCACCGACCCGGCGCCCGGCCCGTAGCTGGAGATGGCCAGGAAGTCCAGGGCGTGGGGAATGCTGACGGCGCGGGAGAGGTCGGCCAGAAAGTAGACGGCTCCCTTGAGCACGCTGACCAGCACCGGCTCCTTGCCTTCGTAGTCCCGGCCGATGCCCTCACCCAGCTCGCTCACGCGGGCGCGAAGCTCGGCCTCGCTGACGATGATTTCCGCGATGTCCCGGTCCATGTCCCAATCCTTACCAGTGTCCACGCCCGGTCCTCCCCGACCTTCCCGCCATCTCGCCAGTGGTTTGACGCCACCCTTCGGCCGGCTCGACGCCCACCCCTGCCGCCGGTTTTGTGGGGCCATCAGACCCCACTTCCCGCGGTCCGACAGCAGCCGACCGGGCATAGCGAAGATACCCTGGGGACTTACGGAAACACCCTTCTTTAGCTGGGGTTTTGTGATCGCAAAACTTCTGCCAATCAACGGTTTTTCCCCGCGAACCCATTGACAACCCATCGCCGGGTCCCTTAGACTGAGTGTGCGTCCCGAGTGGTACAAGGGTACGGAGCCGGTTGCCAAGGGGCGGCGGTTCCGGCGGAAGCCGGCCACCTGGGTCGGGAGCCAAGGGGTCGCGGTGGTGGGGTTCGCGGGCGAAAGCCCGCGGGCAGCGCGCACGGACCCGGCGGCGAGCGGTCCAAGGAGCGGGGGAAACCGGAATCAAGGCCGGGCGGCGGCGGCCACCGACCGGCGGATCACTCGGGACGCGGCTTTTCTCGCCTGCCAGGACCCGCCTGCCCCTCGCCCAGGCCGTACTTGAGCAGCAGCCCGCGAAAGTCCCGCCCGTAGAACACCTTGATGTTGAGCTCGGGGTAGAGCTGGCGTAGCAACCGGAGCTTCCGGTTCTTCCTGGTCACCAGGTTCTGCTTGAGCGTGGTCAGTTCGATGTACAGGTCGAACTCCGGCAGGTAGAAGTCGGGCGTGAAGGCCTCCACCACGTTGCCTTCGCTGTCCCACCGGATGGGAAAGGTCCGGGGCTCGTACAGCCACTCGATCGCGTAAAAGTCCAGCACCCTGGCAAACTCGGTCTCGCTGGGGTGGGCGAAGACGGGTCCGCCGTTACCGGTTTCGGCCCGCTGGCCCGGAGCCGGCTCCTCCGCCCGCGGACGCACGGGCCGCGCTCCGGCGCCGTTGTCCCGGGCACTCAGGCTCGCCTCCTCGAGGGCTTCCGCGGCCCGCAGCACCGCCTCGGCGGCGGTTCTCAGGTCCAGCCGGTCCGTCCTGAGCACCAGGTCGTAGCGGCCGGGCGGCGGCTCCACCTCCCCCGAAAGCAACCGGTTCAGCCTGGTCTGCCGGGCATCTTCCTCCACCAGCCGCCTGGCGGCGCTCACCTGATCGGCCAGGCCCTCGGCCGCCCGGAGCCTGGCCAGCCGGCTCTCCCACGAGGCCTCCACCCGGACCAGCAGGACGCCTGGCTGATCCGGGAAGAGAAACTCCGCCCCGCAGTCCACGAGCACCAGTTCCTCTTCGGCCGCCAGGTCCGTCACGACCCGGTGCACCAGGTCCAGCCACCCACCGGGCGACAGGGGCTCACCGGCGGCTTCCTGGGGCTCCGCGAGGACGTCCACGGAGCCGGCCGAGGTGTCGTGGTCCTGGCCGGCGCCAAAGACGGCAGGGAACGGCAAACCCCGCTCGGCCATCACGGCCTGCAGGGCATGCCGGTCGAGCAGGCGGAAGTCAGCCGCTTCGGCCACGGCCCGCGCCAGTTCCCGGCCGCCGGACCATGGGGCCTCGGAGATGCCGATGATCCGCACGCCGCTTCCGGACGCCTCCTTCTACCCGGGAGCCCGGGTCCCGTCTCCGGGCCGGGCGCCTTCCCCTTCTCCGCGCTTCGCCTGGCGCCGGCGCCGCCAGCCGGCCAGGCGTTCCCTGATGGCCGCCTCGGCCCCCTGGTCGCCGGGCTCGTAGTACCTGGCGTCCCGGAGCGCCTCGGGCAGGTACTCCTGCTCCACGAAGGCCCCGGGGAAGTCGTGGGGATAGAGGTAGCCCTCGCCGTGACCCAGGCGCCGCGCGCCGGGATACGCGGTGTCGCGGAGGGCGACGGGCACCGGCGCGGCGGGCTTCTCCGCCACGTCCCGGCCGGCCCTGGAGATGGCCTTGAGCACCGCGTTGGACTTGGGGGCGCAGGCCAGGTACAGCGTGGCCTGGGCCAGGGGCAGCCGGGCCTCGGGCAGGCCCACGAACTCCACCGCCTGGGCGGCCGCCGTGGCCACCACAAGCGCGGTCGGATCGGCGTTGCCCACGTCCTCGGCGGCGTGGACCACCAGTCGCCGGGCGATGAACCGCGGGTCCTCGCCGGCCTCCAGCATCCTCGCCAGCCAGTACACGGCGGCGTCGGGGTCGGAGCCGCGGATGCTCTTGATGAAGGCAGATACCGTGTCGTAATGCCGGTCGCCGTCGCGGTCGTAGGCCAGGGCCTTCCGCTGGGCGGCGTCCACGGCCACGGCCAGGGTGACCCGGCGCACCCCGTCCTCGCCGGGCGGGGTGGCCAGGACCGCGGCTTCCAGGACGTTCAAGGCCCGCCGCGCGTCGCCCTCGGCGAACCGGACCAGGTGGTCCCGGGCGGCGGGTTCCAGTTCCGGCCCCAGGTCGCCGAGGCCCCGTTCCCGGTCGGCCAGGGCGCGGTCGATGAGGGCGCCCACGTCCTCGTCGGACAGGGCCTCCAGCCGGAAGAGCCGGCACCTGGACAGGAGCGGGCCGGTGAGGGAGAAAAACGGGTTCTCGGTGGTCGCCCCGATCAGGGTAACGAGCCCCTGCTCCACGGCGGGCAAAAGCACGTCCTGCTGCGCCTTGTTAAACCGGTGGACCTCGTCGATGAAGAGAATGGTCCGGCGCCCGTAAAGCGCCCGCCGCTCTCTGGCCTCGGCCACCACCCGCCGGATGTCGGCCACCCCGGCGGTGACGGCGTTCAGTGTCTCAAAGTGGGCCCGGGTCCGCCGGGCGATGATGGACGCCAGGGTGGTCTTGCCGGACCCGGCGGGGCCGTAGAGCAAGAGCGACCCGACCCGGTCCTCCTCGATGGCCCGGCGCAGCAGGGTTCCGGGACCGACCACCGTCGCCTGGCCGAGGAACTCGTCCAGGTCCCGCGGACGCATACGCAGGGCCAGCGGGGCTTCGCGCGCCAGCCGCCCGTCAAGTTCCTGTTGGAACAGGTCTCTGTCCTCGCCTATGACGCCCGGATCACCTCGGCAACGATCTCTATCGCCCGGAGCACGGCGGCCCGATCCACGTCCTTGTGGGTCACCAGCCGCACCCGGGTGGGTGACATGGCGTTCATCAGCAACCCGCGGTCGCGGCAGGCGGCCGCGAAGGCCGGCGCGCCGAGGCCGGTTTCCTTCACCCCCAAGGATACGATATTTGTCTGGACCGTCGCCAGATCGACGTCGAGCCCGGACAGACCGGCCAGTCCCTCAGCCAGCACCCGGGCGTTCTCGTGGTCTTCGGCCAGCCGGTCCACCATGGACTCCAGGGCCACCAGCCCGGCGGCGGCCAGCACCCCGGCCTGGCGCATGCCCCCGCCCAGGACCTTCCGGGCCCGGCGGGCCCGCTCGATGAAGTCGCGGCTGCCGCACAGCAGGGAGCCGACCGGGGCGGACAGGCCTTTGGACAGGCAGAACATGAGCGAGTCCACGTGCCGGGCGAACTCGCTCACCGGCACCCCCAGGGCCACGGCGGCGTTGAAGATCCTGGCCCCGTCCAGGTGAACCGGGACGCCGCGATCCCGGGCCGCAACCGCCATGGCGCCCACCTCGTCCGGCGTGGCCACGGTGCCCCCA
>DYFQ01000045.1:10781-22550 GCA_020725105.1 Symbiobacterium thermophilum
TGTGCGTGTTCTCCAGGCACAGCAGGCCCGTCCTGGGGAAATGAACGTTCTCCGGCCTGATGGCGGCGGCGATGTCCGCCGGGGACATGAATCCACGGCGACCGGGAAGGGTCCGGACCTGCGCCCCGGAAATCAGGGCCATGCCGCCCACCTCGTAGAGGAACACGTGGGACTCCTCGTGGCAGATGACCTCGTCGCCCCGCCGGGTGTGGGTCAGCACCGCCGCCTGGTTACCCATGGTACCGCTGGGCACGAACAGCGCCGCTTCCATCCCGACCATCGTGGCGGCGAGGGCCTCCAGCCGGTTGACCGTGGGGTCCTCGCCGTAGACGTCGTCCCCCACCTCCGCCTCGGCCATGGCCCGGCGCATCTCCGGGGTGGGCCTGGTCACCGTGTCGGAACGCAGGTCGATCGGCAACTCCGCCAACGCACTTCATCCCCCGTCCCGCGAGCGGCCGGCGGTTCCCCCGGCAGCCTCGGTTCCGCCGACGGCCCGCGGCCCCGGCAGCGGCGGACTGAGATTCGTTTCGCCACCCGAACTGGCTCCCCTCCCCCCAGGCGCGGCCGTGTCCACCTGGGCGATCGGTCGCCGTGAACACCCGACCGCCTCTGGTCGGTGTCTGTTGGGCCCGACGGGCGCAGGATTGGCTGGCTACCCGGGATGATCATGGCAGGCGGCCCGGCTCGTCCGGCACGACGGCGGGAGCGCGCATCTCCCGGCGGCCAGAACCTATATGTCCGCCACCTGGCCTCCTGGCTGGCCCGGGCCGGCTGGAGGGTTGACGTGCGGGGTTTCGCGCCCAAGGACCGGTTGTGGAAGGGACTGCCCGACTTTGTCAAAGAGGCCGGGACCCGGCCGGCCCGGGAGTTCGGCCACCGGTTCCCCCACGCCATCATCCACTCGAACTACTGGCTCTCGGGCTGGGTCGGCCGGCAACTGGCCGCGCGTTACAGATGCCCCCAGGTCCACACCCGTCATTCTCTCGGGGCGGTCAAGGCCCGGCCTTTCCCGCCTGCTCCAGAAGCGCGGCATCCCGGCACGGGTGGTAGTCACCCGAGAGGCCGTCGATGTCCTCCCTGCGGGGGCCGGAAAGGGCCCCGCCTTCCGGTACCTGGCGGGCCTGGCGGGATGGCTTCCTGGACGGGTCGTCACGGCCGGGGACGGCGGTAACGACCTCCTGGCTTCGGGCTACCCGGGAATCCTGGTCGCCAACGCGGAATCGGTGCTTGGGCTACAAGATTAATCCACCTGGCAGGGCAAACCCCTGACGTAACGCATGGCGGCGCCGCGGCGGGTGGCGTCACCGGGGCAGGGACCCAGGCGTTCACACGACGCCGGCCTGGCGGCGACATCGTAAGCGGGCACGGAGTGTTCCAGGTACTGACCGGAAGCGCGGCCGGAAAAACAAACTGCCCCGCGGTGCCGTGAGGCCGCCCGGTTTTTGAACCTGCTCTCCGCAGGTGGGTGCCCTCCTGACCGTTTCATACGTCCCCTGGCGCCCTTTCGGACGGAGGCGTGTACTCCACGGCCAGAGCCGGGGCTCCCTTTCAAGTGGTGTTGGCTCAAACCAGGCTAAGCTGGACCCACGCGCACAGCAGGGCAAGTCGTCTTGCCTTGACTTCTGTCTCTAGCCTTCCGCTGGCGCCATCATGATACCACAGCGCCCGCCGGGCGGCAACCTGGAGCCGGATCCGGTAGCGGCCGGATGCCATAAAATGCCATGCCGCCACGCGGACCGGCTTCACTGGGCCGCTTCGGACACCATCCCGACGCCGGCCGGAAGGTGTTGCGAGAACCAGCGCAGGATGTGGCGCAGCCGCTCCACCCGGCTCTTCGGCCTCCCGCTCCGGGAAAGGTTGTGATCCTCCCCGGGGAACCGGACGAACTCGGCCGACACCTTCCGCCGCTTGACGGCCACGTAGAACTGCTCTGACTGCTCGATGGGACACCGGTAGTCCTGCTCGGCGTGGATGAGCAGGATGGGCGTCCTGACCCGGTGGGCGTAGCGGATGGGCGAGCGGGCAAGCAGCCGCCCCTCGTCGTCCCACGGATTGCCCGGCACCTCGCGCTCGGTGAAGTGGACCCCGATATCGGAGGTGCCGTAGAAGCTGTACCAGTTGGTGAGCGCCCGCATGGCGACGGCCGCCCTGAACCGGTCGGTGTGCCCGACGATCCAGGCGGTCATGTACCCGCCGTAGCTCCCACCGGCAACTCCCAACCGCTCGGGGTCCACCCAGTCGAGCCGGCACGCGGCGTCCACGACGGCCATCAGGTCGCGGAAGTCGATACCGCCCCAGTCGCCCACGACCGCCCGGGCAAAGGCCTCGCCGTAGGACGCCGATCCCCGCGGGTTACTGAAGAGCACGCCGTAGCCCGCCGCGGCGAGCAGTTGAAACTCGTGGAAGAACCCGTAACCATACGCCGCGTGGGGGCCGCCGTGAATCTGAAGCACCAGCGGGTACCGGGCGCCGGCCGCGAAGCCCGCCGGCTTCATGACCCACGCGTCGACCTTCTGGCCGCCCTCGGCAACCACCGTAAGGGGCTCGGGGTCCGACAGTTCCAGCCGGTCGAGCAGCGCCCGGTTGACGGCGGTGAGCGGACGGCCCTCCGGCGCGTCGCCGGGCGCCCAGGCGTAGATGTCTCCCGGATTCAGGGGGTCGCCCGCGGCGAACGCCAGCCGCCGCCCGTCGGCGCTGGCCGAAAAGCCTGAGATCACCTGGCGGCCCCCGCCCGCCACCGTGCCCGCTTCTCGGCTGGCCAGGTCCAGGGCGTACACCCGGCTGACCGGTCCGTCACCGGCCAGGAAGAGAATCCGGCCGTCGGGGGTGGGTACCAGGGGCACCCCTTCGGCGGCGAACCGGGTGTCCGACATGACCGCGCTGCCCACCGACCGGCCGAACGACGGCAGCAGGTCCTCAGCGGGCCCCGCGGCCACGGGCCCGGCGTCTGTGGCCGGCCCGAGCGGTACGCGGAAGACGTGGTGCTCGCCAGCCACGTGCCGCCAGTCGGGGTGGCCGGCGAAGTAAATGGCCCGTCCGTCCGGCGACCAAGCGGGAACGTGAAGCGGACCGTTCCATTCCAGCACCCGCCGGCAGACCGGTGCCTCCGGGGTCCCCGGCCGCTCGGGGTCGACCACCCACAGGTCCACCTTGCCCCGGTAGTCGGCCTCCTCGGAGCGGTCCGCCGCGAAAGCCAGCCACCGGCCGTCGGGCGACCAAACCGGGCTCACGTGGTCGTATGGCCCGAAGGTCACCTGCCGGGGCGCGGGCGCCTCGGATTCCAGGTCCAGGACGAAGATCTGGAAGTAGCGGTCGTCGTAGTAACCGACGCCGTCGCCCCGGTACAGCAGCCGGCGGATGACCCGCGGCCGGTCGGCCTCGTCCCCGGACTCGGGTCTGCCTTCCTTCTCCTCGGACGCCTTCGCCGGGGGCTCGAGGTCCTCTGCCTTCACCCGGCAGCAGAAGGCGATCCGGCGTCCGTCGGGCGACCAGACCGGCTCCCCCGCTCCCCGGCGGAGCCTGGTCAGGGGCCGGGCTTCGCCCCCGAACGCCGAAAGGAGCCACAGTTGCTTGGGCCGCCGGGCCCGCTTGGGGGCTCCCGGCTTCTCGTCGGACTCCCCCGGCCCGGGGCGGTCGCTCAAGAAAGCCAGCCACCGGCCGTCGGGCGACCACCGTGGCGTGTCGTCCCGCCCGGGTCCACCGGTAAATGGCGTGGCCGCCGTGCCGGGGTCCTCACCGGCGGCGGGTCCGGGCACCATCCAGATCTGCGAGCGATAGGCGTTTTGCTCCACGTCCATCACGGCGCGGACGAACGCGACCCGCGAGCCGTCGGGGGCAACCTGGGGATCGTAGGCGAAGACGAAGTCGAGCACATCTTCGGGCCGCATGGGCCGGCACCGTGCCTCAGACACGCGAAAGACCCCCCGTTCGAGGAATTGACGTGGCTTGCGGGCGGCGGGCCGGGACCCGACTTCGCAGGGGCCGCCGGCGATTCCTGCCGGGCCAGCGAGCCGGCCAGACCTCCCGGCCAGCCCGGCGGCGATCACCGGCCATCCGAAAGCTTCAACCGAAGCTCGCGAAGCTGAGCCGGGGACACCTCCGCCGGAGCCCCGGTCAGGAGGTCGGTGGCGCTGGCCGTCTTGGGAAAGGCGATCACATCGCGCAATGACGCCGCGCCGGCCATCATCATCACCAGCCGGTCCAGGCCCAGGGCGATGCCGGCGTGGGGCGGCGTGCCGTACTCGAACGCCTCCAGCAAGAACCCGAACTTGGCGGCGGCCTCGGTCTCCTCCAGTCCCAGCACCTTGAACACCCGCTCCTGGAGGTCCCGCCGGTGGATCCTGACGCTGCCGCCGCCGAGTTCCACGCCGTTCAACACCAGGTCGTAGGCCTTGGCCCGCACCCGCGCGGGGTCGGACTCCAGAAACGCCTCGTCTTCGTCAAGGGGCGCGGTGAACGGGTGGTGCACCGCCACCCACCGGCCTTCCTCCGCCGAGTATTCCAGGAGCGGGAACTCCACCACCCAGCAGAAGCGGAGGGCCCCAGAGCCGTTCGTGGCCGTCCGCTCGGTCAGGCCCAGCCGGCGGGCCACTTCCAGGCGGAGGGCTCCCAGTGACGCGTGGACCACGTCGGCGGCACCCGCCACGATCAGGACCAGGTCACCGGCCGTCGCCCCGGCCCGGGTCAGGATCTCCTGAACCTCCCCGTCGGACAGGTGCTGCCGGGCCGGGGAGCGAACCCCGTCTGTCCCGACCGCCAGCCACAGGACGCCGGGGGCGCCGAATGGCCGGACCACGCCGTCAAAGGCTTCCATCTCCTTGCGGCTGAGGCCGCCCAGGCCCGGGGCGCGGATGCCCTTGACCACGCCCCCCTCCTCGGCCGACCGGCGGAACACGCGGAACCCGGAGGCGGCCGCCAGGGGCGTCAGGTCAAACAGTTCCAGGCCGAAGCGGAGGTCCGGCTTGTCGGTGCCGAACCGGGCCATGGCCTCCCGGTACGCCAGCCGGGGGAAAGGGCGCTCGACGGAAACCCCGAGCACCCGGCGGTAGACCTCGACGATCATCGCCTCGGTGAGGTCGAGGACGTCGCCGGCATCGGCGAACGACAGCTCCACGTCGATCTGGGTGAACTCGGGCTGGCGGTCGGCCCGCAGGTCCTCGTCGCGGAAGCAGCGGACTATCTGGAAGTACCGCTCCAGCCCTGCCACCATCAGGATCTGCTTGAACAGCTGCGGCGACTGGGGCAACGCGTAGAAGCGGCCGGGATGGACCCGGCTTGGCACCAGGTAGTCGCGGGCCCCTTCCGGTGTCGAGCGGGTGAGGAAGGGGGTTTCAACCTCCACGAAGCCCTGCCGGTCGAAAAAGTCCCGGACCGCCTTGGCCACCCGGTGCCGGAGCAGGAGGTTCGACTGGAGCGGCGCGCGCCTCAGGTCGAGGTAGCGGTAGCGTAGCCGTACCGCCTCGTCCACGTCGATCCGGTCCTCGACGGGCAACGGTGGCGTCCGGGCCGGATTGAGGATCCGGACCTCGTCCGGGAAGACCTCCACCTCGCCGGTGGCCAGGTTGGGGTTAACCCGGTCCCGGGCCCGCGGCCGTACCTGGCCGACAACAGCCACCACGTACTCGGAGCGAAGCTTTCCGGCCTCGGCGAAGGCCGCCTCGCCGGTGGCGGGGTTGAACACCAGCTGGACCAGGCCGGTCCTGTCCCGGAGGTCGACAAAGATCAGCCCGCCGTGGTCCCGCCGCCGCTGGACCCAGCCAAAGAGGGTCACCCGCCCGCCGGCGTGCTCCGGCCTCAGCTCACCGCACCCGTGGGTCCGCCGCAGCCCGGCCAGGCCCAAAGGGGCCCGCAAAGTCATGGCTTCTCCTCCCCTCGGGGGGAGCCGGAAGCGCGGGTGGCGACCTCCGACGCCGCGTCGGCCTGGCCGGCCAGCCGCCGGGCCACGGTGGCCACCACCTGCGCCAGCGCGACCTGGTCCTGGGCCCCGTCGGCCATCCGGCGCACCGTCACCAAGCCCCGGGCAAGCTCGTCCTCGCCGACGATGAGCGCCAGCCTGGCGCCGGCCCGGTCGGCGGCGCGGAGTTGCGCCTTCAGGCTCCGGCCGAGGTAGTCGACGTCCGCCGCCACCCCCGCCCGCCGGAGCCCGTCCAGCAGGCCGAGGGCCTGACGCCGGGCCAGGGCACCCAGGGCGCAGACGTACGCCTCGACCCCGGCCCCGGCCTCCGCGGCCAGCAGGCCCTGGCGCTCCAGGGTCAGGAGTAACCGCTCCAGCCCCAGCCCGAACCCGATCCCCGGCGTCGCGGGCCCGCCCAGCGCCTCCACCAGTCCGTCGTAGCGGCCCCCGCCGCAGACGGCCGACTGGGCGCCCAGACCGGTATAGACGACCTCGAACACGGTCTTGGTGTAGTAGTCGAAGCCCCGCACCAGTGACGTGTCCAGCCGGAACTCGAGCCCCAGGTCTTTCAGGTAGCTCTGAAAGGTCCGGAAATGTTCGCGGCACTCGTCGCACAGGTGATCGAGCAGGCGTGGCGCCTCCCGGACCACCGCCCGGCAGGTCCGCACCTTGCAGTCAAGGATCCGGAGCGGGTTCTTCTCGAAGCGGTGGCCCCGGCAGTCGGGGCACAGTTCCTCCAGGCGCGGCCGCAGGAAATCACGGAGCTTCTCCCGGTAGGCGGGCCGGCACCGCTCGTCGCCGATGGAGTTCAGGTGAACCCTCAGGGAACCCAGACCGAGTTCGCTCAGGAAGTGGTGGACCAGGAGGATGATCTCGGCGTCCAGCGCGGGGTCGAGGGTACCCAGGGCCTCCACGCCGAACTGGTAGTGCTGGCGGTAGCGGCCGGCCTGGGGCCGTTCGTGGCGGAACATGGGCGCGCCCAGGTAGAACACCTTGAAGGGCTGCGGCCCCTTGTCCAGGCCGTGCTGGAGGTACGCCCTGGCCACCGGAGCGGTCCCCTCGGGGCGCAGGGTGAGCCAGCGGCCGGCCTTGTCCTGGAAGGTGTACATCTCCTTCTGGACGACGTCGGTGGCCTCGCCCACGGTCCGGGTGAAGACCTCGGTGTGCTCCACCACCGGCGTGCGGATCTCCCCGTAACCGTAGAGCCGGCAGACGCGGCGGGCCGTCTCCTCCACCGCCTGCCACCGCCGACTTTCCCCGGGCAGGACGTCGTTCATCCCTCTGGGCGCTGTGGTGAGCACCGGCGCTCCCCCGTCCTCGCCGTGCCGTTCAAAGAAAGCGCCTCCCGCGGTCAGGAGGCGGCACCAGTTCCACTGCGCCTTTGATTCTACGCGAGGCCAGGATAACCCGTCAACTTCGCCGCGCCTACCGACGTCAGGCCAGGGTCGGGCCGAAGCGCAGGAAACGGGGGCCAGGGCAGGGAACTTGTGGCGTCGGGTCTCAACGGCTAGTCCACGGCCGGCAGAGGGGGGCGAAAATGCAGTCCGGCCAGCGCCACATCCGCCATCGCTTTGTCAACCCGATGGGGCTCGTGCTGCTGGTGCTGTCCGTGGCGGTGGTCCTCGGTGTCATCTCCCTGGTCCTGCTGGTGCTCAGCCCGGAGAGCGTGGGACTGCTGAAGGAGGAGACCCCCGGCGACGACGTCTACCAGTTCGAGACGCTGGACGTCGAGGGCCGCTACATCCAGTTGCACCTGGCTGACGGACTCATGGTGCCGGCCTACCGGTCCGGCGAGGTTTCCGGCGTGGTGCTCTTCTCCCGTGGCGAGTACGTCATCACCTTCTCCGAACCCCAGGCCACCGAGTTCGCGGCCACCTTCGGGACGACGAGTATCCGCGACTCCCTGGTCGCCATGTACGTGCCCGGCAGCTACCAGGACTTCGAGCGGCTCAGGGAAGCTGCCCGCGCCACTCCCGCGGACGTGGACATCGGCCAGGAAGCCCAGGCCCTGTTGAACGACGTCCGGCGGGACCCCCGGTTCGTCCGTGTGCTGGGCGTCTTCCGCCTGCTGGTGCCGGTGCAGCGGAGCCGGATCCTCTACCTGTACGGCGAGACGTTTGGACAGGTCAGGTACGAGGAAGGCCCCCAGGTGTCCGTCACCTTCGTCGCCCTGGACGGCAGGAAATTCTCCTTCACCGATCCCCGGCTGGTGGCACCGGGGCTTACCCCGCCGGCCACCGGGGCCAGTGGCTCACCGCTGGGGCTGGTCATCTTCAGCGCCTCGGTCGTCCTCCTCCTGCTGCTGGTGTTCATCCTCACCCTGGACATGGACCCCCCTGCCCTGGTGCACCCGCCGGAGGGGCCGGGCACCGACCGGGAGGCCTACCCCATCAGGCAGGCCGGCGCGGTGGCCGTCATCCTCCTGGCGGACCTGGGCTTCCGGGCTTTCTCGCTGCAGCGCGGCTGGCCCGCCGAGAGCCTGGTGTGGCTTCACGGGGCCATGGCCGCCGGGCTCGCGGCCATCGCGTGGCGGCAGGGGGCCCTGGCCCGGCTGGGGATCACCACCCACCATCTCGCCCGCGGGGTCGTCATCGCCGTGATCCTGGCCGGCTTCACGCTGGTCGCCGCGTCGCTGGCCTACCCCGCCGGGCTGAAGCCCGCCTCAGCCGGCCGGGTGGTGGCGGGCTTCGTCTGGTCGGTGGGGGTCTTCGGCCTGTCCCGGGAGATCGTCTTTCGCGGTTTCATCCAGGCGTCGCTGCAGCGCCGCTGGGGCTTGGTGCCGGGCCTGCTGGTCACGGCCTGGCTCGGCGGGCTGCTCTACTTCCTGCCCCGAGCCGCCCTGTACCCCGGCATGGCCGGTGACTTCGCCGTCCACGGCCTGCTGCTGGTGCCCTATACGGGCCTGCTGGCCGGCTATCTCTTCCAGCGGACCGGCAACGTCTTCGCCTCCGCCACCCTGCAGGGGTTACTCGACTTTTTGCCCCGGATCCTGCGGTTCTAGGCCGGCCTGGACCCGGCCCCCCCCCCAGCACGGCCAGAACCAGCCCGGCCGCGCTGGCAGCGGGGCAGGCGGTCTCGCACGGTTCGTGCGCAACGACGGCGCCTGGTACCTGCACGCCACCACGGAGCGGCCGGGGCGACCCGGGGACTCCGGATTCAGCTCCAAGGCCGGCGCAAGGAGCAGGTGCTGGCCGCCCTGGGCGATGTGGTGGCGGACGTGGTGGCCTGGGCGCTGCGGGAAGTGTCGGACCGGCACGCCCGGAAGCTGTCGCACTTTGCGTACGCGTCGTTCCACGCCCTGCTGGTGTCCCGGGCGGCTCGGGAAGGCGTGGAAGTCATCGAGGTCAATCCGGCCTACACGAGCGTGATCGGAAAGATCGCGCGGCTTTTGCTGAGCCCGGCGAGGGCACAAACGGGAGCGGTCAGAACGGGCGGCGGCTGTCCAGGAGGATGGTGACGGGGCCGTGGTTGTGGATCTCCACCAGCATCGAGGCCTGGAAACGGCCGGTGGCCACCTTCAGCCCCTGGGCGCGGAGGGCGGCCACGTAGGCTTCATAGAGGGGCGTCGCCTGGTCGGGCGGCGCGGCCTGGATGAAGCTGGGCCGCCGGCCCCGGCGGGCGTCACCGTACAGGGTGAACTGCGAGACCACCAGGATCTCGCCGCCGGTGTCCCGGACGGAGCGGTTGAGCTTACCCTCGTCGTCGTCGAAGATCCGCAGGTTGGCCGTCTTGTCCGCCAGGTAGGCGGCGTCGTCCGGCGTGTCCTCGCGGCCGACGCCCAAAAGCACGGCCAGACCGGGCCCGATGGCGGCCACCTCGGTCCCGTCCACCAGCACCCGGGCCCGGGCCACTCGCTGCACCACGGCGCGCACCGGATCGCCGCCCCCCTCTCCGGACCGCCCTCAGCCGATCAGGCCGAGACCGCCGGGGCCCAGCCAGTAGTAGGTGATGAAGATTCCAGCGCCCAGCAGAAACGCGGCGGCCAGCCGGTGGACGTAGGGCACCACCCGGCGGAGCGCCCGGGTGGCTCCCGCCTGGAACAGGGCTGACGCCACCAGGACCACCACCAGCATGGTCCCCATCCCCAGGCTGTAACTGACGAACTGGCCCAGGGCCGGCACCAGCCCCCGGGCGGTGATGGCCGTGCCCACCACCACCAGGAATACCGGCAAGGTGCAGGCCAGCGAGGCGATGCCGTACCCCAGCCCGAACACGAAGTAGGAGACGGCGTCGCGTCCCGGCCGCACGGCCCCCATGGCCCGGCCGGCGGCGGCCAGCCCGAGGGAGCGCCCGCTCAGCACCAGGTAGACCCCGAGCCCGGCCAGCAACACGCCGACGGACAGCCCGCCGGCGGGGAAGTAGGCGCCCAGCGCCCGCCCGCCGGCCACAAACACGCTGCCGATGGCCGCGAAGAGAAGCACGAAGCCCGCAGTGGCGGCCAGACCCAGCCCCGCGGCCCGGGCCGCGCGGCGCCAGCCGGCGTCCTCTTCCGCTTCGGGGCGGCCCAGGTAGTAGGCGACCAGCGACGGCAACAGGAGCACGCCGCACGGATTCACGCTGGCCACCATGCCGGCCCCGTAGGCGTAGCCAAAGGGGAGCCACACGGCCACGCCGGATACCCCCCGCTGCAGCGCGTACAGGGCGTCCGAAGCCACGATCAGGAGGGCGCCCAGGCCCAGCCCGAGGGCCAGAAAGGCCAGGCTCTCAGGCACCCGTGGTTGTCGGGAAACGACGGAGTCCATCCGCCTGTCCGGTCGCGCCCCCGGTTTCGACGCGCCTGCTGTCCCGCCAGGCCGGTAAAGACCAAGAGCGGCCACCAGCGTCGACCCATGCCCCAATCATAACCCATCGCCCCCGGCGGCCGCCAACCGCGCGTCCTTGCGCCCGCCCGCTTGGCCCGGTAGCATGGCCCCGGAGGGGATGCGCATGGACAGCGGCGCCCCGGTGTACGGATCGCTGGCCGGCCTTCGACTGGCGGCCCTGGGCTCCACCAACCCGGCCAAACTGGCCGCGGCCGACGCGGTTCTGCGGCGGCTGGCTCCCGACGCGCGCCTGGTGGCGACGGAGGTACCGTCAGGGGTCTCCGCCCAGCCGCTGGGCGACGAGGAGACCCTCAAGGGAGCCCTGGGCCGGGCCCAAAACGCGCGTAGGCTGGCCGGCGCCGACCTGGGGATCGGCATGGAGGGCGGCGTGGCCTTCACGCCCCACGGCGCCTTCGTCACCAGCTGGTGCGCGGTGGTGGACGCCGCCGGCCGGGTGGGCCTTGGCCGAGGACCGGCCTTTTCCCTTCCCCCGGGGGCGGCCGCACGGGTGCGGGCCGGAGAGGAACTGGGCCCGGTCGTCGACGACCTGTCAGGGCGCCGCGAGGCCAAGGCCATGGCCGGGGCCATCGGCTTTCTCACCGGGGGCCTGGTGGACCGGCGGCAACTGTGGGAGACCGCCCTGGCCTGCGCCCTGGCGCCCTTCATCCACCCCGAGCTTTACGATCAGGAGCAGTCGGAGCGAGTCCGGGGCACGACGTGACGACCAGTCCGCCCCAGCGCGAGGCCGCCGGCCCCGCGGCGGGCGTCAGCACCGGGCCTGAGCGGCAGGTGTCAGCGCCGAGCGGCGGCCTGGGCGCCGGCCTCCCCGGTGCGGGTGACCGACAGCACGTCGCGGACGCGGGAGATCTTGTTGGTCAGGTAAGCCAGGTGCTCGTGGTTCCTGATCTCCAGCACCAGGTCGATGGTGGCCAGCCGGTTCTTGTCGGTGACGGTGGATGCCGACGCGATGTTGGTCCGGGTGTCGGCGATGATGGACACCACGTCGGAGAGCAGCCCCGGCCGGTCGACGGCGTTCACCTGGATGGCCACCGGGTAGACGGCGGCCGCGGCCGA
>DYFQ01000004.1:0-70757 GCA_020725105.1 Symbiobacterium thermophilum
GCAAGGCGGTGACGGCGGCGCGATAGACCCGTTCCCGCGAACCGAACCGGCCCGGCGGCGCGGCCTGACCCGTTCACCCGGGGCCTCCTCGGCGGGGGCCCCGGGTTACTTTTCACCCAGGCCTTCCACGGCACCGGTGGCGCCGCGCAAGGAGGGTCCACCCCGGGACAAGGCCGCACCCCGGTCTCGGCCAGCGTTGACCCGCCCTGGGGCGAACGCTATCATAGGAGGCAGGCCGAGAGCCGTCCCGCAGCGGCCCGGCGAGAGGAGGAAGCCGGCTGCTGGGCTGGTTGGAACGGGCATTCCGGCGGTTGGACGCCCGGCTCACCATCTTCGAGAAGGTCCTCATCGCGAATTCCGTCATCATCGCCGGCGGCGCCGTCCTGGGAACCTGGCTCACCGTTAACTTCGCGGCCCGCTTCGCCGTGGGGCTGGCCGTGTCGTTTTTCATCACCGGCGTCACCATCACCCTGGTGGTAAACTACGTCTTGCTCAAGTTCGCCTTCCATCCCCTCTTCGAACTCAGGTCCACCATGGAGCAGGTGCAGGCCGGCAACTTCGCCGCCAGGACCCGGTCCGAACTGGGCGATCCGGACATCCGCCTCCTGGCCCGGACCTTCAACGACACCCTCGACCGGTTGGACAGCTACCGCCGGTCGGTATCCGCCCAGATCCTGCGGGCCCAGGAAGAGGAGCGGAAGCGCATCGCCCGAGAGCTACACGACGAGACAAGCCAGGCGCTGACGAGTCTCATGATCGCGCTGGAGGTGGCCACCGACCGCCTGCCCGAGGGCGCGGACCAGGCGACCGAGCAACTCCGCCGGGCCAAGGGCATCGTCGCCCGGACCCTCGAAGAGGTGAAGCGCGTCACCGTGGAACTACGCCCCACGGTCCTTGACGATCTGGGGCTGGCGCCGGCGATTCGCTGGTACGTGAAGCATTACGTCGAACCGGCGGGCCTGGCGGTCAGCCTGGACATCCAGGGCCTGGAAGGCCGGCTGGAGGCGGAACTTGAGACGGCGGTGTTCCGGGTGGTTCAGGAGGCGCTGACCAACGCCCTGCGGCACGCCCACGCGAGCCGGGTCGGCGTGGAGTTGCTGGCGGAGAACGGTACCCTCCGGGCCACCATCCGGGACGACGGGCGCGGCTTCGACCCGGCCCGGGCGACCGGAGACGGCGACCGGGGACTGGGCCTGGTAGGGATGCGGGAGCGGGCGAGCCTGGTGGGCGGGGAACTGGCGATCACCTCGTCTCCGGGCGCCGGCACACAGGTGGAACTCGTTGCGCCGCTCAACCGGGGGTCCGGCCGTGCCGCCGGCTGACGGCTCCGGCCCGGAACGCCGCGAGGACGACCGGCCCATCCGGGTCGTGGTCTGCGACGATCACACCATCCTCCGGGAAGGCGTCAGGGTGCTTCTGGAGTCTCAGCCAGACATGGTCGTGGTGGGCGAAGCCTCCGACGGCGAAGAGGCCGTGACCGTGGTCGACCAGTTGCGGCCCGACGTGGTGCTGATGGACATTGCCATGCCCCGTGTGGACGGGCTGGAGGCCACCCGGCGGATCAGGGACCGCCACCCTGATATCCGGGTGCTCATCCTCTCCATGCACGAGGACGAGGAATACGTGTTTCCCATCCTGGAGGCCGGCGCCGGCGGCTACGTCCCGAAGAAGACCGCCTCCACCGACCTGGTGAACGCCATCCGTACCGTGGCGCGGGGCGAATCCTTCCTCTACCCGTCTGTCGCCAAGAAAGTGGTCGAGGAATACCTGCGGCGGAAGGAACGCCCGGCGCCGGACCCGTACGACGGCCTGACCCCGCGCGAGATCGAAGTGCTGACCCTGATCGCGGAGGGCCTGACCAACCAGGAGATCGCCGACCGGTTGTTCGTCAGCGTCAAGACGGTGCAGGCCCACCGTTCCAACATCCTGCAGAAACTCGGCGTGCACGACCGGGTGGACCTGGTGAAATACGCCATCCGCAAGGGCCTCATCAGGCTGGACAAGGGCTAGCGGGAGGAACGGCTTTGGACCGGACCCTGGACTCCCGGGCCACGTACGTGGCCGTCACCGAGGACCCCATCCGCCCCGAGGAACTGGTTGGACTGGTCCGCGACACCCGGGCCGGCGCCGTGGTGACCTTTGCCGGGACGGTCCGCGAGTGGACCGGCGGGCGCCGGACCTGCTACCTGGAATACGAGGCCTACCGCGAGATGGCCGAGGCCAAGCTGAGAGAGATCGCCCACCAGATCCAGGCGGCCTGGGGCCCGCTGAAGGTGGCCATCGTCCACCGGACGGGCCACCTGGACCTGGGCGAGACCAGCGTCTTCATCGCCGTGGCGGCGCCCCACCGGGGCCCGGCCTTCGACGCTTGCCGCTACGCCATCGAGACCTTGAAGAAGACGGTCCCCATCTGGAAGAAGGAGGTCTGGGACGACGGGACCGCCTGGGTTCACCCGGGCGGTCGCGAGCCCGGGGGCGACACGGACCCCTCCAGGTAGGACCGGACCAGTTCCTCGACCACTTCCTGGGGGTCCAGCTTGCGCACCAGGTTGCGGGCATCCCGGTGAGCCGTGATGTAGACCGGGTCGCCGGAGATCAGGTAGCTGGCAATCTGGGAAACGGGATTGTAGCCCTTCTCCTGGAGCGCCTCGAACACCACGCGCAGGACTTCCCGGGCCTGGACCTGTTCCTTTGGCTCGGCGCTGATTATCTTGGTCCGGGCCCGCGATGCCGCCGGGCCCGCGGGTCTGAAGACGCCGCCGTCGCCCACCCCCGCGCCTCCTTCCTCGTAAACGGCCGGCCAGCCGCCGCGGTCCCGCGCCGGCCCTCGGTCAGGTCTTGGACTGGTTGACGAAGTTCAGGCGCAAGTCGGTCAGCACGGTCTCGATCTCGCGCCGTTCCTCTGGCGAAAGGCTGTCACGCACCACGCCGACCAGGGCGGCGATGGCGTCGATGGCCAGTTGCGCGTCGGGAAGGGACTTCTGGACCTGGCGGGTCACCGGGTTGGCGACCAGGCCCATCGCCTCCCAGGCCTTGGCCGTCAGGGTGGCGACAAAGCTGTGGATCAGGAGCGAGGTGGGCAGCGCCGTGACGGACAGCCCCGGGGCTTCCCTGGCCCGGTCCGGACCACGGTCCTCGCTGTCCTCCCGCCCCTCCTGCTGGCGGCCCTCCTCGGACACCTGACGCACCCCCTTCGCAAGCCGCCGGCGGATCACGTCCGGCCGTGCCGTGTGTCTTCTACTTCTTGCCCGGAAGGTCCTCCAAGCAGGGAATCTCCGGCCGCCCGCACCAGCGCGTAGGCCAGAAAGCCCGCGCAGGTGGCAAAGGCGGCGCCGGTGCGCACCCGCCCGGTCTCCCGGTCGAAGGCCTCGCAGGCCAGGCCGCCGTCGAGCCCGCCGGCCCGGCCCAGGTCCCGCAGGGTGGCCAGCGCGGCCTGGCGCCGCTCGGGGACGCCGCAGAGCAAGCTGTTGAACAGGCCCATGACGAACGGGTGCGTTGAGTGGGGGCAGCCCACCTCCGGAAAGCGCCCCTGGTAAGCATACGGGTTGTGCTCGGAATGGACCCAGCGCACGGTGTTGAGAAACGTGGGGTCGTCGGGAGAACAGAAGCCGTAGTACGCCAGCAACTGCAGGCTCCCCGGCGGCTCGTCGTAGACCTTGTGGGCGCCCTCGAGGTCCGTGGACCAGGCAAACATGGGGCCGAACGGACCCTCGACCACCAGGTGCTCCCGGACGGCGGCCCGCACCGCCTCGGCCAGGCGTCTGGCCTGGCTGGCCGCCTCCTCCGCGGGGCCCGCCAGCCGCGGCTGGCCCTCGGACCTCAGCCGCTCCGCCAGGCCCGCTTTGACCCGGGCGTAGATCTCGAGCGCCCGGCACACGAGGGCGTTGTCGTAGGTCAGGTACGGGTAGGTGGCCGGGTCGTCGGACGGGTAGAGGAAGGTGTCAAAGAGCGGCACCGACGGGTGCCGGTGGGCCAGCAGCTCGGTCCAGAACCGGTCCAACCCCTCCCGGACGGCCGGCACGTCAAGCACGCTCTGGTCGCCCGTCGCGTCGAGGTAGCGGCCGAGGGCCACGGGATAGGCGCAGAGTTCGTCGAGCTCGAAGCCGGGATAGAGCACGCTCCCGTCCACGTACAGGCTGTGGATGCCCGGGTTGCGCCCGTAGCGGGAAAAGGCCGTCACCAGCGCCTCCCGGGCCAGCGCCCGGTCCACCAGGAGCAGGGCCGGGAAGCTCCATAGCAGGGCGTCGCGGGCCCAGAAGGCGGCGCTCACGTAATACCGCGGGCTCCGGGAGGTGACCAGCACCAGGTCCTCGGTGTCGATGGCGCGGCCGGTCGCGTAGAAGTGGTTGAAGTACAGGTTGCGCCGGGCCAGGCTGGCCAGGGTGGCGTCCCGGAGCGGCACCGGGCGGGCGGAAAGCCAGCCCAGCGCCTGCTCGGCCAGGACGTCCGCCCCGCGCCGGAGGAGGTCCACGGCGGTGGTGCGCGCCCCGTCGCCCTCCCGGTTGACCCCGCCGTAAACGGCGACCTGGGCCTCCCCGCCGCGCGCGAGGCGGAATTCCCGCCCGATCCGGTAGTACAGGGCCCGCCCTACCCCCCACCACTGAAGCTCGGGCGTGTCCTCGGCCGGCCGTCGTTCGCCGGGCTCCGCCAGGTCCCAGCCGGTCGTTCCGCCGGGCAGCGCCAGAGCCAGGGCCAGCAGCGCCACCCCCGGCCGCGCCTCCAGCACCGGCCCGCTGCACCAGCGGTCGAACCGGACGGCGTGGTGCCCCGGCACCGGGCGAGAGGTATACACCGTCTGGTGCGAGCGGTACCACCAGCCCTCGACGCCCAGAGAAACCGTGGCCTCGCCCCCGCCGCCCGAGCGGGCGACCCTGAGGTCCACCACGAACCCCTTGTGCCCGGGCGGCGTCACCAGCCGGCCTGCCAGGCGGAGGCCGCGCTCCGGGAGGTCGGCGGTGAAAGCGGGGATCCACTCCTCAAGCAGCCGCCACCGGAGGCGGCCGGCCAGTTCCACCCGGTCGCCCTCCAGGCTCAACCAGGGGCGGAGCAGGGGCGCCTCGGGCGTGCCCGCCAGTTCCACGAGGCTCACCGTGCCCAGGTGCAGGGCGCCCAGGCGTTCCACGCCCGCGTCGGCCGGCCGGATGACCGGCAGGCTGACCCACTCGTTGCCGGTGCACAGCACCCCGGCGTCGTCGTCCCCCACATCGTCGGGGACCGTCAGCCAGCGGCCCTCGTCCTCCCTGACCTCGCCCGCGGCGCCCACCGGCCCGGGACGTGCCGCCTGGTCCGACGAACGAAGCACGGCGTCTTTTCTCATCGGGTAGCGGTCTCCTCGATTACCAGGCGGCCGGCGCCGGCGTCAAGACTCGCCATGACGCCGATGGGCAGGGTGGCGATGTGCTTGCCGTGGCCGATGGTGAGGCCCATGAGCGTCGGGATGCCGAGCGGCCTGATCAGTTCGTCGACGACGTCCTCCAGTGACAGATTACTGAAGAAGGCCGGGTGATGGGGCCTGGGCACGCAGTCGACACACTCGCCGATGATGATGCCCGCCGCCCGTTGCAGTTTCCCGGCCAGCAAGAGGTGGGTCAGCATGGCGTCCATCCGGTAGGGCTCCTCGCCCACGTCCTCGATGAACAGGAGCCTGCCGTCGGTCTCGACCTCGTAGGGCGTGCCCAGAGTCTGAACGATCAGGCTCAGGCAGCCGCCGGTGAGCCGGCCGTGGGCCTGACCCGGGACCACCGTCTCCAGCCACGGGCCGTCCGGCGCCTGGCGCACCTCGCCCACCGGGGCGTCCCCGGCGATGGCCCGCAGCAGGTATTCGCGCTTGTATTCGGTCAGGTCCCGCTCGTTGTAGCCAGCCACGCCGGGGCCGTAGAAGGTCACGAGCCCCGTCTGACGGTGGATGGCCAGGTGCAACGAGGTGATGTCGGAGAAGCCCACCAGGAGCTTGGGATCGGCGCGAAGGGCGTCGTAATCCAGGTGCGGCAAGAGCCTGCCGGAACCGTAGCCGCCCCGGGTGACGAAGACGGCCCTGACTTCCGGGTCGCGGAACATGGCGTTCAGGTCCGCGGCCCGCGCCGCGTCCTCCCCGGCCAGGTAACCGTGACGGGAAAAGGCGTGCTGGCCCACGCGAACCCGGTAGCCCCAGGACTCCAGGGTCCGGATGCCCCGGCGGACGTCGGAGCGGTTGTAGACCGGGCTGGCGGGCGCCACGACCCCCACCACGTCGCCCGGCGCCAGGCGCGGCGGCTTGACCACCGGCTGAGTGACCGGCATGGTCGACCTCCTCCGCTGAAACGTAGGGTGCCGCGTTCGGCCCACGCTACCGTTCCTCCCGTCCCGGTCAATACCTGCCACCTCCGGCCGCCGCATGAGCTTCCGGCGCCAGGGCATCATCTTCAAGGGAGGGACCCACTCTACGAGGAACGGAAAGAGGAAGGTGGTGAGCACGCGTGCCAGGTGACGCGCCCAAGCAGCCGCGGCCGCCAGCCAGGCGGAGACAGGCCGCCGGTCCCAGCCTTCCCGCGGAGGCCAGGAATCCCGGCGGCAACATTGAAGGGTGGCGCGGCGACCGGGAAGCCCGCCGCGAGCCGCTGGTCCCCGAGGCAGAGCAAGAGCTTGACCGGTTGAAGGAAGAGGTTGCCGAAGATGTGGGACTGGACGACGACATCCGCCGGCGCGGCGGGGAGAACCTGAAGGCCCGCGAGGCGGGAAAGATCGGCGGGGAGATGGTCCGGCGCATGGTCCGCCGGGCCGAGGAGGACATGGCCGACCGGGACCGGTAGCCCCGCCAGAGGCGTCAGGTTCCGGGGTGGCTACAGTGCGTGGGGGGCTCCGGCAGCATACGCAGCCGGAGCCCGCGCTTGCCGGCCCCCTCTTGCTTCGCGGGCGCACCTACCACCAGGCCCGCCGGAAGTCGGGAACCGGAGTTTCCACCGGCACGTACTGGACCGAAGGGCGCCTGCCCGTGGGCTGGGGAAACAGTTCCATCAGTTCATAGACCTGCCGGGGCAGCCCCCCTCTGGCCGGCAAACCCAGGGCCTGGAGCTGTTCAAGGC
Organism: Symbiobacterium thermophilum; assembly: GCA_020725105.1. Classification (GTDB taxonomy): domain Bacteria; phylum Bacillota; class Sulfobacillia; order DYFQ01; family DYFQ01; genus DYFQ01. The sequence goes on from DYFQ01000004.1 coordinate 7,062, forward strand.
CGATGGGGTAGTCGTGGGTCCAGCGCCCGCCGGTGAGTTCCTCGGCCACCCGGTCGGCCTCGGCCTCGGGGAGCTTGTCGGCCAGGATGTCGCGCACCGTCTCACGCATCTGGTACAGCGCCTTCTCGGCCACGTCGGCCAGGACCAGGGTCTTGTCGTCCACCCGGTCCTTGTTCTTCCGCTCCACGGCCCGGAGGATGGAGACGGCGGGCAGGCCGCCGATCTGCGGGTCGATGGGGCCCAGCACGGCGTTTTCGTCCATCAGGATCTCGTCGGCCGCCAGGGCGATGAGGGTCCCGCCGGACATGGCGTAGTGTGGCACGATCACCGTCACCCTGGCCGGGTGCTTGCGGACCGCCCGGGCGATCTGGTCAGCCGCCAGCACCAGGCCGCCGGGCGTGTGGAGGATGAGATCGATGGGCATCTCCGGCGGCGTGAGCCGGATGGCCCGCAAGACCTGTTCGGAGTCTTCGATATTGATGAAGCGGGCCAGCGGAATGCCGAGAAAACTCAGGGCCTCCTGGCGGTGGATGAGGCTGATGACCCGGGTGCCCCGGCGGGCCTGCAACCCGACAATGGCCCTCAGGCGGGCCCGTTCTATCTGGCGCATGCGCCAGATGGGCAACACGACGGCCCAGAGGATGAAGGCGATCCAGATCAGCGACTGCACCGGCGAGTCTCCCTTCGCCCGCAGCCCTTAGCATGCGGCCGGCGGCACCACTTCATCCGGCGCCGCACCTCGGGCACCTCGGGAACGACCAGGTCTCGCCAGCAGGGCTCACGGCCGCCCGGGATCAAGGCCGGTCAGAATAGGAGCCTGGGCCGGGTGGCAGCCTATGGAAGCCCGCCGGAAGGAGGCGCTGCCTTGGCCCGTCAGCCAACCCATGCCGACCTGGAACCCACCGTGCGACGCCTGGCCGGCCAGGTGTCGGACCGGCTGGAACGCTGGCTTGGCCGGTCTCCGGGTCTGGCCGGCGGCAAGCGCCTGCGGGGCGTCCTGACGCTCATGGTGGCGGAGGCGCTGGGCGGTGACCCGGAAGCCGCCCTGGAATCCGCCGCGGCGGTAGAACTGATTCACACCGGGACGCTGCTCCAGGACGACTGGCTCGACGGCGACGTCCTCCGCCGGGGAGGAGTGCCCGTCTACATTCTCGACGGCCCCCGGCGAGCCGTGCTCACCGCCGACCGTTACTTCGCCGCCGCCGTCCGCCGGGCCGCCGTCCACGGTCCGGCCCACGCCGCGGAACTGGCGGCGGCCCTCGAGGAGATGGTCCAGGGGGTCCTCCGCGAGGACCTGCCGGGACTGTTGCGCCGCGGCTGGGCGCGGGGCCTCCCGGCCGGCGAGTACCGGGCCATCATCGATGGCAAGACCGCCCGGCTGTTTGTCAGCGCGGCGAGGCTCGGAGGCATGACCGCCGGCGCCGGCCCGGCCGTGCTGGCCGCCCTGTCCCGCTACGGGCGCCACCTGGGGCGGGCCTACCAGCTTACCGACGACCGGCTGGACCTGGAAGCCCTCGACCCGGCCGACCTGCACTGGCCCCGCCTGGCCGGCGCGGCCGCGGCCCTGCTTTACTTCGCCCCCGACGTACTGCGCCGGGCGCTGGAAGCCTGGTTCGCCGGCGCCGGGCCGGGAGGCCAAAGCGCGGGGGGCGAAACGGAAGGCTGGTTCACGCTGGAACTCAGCCGCCGGGTAGGCGCGGCCATCGACCGGGAGGTCGAACGGGGGATCCAGGGATGCAGGCGCAGCCTGGCGGGCCTGCCGCTCTCCGCCCGCGACCGCGCGCTCCTGGCGGCCTTCCCCGCCTACTGCGTGGCGGCCTTGCGGGCCGAAGCGGGCGCGCCCGCGGGTATGGCGCGGAAGGGGTCCACTCGAACCCGGGGAAGTCGCCGGAAGGACCGCAAGAACCAGGACACCAGCTCGCGGTAGCTCACCTCTCCGGTGAGAATCCCGAGCATCCGGCGAAATGGCTCGGGACCCCCGAAGAACCTGGAAAAGAGCGCCTGCGGCGCCACCAGAAAGAGCCCGGCCAGTACGAGCGCCCAGCGCATCTCGCTTTCGAACTCCGCCGCGCAGCGGCGCCGGTAGGCGGCAAGGCCCCGCGTGTCCGGGACCCGGTCTTCGCCGAGGCAGGCGGCGACGGTCTCCGCGGCCAGGGCGCCCGAGCGGATGGCGTACCTGATGCCCTCGCCGGTGAAGGGGTCCACGAAGCCGGCGGCGTCGCCGCACAGGAGCAGCCTGTCCCCGGCGACCCGGCGGGGAAAGCCGCCGAGGGGGATGTGGTGGCCCCGGGGCCGCGGGCCCTCTGATTCCTCCAGCTTGGCGTCGCGAACCAGGCTACGGAAGGCCACCCCGGGTTGCGGGAAACGGCACTTCAGCCCACCGACGCCCACCGTCAGGCGGCCGGCCTTCGGGAAGACCCAGCCGTAGCCGAGCCTGACGTGGCCAAAATACAGTTCCACGCCGTCCGGGAAACGGCCGGCCGCGTCGGGGTGGGGAAAGTCGGCCTCCAGGCAGAAGGCCGTGGTCCACGGCGACCAGCCCGGCCGGAGGCAAGCCGCGGTGACGCCGTTGTAGCCGTCGGCGCCCATCACCACCCGCGCCGAAAAGCTCGACTGACGGGTGTGGACCAGAGCGCCACGGGGTTCCGTCTCGATCCTGACAACCCGCTCGCCCGCCACGACGCGGGCGCCCTCCGCCTCGGCCGCCTGCAACAGCGCCAGGTCGAACCGGGCCCTTGACACCTGGACCATGAACCGCCCGGGCAGCTTCACCCGGACCTCACGGTCGCCCAGAACGGCGCGGAGTTCCGAGGCGCCCGCCTCGAAGACCCCGGGCGGCAGGCGGACGGCCAGCCGGTCGAGAAGCTCCAGGCAGGCCCGGGTCACTCCGCCGCCACAGAGCTTGTCCCGGGGCAGCCCCTTCGCCTCCAGCACCAGGACCTTGAGGCCCAGGCGGGCGGCCGTGAGGGCCGCCGACGATCCGGCCGGGCCACCCCCGACCACCACCACGTCATACGCGGGCCGCGGGCCGCCCGCCTCCGGACGCATGGCCATCCCCCCGGCGCTAGGCTTCCCGCTCCCCTGGTGGCCCATGCCGCGGGTGCTTCCGGTATCACGGTTCGGGTGTCACGCCCCGGGCGGGTCCGCCTTCGGGTCGGGCCTGTCCGACCACCCCGGCCACAAGGTGGCCGCCCGCCAGGCCGGCGGACCTCACGGACGACCTGGCGCAGGCGCTAGCGTGAGTTCCCGGGCGACGCGGTCCACGTCGCCGGCCCCCACCGTCAGCACCAGGTCGCCGGGGCGGACCTCCCGGCGCAGGAGCGTCACCACGTCGTCCAGGGCGGGAACGTGGCGCGCGGTACTCGGTGCCCGGGCGTTGATTTCCCGGGCCAGGTCGGCCGAACTGATGTCGCCCGGGTCCTCCTCGCGGGACGGATAGATGTCGGGCAGCACCACCAGGTCGGCGGCGGCCAGTTCCTCGGCAAACTTGTCCAGCAGGGCCTTGGTCCGGCTGAACAGGTGGGGCTGGAACACGCACCACAGCCGGTCCGGGTTGAACCGGCGGGCGGCTTCAAGAGTCACCCTGATGGCCGCCGGGTGGTGGGCGTAGTCGTCGTATACCGGCGCGCCGTTCACCGAGCCGACCAGTTCGAACCGGCGACGGACGCCCCGGAACTCGCTCACCGCCTCCAGCGCCGCCGGCCCGGAGACACCCAGCCTGGAACAGGCGGCCAGCGCGGCGAGGGCGTTTGACACGTGGTGGCGGCCGGGGAGCGAAAGTCGGACCCGGCCAGCCTGGGCGCCGTCCACCTCCAGCGTGAACTCGGGGTAAGGGGCATGCTCCACGTAGCGGACGTCCCGCGCCCGCCAGCGGGCCCCCCCGGCGAGTCCGTAGGTGATGACCTCGGCCCGGACGTCGCCCGCGCCGATCACCTCCCGGACCCGGGGGTCGTCGGCGTTCGCCACCAGCGCCCCTTCGGGTGGCACCAGGCAGGCGAACCGGTGGAACGCCCGGACCACGTTGTCCATGGAGTGGAAGTAGTCCAGGTGGTCGTCGTCGATGTTCAGGATGACGCCCAGGTAGGGTTTGAACCTGAGGAAGGTCTCCGAGTACTCGCAGGCCTCGGTGACCAGCACGTTGCCGCTGCCCAGCCTGACGTTGCCCCCCAGCGGCTCGACCTCGCCCCCGACGAGGGCGGTGGGGTCCAGCCCCGCCCGGACCAGGGCCAGGGCGATGAGGGCGGTGGTGGTGGTCTTGCCGTGGGTGCCGGCGACCGCCACGCCGAAACGGGCCTGTTCCATCAGGGTGCCGATCAGCTCGGCCCGGGTCATCACCGGGATCCCCGCGCGGCGGGCGGCGGCCAGTTCGGGGTTGCTCTCCTTGACGGCGGCGGTGTAGACCACGAGGTCGGCGCCGTTGACGTGCTCCGCGGCGTGGCCCCGGTAAAAGGCCAGCCCCTGGTCGACCAGGCGGCGGACAAGGGGCGAGTCCTTCAGGTCCGACCCCGACACCCGGTAGCCGCGGGCCAGCAGGTAAGCGGCCAGGCCGCTCATGCTGATGCCGCCCACGCCCACGAAGTGCACGTGCTTTACCTTCGGGTGAAGGGTCATCGCCGCCCTTGACACCTCAGGCCTTCTTCTCATGCGGTATGCGCCCGGCCACGACGCCGTGTACGGCGACCCGTTGACGGCATTCGACGCCGGGCAACGGGATCATTCGCCCTGGTTATCATATCACGCCTGGCTGGAAATCATCCCCTCCCCCTCCGGGGGCAGCCGTTACCCGGCCGGGCGGTAAAGCCCGTCTCCGCCTGGGCCGATATAGACGGCGGAGGCGTTTCGCGGGACGGTGCATCCCGGACCCGGCGAGCCGTGTATCCTAACGACGCCCCCAGTTCTGGAGGAGGGGTTGGCGTGAAGGCGGAGAACCTGCGGTTCGACCGGGAAGGCTGGGTGGAGTACTGGGACGCCTCGGGCCGGATCTACCGGTTCCCCCTGGACCGCATGGTGGAGATCATCGTCCGGTTCGGCGAGTACGCGGGCACCGCCAGGCAGCGGCGCGATCCCGGTGTGCCGGACGACTGCGACCTGCCCGCCGACCCCCACGCCGACAAGATCGGCGCCGACGACATCATCGACGGCCACTTCGCCTGTCAGAGTATCCAATCGGTGAACGACTTCGTCGAACAGGTGCTGGAGGCCCGCCGGCTGAACAAGGGCCGGGGGGCGTCCCGGCCCTCAGGCGGTCCGCCGCGGCAGCAGCGTGGCCAGGAGGACCGGAACTTCTCGTAGCGACCCGGCCTGCCGGTACAGGGGATGCGCCACGTTGACCGGGGCGTGGTCGTACTCCCACGTGTCCGCGGGAACGTGCACCGCCCAGACGCCGTTGGCCAGGGCCGGCTGAACGTCGGAAGAGAGTGAGTTCCCCACCACCACCGTCAGGTGGGACGGCCGCCCGTCCAGGTGCTCCCGAAGGGTCGCCGGCGTCTTGCGGGACACGGTGTAGACGGCATCCACCAGCCGCGCCAGGCCTGACCGGACCACTTTGGCCCGCTGGACCTCGGGATCGCCGGCCGTCCAGATGACCACCTCGAACCCTTCCTGACGGCACCAGCGCAGCAGCGGCTCCGCGCCGTCCAGCAGGCGCTGGGGCTGTTCGTAGGCCCAGTCGGCGTGGGCCCGTACCTGGCGGAGGACCCCGGGGTCGGGTTCCCGGCCCACCCGGTGGCAGAGTTCCCGGTAGCAGGCGGACCAGGCGGTGGGAAAGCTCTGGCGGGTCAAGCCCATGGTCCTGGCGATCTCCAGGTCGAGCCGGTTGCCCGTCTCCGCCACCACATGGGGCTCCAGCCCGAGTTCGCGGCTGATGAGATCCACCATGGCCTCGATGGCCTGCCTGAAGAAGCCGATGTTCTCGGCCAGCGTGTCGTCCCAGTCGATGAACGCGTGAGCGCGCACCAGGGTCCCCCCACCCGCGTCCGGGTCACCGGCGGACCAGCCCCGGCGGCCGGTTCCCCCGCGCGCTGACCCTTCTTGACCGGCGGTCCGCTTCCCTCCCTGACCGGCCGCCGGCAGGCCGCGCCCGTTGGCGGGGGCCTGGGCGGGGGAAGGGGAATGTGCTACCATGGTGGCGTTATCCTCCGGGTGCATCCGGCGGGAGTATCTCGCGGCCAGGCGTCCCGGCCGTGCTCCCGGCCACCGGCAGCACGTGGCAGGAGGGATGAGCTCGTGGCGACGACGGCCCCGGCCGGGGGGCCGGTGGCCTTCCAGGGCGAGCGGGGCGCCTACGGCGAAGAGGCGGTCCGCCGGTTCTTCGGACCGGTCGAGGTCCTCCCCTGCCGCACCCTGCCCGAGGCCTTTGCCGCCGTGGCCACCGGACGGGCGGGCCACGCGGTGGTACCCGTAGAGAACTCCCAGGCCGGGAGCATCAACCAGACCTACGACCTGCTGCTGGACGGCAACCTCACCATCGTCGGGGAGGTGGAGCTACCCGTCCGCCACTGCCTGCTGGCCCTGCCGGGCCAGCGCGTGGCCGACATCCGCCAGGTCTGGTCCCACCCCCAGGCCCTGGCCCAGTGCGAGCGCTTCCTGGCCGGCCTCCAGGCGGAACTGCTGGCGACGTACGACACGGCGGGGAGCGCCAGGCTCATTGCCGAGCAGGGGCTCCGGGGTATTGCCGCGGTGGCCAGCCGCACCGCGGCGGAGCGGTACGGCCTTGAAGTCCTGGCCGCGGACATCCACACCAGCCCCCACAACCTGACCCGTTTCCTGGTACTGGGTACCGGACCGGCGCCCCGGACAGCCAGGGCCAAGACATCCCTCGTCCTGGTCACCCGGCACGAGCCCGGGGCGCTCCATCACTGTCTGGGTGCCCTGGCCGGCCGCGGGATCAACCTGGAGAAGCTGGAGTCACGGCCCACCCGCAACCGCCCGTGGGAATATCTCTTCTACCTCGACCTGGACGGCCACGCGGAGGATCCCAACGTCCGGGAAGCCCTGGCCGACCTGGCCTCCCGGGCCGCCTCCATCAGGATCCTGGGGTCGTATCCCCGAGCCACGAGCCCCGCTTGAGGCTTCGCTCCTCCTGCCCGGCCCGGCAAGTGACCGGCGGACCCTGTTGCATGCAAACGCTTGCGCGCTCGCGGCCGGCCTCTCGCCGGCTTGAAGTCCGTCAACTGCCGGCAAAACCCTCCACCCCTGTCAGAGCAGGCGCCAAAGGGCACGGGCTCGGCAGGCGCTGGTCTTCTGGGCGAAGGGTTACCGACCCCGGTCTGCAACCGGTTGCGCATACCGGGCCGTCCTTCACTCCTCGCCTCCGGCCGAGGTCTCCTCCGCCACCCAGCTCAGGTAGTCGGGATTGCCCTGGAGGACCGGCAGGGCGTTGACGGCCGGCACGGAGTAGCTGTGGAGTTCTTTCACGGCGGCGATCAGCCGGTCGAAGCAGGCCCGCCTCGTCTTCAGCAACAGCAGGGCCTCCCGGTCCTCGGTCAACTGGCCCTGCCAGTGGTAGTAGGAAGCGATAGCGGGAACGATGTTGGCGCAGGCGGCCAGGCGCCTGGCGACGACCTCGCGCCCGATGCGGCGCGCCTCTTCCTCGTCACTCGCGGTGATGTAGACGACGATGAACTCGCCATTCGCCGCCATGGTGTCACACCTTCCCCTCGCGCCCGGCCGGGGCGTCGGCCAGCCGCATGGCCAGAAAACGCTGAAGGTCTTCCATTCCCGGCGGCAACTGGCTGGTCCGCAGCCGCGACTCGGCCTCCCTCACGGCCGCCCAGGCGGCCGTGACCACCTCGGCGGAGTAGTTGTAACGCCGCCTGGCGGTTTCGAATTCATCCCGGCCGGCGACGGTGACCGGACCGCCCGGGGTGCCCACCACTTCCAGTTCCAGGTCAACCCAGGCCAGGGTGCCCGACCGGTAGACAAACCCTGGCAGGCAGACGTGAAAGTAGACCCGGTCAAGCCGGCCGTCGGGCCGGTAGTCGCCAAAGCAGTTGTACCAGTGCCGGGCACGGAAAACGCCCACGCAGGGGCGGTCCTGTTTGAGGACGAGACCCCTCCCCCGGTGGTCGAGGGAAGTGCCGGGGGCGATGTACAGCGCCAGGTCCTTCCCCGGCCGGTAGGCAACCTGACGGGCGGGGTACTGCACGTGCAGTTCCCCCCGGTACTTGCGTACGGCGACGGTCACGGCGGGGCCGGCACGGGCCACCTCCAACCACTGCTCGAGCGACCGCTCCATTCTCCCTCTCCTTCCCCGCCGCTACCCTGCCGGGGCGCCACCCGGTGGTTCGTGGGGTGGCCGGGGCAACCCTGCCGGAGCAGCCCCGAGACGGGCAGGTCGGGACGGAGCAAGAGGCGGTTTTCCCGGACCGATATTTCCCTGGAAAATTCGACGAGCAGCAGATGCCGAGACAGAGCAGCGGCCGGGCCGCTAGGGATCGCCGATCATGCCCCGGCCGAAGCTTCCCTGCCAACACGGCACGCTGGCCGCACGGCCTCCTGACCTCGTGAGGCCCCGCCCGCCACGGCCGGGAGCGACCGGCGGCGGGTAGCGTCACTCCGCCTGGGGGTGCCGAACCGGCGATACGTCCGCCTGTTGTCGGCGGGCGGCGGGCAGGCGCTCTTGCACCGCCTCGACCATGGTTTCCATGTCCACCGGGCGGTCGCGGCGCTCGTCGATGGTTATCTCGGTAACCACCCGGGGCGCCCCCCGGTCGAGCACGGTGCCGTGGACTTTCTGGGCCACGGCGAACAGGTCGGCCCGGTTGCCCTCCACCACCGTCCCCGTGGCCGTCAGGTCGTACTTCAGCCCGGCCGCCTCGATCGCGCGGCACGCTTCCGTAACGTAACTGGAAAAGCTGGCCGACTCGGTCCCGACCGGCGTGACTCGGATCTCCATGACCGGCATCCACTGGCCCTCCTCTTTCCGCATGAACCTCCGGCCTCGCGCGAGACCTATTGTGCCCGGGGCGGCCGGCCACGCCACCAGCCGGCGCCGTCCGGCCGGGAACCGGAGCGGGGCACCCCGCCCTCCTCGCCCCGCCGCCGGGGCTGCGGTTCTCGGGAGTGCCCCGGTTTTCCCCTCCTAGCTGGCCGAGACTTCCTGGAAGGCGGGAGGGAAGTAGTTCCCGCCGTGGACGGACCGGATCCCGGCAACGAGCTCGGAGCTTGCGGCCCGCTTGGGGATGAACCCCACCGCGCCGGCCTTCCTGGCGACGACCATGTTCTCTTCCTCGTCGTACTGGGTCAGGATCAGCACCCGGATGTCGGGATACTGCTGCACTATCCGCCTGGTCGCTTCCAGACCGTTCAGCCCCGGCATCAGTATGTCCATCAGCACCACGTGGGGCCTCAAGACGGGCACCTTCTCGATGGCGTCGCGGCCGTCAACGGCTTCTCCCACCACCTCCATGCCCCTCTGCAGCCTCACCACGGCGCAGATGCCGTCCCTGACAATGGCGTGGTCGTCCGCTATCAAGACCTTGATCGTGCGCGGGGCAGCCTCGAGTAGTTCCCGAATTCGTGGCACCAGTGAGGCGGGCTCCACGGGCTTGGTGACGTAGTCCTCGGCCTCGAGCTGCATGCCCTCCGACCGCGTCCATCCCCGGATGGAACGTTCCTCGGACCGGGCATCAACCACCACCAGGGGCACCTGACGCCACCTGGGGTGCCGCTTCACCCACTGGTGCAAGGAGAAAGCCTGTCCTGCCGGGGCGAGCGTGCCCAGCACCACCAGGTCTGGCTCCACGGCGGCCATCAGTTCCCGGGCCTGGGCACTGTCAGAGGCGGTGAAGACCCGGTACGACCTGGCCTCCAGGGTCCGGCAAAAGGCCTGCACAAAAGCGGGCTCGTCGTCGACGATCATGATGCGGCCCCCACCCCCGGGACCGGCCGCCCGTGCCGGTCCGGAATGGAGCAGTCTCCCGCGCTCCGCGTCTGTCATCCTGGCCGTCCCTCCTTTACCGCGGTGTTCGACCGGGCCGCCCGGCGCGCTCGAGCCGCGCCTCGCCGGGCCGATCAGTGACGCAGTACCTCGAGCTCCGCTGCCTCCAGGATGTCAGGCACCGCCTTCTCGTTGCCAACGGCCATGATGTGGACACCGTGGCATAGACGCTCCTCCCGGATGGCCCTCACGAACCGGGCGGCGATCTCTATGCCCTTGTCGCGCCCCTTCCCTTTCCCCGCCGAGGTCAACTCCTCGATGATGGCCCCGGGAACGGTGATCCCGGGGACGTTGTCGTTCATGAACCTGGCCATCCTGACCGAGGTGAGGACGATGATGCCGGCCAGGACGTACACATCGAACTGCGAGGCATACTGCATGAACCGGCGAAGGCTGGCCAGGTCGAAGATCCCCTGGGTCTGAAAGAACCGGGCCCCTGCGGCCACCTTCTTCTCGAACTTGATGAGCTGGGGCTCAATGAAGTCCGCCTCGGGGTGCACGGTCGCTCCGGCAAAGAACCGCGGGGCGCCCCGCAACGGGTTTCCGGAGAGATCCTGGCCGGACTCCAAGGTCCCCACCAGCCGCAGGAGCTGGACCGAGTCAAGGTCAAATACCGGCTTGGCCTCCTTGTGGTCTCCCACGTCCACCGAGTCGCCGGTCAGGCAGAGAACGTTGGTGATCCCCCGGGAATAGGCCAGGAGGAGGTCTGCCTGCAGGGCCAGGCGGTTGCGGTCCCGGCAGGTCACCTGCAGGATGGGTTCACCCCCGCGCTCCTTCACCAGGAGGCAGCCTCCCAGCGAGGGGAAACGCATCACCGAGCTCTGGTTGTCGGTGACGTTGATCGCGTCCACTCTGGTCTTGAGCAGGTCGATGAGGTGAACCAGCTCCGAGGCGTCCGCGCCCTTGGGCGGGCCGACCTCCGCGGTCACCACGAACTCGCCGGAGTTCAGTTTCTCCTCAAGCAGGCTGTGGGCCATCTGTCTCACCCGGGCCGCCGGCCCTGCTGGTGATCCTCCGCGGACGGGGAATCGTCCGGAAGTTCCTGGGCGGATAGTACCGGCGCATCTTCTCCAGCTGGTTCAGGGTTTCCAGCCGGCGGTAGATCAGCACCCAGCCGCAGTCCATTTCCGGGCTGGCCTCGCACTTGCCGTTCTTGGTACCGGCGCACGGACCGTTGAGCATCCCCTTGGTGCAGCGGGTGATCGGACAGATGCCACCGGTATCGGCCAGCCGGCAGTCGCCGCAGGCGGCGCACCGCTCGTCCCAGACCCCCCACTCGTCCGCCATGCCCACGAAGGAGGTATTGACTCCGGGCAGCACCGGCAGGTCGGGGAAATGCTCGGCTATGGCCTGGACTCCCACGCCACAGCCAAGGGACAGCACGGCGTCCACCTCCGCGACCCTGTCCTTGAGCAGGTCCAAGAACTCGAGGTCGCACTGCCGCTTCAGGGTGTGCTCGAGGAAGATCCGCGGCTCTCCCCCAGCCCGCGCCCGCGCCACCCTGAGGGCATGGTGCAGATAGGAGACCTCGCGCTCGCCCCCGGCACCGCACACGGTCATGCAGGTGCCGCAGCCCACGATGAGGACCCTGGAGTAGGGGGCGAGCATCCTTGCCATCTCGTCCAGGGGCTTTTGCTCCGCGATGATCAACGGCCTGCCTCCCGCCTCATGACCTCGGCCAGGTAGAGCCCGCCGACCCGCTCCACGAACCGGTCAAGCTCGACGGCCAGGTTCTCCGCGCCGCCCGCCAGCACGAACGCCTGAAGCCGCCCGGGCTCCACTCCGACCTGGGCCAGAGTCTTGCGCACCCTTTCCACTCGCTGGCGAAGCCAGAGATCGGTGTTTTCGCGGGCGCACTGCTCGCCGCACCCGGCCACGAAGACTGCCTCGCCGCCGAGCTCGAAGGCCTTCAGAAGGTGCTCTGCCTCGACCTTGGCCGCACACAGCACCGGCACGATCCAGACTCCCGCCCTCGCCCGCCGCCAGACTCCCGCCAGCGAGTGGGTGCCAAACAGCCCGTACTGGCAGCAAAAGCCAAGGATCAGGGGCCTGACCTTGGCCTCCGCGGCGGCATTCAAAGCGTGTTCAAGCTCCTCGTCGACCTGGCGTCGATCGTGTGGCTTGCGCAGGGCAATGGCGCGGGCAGGGCACTCTCCGACGCAGACGCCGCAGGCCTGGCATTGCTCCGGCGGTATCCGCACGTTGCCAGCCTCGTCAAGCCGGGGAACGTGGTATGGGCAGACCCTGAGGCAGGTGAGGCAGGCGGCGCACTTATCCTGGAAGAGGATCTCGGCACCCATCCCGCAGCGCAGGCACCGCCTGGCCTCGCTGACCGCGGCCTCCCAGTCGTACACCGCCTCGACCGGCTCGAAGCCCTTGCGCCTCGCCTCGGGCGCCAGCACGGGGGGCTCCATCCGCCCCGTCCGCCTGATCACCTCGACCGTGCGGGGTTCCAGGTCGCCTTCCAGCCTGGGCCCCGGGTCGCGGGGCTTGGGGTAACGGTGCTGCAAGTAGTCGTCAATGCGGTGGGCGGCCAGCCTGCCCTGGGCGAGGGCCCGCACGGCGGTGGCGGGACCGCTCACGGCGTCTCCACCCGCGAACACGCCCGGCCGGTTGGTGGCGAGAGTGACCGGGTCGACCTGTATGGTACTGCCTCTGCCGGTGCGGAGGCGGAAGTCCTCGGGAACCTGGGGCACCTGGCCGATGGCCGTGATCAGGGTGTCACAGGACAGGTGGGTCGTCGTGCTCTCATCGTAGGTGGGGCTGAACCTTCCGTCCGCATCGAACACGCTAACGCACCGTATGCACTGCACGCCGGTGACGTGGCTATCCCCGCTGATCGCCCCGGGGCCCCAGCCGCAGTTGAGCGCAACGCCTTCCTCCACGGCCGCCTCTACGTCCTCGGCGGACCCCGGCATCTCCTCCCGCTTTTCCAGGCACACGACGTGCACCTCTCGCGAGCCCAGCCGCAGCGCCGTGCGGGCTGCGTCCATGGCCACGTTTCCGCCGCCTATGACAACCACCCGGTCGCCCAGGGAGGGCTTGAGGCCGAGGTTCACCTCCCTGAGGAAGGTGATGGCGTCCACCACTCCGGGGAGGTCCTCCCCCGGAACCCCGAGGCGGCGGCTCTGCTGGGCTCCGACGGTGACGAAGATCGCCCGGTAACCTAGCTGGAACAGCAGGTCCAGCGAGACCACGCGGGTGTTGGTCCGGATCTCCACCCCCATGCGGGTCAGTCGCTCGACCTCAGCGTCCAGCACCGCCCGCGGCAGCCGGTACTGGGGAACCCCGCCCCGGAGCATCCCCCCCACCTCCGGGTGGGCCTCGAAGATGGTGACGGGATACCCTAGCTTGCGGAGGTAGTAAGCGCAGGCCATGCCGGCCGGACCTGAGCCAACGATGGCTACCCGCTCACTGTGGATCGTCTCCGCCTCCGTTTGCACCAGCCTGTCCCCGCCGAACTCGACCGCGAACCGCTTGAGCGCCCGGATGGCCACCGCGTTGTCCACCTGGGCCCGCCTGCACTGGTCCTCACAGGGATGGCTGCACACGTACGCGCAGATCGAGGGAAAGGGGTTGCCGCTCCTGATCACCCGCAGCGCCTCGAGGATCCGACCCTGGGCCACCAGGTCAACATATTCCCTTATGTCCTGGTACAATGGGCAGGCCGCCTGGCAGGGCGGGACCAGGCTCCGGTCGGCGAGCTGCCCCGTACCGGCCCTGGGGACTGGTGGCGCCGGGCTTGCCGGCGTGAAGCGCACGGCCTGTTCTCCTGCTATCATCTCCGGTCGTCTCCACCTTCGCGTCCCGTCCCGCCCGGCAGCGGTACTGTCACAGTGATCCGGGTTCCGCGCCCTGGTTCCGACTCGACCTGACAAGTTCCCCCGACCAGCTTGGCCCGTTCCTTCATGGTGAAAAGCCCTGCGCCCCGGCCGCCTGGCTCCACCCGCGTCAGCCGGCCAACCTCAAACCCCCGGCCGTCGTCTTCCACCCGGAGCACGCACTCGTTCTCGTCGCACTCCAGCCGAATGGAGGCATGCCTGGCGCCGGAGTGCTCCAGGATGTTGCCGATCAGCCCCTGCGCCACGCGGAAAAAGGTCATCTCCACCTCGGAGGGGAGGCGCTTGTCCATGCCCTTGAACTCCGTGGTTACGGCAATCCCCCGGGACTGCAGCATGTCCTTGGCGTAGCGCTGGATGGCGGCCGGCAGCCCGAGCTCATCCAGCAGGGTCGGCCGGAGCGCCTTCATCAGCTTGACGATCTCATTTCCCATGTGCACCGCCTGGGAGTAGGTCTTGTCCAGCATCTCGACCAGCTCGGGGTCGTTCACGCCCGTCAGCCCGACCATCTCGATGATCGCCTTGAGGTTCAGGGTGAGGCTCGTCAGGGCCTGACTGGTCCCGTCGTGGAGCTCCCTGGCGATGCGCTTTCGCTCCTCCTCCTGGGCGCTCAGGGCGCGCTGCAACAGGGCCTGGTAGCGTTGCCGCGCTTCCGCCAGCCGCGCGTAGAGCCTGGCCTGCTCGACGGCGGCCCCCAGGTAGTCGCCGATCGACTTGAGCAAGGAGACGTCGTCGGGACTGAAGCGACCGACCACAAGGCTGGCCACGTTCATCACGCCCACCACTTCGCCCCGGCTCCTCAGCGGTATGCTGGCGAAACCCTTGAGCCCCTCGGCGCTGACCAGGTCGGGCCGGACCGTTCGAGGATCGGTGGAAAGATCCTCAAGCAGCATGGCCTCACCGGTCGCCGCCACCCGGCCCGCTATTCCCTCTCCCAGGGGTATCCGCATCTCCCGTACGTACTTGGGCGACAGGCCGCGGTGCACGCGGTAGTGGAGGGTGTCCGTCTCCCGATCCACGAGCAGGATGCCCCCGCTCGAGCCGTTCACCAGCTCCAGGACGTTGTCCAGGGCGATGGTCAGGATGGAATCCAGGTCGTGAATGCCGCTCACCGCGCTCGAGACGTGATTGAGGGCGAGCAGCCTATGGTGCTGGCGAAGAATCTGGGTCTCCAGCTGGCGCTCGGCCGTAACGTCTCGTCTGAGCTCGAGGACGGCCCTCACCTTGCCCTGGCGGTCGCGGACCGGATAGGCACTGATCTTGAGGTATGTCTCTGCCCACGGGATGCGGGCCGGATGGATGACGGTGGTCATGCGCCCGGACCGGAGCACGCTGCGCAGGGGACAATCCCAGAGGGGGGCCCCGCACGGTCGGTCACGATCATAGAAGACCTGGTAGCAAAGCTTCCCGACCGGTGATTCAACGCCCCTTCGCAGCCTGCTGCTGGCAGCCCGGTTGGCAAAGCGGATCCGGAACTCGCCGTCGATGACCAGGAGGTCATCTTCCATGCTGTCCGCGATGTCCTGGAGCGTGATGTCGAAACCCGCCTGGCCGGAGGACTCCTGGATGACTATGTCCCGCGTGCCCACGTCTACCACCCCTGAGTGGACAATCCGGGCTGGCCACGTGTTGCCGCCGGGAAGTGGAGATGCTGCAGGGGATGGGCCAGGGCTTTCACGCCTCGGCCGCCAGCACGTTCAGTGCGTCGAACGGTGGCTGAAACTGCCGCGTCAGCGCGCACCTGGAAGGTACTTTAATCTTGAGCCACAGGCGCTTGGGCTGTCAAGCGTTCAGCGCCCTGAGGTTTTTGCGTCCGGTCCTTATGGCAACACCTCATTAATAAAACTACGAGAATTTGACCCGTTTTCGGGATTAAGAGTAGAATTTCTGTGAGGGTCCAACAGGGAGCGGATGCCAATGATTCCCCAGGGCACCCGGGGAGAGATTCTTCAGTTGCTGAAACGCCACCGGGGGCTGACCATCGCCCAGCTGGCCAGGGAATTGGGGATCAGTCCCATGGCCGTCCGGCAGCACCTGATGCTGCTGGAGGGCGAGGGGCTGGTGGAAGGCGAGAAAATCCGGGGCCGCGTCGGCCGGCCGGGCCTCGCCTACCGGCTCACCCGCGACGGCGACGAGATCTTTCCCCGGCGCTACGACGTGCTGGCCGAAACCTTGCTGGACGCCGTGGCCGAACTGCACGGGCCCGAGACGGTAGACGCCCTGTTCCGGAAGCGGATGGAACGTCAGCTGGCCCGCTACTCCGAGCGCCTGGGCCACCTCGACCTGCCAGAACGGGTGCGGGAACTGGCCCGCATTCAGGCGGACGGCGGCTACATGGCGGAACCCTGGCGATCAAATGGCAATGCCCGGGGAGAGCATGGCTTTGTCCAGTACAACTGCCCCATCGCCCTGATCGCCAGGCGGTACCCCGTGGCCTGCCACTACGAGCTTGAACTGTACTGCCGGCTGCTGGGCGCGCCAGTGGAGCGGGTCGAGTGCATCGCCCAGGGCGGCACCTGCTGCCGCTACCGGATCGGGAACGGGCTGCCCGTCTCGTAAGCCGGGCTAGCCGCCGGCCGCCGCCTCCTTGACCCGGGTACCTTTCAGGAAGTAGACGGTATCCAGGCGGACCTTCCGGGCCACGGCCGTGATCTGACCGGCATCCACGCGCTCCAGGCCGGCAATGGCTTCGTCGGGAGTGTCAGGCCGGCCGTCCACGATCCCCCGCATGGTCCGCTCCACGTAGCGGCGGGGCTGATCGACCACGGTCCGCAGGGCGGTGGCCGCCGATTCCCGCGCCGCCAGCACCTCCTCGGGAGTGAAGTCCCCCCGGCCCATCGCCTCGAACTGCGCCTCCATGATCTCCAGGGCCTGCTCGAAGCGCGCGGGATCGATGCCCGCGAAGGCCAGCAGCAGCCCCTTGGACGGGTTCAGCCGGGCGTTGGCCGCGTAGGCCAGGCTGGCCCGCTCCCGGACGTTCAGGAACAGCTTGGAGTTGGTGGTCCCGCCGACGATCCGGTGGTAAAGCATAAGCGCGTGGTAGTCAGGGTCGGCGTGGGCCACGTTGGTCCGGAAGCCCAGAAAGAGCCACCCCTGCCCCATCTCCTGCTCTTCCACGACCCGGCGGGCCCGGTCCGGCTGGTGGTAAACGGCAGTCGCCGGTAGCTGCCACGCCTCGCCCCGCTCCCACCTGAAGGTCCTCCGGGCCAGTTCGGCGACGGCGTCAGCGTCCACGTCCCCCACCACGAAGATGTCCACCGGGCTCCGGGCCAGGACCTCCTGGTGCAGCCGCCACAGGGAGCGCGGCCCCAGGGCCCGCACCCCCTCGACGGTGCCCAGTTCGTACAGGCCGAAGGGCTCGCCGCGGAACATCTCTTCCACGCACCGCTGGGCGGCGTAGGCCGGCTTGTTGTCGGCCAGGCGGGCAATTCGCTTCTCCTGCAGTGCCTGCTCCTGCGACACGTACTCGGGATCGAAGCCGCCGTTCCTGGCCAACGGCCGGGCAACCAGTTCGCCCAGGAACTCGAAGCCCCGCTCCAGTAGACCGGCCTCACCCGTGAAGCGGTCGGCGGGCAGTTCCAGGGTGAAGCCCAGGGTGTGGCGGTCGCCCACCTTGACCACGTCGGTGAAAAGGGTCGCGCCGTAAAGTCCGGCCAGGGCCGCCTCGATGTCCCGGGTCGTGGGGTGGCTCCGGGTGCCGCGGCGCAACACCGCCGGCAGCAGGGCGTTGCCGCTCACCCGGTCCGCTTCCAGCGGCAGGTGGAAGAACAGGCTCACCGTGGTCCGCTTGAACTTCCGGGTCGGCTCCACGTAAAAGTTCATCCCCGGGCCCAGCCCGGTCCGGTGAAAGCTCGCCATCGCGCTCTACCGTTCCTTTCCGTCCAGCGGTTCCACCACGGACGCCACCGACCGGTCCTCCCGGATCACCGTCTGGAGCCAGGCCCTGGCCTCGTCGAGGCCGATGGACCGGATGACCTCGGGCACCTGGAAGAAGTCCATCTCCAGGAACTTGTAGGCGATGTAGCCGTGGGCCTGATTCTCCGGGACGTCCAGGTGGGCCAGGAACTCGCCGTAGGCCTTGCGGCGGGCCGTCTCGAAGGCCCGCTCGTCGATGGCGCCGTCCCTGGCCGCCTCAAGGGTGGCCCAGATGCGCTCGCGGAACCGGTCGGGATTGGCCGTCTCCCCACCCACAGCCACGTAACTCGCCTGGGGGTACCAGTCGTAACTGAACCAGTACTGCTCGGTGACGGTGCCGTCCTGGTACAGGTCGTAGTAGACCGGGGAGGCCCTGCCGACGAGGGTTTCCAGCACCAGTTCCCCGGTGAGGTGCCGGCGCAGCCGCCCGGCCCGAGAGCGGACTTCCTGTTCAGGAGGGGTGCCCTTGACGCCCAGTTGCACGTAGGGCCGGACGACCCTCATGCGGTGGCGCACCTCGGCCCGGGCCGGGCCGGCAGGCTCGTCCGCCCAGACGCACTGGGCCGGATCCGGGGCCGTATAACCGCGGGGAGCCATGTCCTGGCGCACCTGCTCGACGACGGCGACCGGCTCCACGTCGCCCACCACGCAGATGGTCATCCGCCCCGGGTGGTACCAGGTGCGGTGGAGCTCGTAGAGCAGGTCCTTGGTGATCTGGCCGATGGACTCCTCGGTACCCAGCACCCAGTCGCGGAGCGGGTGCCGGTGGTACATGGCCTGCAGGAAATTGAGCATCACCATGGCCCGGGGGTCATCGTGGTACATCCGGATCTCCTGGCCGATGATGCCCTGTTCCTTGCGGACGTTCTCCTCGGTGAAGTACGGGTTCTGCACGTAGTCCAGCAGGAGGTCAAAGCACTCGGCGAACCGGTTCACGGTGGAGAAGAGATAGACGGTGTAGGTCTCGCCGGTGTAGGCGTTGGGGCTGGCCCCCAGTTCCGAGAAGCGCTGCAGCACGTTGAGTTCCGGCTGCTCGAACATCTTGTGTTCGAGAAAGTGAGCCACTCCCGCCGGCACCCGCACCCGCCGACGGCCGGCGGTCCAGAACTCGCCGTGCACCGCGCCGTACGGCGTGGCGAAGGCGGCGTATTTCTTCTGGTAACCCGGCTTGGGGAAGACCACGATCTCCAGCCCGAAGTCTAGCCGTTCGGACACCATGGTCTCGCCAAGCTCGGAAAAGGCCGTTTCAGCCAGCTTCACTGCCAGGTCCTCCCTTGCTTCGCGGCTCCGGTGCGGCCACCCGGTTGGGTTCGCCTGCCGGGAAACCGTTCCCTGCGCCCGTTGACACCCGGAGGCGGGAGCCATAGAATGGGCTCAAAGGTCAAACAAGGTCAAGAGGGAAGGGACCCGCATGGTTCACCCCCCCGAGCAAGCGGACGGTCAGGCCGATCTGACCCTCGATACCCTCTCGCAAAGCATTTCCCGGGCGGCCGACCTGGTCGGCCCCTCGGTCGTCCAGATCACCACCTCGGGCCGTCTCCGCGGGTGGCGCGGCCGTGAGGGGCTGGGCTCGGGCATCCTGATGGACTCCGGCGGCCACGTGCTCACCAACGCCCACGTGGTGCAAGGCGCCGACGAACTGATGGTCACCCTGCCCGAGGGCCGGCGTTCCGGCGCGCGGGTCGTCGGCGCCGACGGCCTCTACGACCTGGCGCTGTTGAGCGTGCCCACGAGCCTGGCCAGACACCCCGCCCGGTTCGGCGAGTCCGACCGGCTCAGGGTGGGCCAGGTGGTCATCGCCATCGGCAACCCTCACGGCCTGTCCTGGACCGTCACCATGGGGGTGGTGAGCGCGGTGGACCGCACCATCGCCACTCCGAACGGCGCGGCCCTGGACGGCCTCCTGCAGACGGACGCCGCCATCAACCCGGGCAACTCCGGCGGACCGCTGGCCACCCCCGACGGGCGCGTGGTGGGCGTCACCACGGCCATGCTCATGGGTGCCCAGGGGATCGGGTTTGCCATCCCCTCCGCCACCGCTCTGCGCGTCGCCGAGCAGCTGCTGGCCACCGGACGCGCCGTCCACCCGTGGCTGGGTGTCATCGGCACCCCCGAGATCATCGACGAGCGGTGGGTGAAGGCCTTTGACCTGCCGGCCAGCCGGGGGCTGGTGGTTACCGAGGTCATCCCGGGCAGCCCGGCGCACCGGGCGGGTATCCGGACCTTCGACATGATCGTCCGGCTGGGCGCCCGGCCCGTCAAGAGCCAGGGAGACATCCGCCAGGAACTGGCTTCCGCCGGGGTCGGGGCGCTGGTGGACACCGTCGTCCTGCGGGGGACCCGGCTGCTGAGCATCCCGGTCCGGGTGGAGGAATCGCCGCGGACGGCACGCCTGGCCTAGCCGGCGCGTTGGCGGAGGAAAAAACCCCCGGGCAAGCCGGACCCGCCGGGATACCACACTAGCTACGGAATGCTTCGAGGGTGTTTCCGGATTGGGGGTTCTGACGTGGGCGACTTCGACTGGCGCCGGCGTCTGGAAGACCTGAGTGCCAGCTGGCGGCGGGTAGACTGGCGGAGCTTCTGGCGGCGCTGGGGCGTGTGGGTCGGGCTGGGCGGCGTGGTGCTCGTGCTGGCCGTGGCCCGGGGCCTGGACCGAGGTCCCGAGCAGCGACCCATCGACCGGGTACGTCTGGGGCCGGAACCCCGGGTCACGGTGGAACTGGACGGCGGCAGCCGTACCCTGCCCATGGACGAGTACGTGGCCGGCGTGGTCGCCGGCGAGATGGACAACACCTGGCCGGTGGACGCCCTGGCGGCGCAGGCCATCGTGGCCAGGACCTTCGCCCTGCGGGAAATCCAGGACACCGGCGGCATCATCTCGGCTGACTTCGCGACGGCCCAGGCCTACAAGCCCGACCAGATCAACGACCGGGTGCGGGAGGCGGTCCGCAAGAGCCGTGGCGAGGTCATAACCTACCGTGGCGAGTTGATCCGCGCCTTCTTTCACAGTTGCGCCGGCGGCAGGACGGCAACGGCCCAGGAAGGCCTGGGCTTCCGCAAGGAGGAGACACCCTACCTTCAGGTGGTCACAGATGACGCCGACTGCACCGGCCGCTTCGGCCAGCGCAAGAACTGGCAGGCGACTTTTGAGAGTCAGGCCGTGCGCCGGGCCGTCCGACAGGTCACCGGCCGGGACCCCGGTCCCGTCCGGAGCTTCCGGATCGCCGGACGGGGACCTTCCGGCCGCGCCACCGTTTTCGCCGTCAACGGCGTCCAGGTGCCGGCGCCTGCCTTTCGCCTGGCCATCGGCTCCGAGACCATGCGCTCAACCCTGATCGACCGGATCGAGGTTGTTGGCGGCAGGGTCAGGCTGGCCGGGCGTGGCTTCGGACACGGTGTGGGGATGGCCCAGTTCGGCGCCCTCGCCCGGGTTCAGCAGGGGTGGTCCCCCGAGCGGGTGATCAGGTACTACTTCCGGGACGTGGCCATTGAAAAGCGCTGGGAATGAGACCCGGCTACCCGAGCCGCGGCAGGCGTCAGACCTCGGCCGGCGGTGGCGGCTGGCCCCCCGGCGACCACTCTTCCTCCGGGCGGCCCAAACGGCGGTTGACTGCCCGGGCCAGGACGAAGAACAGGTCTGACAGGCGGTTCAGGTACTGGATCACGCTGTCGTTCACCGCCGCGCCGGCCGCCAGGGTCACCGCCCGCCGTTCCGCCCGGCGGGCCACCGTTCTCGCCAGGTGCAATAACGCCCCCGCCTGCCCGCCGCCCGGCAGGATGAACCGGGTGAGCGGCGGGAGTCCAGCCTGATAGTGGTCGATGGCCGCCTCCAGCGCCGCCACCCGTTCCGGCCCCACCCTGGGTACCCGCCGCGCCCGGCCGGCCGCCCCGCGCCGTGCTGTGGTGGCCAGTTCGGCGCCCAGGTCCAGCAGTTCTGACTGGATCCGGCGGAGCAGCGAGTCGACCTCAGGGTCGTCCAGCGTCGCTCTGACCACGCCGATCAGGCTGTTCAACTCGTCCACGGTACCGTAGGCCTCGACCCGCCGGTGATCCTTGCGGACCCGCTCGCCCGTGAAGAGGCTGGTGTTTCCGGTATCTCCGGTTCGCGTGTAGATGCGCATCCGCCACCCGCCCTCCGTCTCCCGGACTTCGGCGCGTTCAAGGTCCGTCCTTCACCTGCCGATAACCAGAGTGCGCGGCCCCTGTCCGGGCCGGCGGCCCGGCGACCGGCGTCCGACCCCCTGATGTTGGCCGGCGCCGGCCGAATCCCATACCGGGCAGGATCGTTGATGCAAGCAGCTGACCTTGACCTGCTGGTCATGAAGGCCAAGGGTGGTGACGGCACCAGCCGGGAACTGGTGCTGGAGCGCTGCCGCCCGTTCATCGTCAGGGTGGCAAGCCGCCAGGCCAAGCGCTTCCTCGACTGGGAGAACGACGACGAGTTGAGCGTCGCCCTGGTGGCCCTCAACGAAGCCATCGACGCCTACCAGCCCCAGACCGGCGCGGGGTTTCTGGGCTTCGCCCAGGTGGTCATCACCCGCCGGCTGGTGGACTACTTCCGCCGCCAGGGAAGGCACATGGCGGAGACCCTGGACGGCGGCGGCTGGACCGAGGACGGCAGCCTGGTCCGCCTGGCCCGGCTGGAACAGGCCCGGCGGGAAGAGGAGGCGGCGCGCGCCGAGGAACTGCAGGAACTGAAGGCGGTGCTCAGCACGTTTGGCATCAGCCTGCGCGAACTGGCCCGGGTGGCGCCGCGCCGCGTGGACGCCCGCCAAGGCCTGGCGCAGGCCGCCCGGGTGCTGGCCAGCGACCCAGTTCTCGTCCAGCAGCTCTACTTCACCCGGCAACTGCCCCTGGCCGCGCTGGCCGGCCGGGTCCGGGTGTCGCGCAAGACCCTGGAACGGGGCCGCAAGTACCTGATCGCCCTCGCCATCGTCCTGGACCGGGGCCTGGACCACCTGATCGAGTACCTCAAACCGCTGTTTCGGGAGGGCCGGGCATGAGGCGCGGTATCGTGGTGGACATGGATGGCCGCCGGATCACGGTGGTGACCCCGTCCGGCCAGGTGGAGAACCTGCCAAGCCACCGCTGGCAGCACCCGCCCCGGTTGGGGCAGGAGATACTGCTCCCCGAACGCCCGGGACTCCGGGCGACCGTCGCCGCGGGCCTGAGCCGCCTGGGCCAACTGCCGGGGCGAGGCCGCCCGGCCCGGCGGCCACGCTTCCGGCTGCCGGCCCTGGTCCTGCCCAGGCCTGCCGTGTCGCTGCCCGCGCCGCGCCACATTCTTGGCTGGCTCGCGCAACGCCGGGCGCCCGCGGTCCTGGCGTCCGTCCTGGCCGCCACCGCCGTGGTGGCCGTCGGACTGACCCTGCCGGCCGTGTGGAACCCTCCCGTGGCCACCGTGGGCCTGGAAATCAACCCCCGGCTGGAACTGGCCGTCACGGCCGATGCCCGCGTGGCGGCGGTCCGCGCCCTGGACCCGGCCGGCTCGGCCGTACGGGACCTGGCCCGGTCCCGAACGCCGGCCTGGCCGCGGGGCTGGTGGGACTGGCGGAGCCGGCCTGAACTGGCCTCGGCCGTGACAGACCTGGTGACCGCCGCCCGCGACCTGGGCTATCTCTCCGATGGGGGGGCGGTGGTGGCGGCCGTGGTACCCCTGCGGGCGGCCGTCGACCCTGGCCTGATGTGGGAAGCCGTCCAGGAGGCCGTCACCCGGCTCGTGGCCACCGAGACCGGGACGATCCTCGTCGCCGTCCGCGCCACTCCCGAGACCCTGGGCGCCGCCCGCGAGGCCGGCATGTCAATAGGTCTGTACCTGATGAGCCGGGCAGCCGAGATCGCCGGGGCTCCCCGGCCGGCGGAGCCCGGGGCCGGCCTGGGCCGGTGGGTCGGCGCTATCGGCGGGCCGAAGCGGGCGGCCGTCCTCCAGGCGGCGCTGGAGCAGGTGACCGAGGTGGTCGTGGTGGAGGTGCGGTCCACGGGCCGCGACGTCGACTCACAGCCCTCATCGGTCACCGGCGCCGACACCGACACCCCGGCTCCCCCTCCCGCCGAGCGGGAGCCCCGGCGCCGGCCCCGCGAGCCGCAGCCCGGACGCGGGCCGGTACCCCAGCCCTGACCCGGGGCTCAGCGCCGGCGGCCCCGCTACCCCGGCCGGCCCTACCGACCCGGAATGCCTGGCTCGGTCATGGGTCCGGGGTCGAGAACGCGTTCCAGTTCTTCCTCGGAGAAGATGCCCCGCTCCCGCACCACGTCTCTGACCCGGCGCCGCGACCGGTGGGCCTCCTGGGCGATTCTGGCCGCCTCGGCGTAGCCGATGTAGGGCGTCAGCGCGGTGGCCAACATGAGACTGTCCTCCACCAGTTCCCGGCAGCGCTCCGGGTCGGCGGTGATGCCGGCCACGCACCGCTCGGTGAGGACCCGGGCGGTGTTCTTCAGGATCTCCAGGGAGAACAGCAGGTTGTGGCAGATGACCGGCATCATCACGTTGAGCTCCAGTTGCCCGGCCTCGGCCGCCAGCGCCACGGTGAGGTCGTTGCCCATCACCTGGAAGCAGACCATGTTGGTCATCTCGGCGATGACGGGATTCACCTTGCCCGGCATGATGGAGGACCCGGGCTGGACCGGCGGCAGGACGATCTCGGCCAGGCCCGCACGCGGTCCGGACGACAGTAGCCGGAGGTCGTTGGCCAGCTTGGACAGGTCGACCGCCAGGGCCCGCAGAGCGCCCGAGAACTCCGCCAGGTCAGCCATGGACTGCATGGAGGCTACCCGGTCCGGGGCCGGGCGAAAGTCGACGCCGGTGAGGCTGGATATGTGCTGGACCACGGTGGCGATGTACTCGGGCTCGGCGTTGACGCCGGTGCCCACGGCGGTGCCGCCGAGGCCCAGTTCCTTGACGCTTTCGGCGGCCCGGTGGATCCGGGCCACCGCCCGGCGCATGTTCTCGCCGTAGCCCCGGAACTCCTGGCCCAGCCTGATGGGGGTGGCGTCCTGCAGGTGGGTCCGCCCCGCCTTGACGATGGGATCGAACTCCCGCGCCCGGGCCAGGAGCGAGTCGGCCAGGGCCACCAGCCGGGGCCTGGTCTCCCGCCATAAGACGACCACGGCCACCCGCATGGCGGTGGGGAAGAAGTCGTTGGTGGAATGGGCCATGTTCACGTGGTCGTTGGGATGGACCAGCGTGTACTCCCCCCGGCGCCCGCCGAGCAACTCGGCGGCGCGGTTGGCCAGCACCTCGTTGACGTTCATGTTGTGGGACGTGCCGGCGCCGGCCTGGTAGACGTCCACCACGAACTGGCCTCGCCAGCGGCTTGACGGCGACGCCAGGTCCGCCAGGATCTCATCGGCGGCCTGGCAGATGGCCTCGCCCACGGCGCGGTCCAACCGGCCGGTGGCCATGTTGCTCATGGCCGCCGCCCGCTTCACGAGCAGGCTGGCTCTGAGGAAGACCGGGTGGGCCCGTAGCCCGGAGATGGGGAAGTTCTCGACGGCGCGCGCTGTCTGGGCCCCGTAGTAGGCGTCGGCGGGGACCCTCACCGGGCCGAGGGAGTCCCTTTCGGTCCTGGTTTCGGCGGCCTCCTCACCCGTCCTCGCCGGCGGACAGGCATAGGCTGGCAAAGTATCTGACAACGTGGTCACCTTCCTCAAAGGCGGCGTGGAATGGTATCCGGCGCTGGCGCCCGCAAGTAGTCTTAGCCTAGTTCAAGAGGTCACGCAGGTTTTCCCTGAGCGGGTGCTCGCGAAGCCGGGCCAGGGCCCGGGTCTCGATCTGCTTGGTCCGCTGCTTGGAAATACCCAGCCGGCGGCTGATCTCCCGGAAGGTGCACGGTTCTTCCCCGCCAAGGCCCAGCCGGAGGGTGATCACTTCCCGCTCCCGCTCGGTCAGGCCGGCCAGCATGGCCTCGACGGACTCCCGGGCCAGCCGGCCGCAGGCCAGGTCAAACGGCCCATCGTCGTCCGAAGCGATCAGGTCCGACACGTGGCCGTCCCCGCTCTCCAGGGGGTAGTCCAGCGAGAGCACGTTGCGGGACCGCTCGTACAGCCGCCGCTTCTCCTCGGCTTCGGGGCTCAGGTTCTGCCGGGACCCGTCGTCGGCCCCCGTGGCATCCCAGGCGCCGTCCAGGTCCAGCGAGGCCTTGATGTGGTAGTAGGAACTGACGGGGAGGTGGATCAGCCCGGACTGCTCGACGACGGCCCGGCCGATGGCCTGCTGGATCCACCACCAGGCGTAGGTGGAGAACCGGAAGCCTTGCCGCCAGTCGTACCGTTCCACCGCTTTCAGGAGACCCACGTTGCCTTCCTGGATCAGGTCGGCCAGGGGGACGCCGCGGCCCTTGAAGCGGTAGGCCACCTTGACCACCAGCCGCAGGTTGGCTTCGATCAGCCGCCGGCGGGCTTCGGGGTCCCCCGCCTCGACGCCCTGGGCCAGACGGACTTCCTCGTCAGGCGTCAGTAACGGGACGCGGCCGATCTCCTGCAGGTACGGGGTAAGGGCTTCCGGACCCGGCTGCGGTCCGGCTTCCCGGGAGCTGGCCGTTTCGGCGGCGGTAGCGGGTGGTACCCCGCCGGTGGCCTCGGCGCTGCGGGACACGGTCTGCCAACCTCCCTCAGGTACGGCAGGTTGAAGGCGCATTCCCAATATATTCGAGATGTTAGCACTATGTCAATAGTATTAACTGCGCAAAGCCCTTCCCGCCAGTGCCGTGCCGTCAGGAGGGGAATCGGCTGCCGCGGCCGCGGGGCAGACTCCACTTGGAGCCGCGCGCACGACAAGCCACGGCAAGCCACACGAAAGGGGCGAACAGACCGGTGCCCGAGGTCAAGTGCGAAGTCGCCAGTTGTTACTACTGGGCGCAGGGGAACCACTGCGCCGCCGAGTTCATCGAGGTGGCCAACACCCGGACCCACCGTGGGGGCATGGAGGTGGGACGCCTGGGCAACCAGGCCTACGCGACCACGTCGCAGGAGACCTGCTGCGCCACCTTCACGCCCAAAGAGCACGGGCCCAAGGAGAACGTTCGCCGCCAGGACGCGCACCGCTAGCCACTTCATCACGCGGCGCGGCCGCCCGCCGGCCAGGCCGCGGGCCAGACGAAACCCGGGCCCCAGGAGCATCTGGCTCCCGGCCGGCCCGGGTTCGCTGGCCCACTCACACCGGGTTCGGGCGCAGTGCCTAGCTACGCCACTCGCGTTCCTCGCGGCCGCCCGGGGCGGCAAAGGTGGGCCCACCATACGTCGGGTAAGGCTCGGGCGCGCCCACGTGGCGCCCCTGGTCACGACCGTACTGGGGCCCGACCCCCGGCATGGCGCCGGGGATCATGCCTGCCGGCGCCTGGGCGTAGGGCTCGGCCCGGACGGTGCCCCGGTAATCGTGAACGAACTTGGACACCTTGTGCTGGTCGGCGGCGGACACCTCGTACCAGCCCTTGTGGTGCAGGTACTCGAAGAGTTCGTAGTGCCGCTCCAGGTGGTCGTTCATGAGCGCCATGAAGCTGTTCCGGACTGGCCGGTTGGCCGCCTCGACGGTGCCCGTGTGATAGAAGGACGACAGGAACTTGCACGCGTCCAGGCACGCGAAGGCGATGGTCCGGTCGTCCAGCCGGTGGGCATGGGGTTGCGGGTGAACGCTCACGCGCTGCCTCCTTTCTCCGCTTCTGCGTCGCCATGGCACAGGTCTAGGTACGGTAGCCTGGCCCGCCCAGTTCCGGCGGGTTGGGACGGTCGAAGGCCCCGGGGCCCCGCTGCTCCGGCCCGGCCACCGGCCGGTACCCGGCCTGGACTCCCGCGCCGGCCGTGCCTGTCCAGCCCGGGTTCTGAGCCAGCTGGACGAGGGTCTGCAGCGCCCGCTCCGAACGGCGCCGGTGATCCTCGACCATGTGGCGCAATTGCGGGTCGTGGCACTGCTCGGCCAGGATGCCCAGCTTGGAGAGATGCACCGCTTCCGACCGGGCCAACTGCTCCATCATGTGCAGTTCGACCTGGCTCAGCCCGCCGATGTTGTGCGGCATGAGATTGCCCCCCTTCCGCGTTCCCTGTGGTTGCCAAGGGATAGTCTGGGGCGGCGCTTGCGGCGGCATGAGCGGGAGTTTCTGGTAGGCAAGAGATAACGGGCCGGGCGGCGCTTGCCGCCCGGCCCGTGGTCTTCCGCGGCCCCGCGGCCCGGAGAAGGCAGCTAGGCGAAGTCCTTCAGGATCCTGGCCCAGTCCTGCTCGGGGAAGCTGAGGTCGAACTGGCGAGCCAGCGGTTCTTTGGCCAGCCCGGGCAGTTCCGCCTCGAAACTGGGCCGCTCCTCCTGGTAGATGAGACCTCGCACCAGACCCTCGTGCTGGAGAACCACGCGGATGGCGCCCGTCCGGTCGTGCGGGTCATACTCCGGTTCGTCGTCCAGGTTCACGCAGTTCTCCCGCCAGAAGTCGTAGGTGTCCTCCCGGTTGAAGGTGACGCAAGGGCTCAAGACGTTCAGATAGGCAAACCCCCGGTGCTTGATGGCCATTTCCACCAGCCTGGTCAACTGCTTCACGTCACCGGAGAAGCCCTGGGCCACAAAGCTCGCCCCCGCCGCCAGGGCCGTCTCCAGCGGCCGGACCGGGTATTCGGCCGTGCCGTAGGGGGAGGTCTTGGTCTTCATCCCCTTCCGGGACGTCGGCGAAGCCTGGCCGGTGGTCAGGCCGTAGATGTGGTTGTCCATCACCATGTAGACCAGGTCGATGTTGCGCCGGACGGTGTGCAGGAAGTGGGACAGGCCGATCCCGTATCCGTCACCGTCGCCGCCGAAGACGACGACCGTCAGATCACGGTTGGCCAGCTTGATGCCGGTGGCCACCGGGATCGCGCGGCCGTGGACCGAGTGGAACCCGTAGGCCCCGAAGTACGAGGGCGCCTTGGAGGAGCAGCCGATGCCGCCAACCACCACCACCTGGTCCGGGCTCAGCCCCAGCCCGGCGCAGGCCCGCTGCAGGGCCGCCAGGGCCGGGAAGTCGCCGCAACCCGGACACCAGGTGGACGGCTCCACGATGGACTGCTTGTAATCCATCACCGTTACCCGGGCCACCTATACCACCTCCTTTGCCATCCGGTAGATCTCGTTCGCGGTGAAGGGGTTCCCGTCGAACTTGAGGCAGCTTCGAATGCGGTCCTTGAACCCCAACCTGAGTTTGATCAGGTTAGCCACCTGGCCGGAGTAGTTCGATTCCACCACCAGCACGTGCCTGGACGCCTCCAGGTAGCGGGCCAGCCCCGCCTCGGGCAGCGGCCAGAGCGCCTTCAGGTGCAGCCGGCCCACTCGGGCCCCCTCGTCGGCCAGCTTCCGCCAGACTTCGGCGATGGGCCCGTAGGACGAGCCGTAGCCTACCAGCAGGAGATCGGCCCGCTCCGGACCGTGGTGCTCCAGAGCCCAGTCCGACAGGTCAAGCCCGTGGAGCTTCTTCATCCGCTTGTGCATCTGGCGGACCCGGTTCTCCGGGCTTTCCTCCTCCACGCTGATCTCGGAATGCTCGTTGGACAGCGACGTGAACCGCCCGTTGGGCTGGCCGGGCACCGTCCGGGGGGAGATGCCCGATTCGGTCAGCCGGTAGCGGGCAAAGGTCCCCGGCGTCACGTCCTTCAACTCGTCGTCCGTCACGCGCAGGCCACGGTCCCACGTCCAGGTGCCGGTGGCCAGGTCGGCCACGGGGACCGACTGGCGGGACAGGCCCAGCGCCAGGTCGGAGACGACGATCACCGGGCACTGGTAATGCTCGGCCAGGTTGAAGGCCCGGCCCATCACGTGGAAGCAGTCAGCCACCGTCGAGGGCGCCAGCACGATCCGGGGCGACTCCCCGTGGGAGCCGTAGACGATGGTGTTCAGGTCGCCCTGCTCGGTCTTGGTGGGCAGCCCGGTGCTGGGCCCCGCCCGCTGGACGTCCACGATCACCAGCGGCACCTCGGCGATGCCGGCCAGGCCCAGGGATTCCATCATCAGCGACAGCCCGGGACCGGAGGTGGACGTCATGGCCCGGACCCCGGCGAAGCCGGCGCCGATGGCCATGAAGGCGGCCGCCATCTCGTCCTCGCCCTGAACAATGGCGCCACCGTACCTGGGGAAGTACTTGAACGCGGTGTACAGGATCTCGGTGGCCGGCGTGATGGGGTAGGCAAACAGGAGCCTGCACCCGGCCACCAGCGCGCCCAGGGCGATGGCGTCGTTGCCCGACAGGTACGCCGACTCGGGGCGGTCCGTCACCACGTCGGCCAGCACCTGCCTGGGCGTGAAGTGGGTCTTGTAATAGTCGTAGCCGGCCATGAAGGCCTTGCGGTTGGCCTCCACCACCTGCTCGCCCTTGTCGCCGAACCGGTCGCGGATGGTCGTTTCGAAGTCGGCCAGTTCCAGACCCAGCATGGCGGCGGAGACACCGACGGCTACCATGTTCTTCATGATCGACCGACCCTGCTCTTCCGCCAGCCTGGTCATGGGCACGGGCATGAGTTCAAGCTCCCGGCCTTCAGGAACCCGGGCCACGAAGGCGGCGTCGTGAACGATGGCCGTGCCGTCTCTCAACTGGGGGAGGTTATAGTCGATGGACTCCTGATCGAAGGCGACCAGCAGGTCGTCCTGGTCGCCGCGGTGCCACACGGGACCCGAGCGGACCCTGATCTTGTAATGGGTGTGTCCGCCCTTGATCCGGGACATGAAGTGCCGGTAGGCATATACATAAAAGCCCCGGCGGTGCATCGCCTGGGCGAAGATCTCGCCGGTGGAATCGATGCCCTCGCCTTGCTGGCCCCCCACCTTCCAGGTGAAATCGATAACCCTGGTGACCACACTCAACGTTTCGTCACCTCACTCCAGTGAAACAACCGCAAGACACGGAACCCTCCTCGCGCGGGCCGGAACGAAATGATCCGGTCGCGGGCCTGGCAAGCTACCGTCGCGCGGCGCGTCGCAATATTATAACACGACCGCGCAAGCCCACGGCCCGCTCCCGAACGGCCGGCGGGCACTGCCCGAGCACGCCGCCGGCTCAGCCGGACGCGGCCGAGGTCCCGGAGGCGGCGGCCGTCCCGTCCAGGTAGAAGTCGTGCTCGTAGAGTTCCTGGATTCTGGCCAGGTCTTCCCCGGTCAGGTCGGGAAGGTCCGAAGCCGCGGCGAATTCCCGCAGCTGGTCAGAATGGTAGATGTTGGGCAGCACGGTGGTTACCGACGGCTGGGCAAGGATGAACTTTAGGGCCGCCTGGCCGATGGTCCGGCCTCGACCCTCGGTGAGGAAGGCCAGGCGCTCCAGCTTCTTCAGGCCTCTGGTCAGCCATTCCCTGGGCCGGTGCCGGCGGTGGTCCCCCTGGGCAAAACGGGTTCCCTCGGTGTACTTCCCCTCCAGCAGGCCCGAGGAGTGGGGTACCCGGACCATGATCCCCACCGCCCGGTCCCGGGCCGTAGGGAAGAACCGGCGGCCGGGGTCCTGTTCCAGCAGGTTATAGATGATCTGAAGGCTGGTGATCTTCCGGCGGGTCATGGCCGCGATACCCTCATCGAGCCAGCCGATGGCGGGTCCGAGGGCAACCCCGTAGTGCCGGATCTTACCCGCCACCTTGAAAGACTCCAGCTGTTCGAACAGGTCGTCACGGTCAATGGCGTCAAACCGGGCATTGTGCAACTGGTAGAGGTCGATGTAGTCGGTGTTCAACCGCCTGAGGCTCTGTTCCAGGGCGAACCGGACAAACCGCGGGGACCAGTCCTGCGGCCGCTCCTGCTGCCCGCGGCGCTCGGTATGGGTGTAGAAGTCGTAGCCGAACTTGGTGCTGATGACCACCCGGTCGCGGGGCTCGCCAGCCAGGGCTTTGGCCAGTACCGTCTCGCCCCGGCCGGCACCGTAGGTGTCGGCGGTATCGAAGAAGGTCACGCCCAGGTCCAGCGCTTCGCGAAGCAGGGCGACCGCGTCCTCGTCGGTGTAGTCGCCCCACCAGCCCGCGGTCACGGTCCAGACGCCGAACCCGATCTCCGAGGCGACCAGGTCGGTGTTGCCAAACCTGCGGTAGCGCATCAACCCATCCCCTCCCCGGCCGTCAGGGCCCGGCGTACGGCCTGCGCGCGGCCTTCACCGGCTTGCTCGTCGAGGGGTTCCAGGGCGGCGGTCATGGTGGCCACGGCGCTCACTGGCGCTCACTCCCCGCCTGCGTGGCGGCCGGGCGGCCGCCGTTTCGCCCCCTAGTCTACTTCACCGGGGGGCCTGGCGGCAACGTCGGGGACCGTGGCGCCAGCACCGATCAGCGCGAGCGCCAGTTCCATCAGGCCCCGGCCTAGCCGGGTGTGGGGAATCACGCGGTCGGCGCCGGCGTGGGTGGCCGCCTGGAGTAGATCTGCCTGGACGTGGAGGCCAAAGGCCAGGATGGGTAGGCCGGGACAGTCTGCCTTGGACCGGCTGATGGCCATGACCGCTCCCGGCGCCGAGAGGTCCACGATGCCCAGACACGAGCCGGGGAGCGCCGCCTTGAAGGTGGCGGCGCTGTCGACGATGCGGCACCTCAGGCCGGCCTCCGCCAGTTCGGCCTCGAGCCGCGTGGCGAGGAACAGGTTTGGCACCAGCGCGACAACCGGCCGTGACCTGGAGTCTGGCCGGATCCCCGCCGGGCCAGAGCGGTCCTGGGTACCGCGACGCTCGTTCATGTCCGGTTTGAAGTCTACAGGACGTCCGGCCGCCGGGGAAGCCGTCAGGTAGCCGCGCGTTGCTCCATGGCCAGGCTGACGCCGGCGGAGGTCCCGAGCCGGTCGGCGCCCGCCTCGATGAGCGCCAGCGCCTGGCGATACTGCCGGATGCCGCCGGAAGCCTTGACCCCGAGCCGGTCGCCCACCGCCGCCCGCAAGAGGGCGACGTTTTCCGGCGTCGCCCCCCCGGGTCCGAAGCCGGTGGAGGTCTTGACGAAGTCGGCGCCGGCCTCGGCGGCCAACCGGCAGCCGGACCTGATCTCGTCCTCGGTCAGCAACCCGACCTCCAGGATGACCTTG
Source organism: Symbiobacterium thermophilum (assembly GCA_020725105.1). GTDB lineage: Bacteria > Bacillota > Sulfobacillia > DYFQ01 > DYFQ01 > DYFQ01. The sequence continues at coordinate 39,736 of DYFQ01000004.1, forward strand.
ACCAGGGCCGAAGGGTTCGCCGCCTTGCTTGCCCGGACCACCGCCGCCAGGTCCGCGGCCACGCCGGCCGCGTCACCGTCTTTAAGCCGCCCGATGGGGATCACCACGTCAACCTCCCGGGCACCCTCCTCCACGGCGTGCCGGGCCTCGAGAACCCTGGTCTCGGTCAGGCCGGCTCCCAGGGGGAACCCGCAAACGGTCACGACCCGCACTCCGGTGCCCTCGAGCCTGGCGGCCGCCCGGGCCACCCGGGCCGGATTGACGCAGACGCCAAAAAAACCCCAGGTCACGGCCTCGCTGCAGAGCCGGTCCACGTCGGCGGCGCTGGCTTCGGGCCGCAGGTTCGTGTGTTCGATCCGTCCGATCACGCCCGGCGCCCCGCCGGGCGGGGCTGTTGCCCCACCTTTCATGGGGGGTACCCGCCTTCCTTCAGGCCCCGCCTAGAGCTTGGTGGCGGCCGCGTTCTGCTGGGCCATCAGGATCTCGTTGGCCCTGGACAGGTGCTCGGCGGCACGGGCGAAATCTCCGCGCTCGTTCAGGAGGCGGCCCAACTCGGTGTAGGCCTGGGCCAGTTCCTTCCGGACCAGCTTGGCGCCTTCGAAAACGGCGATGGCCTTCTCGAAGAGGGAGACGGCCGCGTCCGCGTCACCCTGAGCCTTCTTGACCCTGGCCAGCGTCAGGGTAGCCACTCCAACCTGGTCGGCCGGGTCACGCTTTTCCTTTAGCAGCCCGAGGGCCCGCTCACACAGGTTCTGGGCCTGGTCAAGCTTGCCCTGGGCGAGCCAGTGGTTGGCCATGGCCGTTAGGGTGGCAGCCTGCGCGGGCCGGTTGCCCAGCGACTGGCTCAGGACCAGGCTCTGCTCGTAGTAGCCGCTGGCCCGGTCCCACTGGTTACGGCCGCCGTATAGCTGGCCCAGGTGGTGATACATCGCCGCCAGCAGGTGCTTGGCGTTGGCCCGGCGGAACAGGGCCAGCGCCTGGAAGGCGTAGCTCAGGGCCTTGTCGTCCTCGCCGCGGCTGCGACAGAGAATGCCCAGGCCCAGCAACAGGCCGGCCGCCGACCGGTCGTCCCGCACCTTGTCGACGGTGCCGAGGGCTTCGTTGAAGCAGTCCAGCGCCAGGTCATCGTCCTGCAGGCGCAGGTAGACGTTGCCCTGCTCGACCAGGGCCCGCAGCCGCACCAGGTCGTCCTTGACCGACGCTTCGTTGTACGCCTGGGCCGCCCGCTTGAAGGCCTCGACGGCCTTGGCGTGCAGGCCCCGCCGGTGATGCAACTGGCCCAGGAGCAGGTAGCTCTCGGCCACCTGGTCCTTCAGGTCCTCGCCCTCGAAGGCGTCCAGCGCGCGCCGGATGTGGGTCTCCGCCCTGGTGTAGTCTTGCTGGGCCAGGTAGACCGAGGCCTGGAGCCGTTCGGCGCCGCCCAGGAGTTCCGGGTTCTCCAGAATCTCGGCCACCTGCTGCGCCTCCTGAGCGCACTCCAGGGCCTCGGCGTGCCGGCTCTGTTCAAGGTGGCCCTCACCCAGCGCCAGCAGGAACATGGCCTGGTGCCGGTTCTGGGGCACGTCGCCAAGGAAATAGGCGAGCGGCTTGCCCAGCCGGGCAGCCAGGATCTTCAGGGCCTTGAGCGAGGGATTCGCCTTTCCCCGCTCGATCTGGCTGATGTATGATTTGGTAAAAGATTCCCCGGCGAGTTGCTCCTGGGTCATATGTAGCTCTAACCGGGCCTTTTTCAGCTTGTTGCCCAAAGTCTCCATGTTTCGTCCTCCCTCACACAGCTGGCCAGCAAAAAGTTAACCAGTCTGGTTTACGAATGCTTAAGTCTGCCAACATGAGAACTAGTACGGTAACGGACAGCCGATATCCTGCCGCGAGTGACACGATTTTCCCCCACTCTGACTGGTACTATAATCAAATGCTGGTATGACCATCGCCTTAACCGGAGCGTTCCAGAAGCCCGGGACAGGGTACGGTAGGCTGGCTGGATTTGACACGCAGTTTACCGGAGCCATATCCTTGGTATGGACCCGGCTCAGCTGTCGGACGCCCGCGCGGGTACGGAGCTGAACCCACGCCGGCCGCCGCGGCGGGTCCAAGTCCACCACCCGCGGAGTGATGAAGCTTGAGGATCAAGCAACTCGTGGTGGGACCCCTGGGGACCAACTGCTTCGTTGTCCTCGACGACCCCTCCGGGCGGGCCGCGGTGGTCGATCCCGGCGCCAACGCTCAGCGGGTCGTGGAAGCGCTTGAGGGCTACACCGCCAGCTACATATTGGTGACCCACGCCCACTTCGACCACATCGGCGGTGTAGGAGACGTCAAGGCGGCCACGGGCGCCCCCGTCGCCATCCACCGACTGGAGGCCGAGTGGCTCTCCGACCCGGTGCGCAACGGTTCCGGGCTGTGGCCCGACGTCTGCCCCGAGCCGGTGGTCGCACCGCCCCCCGACCGGACCCTCGAGGACGGTGACCGCCTGCCTTTCGGCGACCGGGAAATCGTCACCCTGTTCACGCCCGGCCACAGCCCGGGCCACGTGGCCTATCTCCTGGGCAACGTGGTCTTTGCTGGCGACACGCTGTTTCAGGGGTCCATCGGACGCAGTGACATCCCTGGAGGCGACCACGGCGTCCTCTTGCGGTCCATCCGTGAGAAGCTCCTGGTGCTGGGGGACGACACCATCGTGGCTCCGGGCCACGGCCCCGCCACCACCATTGGTCGGGAGAAGCTGGCCAACCCTTTCTTGCGGGACAGGTAGCGGGACTGCCGGGTCAGGCGCACCCTTCTTGCGGCCTGGCCTCCCAGGCCAGGCGGAGCCCTTCCACGGTCAGCCACTCGTCGACGGCCTGGATGGTCGCGCTGTGGGGCGCCACCAGCGAAGCCAGCCCGCCTGTCGCCACCACCCGCGCGTCGGCCCCGATCTCCGCCCGGATCCGCTGGACCATGACGTCGACCAGGCCCGCCGAACCGTAAATGAGCCCCGACAGCATGGCCTGGGCCGTGTCCTTCCCGATGACCGGGCCGGGGGAAGCCAGTTCGATGCGGGGGAGGCCGGCGGCTCGCTCGAACAGGGCGTCCGCCGAGATGCCGACGCCGGGCGCCACGGCACCGCCCCGGTAGACACCGTCACGGGTCACGACGTCCAGCGTGGTGGCGGTTCCGAAGTCCACCAGGATGAGGGGGGTCCCGTACCGGTGGATGCCGCCTATCGCGTTGACCACCCGGTCGGGACCGACCGCGGTCGGCGGGTGGTAGTCGATGACCAGCCCCAGGTTCCGGCCGGGGCTGGCGACGAATGCCTCCTGGCCGAAGTAGGTGCGGGCCATCTCCGCCAGGGCCGGCGTCAAGGGCGGCACCACCGAGCAGACGGCCACCGCGTCGATGGACGACAGGTCCACACCCCGCAGGCGGAGGAGGTTCTGGAACAGGACCCCGTAGTCATCGGCCGTCCTGGCGCGGTCCGTCCCCAGCCGCCACGACGTCACGCGCTCGGGGCCGCTGAACACGGCGGCCACCAGGTTGGTGTTGCCCAGGTCTACCGCCAGGAGCATCCGGTCACGCCCCCCTCTTGCCCCGTTCCTGTAGCAGGCGCGCCACGTGGTCCCAGACCGCGTGAGCCAGGTTGTCCTTGCTGGTCAGCGGCACTTCGGCCACGACGCCCGAGCCGTCAAGGATGACAGCGGCGTTGTTGTCCGCGCCAAAGCCGCGGTCGGGCTGGCCGACGTCGTTGGCCACCACCAGGTCGGTTCCCTTGGCCGCCAGCTCTCGCTGGCCCCGGGCCACCAGGTCCCCGATCTCCCCGGCAAACCCGACCACCACCCGGTCGCCCTTTACCCGCGCCACCTCGGCCAGGATGTCGGGGGTGAGTTCCAGTTCCAGCCCCAGGTCCAGCGACTCCTTGGCCAGCTTCCCGGTGACCTGTCGGCGTGGCCGGAAGTCGGTGACGGCGGCGGCCATCACCACGGCGTCGGCCTCCGCCAGCCGCTCCAGGACGGCCGACCGCATCTCGGCGGCGGTCGTCACGCGCGCCACCTCCACCCCACGCGGCTCCGGCAGGACGGAGGGGCCGGTGACCAGCGTCACCCGGGCCCCCCGGTCTCGAGCCGCCCGGGCCAGGGCAAAGCCCATCTTCCCGCTGGACGGGTTCGCGATGAACCTGACGGCGTCGATGGGCTCGCGGGTTGGTCCACCGGTCACCAGCACCGTGCGGCCGCGAAGGTCCTTGGGCGCCAGCAGACCCCGGATGGCGTCCAGAATGGTCTCGGTGGACGGCAGGCGACCCTGGCCGATCCGGCCCGACGCCAGGCGGCCCTCGTCGGGCTCCAGGATGGTCACTCCCAGGGCCTGCAGGCGGGCCAGGTTGCCCTGGGTCACCGGGTTGGCGTACATGTCGGCGTCCATGGCCGGGGCCATCAGGCACGGCGCCCGGCAGGCGAGCAGCGTGGCCGTCACAAAGTCGTCGGCCAGACCGTTGGCCACCTTGGCCAGGCAGTTGGCGGTGGCGGGCGCCACCACGAAGGCGTCCGCGTGGTCGGCCAGCCAGATGTGGTCCACCGGCCCCAGGCGGGCGGGGGCGAAGAGGTCCCAGAAGGCCGGGCGACCGGAAACGGCCTCGAAGGTGAGCGGCGTGACGAAGCGGGTGGCTGCCGGCGTCATCAGGACGTACACCGCGGCACCGGCCTGGTGCAGCTTGGAGACCACGTCCACCGCCTTGTAACAGGAGATTCCGCCGGTCACCCCGTAAAGGATGGTTTTGCCCTCGAACATGAGCTTCTCCTTTCAGTGCCCCGCCAGGCTCTTTCGGTCCGGGCGGGCGGCATCCTGCCCGCGCGGGGTCCGCGCCCGGGGATAGCCCCTGAGCGGCCCGTGGCCTACCTGACGAAGGCGCGGTACGCTTCCCAGCCCAGCCGGGCCAGGGAACCCCAGCCCCCGACCTCGCGGCGGACTTCCCCCACCAACCAGGCCTCCTTCTCCTTGATGCTCTTGCCGTCGACGGTGAACAACTCGGTCACCACGCGGTTCAAGAGCGCCGGATAGGTGGTGAACAGCTCCCGGTGGCGGTTGAGGAACTCGGGGACCCGCCGGTACTTCTTCAGGTCCTGGAGGATGAAGCTCTCCGCCAGCCGCTCGTGATAGCGGCGCAGGGCGCGGGAGGAGAAATCGCCCCGCTCCTTGGCCTCGACCACCGCCTGGCCGGCCAGTTCGCCGGATTTCATCGCCAGGTTTGACCCTTCCCGGTGGATGACGTTGACCAGGCCCGCCGTGTCTCCGACCATCAGGTACCCATCGCCGTACACCCGGGGCAGCGACTCAAACCCGCCCTCGGGAATCAGGTGGGCCATGTACTCCTTGGGTTCGCCCCCCTGGACGAGCTTGCGGACGGCGGGGTGGGCCTTCATGTGCTCCAGGATGTCGTAGGGCTTCAGCTGCAGCTTGACAAAGTCGGCCAGGATCGAGCCGATGCCCAGGGATATGGAGTCGCGGTTGGTGTAGATCCAGCCCATGCCGAAAGTGCCCCGGGTGGCGTCGCCCACCAGTTCGATGGTGGCGCCCTGGCCGTCTTCCAGGTTGAAGCGGTCCTCGATCTTCTCCCGGGGGAGGACGATGATCTCCTTCACCGCCAGGGCCACCTTCTCCGGGGGCCATTCGGGCCGCAGGCCGGCCTTGGGCGCCAGGATGGAGTTGACCCCGTCGGCCAGGATCACCACGTCGGCAAAGACATCGCCGTCGGGCCGGCCGGTCCTGACGCCGACCACCCGGTCGCCTTCCTTGAGCAGGTCCTCCACGACGGTCTCGGTGACGAGCAGCGCTCCCGCCGCCTCCGCCTGAGCGGCGAACCAGCGGTCGAAGCGCGAGCGGAGCACGGTGTAGGCCATGTGGGGCGGACCCTCGCCCCAGCGGGCGGACTGGTGGCCGACCCGGAGCGCGGAGCCGCTCTCGTCCAGGAGCCACATCTCCTGGCGGGTCACGGGGCGTTCCACCGGCACGTCCTTGGGCCAGGCGGGGAACAGGTCCGCAAGCTGGCGGGAATAGAGCACTCCGCCCATCACGTTCTTGGCGCCGGCGAAGTCGCCGCGCTCGATCACCAGGACCTTGACCCCGGCCCGGGCCATGGTCAGGGCGGCGGCGGACCCCGCCGGCCCGGCTCCCACCACAATGGCGTCGTAGCGCTCCACAGCCATTCTCAGGTACCCCCTCCGGGCTTCGGCCACCGGGACCCGCGACGTGGATTCGGTCACCGGGGGACAGTTCAGTCCCAGGACCTTGCCACCCATGGCGACCGGCCTGTGGTTGTGAATTTCGTCACGTTCCTGTCACGTTCCAAGTATACCATCGGCCACGACCCGGGCGAAGCCCCGGCTCTCTCGCGTTTACGCTGCGACGACGCGTCATATAATGTGTGGGACGTGGGACGGAGGGACCGGGGTTGAAGGCGGAGACGCTGAAGGTCCTGAGCGCGCTCGGGGACCCGACGCGATATGCCATCTACCACTACCTCGTCGCCAGCGAAAGCCGGGGCGCGACCGCCCAGGAGGTTGGCGACGCCTTCTCCATCCATCCCAACGTTGCCCGGCTGCACCTGACCAAGCTCGAAGAGGCCGGCGTGGTCGAGTCGTACGTGCAGAAACCGCTGCCCGGCGGCGGCCGCCCGGCCCGGGCCTACGTGGTGGCCGACCGCCCGCCGGAACTCGAGTTTCCCGCCAGGGAGTGGCGGCTCCTTTCCGAGGTGGCCACTTCAGCCCTGGCCATGCTGATGCCCGACGCCGCCGAGAGCCTCTGTGCGGAAGGGCGCCGGCATGGGCTGGCGCTGGGCGAAGCCAGTCTCCGCCGCTCTGAACCGGGACTGGTTCCGGAGACCGGCGGCTCGCCGGCCACCTCCCCGGGGCGCCTGGAAAACCTGAGGCAACTGCTTTGCGACTGCCATCCGGGAGCCGAGGTGCGGTGGCAGGACGGGGGGTTTTCGGTGAGCCTGCCTCAGTGCCCGTTCCGGGAGGTGGCCGCCAGCCAGCCGCAAGTGGTCTGCCAGATGCACCTGGCCCTGCTCCAGGGAATGGTCGAGTCCCACCTCGGCCCGGTCGCCGCGAGCGCGCTGGCGCTCATGCCCGACGGGTGCGCCACCTGTGACTTTGCCTTCGCCCCGGCCGGCCACGACCGGCCGGCCGCCGGCTAGCGCCGCAGCCACCGGAGGGCCTCGACCGCCCTCGCCGCCAGCATCTCGGCGCCCGTCTCCCGGAAGCGCTCCCCCATCGCAGCGCCGGACTGGCCCGCCACGAGCCCGCAGAAAAGGACCGGCGTCCGGCTGGCTTCCGGGGTCTGCCGGTACCGCTGGGCGGCCCGGGCGTCGTCCAGGTTGTCGCCGAAGTACACGGCCACCGACGGCGACAGCACCCGGACCAGCGCCTGCAGGCCGCCGGGGTCGGGCTTGAGGTGGCCGGAGTCCGCGGTGATGACCGCCTCCGGAGGGACCAGGCCGCTCAGCCCGCACAGTTCCAGCGCGGGCAGGGCCTCGGACGCGGCCCGGCCGGTGTAGATGCCGAGCCTGCCCGGTGGGAGGTCCCGCGCCGTGACCAGCGCCCGCTCCCGGCGGTACAGCCCCGGCCCGCGGACGTGGCGGGGGACGATTCCGAAGAGGGCCGGCGCGTCGTCACGGGCATAGTACTCGCAGCACAGGGTCTCGATGAGGCCCGGATCCCAGGTCTCGAGCGCCCGGGCCATCACGGCCTCACCCACTCGCGCCTGCAGCACAGAACGGGCGGCGACGAGACCTCCGCCGGCCTGCGCCACCTCACGGCAGAAGGCCTGCAGGTCGGCGGGATCCCGGACCCGGTCCAGGTGCCGGCGGCCGAGGGCTTCTCCCAGGGCCAGAAAGTACAGGGTCGCCGCCCGGGCCAGGTCCCAGTCGCTGTTGAAGCCGCCCGCCTGCTTGAACCAGGCGGTGTCGCCGGGAACAAGAGGCGGTCCCTCGCCCGGCCAGCCCGAGATCCTGCCGAGATAGTGGGTCACCGTCCGGACGATGACCTCGGGATAGGAGGCCGAGGTGTCTACCAGCACCCCGTCGATGTCGAACAGGTAGGCGTCTGCACCGGCCAGCCGGGAAAGGGCGTCCGGCCGGACCCAGACGTCGCCGGCAACGCGCCGGTATCCGTCAGGCTGGACCATGCTCCGACCTCCGTTCCTCCCTTCATTGCGTTTTATCGCTCTGAGATTCCTGCTTCCACGGGCCCGCCCGGAGCCGGCGGTCTAGCCAGCCCTCCAGGTCCCGCAGGGCGGCAAGCCCGCTTCCGGCCAACGTCCTTGCCTCAAGCGGCACTGGCCAGAGATACGACCCAAGCTGCTTGGCGACGCGTACCTGCCGCAACCGGTCCGGCGCGTGGAGATCCCCAAGCCGGGCGGCGGAGTGAGGCCGCTTGGCATAGACCAGAGAGCTAGCACTAACGGGCCGAGTGTCCCGGGTCGATAGAGTATGTGGGTGGTGCCGGTTGAGTTCCACGGTGGGCGATCAGGAGACTGTCGAGCTACAGAGCATGACCAAGCCGCTCCCGGAGCCCGAGCCGGCGCGGGTGAAACCTTCCGTGTGGCCGGAGGACCGGCTTGTCGTGCGGCCAGCCCAGCCGGCCGACTACCGCCGCATCGTCTCCATCTGTTTCGAACTCGGGGGCGTCGAGGGCCACCTGTCGCCGCTGCGCGGTCCCACAGTCAGTGACCTCCGCCACAACAGGCACTCCGTCATCAGGGCCAACCTGGAGCGGCTCAGGGACGTCCCCATGACTGCGGCATTAGTCGCGGAGCTGGGCGGAGCCGTCGTCGGCTACGTCATCCTCCGGCTGCAGGAGTCCCCGTTAGGCGGACTGGAAGGACAGATCCAGGACCTTGCGGTGACCCAGGAGTGCTGGGGCAAGGGCGTGGCCCGTCGCCTCATGGAGGCCGCCGAAGCCCACGTAGAGGAACGGGGGGGCGCGGCCATCAGCATTCAGGTGTTCTCGTCGAATGTGCGGGCGCTGAAGTTTTGCTCGAAAACCGGCTTCCTGGAAGAGCGGAAGCACCTGGTCAAGGTGCTCCGGAAGGGGAACCACCAGCGGCCAGCACAGACCGTGGGCTCGGCCGAAGACACGGCGGCGGGGCTCGGGCCTGCGGGCGGAGGAGGAGCGGCGTGACCGGACCCGTACCGGAGCCAGGACCAACGGCCGGAGCTCGTCGCGGCACCTAACAACCCGTCCGAATGACCTGGTGCAATCGGAGGATGTATAATGGGCGTGACGATCCTCTAGCGAGGTGAACGGCGTGATCAGTTTCACGCCCGAGGCGGCCGAGAAACTGAAGGCCATCATCGCCGCCAGGCAGCGGGACGACCTGGCCCTGCGGGTCGCCGTGGTGCCAGGCGGCTGCCGGGGCTTCAACTACCGCATGTTCCTGGAAAACAATCCCCGGGACGGGGACGAGATTTTACAGCATGACGGCTTCAAGGTGGTGGTCGACCCCTTCAGCGCCATGTACCTCGAGGGGGCCGAGATAGGGTTCGACGACTCCCTGATGGGCGGCGGGTTCACCGTCTCCAACCCCAACGCCAACTCCACCTGCGGTTGCGGCCAGTCGTTCCGCACCGCCGCCGACCGCGGCGCGCCCAGGTCCTGCACCTCCTGACGGGCCTTGCGGCCTGGCCGTTCCGACCTCGCCCGCCCGGGCGTCGCCCTGTGGAATCCGGTAGAATGAGGCCGGACCGGCGGGACTCGGATGGCAGCCGGCAAGGCGGCCGGGGGGCGGAGGCGCGTAGTTGAGCGAGCCGACTTCTACAAAGGTTTGATCCAGCTGGCGGTGGCGTACTACCAGTACTACGTCCGGCGCAGGCGGACGGGCGCCGGCCGGCTCTTTGCCCGGGTCAGGCGGCTGTTGGCCCCGTTCGCTCCGGAGCACCGGGGGGTGGACGTCCGCCGACTCCTGCACGACGTGGAGGTCTGCATCGACGCCGTGGCCGCGGGCGAGGACCCGCCAAAGCTGACCCTGCGGGGGCCGGGCATCGACCCCGTCGTCGAGGGCCTGAAGCACCGGAGCAAGCGTGCCGGGTATCCCGAGCATCCCCGGCCGTCGGTCCACGCCGCCATCGTCCGCGACAACCACGCGCTGCTGGTCCTCCGCAAGGGCGAGCCCTTCGCCGGGCGGTGGGGGCTCCCCGGGGGTGCCCTTGAACTGGGCGAGACCCTGGAAACGGCCTTGACCCGGGAGGTCCGCGAGGAGACCGGCCTGGAGGTCCGCCCGGTCCGGGTGATCGACGTGCGGGACGCCATTCACCGGGACCCCGACGGTCGGATCCGCTTTCACTACCTGGTGCTGTTCATGACGGCGGTGCCCACCGGCGGCCGGCTGCGGGCCGCCGACGATGCCGGCGAAGCCCGCTGGGTGAGCCCGGAGGAACTGCGCCAGCTACCCCTGGTGCCGGGAGTGACAGCCATCCTGGCCCGGGCCGGTTTTCCCGCCTGAGCCGGCCATGGTCGCCATCGCCTCGGCGGCGTTGAAGGAACTCCTGACGAAGGGGCCGGCCGCCACGTAGGCGAAGCCCATGACCTTTGCCCAGCCGCGAAAGGTCTCGAACTCGCCGGGGGTGACGTAACGGTCGACGGGGGCGTGGTCGAAGGTGGGCCTGAGGTACTGGCCGATGGTCACCGCCTGGACCCCGACCTTCCGGAGTTCGCCGAGCAGGTCCCGGACCTCGTCGTTGGTCTCGCCGAGCCCCACCATGAAGCCGGACTTCACGATGACGTCGGGATCCATGGCTCTGACCCGGCGCAGGAGTTCCAGGGACCGGTCGAAGTTCCCCTGGGGCCGGACCCTGGGAAAGACCCGCCGGACGGTCTCGATGTTGTGGTTCAGCACGTCCGGCCGGGCCCCCATCACCTGCCGCAGGTCTTCCTCCCGGCCCTTGAAGTCGGGAATCAGCACCTCCACCGTGGCGCGGGGCAATTCGCGCCGCAGCGCCAGGATGGTGCGGGCAAAATGCCCCGCTCCCCCGTCGCGCAGGTCGTCGCGGGCCACGGAGGTGACCACCACGTGCCGGAGGCCCATGTCCCGGGCCGCCTCGGCCACCTTGTCCGGCTCGTCGGGGTCGGGCGGCAACCCGCGGCCGGTCGGCACGTTGCAGTAGTGGCAACGCCGGGTGCACACCGAGCCCAGCAGGATGAAGGTGGCCGTACCCCGCCCCCAGCACTCGTTCAGGTTGGGGCAGGCCGCCTCCTCGCACACGGTCGTCAGCTGAAGGCCTCGTAACAGCCGGCGGAGTTCGTTCGCCTCGTGGCCGGGCCGGATCTTCTTGTGAAGCCAGGTAGGTTTGCGGGCGTAGGGGCTGACGGCCAAAGACCCGCCTCCTCGTGACTGCCGCCGCTTCGACGTGGTCTTCCATGCTCAGTATATCTTGGACGCCCCTCCTCCATCTGGTGCCGGCCCCCGGCCGGGACTCAGGGCCCGTCCGGCCTCCTGGAGCGGTTCGGCCGTCCGGCCCGGCCCGGTACCGGTACACCCGGGCCATGGCGGAGGCGCGTCCGGAACGCGCTATATTTGGTTGGAAGCAGGTAGTTCTCGGGTCTTTTTCATTCCACACTCCGCTCCAGGAGATGGGCAGACGATGGCCGGAATGCTGGAGATCCGCTGGCACGCCCGGGGCGGCCAGGGAGCGAAGACGGCGGCGATTCTCCTGGCCGAGGCGGCGTCGGCGGCGGGCATGTACATCCAGGCCTTTCCCGAGTATGGCCCGGAGCGGATGGGGGCGCCGATCCTGGCCTTCAACCGGATCAGCGACCGGCCCATCCGGATCCACTGCCACGTGTCCCGACCCCACGTGGTGATGGTCCTGGATCCCACCCTCATCGGCAAGGCCCCCATTACCGACGGGCTGCCCGAGGACGGCCTGGTGGTCGTGAACACGGCCAGGTCGCCTCAGGAGGTCCGCCAGGTCCTGGACCTGGCCAACGGCAGGGTGTACACCGTGGACGCCAGCGGCATCGCCCTGGACACCCTGGGCCGGGACATCCCCAACACGCCGATGATCAGCGCGCTGGTCCGTATCACGGGGCTGATTCCCTTCGAGAGGTTCATGGAACTCATCAGGAGCGAACTGGAGCACAAGTTCCGCGCCAACCGGCGGGTGGTCGAGGGCAACCTCGAGGCCCTTCGCCGGGGCTACCGCGAGGTGAAAGGGGCATGAAACGCAAGTTGAACGGGCCGGCCGACCGGCCGGGGACCGCGGGGCCCGCCGTCGTGGGCTGGCAGGAGATGCCCCGGGGCTGCGTCATCCTCAACCCGGGGAACGCCCTGGAGTACCAGACCGGGGACTGGCGCAGCTTCCGGCCGGTCTGGGACGAGAACCTCTGCATCCACTGCCTGCGGTGCTGGATCTTCTGTCCCGACGACAGCATCGTGGTCCGCGACGGCACGATGGTGGGCATCGACTACGACCACTGCAAGGGTTGCGGCATCTGCGCCCGGGAGTGCCCGCCAAAGGTGGGCGCCATCGAGATGCAGAAGGAATCGGGGGCCTGACCCATGGGACAGAAGGTGGCCTTGACCGGCAACGAGGCCGCGGCGTTCGCCATGCGCCAGATCGACCCCGACGTGGTGGCGGCCTACCCGATCACCCCGCAGACCGAGATCGTGCAGCATTTCTCGAGCTTCGTCCACGACGGCAGGGTGCGTACCGAATTCGTCACCGTGGAGAGCGAGCACAGCGCCATGAGCGCCTGCATCGGCTCGGCGGCCGCCGGGGCCAGGACCATGACGGCCACCTGCTCCCAGGGGCTGGCCCTCATGTGGGAGATGCTCTACATCGCGTCGGCCTTCCGCCTGCCCCTGGTGATGCCGGTGGTCAACCGCGCCCTGTCCGGGCCCATCAACATCCACTGCGACCACTCGGACGCAATGGGGGCGCGAGACTCGGGCTGGATCCAGCTGTATTCGGAAAGCGCCCAGGAGGTCTACGACAACCTGATCCAGGCGGTGAGGATCGCCGAGCATGCCCAGGTTCACCTCCCCGTCATGGTCTGCCAGGACGGCTTTGTGACCAGCCACGGCCTGGAGAACCTGGAAATCGAGCCCGACGAGGCGGTCCGGGCCTTTGTCGGGGAGTACCGGCCTGAATACCACCTGCTGGACCCGGAACGGCCCATCACCATGGGTCCCCTCGCCCTGCAGAACGCGTACTTCGAGGCCCGCCGGCAACTGGCCGCCGCCATGCACGAGGCCAAGCCGGTCATCCTGGCCGTCGCGAGGGAGTTCGAGGCCCTGACCGGGCGCTCGTACGGGTTCTTCGAGGCGTACCGGATGGCCGACGCTGAACTGGTGGCCGTGGCGCTGAACTCCACGGCCGGGACGCTGAAGGAAGCCGTCGACGAACTCAGGCGCCAGGGAACCAGGGCCGGCCTCTTGAAGCCCCGGGTCTTCCGGCCGTTCCCGTGGGAGGAGATGGCCGACGCCCTCACCCGCCCCGGCATCCGGGCCGTGGCGGTGCTGGACCGGGCCGATACCAACTCCACCCTGGGCGGCCCGTTGTTCAACGACGTCCGGGCCGCCCTGTTCGACGCCGGGCGCCGGCCGCCGGTGAAAAATTACATCTACGGGCTCGGCGGGCGCGACGTGAGCTTCGCCGAGCTTGTGTCGGTCTTCGGGGATCTCCGGGCGACGGCTCGCGACGGGGGGACCGACACGCCCGTGACCTACCTCGGGGTGCAGCCGCGACGGTCGGGCGAACTGGCCGCCGCGGGCACCCGGAGGCGCTGAGGGGGCTGGGGGACACAATGCCCGGAACACTGAAGGACCTCTCCCGGCGACCGTCGCTGCTCACGGCGGGGCACCGCCTGTGCGCCGGCTGCGGCGCCCCCATCGCCATCCGCCAGCTGCTCCTGGCCGCCGGCACCGGCCTGGTGATCTCCAACGCCACCGGCTGCGTCGAGGTGGGGACGACCATCTACCCCCAGACGGCCTGGAACGTGTCGTGGATCCACTCGGCCTTCGAGAATGCGGCCGCCACCATGAGCGGGGTGGAGACGGCCTACCGGTCCCTCAAGAAGCAGGGCAAGGTCCGGGCGGACTTCAGGTTCGTCGCCCTGGGGGGTGACGGCGGCACCTACGACATCGGCTTCCAGGCCCTCTCCGGCGCCGTGGAGCGGGGGCACCGGATGGTCTACGTCTGCTACGACAACGGCGCCTACATGAACACGGGCATCCAGCGTTCCAGCGCGACACCACTGGGAGCGGACACCACCACCAGCCCGGCCGGCACCCGGATTCCCGGAAAGCCGGGCCACAGAAAGGACCTGACGGCCATCATGGCGGCCCACGACGTACCCTACGTCGCCCAGGCGTCCCCCAGCCACTGGCAGGACCTGGTGGCCAAGATGGAAAAGGCCCTGGCCGCCGACGGCCCCGCCTTCCTGAACGTCCTGGCGCCCTGCCCCCGGGGCTGGCGGCACGAGAGTTCCGAGACCATCGAGGTGGCCAGGCTGGCGGTGGACACCTGCTTCTGGCCGCTCTACGAGGTCGCGAAGGGCGCCTGGCGCCTCACCTACCGGCCCGGCAAGAAGAAACCCCTGGACGAGTGGCTGAAGCTCCAGGGCCGGTTCGCCCACCTGTTCCGCCCCGGGGGTGAAGCCATCAGGCAGGAGCTCCAGGCCTGGGTGGACCGGAAGTGGGCCGAACTCGTGGCCCGCTGCGCGTGAGACCAGCAGAACGGGGGCCCCGGAGGGCCCCCGCGAACCACGGATAGCGCCCCGCGCCCGGGGCCGCCCGGGTAGTGATGGCGAACCCGGCGGCAGGTCACATCTGGAAGCTGGTCGCCTCCAGCCAGCGCTTGAGGTGGGCGAGGAACATGGCACCGGTGGCCCCGTCAATCACCCGGTGGTCGAAGGAGAGGCCCAGGTTCAGCATGGAACGGACCGCGATGGCGTCGCCGTTGGGTCCCTCCACGACCACCGGCCGCTTCCGGATGGCCTCCACGTCCAGGATGGCCACCTGGGGCTGGTTGATGATGGGCGTGCTGAAAATGGTGCCGAACACGCCCGGGTTGGTGATGGTAAAGGTCCCCCCCTGGACGTCCTCCGGGGTGAGGGTCTTTTCCCGGGCCCGCCCGGCCAGGTCGTGGACCTCCCGGGCCAGGCGGGAGAAGCTCTTCTCGTGGGCGTTCTTGATCACCGGAACGATCAGGCCGTCGGGAACGGCCACGGCCACGCCCACGTTGACGTAGTGCTTGAGGACGACGGCCCCCTCCTCCACCGAGGCGTTGAGCACGGGAAAGGCCCGCAGCCCCGAGACGGCGGCCTGGACGAAGAAGGGGGTGTAGTTGAGCGGGATGCCCTCGCGGCGCTCGAACGACTCGCGGTTGGCCTCTCTGAAGCGCACCAGGTTGGTCACGTCCACCTCGACGAAGGTGGTGACGTGGGCCGAGGTCCGCCGGGAAAGCACCATGTGCTCGGCGATGCGGCGGCGCATGGGGGTGAAGGGGACACGCTCCACGGGGCCCCACACGTCCCGCTCCCGGCGGGCTTCGGCGGGAGCGCGTCCAGCCGCGGCGGGAGGTCTGTCGCCCGCGGGCGCCGGGGCCCGTGCCGCTTCGTCCACCCGGAGACGCTCGATAAAGGCTTCCACGTCTCGCCTGGTCACCCGGCCGCCGGCCCCCGTGCCCTTCACCCGGGAAAGGTCGATCCCGTGCTTATCGGCCAGCCGGCGGACGGCGGGCGAGTAGCTCCCGGCCGGAGCTTCCCCGGCGGGAACGGCCCCGGCCTCGGGCTCCGTGAGCCCTGGCCGCGGCTCAGGCCGGGCAGCCAGGGGGGCCCCGTCGGCCTTGATGACCGCCAGGACCGTCATGACCGGCACCGTCTCCCCTTCGCGGACCAGGATGTCCCGGACAATCCCGGCCGCCGGCGAGGGGATCTCCACGTCCACCTTGTCGGTGGAGACGGCGACCAGGGGCTGTTCCTTCTCAACCCGTTCCCCCGCCCTGACCAGCCACTGGACCACGGTTCCCTCGGCCACCGACTGGCCCAGCTGGGGCATCACCACTTCGGTCGGCACCGCCCCGCTCCCCTCCCGCCTCAGTAAGCCGCCAGCTTCCGGCAGGCAGCCAGCACGTCGTCGACCCCGGGCAGGTAGAACCGCTCCAGGGGCGGGGCAAACGGCACCCCCGGGCTGTCCTTTGCCCCTACCCGCATGACGGGCCCGTCAAGGTATTCAAAGCCGTCCTCGGCGATGACGGACGCCACCTCCGCCCCGGGGCCCATGGTCAGCGGCGGCTCGTACACCACCACTGCCTTGCCCGTCTTCTCCACCGTGGCCAGGATGGCGGACCGGTCGAGGGGCTTCAGGGTCCGCAGGTCGAGCACCTCGGCGTCCACCCCCTCGGCGGCCAGGGTCTCGGCCGCCTCGAGACAGGTGTGGAGCGTCGCGCCGTAGGTGATCAGGCTCAGGTCCCCGCCCTCCCTGGCCACGCGGGCCTTGCCGATGGGGACGGTGTAGTCGTCGTCGGGCACTTCCCCCCGGATCCGGCGGTACAGGAACTTGTGCTCGAAGTAGACCACCGGGTCGTCGTCCCGGATGGCCGCCTTCAACAGACCCTTGGCGTCGTAGGGCGTGGCCGGGGCCACCACCTTCAGCCCGTTCTGCTGCGCGTACCAGGTCTCCGGGCACTGGGAGTGGAACGGGCCGCCCGAGAAGCCCCCGCCGTAGGGCATCCTCAGCGTGACCGGGCAGGGAGCCCCCCACCGCCAGTAGCTCTTGGCCATGATGTTGATGATGGCGTCAAACGCCACCGAGGAGAAGTCGGCGAACTGGAACTCGCACACCGGGCGCAGGCCCATGAAGGCGGCCCCGGCGCAGGCGCCGGTGTACCCGGCCTCGGACAGGGGGCTGTCGATGACCCGCTCCTCGCCGAACTCCTCGACCAGCCCGGCGGTGACCTTGAAGGCCCCGCCGTAGACCCCGATGTCCTCGCCGATCAGGAAGACCGATGGGTCGCGCCGCATCTCCTCCCGGAGCGCCCGGCGGATGGCCTCGAGATAGAGCAACCGGGGCATGCTGGACCTCCTTCGCTCCCCTGCCCGTCAGAGCGGCGTGGCGTAGACATCGTCCAGCAGCTCGGGGCCCTGGGGCGCCGGTGCCTGCTCCGCGTGGTCGACGGCGTCGTCCACCACCGCCCTGACCTCGGCGTCCAGTTCCGCCTGGACCTTGTCGTCCAGGTGGCCCGCCTCCCGAAGCCGGCCGGCCATCCGGAGGATGGGGTCCTTGCCCTTCCACTCCTCCAGCAGCTCCTTGGGAACATACTCGGCCCGGTCGGCCTCCGAGTGGCCGTGCATCCGCATGGTCTTGCACTCGATGAGGGAGGGACCTCCCCCTTCCCGCGCCCGCTCGATGGCCTCCCGCGCCGCCAGGTACACGGCCACCACGTCGTTTCCGTCCACCACCTGGCCCGGGAAGCCGTAGGCGGCCGACCGGTCGGCGATGTCCCGGATGGCCAGTTGCTTGTGCAGGGGGGTGGAGTAGGCAAACTGGTTGTTGTTGCAGACGAAGACCACCGGCAGCCGCCGGACGGCGGCCAGGTTCATCGACTCGTGGATGTAACCGGTGTTGGCCGCGCCGTCGCCAAAGCTGGCCACCGCGACGCGGCGTTCACCCCGCAGCTTGAAGGCGAGGGCGGCGCCGACCGCCTGTGGGGTGCTGGCCCCCATGTGGCTGACGAAGGCCAGCACCCCGGCCTCCAGCTTGCCGATGTGGACGTTGCCGTCCCGGGCCCGGGTCGGGCTGGTGAGCTTGCCCAGCCACTGGGACATGATCTCCCGGGGGGTGATCCCCCGCTGCAGGATGGCTCCCAGGTCGCGGTGGGACGGGGCGATGACGTCCTCGGGGCCCATGGCCGCGCCCACGCCAACGCTGATGGCCTCCATGCCGTACTCGTTGTACACGCCGCCGACGATGCGGCCCTGGCGGTACAGGCTGATCACCCGGTCCTCGACGGCCCGGGTCAGGAGCAGGGTGCGGTAAAGGTGCAGCAGCAGCTGGCGGTCGAGTTTCGAGGCGGCCTCAACCTCAGCCTTCACAGAACCACCTCCCGGCGGTCTGGAGGGTGCCGCGGGCGCCCTCCCGGAAGCCCGGTTGCGGGCTCTACTCGGTGTCTCCGGAACCCACGATACTCCAAGCGCGAGCCGCAACGTCCCCGCGGAAGCCCCGCGCCCACCTCCAGGCGGGCAAAAGGGGACCCGGGCCCGGGGCCACCGGGTCTGGACCGGCGCGAAAGGGAGTCCGGCGCGGCGCCGCCGGAGAACCTTCCCTGGTATTGGCTGGCTGCCCAGGAGAGTCCTCCCGGGGCGGCGTAACCCTGCCTGGGGATACTGCACGGAGGGGGCCTGTAGCAAGGTGACCGGAGCCGGAGGGTGGCTGGACCGGGCCATCGCTCACCTGGAGGCCCAGCTGGCCGAGACCATCGAGGATATCGTCAGCATCTGCGAGATCCCCGCGCCCACCTTCCGGGAGCGGCGGCGGGCCATGGAACTGGCCCGCCGGCTGAACGCCCTCGGGCTTTCAGACGTGCACCTGGACGGGGTCGGCAACGTCATCGGACGTTACCCGCTCCGGGCCTCCGGGTCGCGAAACGGAGCCCTGGTCGTGTCGGCTCACCTGGACACGGTGTTTCCCGACGAGACCCCCATCAAGGTCCGGCGGACCGGCGACCGGCTGGAGGGACCGGGGGTCGGGGACAACTCCACCTCTCTCGCGGTGCTGGTCCGGGTGGTGGCGGCCCTCCTCGCGGCTGGCTGGGAATCCCCCGTGGACCTGGTGGTCCTGGCCAACGTGGGCGAGGAAGGCCTGGGGGACCTGAGGGGGATGAAGGGTTTCTTCGACGGCTACGCCGCCGAGAACAGGCTCAACGTCCGCGGCTGCCTGGTGCTGGACGGGCCGCTGGGTAACCTCTCCAACCGGGGCATCGGCTCCCGCCGGCTGGACGTGACCTTCACGGGCCCGGGTGGGCACAGCTGGAAGGACTTCGGCACCCCCAGCGCCATCCACGCGCTCGGCCGGGCCATCGCCGTCGTCGCCGACCTCACGGTGCCCCGACGACCCAAGACCACCTACAACGTGGGGCTCGTCAGGGGCGGCACCTCGGTGAACACCATCGCAGCCGAAGCCGGAATGGTGGTCGACCTCAGGTCGGAGCAAGAGGAAGCCCTCGACCGGCTCGAGGCGCGGGTGAGGCGGGCGGTGAGCGCCGCCGCGGGAGAAGGGACCGGCGTGCGCATCGAGGTGGTGGGCGACCGGCCCATCGGGGCCATCCCGGACCAGCACCCCCTGGTCCAGGCGGCCCGGGACGCCGCCCGGGGCCTGGGCCTGGCGCTTCGCTGCGGCTCCTCCAGCACCGACGCTAACGTCCCGCTCTCGAGAGGCATTCCCGCCTGCGCGCTCGGGGTGTACCGGGGCGGCGGCGCCCAT
Source organism: Symbiobacterium thermophilum (assembly GCA_020725105.1). Taxonomy (GTDB): domain Bacteria; phylum Bacillota; class Sulfobacillia; order DYFQ01; family DYFQ01; genus DYFQ01. The sequence continues at coordinate 59,185 of DYFQ01000004.1, forward strand.
ACCCGCCAGGAGTACGTCCTCACCGGCTCGCTGCCGGACGGGATGAAGCTGGCCCTGCTGACGTTGGTGGGTTGGGCGGCGTGGGCGGCCGCCGAAAGCGAGCGGTCCGGCTAGGAGCGCTGCCTGGCCGGGGCTTCCTTCTGGCAGGCCTTGCAGACCCCGAAGAACTTTACCTCGTGGTCGATCACCTGAAACTGGTTTGCCTCGCCGACCGCCTCTTCCAGCGAGCGCAGGAAGGCCTCGTCAAAGGCCTCAACCGCACCGCACCTGACGCAGATCAGGTGGTTCTGGTACTGGGAGCCGCCGTCGGCCAGCCCGTAGCGGGTCTTGCCGTCGCCGAAAGACACCCGCTGCAGCATCCCCAGGTCGGTCAGGAGGTCAAGGGTGCGGTAGATCGTTGCCAGGCCGATCTCAGGGTAGTCCTGTTTGATGAGGTTGTAGACGTCCTCGGCTGAAAGCTGGCGGTCCTTGTTCAGCACGATCTCCTTGATGATGGCCCACCGCTGCCAGGTGACCCGGTACTCGCTTGAATTCAGCCGCTCGAGGATGGTGCGGATGTTATGGGGCACGCCCGCTCTCCCCTCCTGTCCGCTGAACGGCGCCGGTGGCTTCAGCAACATCTTATCGAAAATGATCATCAGTGAGAATCCACGAGAACGGGCAGACTGTCCCCCCGGGGAGGCCCGGAGGGCAAGGAGATGGTGGCGTTGACCGGCGGCGCGGGCCCTGGCGGACCGGGTACCGCCCCCGCGCCGGGCCCGGCCCACCCGCGCCCTGGCCGACGCCAGCCCGCGCCCCACGGACCCGGTGTATTGAACTCAACCGGCGAAACGCCAGCGGAAGCGGCCGTCAAAGGGAGTCCCGCTTCAGAAACGCCGTCATGCAGTGGAGGGAACCCCAGCCCTTCTGGAGTTCCGACACGTCAATCTCGATCACCTCGACCCCAGCCCTCGACAAAGCCTCCGCGGTCCGGGGCGCCCCCTGGGCCACCACCACGCGACCGGGAGCCAGGGCGACGAAGTTGGCGGCGGAGCGCTCCTTGGCCTCGCGGACGTCGTTCACCTCGATGATGCGGAAACCACGCCGCTTGAAAACCTCGTAGACCACGAAGGGGGTCTGCCACGGGAACAGCACCACCACGTCCCGATCGGCAATGTTGAAAATGCCGTCCAGGTGCACCCCGCCAAAGCTGTGCTGGACGGTGACGATCTCCTCGACCCCCATCCGGCGAAGTTCCTCGGCCACCTGCCGGAGGCCCTCGGCGTTGGACCGGTTGCCCAGGCCCAGGAAGGCCGTCTTCCGGTCCAGCCACATGAGATCCGCGCCCTCGAAGGTGCCCGCTCCGGCCACCGTCCGGATGATGGGCACCCCCAGGCGGGCCAGGGTCTCGGCCACGTACCGTTCCTCGCCCCGGCGGACCTCCAGGGCCGGCCGGGCCAGGATGGCGCCTTCGGGCGTCATGGCCACCAGATCGCGCACGAAATACCCGTTGGGCCGGTCTTCTCCCATCCGCTCGACGTAGTGCACGGCCACCCCGTGCTCCCGGTAAAGACCGCACAGCGCGTCGTGCTGGGCCCGGGCCCGTTCGGGATCTACAGGGGCGCGGAAGCGGGCCCGGGCCGGGTCGACGTTTTCGATCTCCCGGCCAGGCCGCCGGACCAGCACCGCCCGGAGGGTGCCGATCTCGCTGTCACACCCCCAGTCGCCCCACAGGTCCTTCATGTCCTCCTCGAAGGTGGTCGGTTTGGCAAACCAGCGTTCCCCGGTGGCCTCCACTGACGGCACGACTCCTCTCTCGGGCGGTGGCGTGCTCGGGCCGGTACGACTCCAACTCCTGACCCTGGTAGGACTGTTACGGGTAGCCCCGCGCCTTCCCCTGCGACCGAGGCGAAAGTCCACCGTGGGCTAGCGGAAACCGATTAGCAGGCTGAGAAGCAGGATGCACGACACGGCCAGGCCGGCCGCCAGCCCGGCCACGTCCCGGCGGCGGCTGAACCGCACCATCGCCGCCGCCACCCCGGCCACCGGGGTTGCCACCAGGACGTCGAGCCCGGCGGTGAGCACCCGCAGGGCGGGGGAGCCCGGGGCGGTTCCGGTCGCCACCGCCAGCAAGAGGCCGGCGCCAAACAGCGCGGTGCAGAGACCCACCCCGGCCAGCAGTACCAGGGCCAGCAGCTGGTCGTCCCGGCGTGAGTTCATGGCCCGCCGGCTGCCGCCACCCGGCGGACAAGCTGAACCGCCAGGACGATCAGAAGCGCTGCCACCAGTCTTTCCAGCAGGCGCTGGTCCGCCCGGCTGGCCAGCCGGGCGCCGGCCAGGGCTCCCCCCAGCACCCCGAGGGCGGCGGGCGCCGCCAGCATCGGGTCCAGCAGGCCGTGGGTCCGGTAGACGGCACTGGAGGCGACCGCGGTCAGGCCCACCATGTAGGCGCTGGTGGCCGTGGCCACACGCACGGGGAGCCCCATGCCCAGGTGCAGCAGGGGCACCTGCACGACCCCGCCGCCGATCCCCAGAAACCCTGACGCCGCGCCGGCCACGGCGGCGGCCAGCAAACCCATGATCCGGCCGCGGAGCCGCCGGGCGGTAACCTCCGGCCCGCGGGACCCGCCGGGCGCCAGCCACAGCCGCAGGGACACCAGGCCCGCGGTGATCACGAGCACCACCGCCAGGACGGTGGTGATGGCCTGAGGCGGCACGCGAACCGCGACGGCGCTGGCGCCCAGGGCGCACAGGGTGGCCACCGACTGGAGGGCCAGACCCAGGCGAACCAGGGGCAACCCCTCCCGCAGGTACAACCCGGCAGCCATGCTGGAGGTCGCCAGGACCGCCACCAGGCTCACGCCCACCGCGGACCGGACGGGCAGCCCCAGGCCCAGGTGCAGGAGGGGCACCAGCACCACGCCACCCCCGATGCCCGCCATGGCTCCCAGCACGCCGGTACCGAATCCCGTTGCCAGCAGGAGCAGAAAGAACACAGGCCCCACGAGCGCCGCCGGCCTCCCTCGGCTCGGTGCCAGGGTATGCGGGGCCGTCACGCCGGTAGTCCCGCAGGTTACCAGCCCTTTGGCGGGAGGGTCACCTTCAACCCGCGGCGAACTGTCGTTCCAGGTGAATCAGCACCGGCCGCAGCGCTAAAAAAAAAGCCAAGAGTGCCGGGTATTACCCTGGGAGGGAGCCCTCCTGGAATCCCTGTTCTACGCTCTCTGCGGCCCGGCCGCCGGCAGGCTCGACCGGGGTGAGGCGCCCTCCGCGGCAGGCGTAGTCCCGGAGGGATGACCGTGCTGGATACAACCTGGTTTCCGGTGCTCCTGTCGCTCCGCGTGGCTTCCCTGGCCACCCTGGGGGCCCTGGCCGTGGGCGTGCCGCTGGCGGCCGTACTGGCCCGCCGGCGGGGCTGGGGAGCCGACCTGCTGAGCGCCACGGTCACCCTGCCGCTGGTCCTGCCTCCCACGGTCCTCGGTTACTACCTGCTGGTGGTGATCGGCCGGCGCAGCGTGGTGGGAGCGTTCCTTGAAGAACGGTTTGGCGTCGTGCTGGTCTTCACCTGGCAGGCGGCGGTGCTGGCCGCCATGGTGGTGGCCCTGCCCCTGGTAGTCCGGTCGGCGCTGGCCGCCTTCGAGAGCATCGATCCCCGCCTGGAAGCCGCCGCCCGGACGCTGGGCCGTTCGGAACTGGCCATCTTCTTCACGGTCAGCCTCCCCCTGGCCTGGCGCGGCCTGGTGGCCGGAACCGTGCTGGCCTTCGCGCGGGCGATGGGAGAGTTCGGCGCCACCCTGATGGTGGCCGGCAACATCCCGGGCAAAACCCAGACGCTGTCCATCGCCATCTACGACGCCGTCCAGGCCGGCCGCGCGGACCTGGCCAACAGCCTGGTGGTCCTCATCAGTCTGGTCACCATCGGCGCCCTCGTGCTGCTGGCGCGGGTGGCCCGCCTGACCAGGTGGTGACCATGCTCCGCTGCGACATCTCCAAGCAGCTACCTGGTTTCCGTCTTGAGGTCCGGCTCGAGGCCGGCCGGGGGGTGCAGGCCCTCTTCGGCCCGTCCGGTTCGGGCAAGAGCCTCACCCTGCAGTGCCTGGCCGGGCTGGTCCGCCCCGACACCGGCCTGATCGAGGTCGGCGGCCGGCCGGTGTTCGCCGCGGACCGGGGCGTCGACCTGCCCCCGCAGCGCCGGCAGGTGGGCTACGTGTTCCAGAACTACGCCCTGTTTCCCCACCTGACCGTGAAGGAGAACGTGGCCTACGGCCTCCACCGGCTTCCCCGGCCGCAACGGGAGGCCAGGGTGGCCGAGGCTCTGGCCGCGATGCGGCTGGCGGGGCTGCAAAACCGCCGGCCGGCGGAACTCTCCGGCGGGCAGCAGCAGCGGGTCGCCCTGGCCCGCGCCCTGGTGACCAGACCCAAGCTCCTGCTCCTGGACGAGCCCTTCGCCGCGCTGGACAGCATCATCCGCGGCCGGCTCCACCGGGAACTCCTTGAACTCCTCGACGAGGCCCCCGTGACGACCCTGCTGGTCACTCACAGCCTGGACGAGGCCTATGCCCTCAGCCGGGAGATCGCCGTGTTCGAGGCCGGCCGGGTGCTGCAGCACGGCCCGCGGGACGAGGTCTTCTACCACCCCAGCTGCAAGAGCGTGGCCCGGTTCATGGGGATGAAGAACTTCATCCCCGGCCTGGTAGCCGCGGTGACGGAACAGTATACCCGGGTGGACGGTCCGGGGTTCACCCTGTGGGGCCCTCCGGCGGCCTGCCGGCCGGGCCAGGCGGTGGAGTGCTGCATCCGGCCCGAGCACGTGCTGCTGGTCCGCAAGGACCGCGCCGGCGAGGGGCCCGGTCCCCTGGAGGCGCGGCTTGACGGGGTCATCGTCCAGGAGGTCACCTACGGGGGCTACGTGCAGCTTTTGTGGCGGGCAGCCGGGCCGGCCCATCCGGACATGCCCGACCTGCACGTGACCTTGCCGACCCACGTCTACCGCAGGCTCGGCGTGGCGGGTCAGGCCCGGTGGAGTGTGGCCCTCAAGGCCGACTTCATCCACCTGCTCCCGGCCGAACCCGACCGGACGGAGTGGACCCGGGCGGGGGCCGACTGAGCCGGCCGCCACGGGGGCAGGAAGCCGCCGGCGGCTACCGCTGGCCGAGGCAACCGCCAACCGGCCAAGGATTTCTCTCTCGGACCCCGGAATGCTAACGGGCGTGGTCCGCGGTTACGGTCTTGTAGTTCTGGCGGCGCTTCTGTGGGGGTCGAGCGGGCTCTTCGCGCGGCTCATCTACGGGCTGGGCGTTTCTCCCACGGTCGTCGCTCTCTGGCGAACCGCCTTCGGTTCTTGCCTCACCCTCTTGTGGACGCGATGGCTGGGCGGCCGGACGGGGCGACCCTCCGGCGGCGCCGGCCGGGCGCCACCAGCCGGCGCGGCGCGGCTCCTGGTGGCCAGCGGCCTGGCCATGGGTCTCCTGGCGCTGACTTACCTCCACTCGATGGGCCTGAACCGGCTGGCCGTGGCCGCCCTGCTGCTGTACACCGCGCCGGCCTTTGTCGCCGTGGGGGCCTGGCGCTGGCTGGGCGAGCCATTGACCTTTTCCAAGCTGGCGGCCCTCGGCGGTGCGCTCACCGGCGTCGGGCTCCTGGCTCTCCCCGGCCTGGCTCCGGCCGGTCTCAGTGGCGCGGGCCTGGCGGTCGGGCTCCTGGCCGGGCTGTCCTACGCGGGCCTGAGCCTGGTCACCAGGGCGGCGGTCCGCCACTACCCGCCCGCGACGACGGCCCTGTGGACGCAGGCCGTGGCGACGCTCACCGTTGGGCTCGCCCTGTTCCCGGCGGCCCGGGGCGCCCTGGCCCTGCCGGCCAGGGCCTGGCTTCTACTGGTCGGGGCGGCCATCTGCAACGCCTTCTTGCCGTACCTGCTCTACAGCACCGCCCTGACCCGGGTGCCCGCCTCCAACGCCAGCCTGGTGGCGCTGGTCGAACCGGTGTCCAGCGCCCTGTGGGGACTCTGGTGGTTCGGAGAGCGGCTCACGCCGGCGGAGGTCGCCGGCGCCACCTTGATCCTGGGGGCGGCCGCCCTTGTCGCCACGCAGGGTAGAGCCGGGCGGGTCTCCGCCGCTAGTCCTCCTCCACCACCGCCACGGCCCGAATCGGCGAGCCGCTCCCGTTCTTGATCTTCAGCGGCAGCCCGATAAACCTGAACACCGGCGTCGGGATCTGGTCCAGGTTGGCCAGGTTCTCGATCATGTACCACTCGTACTTCCGCATCAGGTAGTGGGCCGGGTAACGGCGCGGGTCGTTGGGTTCAAGGCCGCTGTCCGGGAAGTGGACGTACCGGTCCAGCTCCATGGTGACCATGTCCATCCCGATGTTCTTGACTCCCTGCCGCAACAGCCATTCCGTCGCCTCGGGAGTGACGTTCAGGAGATCGGCGTGGTACGCCGGTGTCCCCCAGAGCTTGTAGCGGTCGGTCCGCAGCATCACGATGCGGAAGTCGGCCACAGACACCCCGGCCTGGCGGGCCGCGGCCTCGAGGTCGGCGATGGTCACGTCCTCCCGCGCCCGCTTGTGGGAAAGGTCCAGGACGCAGGCGGGACCGCAGAAGGCTTCCAGGGGAACCCGATCGGTGGGCGTCCCCTCGGGATTGAAGTGGATCGGCGCGTCCATGTGGGTCCCGCAGTGGTCGCCGATGTAGAGCGCGCACTCGTAAAACCCGTTCGCCTCGTAAGTGGCGAAGGTGCCGATGAGGGTCCGGGCATTCTCGCCCAGCTGCTGATAGGGGTTGTCGCCGTAGGACTCGATGGGGTGCGTCAGGTCGATGATCCGCTCCCCGGGCATGGCACCGCCTCCTCTGGCGTTCATGGTCGAACTCCAATTCGACAAGGAGTAGCGTTTTCCGCCCCTGCTGAACCTCCCCACCACCGCTGCTCGGGAGCTGAGAGGGAAACCTACTGGGGTCGCCCTCGCTCTACCAGGGTTTCCCACCGCCGGTAGCCCGCTTCGAGCTTCACCTCTACCTCCCGGTACTCCCGGACCAGGTCACCGCCGGACCCCGACCGGTAGGTGGCCGGGTCGGCCAGGACCCGCTCCAGTTCGGTCCGGCGGGCCTCCAGGGCGGCGATCTCCGCCTCCAGTTGCTCCAGTTCGGCCTGGACCCCGGTCGCCCGGTCCCCGCCAACCGCGGGCCCGGACCTGGCGGGGGCCCGGCGTGACGGCCGGCGGCAGGCCGGGCCGCCGCGCCGCGCCGGCTCCGGTTCTTGCCGGCCGGCGGGCGGCGCCTTGCCGTCTCGCCAGGCCCGGTAGGCCGAGTAGTTTCCCGGGACGAAGACCGCCGACGCCCGGTCCAGGACCAGTATGTGGCTGCAGACGGCGTCCAGCAGGCGCCGGTCGTGGCTCACCAGCAGCACCGTACCGTCGAAAGCGGCAATGGCGTCCTCCAGCGCCCGGCGGGCTGGAAGGTCCAGGTGGTTGGTGGGCTCGTCCAGCACCAGGAAGTTGGCGCCCGACAGCACCAGCCGCAAGAGGGCCAGCCGGGCCCGCTCGCCGCCGGACAGGCTGCCCACGGTCTGGAAGACCGTGTCACCGCGGAACAGGAACCGGGCCAGCAGCGAGCGGGCCTCGCCCACCGTCAACTCCCGGCCGGCCTCGTCGGCCGCGTCGAGGCAGGCCTCCAGGACCGTGGCGCCGTTCTCCGGCGCCTCCCGGGATTGGGGCAGGTAGCCGGGCACGACACCGGCGCCCCAGCGCACGCGACCGGCCGCCGGGGGCTCGAGCCCCAGCAGCAGCCGGAGCAGCGTCGTCTTGCCCGCGCCGTTGGGACCCACCACGCCGACGCGGGCGCCCCGCTCCACCCGGAAAGACACCTGGCTGAACAGGACGCGCCCCCCGTACCCCTTGGCCAGACCCTCCGCCTCCACCACCAGCCTGCCTGGCGCCCCCTCGGGCGAAAACGCCAGCGACAGGCCGGGCGTCGTCCGGGGAGACGCCGGCGGAGCTTCACGGAGCAGGCGTTCCAGCCGCCGTTCACGGCTCTTGGCCTGGCGGGCCCGGTTGCCGGCGCGGTACCGCCGGACGTAGTCTTCCAGCCGGTGCACCTCTTCCTGGTACCGCTCTCTCTCTTCCTCGAGCTGTTCCATGCGGGCGGCCCGGGCGGCCTCGTAGGCCCGGTAGTTCCCGGCGTACCGGGTCACCCGCCCGGCTTCCAGTTCCAACACGTGCTGGGCCAGCCGGTCGAGGAAGTACCGGTCGTGGGACACCACCACCACCGCGCCGCCAAAGCGCGTGAGGGTGTCCTCCAGCCACTCGAGGGCGTCCAGGTCCAGGTGGTTGGTGGGCTCGTCCAGCAGCAGCAGGTCGGGCTCGGTCAGGAGCAGCCTGGCCAGGGCCGCCCGGCTCCGCTGCCCTCCCGACAGCTTGGCCACGGGCAGTTCCAGTTCGGCCTCGCGGAAACCCAGCCCCAGCAGGGCCGCCCTGGCCCGGTAGTCCACGTCGTAGCCGCCGGCCGCCTCGTATCTGGCCAGCACCCGGCCGTACTCCGCCAGCAGGGCCCCGGATTCCCCGGCCCCGGCCATCTCCCGCTCCAGGTCCCTCAGCCGGCCTTCGAGGGCGAGGACCTCGGTAAAGGCCCCGCGGACGGCCTCCAGCGCCGTCCCTTCTCCCCTCAGTTCCGGCTCCTGGCCCAGCAACCCGGTCCGCACGCCCCCGGCCAGGCTCACCTCGCCCGTGTCGGGCTCCTCCACGCCGGCCATGATCTTCAGCAGCGTGCTCTTGCCGGTTCCGTTGGCCCCGACCAGCGCCACCTTCTGCCCGTTGCCGACGGCGAAGGACACCCCGTCCAGCACCACTCGGGCTCCGTAGCCCTTGGTCACGTTTTCAACCCGCAGCACGGCCATGGTCCCTGGCCCCCCAGCATCCTGCTCGCCCCGAAAGTCACGGGCCACGGGCGCTGACTGGCACCCGTGGCCCGTGGCCTGCTCGGTATCAGTTCAGCCGCCGCTTCGAACCCGCTTCTGGTGGATGACCCGAACCGGTGATCGCCCAGGCAGGGACGGACCACCCCTGGTCACGTACTAGTCGCGCGGATCGAGGCGGCGGTACACGGCCTTCGAATCCCTCCCGGCAGGTAACCGGGTTACGCCTCCCCGATTGGTCGGGGCACAGCCTCCAGACCAGTCTATCTGGCTGCTCCCCTTCCGGTCAAGCCGGACGGCGGCCACGCCTACCCGGGCCGCCGGAAGGTGACCCGCCGGGTCCCGTCTTTCAGGGGCGCGGCGCGGCGTCGATGGCCCGTGCCAGGCGGAAGTCCCGGCCGGTCAGCCCGCCGGCGTCGTGGGTGCGCAGGGTCAGGACCACCTGGTCGCAACGCACCAGGATGTCGGGGTGATGGTTCGCCTCCTCGGCCAGCCGGGCCACGTTGTTGACAAACTGGATGGCCGCCTCGAAGCTGGGGAAGGCGAAAGCCTTGCGGACGGCGTCCCCGTCCCGCTCCCACCCGGGCGTCCGGGCCAGTTCCTCAGCGATCTCCGCTTCGGTGAGCCGTTTCATCCCTCACCCGCCTCCGGCGATCGCGGTGCCGGGTTACCCGGCTCCCTTGAGATGACGGTCGAAGGCCCGCTCGATCTTGCCAAACGCGTCGCGCCACGTCTTGGGGGACACGAAGACGTGGGGCTCGTCGGGATAGTAGTGGGTCTCGAAGGTCTTACCGTGCTCCACGCAGTCCTTGACGATGGCGTCAAGCTGGTTGAAGGGCACCGCCTCGTCCCTGGTGCCGTGGAGGTTGATGAGGGGCGCCTTCATCTGGTGGACCCAGTGCCTTGGCGAGGCGTTGTGCCACACCTCCGGGCGCTCCTCCTCCCGGCCGCCAAGCCGGGCGACGAAGTAGGCGGCGGCGTTTCTGTAATGGCGTTCCGCCCACTCCACCCAGAGCTTCTCGTCCCAGATCCCCGCCAGGTTAACCCCGACCCGGAACTCGTCGGGGTGCTTGGTCAGCACCGCCAGGGTCATGTAGCCGCCGTAGCTGATGCCCCAGACCCCGACCCGCTCGGGGTCCACGTAGGGCAAGGACTTCAGGTATCTGCCGGCGTTCACCACGTCCCAGGCGTCATCGACGGCCATGGACAGGTAAGTCCCCTGCTCGAAGGCACGGCCGTAGCCAATGCCGCCGCGGAAGTTGACGCAGAGGCTCACGTAGCCCCGGTGGCACAGGTACTGGGTGAAGGCGTGGAAGATGGCGTAGCTGTGCATCGGGTGCCAGCCGTCCCGCATCTGCCGGATGGGGCCGCCGTGAACCCATACCAGGGCCGGATAGCGCCGGCCGGGCTCCAGGTCAGGCGGGCGGTAGAGATAGCCGTGGATCTCCCAGCCGCCGGCCGAGGCAAAGGTCACGTGCTCCGGAGCGATCATCTTCTCCCTGGTCCACGTGGCCGGAAGCGAACGGGTGAGCTGGCGCTTTGCGGACCCGTCGGCCTCCATGAGCCACAGGTCGGCCGGGTCGTACGGCCCGCAGTAGGCGTAGGCGATGTGACGCCCGTCGGGTGACCAGATCCCCGTGGCGCTCGTCCCTGGTTCGTCTGTAAGCTGGGTCAACGCTCCCGATGCCGCGTCGACCGTCCACAGCTGGCGGTGGCCCGGGTCGGTCCGGTTGGAAGCAAACAGCACCCGCCGGCCGTCGGGCGACCAGCGGGGCAGGTCGTAGGCGTGGCCCACGTCCTCGCATTCGCCGTCCGTCAGCTGCCGCAGCGCCCCCGACGCCACGTCCAGCACGTACAGGTGGTCCCAGCCACTGTGGCCCAGCACCAGCAGCACGGCGTCGCCGGCCGGGGACACCTGGGGCTCCACGGCGAAGAGCAGCCCCTTGCGTTCCTCCTCCACGTGCACCAGCCGCGGTTGGGGCCAGGCGGGGCCGGGCTCGTGGACCCGGGCCCGGGAGTGCTCCAGCAGCGGCCCCAGGTCCATCAGGTAGTGGTCCCGCCGGCGGTTGGTGTCGCGGGTTACCGTGAAATACAGCCGGCGGCCGTCGAGCCAGACGAAGTGGGTCTCGGGGTCGTCGGTGCGGGTCCGCCAGACCGTCCGGCCCGTCTCCAGACAGACCACCCCCAGGTCCCGCCGCTCCCCGTCGATGAAGGCAAAGGCGATGGCCTTGCCGTCGGGGGACCAGCGGTAACCCGGGGCGTGAGCGTCGGGGGCCACCCGCCCCGGCAACTCGAGGGCCCGGGTGTAGCCGTCGGCCGGCCGCCAGAGCCAGATGCCGCCCTCCCGGACGAAAGCCACCAGGCTACCGTCGGGCGACCAGCGGGGCAACCCTTCCCGGCCGGGGGTCTCGGTGATCCGGCGGGGTCCCCGGCCTGGCTCCAGGACCCAGATGTCATCTCCCTGGGCATAGACCAGGGTGTCAGAACCCGGCCGCCAGTCGAAGTCCGACACGGTGGCCGTTCCCTCGGAGCAGCGCTTCAGTTCGCCCGACGCGACGTCGGCCACCCACAACTGGTTCGCGCCGCCCTCATGCCAGAGAAATGCCAGTCTCGAGCCGTCCGGCGACCAGCGGTGGCCGTCAGGGTGGCGCAGGGCCAGCACCTCGTCGATGGTCACCGGTCCCCCAG
>DYFQ01000004.1:70781-103744 GCA_020725105.1 Symbiobacterium thermophilum
CCGCCCCGCCCCGCGTCGCTATCTGCCCAGCAAGCCGGTCATGTACGCCCGGCCCAACAGCAGGAAAGCCACGAGCGTGGCCAAGAAGAAGAAATACGCTTCCCGGAACTGCCCGCCGGCGTAGGCCCGCCGCAGCGTGCCTCCGGGCATGTAAGCCCGCTGCACCACCACGGCGACGAGCGCGAAGATGGCGTACCAGTAGTGCAGGCCCACCCGGGCCCTGAAGCCCATCAGGTACACGCTGGTGGCTGCCAGGACCTGCAAGGCCAGCAGGCCGTGAATGATGTTCATCACCTGCCAGTAACCGCGCCCGAGCCTGGCGCGGCGCAAATGCACGATGCCCGCCCACAGGGCCAGCAGCCCGAGGCCGACGAGGGTCCAGACGCCCAGGCGCACGTGTAGCTGTGTCAGGGTCAGACCAAAGATGGCCGGCACGCTATCCACCTCCGGTGCCCGGCGTGGACCCCCCGCCGCGGACCCCGGCCCGGGCCCTGATGGAGCGCAGCTCGACGATCTTTCGCCGCCGGCGGGCCAGGCCCACCAGGCCGCCGGTGGTCACCGCGCACCCGGCCAGCGCCAGCCACCACAGGGCCCGGAGAACGGCCGGGACGGGGCCAAGCGCCAGCTGGCCGTCGGTGGGCTGGCCGGTGAGGGGGTCGTAGGCGGCCACCCAGTAGGCGACAGGGGACGCCTGATACTCCACCGCCACGTGAACCTGCCAGTACCGCCCCGCCATCTTGGTCAGGTGGACTGCCCTTGCCGGGTACGGTGACCGGTCGAGGGCGTCGGCGACCACTTCCGCGGGAACGGCCGCCGGGCGGTTGTTCCAGAGAAACAAGGCCAGCAGGAGCCAGACCGTTCCCACGACCACGTAGAGGGCGAACGGGACGTCGTGGCCGCCTCCCCTGCTCACCGACGGGCAGCCTCCCCGGATGGCTTCGCCACCTGCTTCAGGGCCGGCTTTACCGCGGTGCCGAGAATGTGGGGGTGGACGGGAGGAAGGCCGACGGAGAACCGCTGCAGGGTCTGCACCCGAAAACCGGTCGCCTCCACCCGGGCCAGCGTACTCCGGTTGGGGTGGCAGCCCATGGCCAGCCTGCTCCACACGGGAGTGACGGCGTCCTGAAAACGGGCCCAGCCCGGTTCGGCCGCCCTGACGTGTTCCAGGAAGCGAAAGCGGCCCCCGGGCCGAAGGACCCGCCTGACCTCGGCAAGGGCGGCGTCGAGGTCTCTGACGCTGCACAGAACGTGGGTGCAGACGACCGTGTCGAAGCTCTCCGCCGCAAACGGCAACGCCTCGGCTCTGGCCTGGACCAGCGTCAGGCTGCCCGCCGGGATCCCCGGCCCGGTTCCAGACCGGCGGAGCCTGGCCACGGCCCGTCCGAGCATCCCGGGGTCGGGCTCCGCCCCCACCACCCGCCCGGCCGTGTTGTTGAAGTAGGGAAAGCTGAACCCGGTCCCGGCACCGATCTCCAGCACGGTGCCGCTGGCGCCCCCGGCCACCTGCCGGCGGAACGGCGGCATGACCCGCCGCTCGAACGGCCCCAGTAGCCAGTCGTAGAGGGCCGCCCGCCATGACCCGCCGAAAGCCCACCGCCGACCGGCCATCACGTGCCCGAACCTCCGTTCGATCGGGGGGCGATGGGCACGTGGACCCGGGGAAGCTCGACCGGTGCCGGCTGGTCACCCTCCAGAACCACGTACCGGGCGTCAGGCCGGTCGGAGAACGCCGCGTGCCGTCCCCGGGCGTCCACGGCGATGATGCTGACCGAGCCGAAAAACGGGTCGTGGAGCCCGTCCAGGTCGAGCATGGCCTGGCGCCCCGCCTCGATGAGCGAGCGGCCAAGCTGCAGGTACAGTACAAGAGAGCGAGCGGTGCCCAGCCGGATGGTCATCTCGCCCCGCCCGGTGCAGGCCGCGGCGCCGTACCGGTTGTCGCAGTAGTTGCCGGCGCCGATGACGGGGCTGTCACCGACCCGCCCGGGGTACTTCCAGGCCCAGCCGCTGGTGGACACGCCCGAGGCCAGGTTACCGGCCAGGTCCCGGGCGATGACGTTGACCGTGCCGTGGGCCTTCTCCGGGTCCACCGCCAGGCGGCGGGCCAGGGCCCGCATGCGTTCCAGGTACCGCTCCCGGTGTCCCATCACCGCGGGCCGGCCCCGGGAGCCCGCCGCGGGCTCGGCCGCTGGAAGGCCCACGGCCTCGGCCAGGCCTTGCTTCCACTGTTCGAGGGCGGCCGGGGTGGCCAGGTCAACCTCGGGAAAGCCCATCTCGCGGGCGAAACGCTCGGCCCCCTCGCCGGCCAGCAGCACGTGAGGCAACTCCTCCATCACCCGGCGGGCGATGGAAATGGGATGTTCGAAGCGGCGTACGGCCGCCACGGCCCCCGCCGCCAGGGTCCGCCCGTCCATCAGGCTGGCGTCAAGCTCCACCTCACCGAGGAGGTTCGGCAGGCCGCTGAGGCCCACCGTGTGGTCCTCGGGATTGGACTCGACAGCCCGGATGGCCGTCTCGACCGCGTCAAGCGCGCTGCCCCCGCGCCGCAGGACGTCCATGGCCTGGGGAAGGCCGATGGCCGCGTTGGCGGAACCGATCACCAGTGGTACGCTGTTCAACGGCTGCTCCTCCCAGGTCCAGGGCTTTCGCCGGAGCCGGGGCCCAAATCCTCCAGCGGCCGCCAGCAGGGCCGGGCGGCCCGGGTGCGAAATTCCGCAACACTACGCCTCCCGGGAGGACGGCCCTCGGCATGGCGGAGCGGGAACGGGAAGCCGACGTCCTGCGTTGTCTCCGGCAGATCGCCCTCTTCGGCGGAGCGTCCGAGGACATTCTACGCCCGCTCTTGCCCCTGGTCCGGGAACGGCGGTACAGGAAGGACATGTACGTCTTCCTGGAAGGCGAACCCGTCGAGGCCGTCCACGTGATCCGCAGCGGCCTGGTGAAGGCGGCCACCACCGACGAAGCCGGCCGGGAGCAGATCATCAGCCTGCTCCGGCCGGGCGACTTCTTCCCCCACGTGGGCTTCATCGAGGGCGGGGAGTACCCCGCCACCGCTCAGGCCATGGAAGACACCGAACTGCTGCTCATCCGCCGGGAGGAGCCTAATAGCTACATTCTTGGTAGCTGCTTCGAACCTCCGCCCTTCGGCTGAAGCCTGGGGGATTCCCTGCCGCGTCAAGCGGCACGCGGGACGCGGCATGAATTCCGCAGGCCCAGGGCCCGCTGCGGTTGTCGTGAGCTAAATCACCGGGTGCGGGTGACTCCATTCATCGGGCCCGAGGAGCTGGAACTGGTACCGTGACTCCGGACGCCCCGCCATGGCGCCGCCGGGCCGGCGGCTCCAGGACCGGCCGGAGGAGGCTCACGTCATGCGCGAAGCAGACGCGGCACGCGTCCCACGCAGGGCGCGCGAGGTCCACCTGGACGTCCGCGCCGACATCCGGTGTGGCCGCGAGCCTTTTCACCGCATCATGGACGTGGTGGAAACCCTGCGGCCCGGTGACAGGCTGGTCCTCCTGGTCCCCTTCGAGCCCACGCCCCTCTATCACGTGCTCCGGCGCCGCGGCTTCAGCCACACCGCCGAGACGCTGGAGAATGGGGCCTGGCGGGTGGTCTTCGACCTGCCCGAGGCAGTGGCGGCGACGAAACCACCCGCTCTCGTTCGGCGCCAGGCGGGGGTCGGGCGACCTCCTTCCCACGGCTGAAGCCTGGGCCGGCCGGGCACAATAGCCTGGCCGGCCCAGGCCGCACCGGCCAGCACCCGGCCGGCGGAGGCGCACCGATGGACCCTGTGGCGCTGTGGGGAGCAGGCATCCTGGCGGCCGTGGCCGGCGCCAGGCTCGTGTTTCCCGATCCCGCGGGTGGCCTGTGGTGGCCCACCCCCATGCCCGTCGTCCGGCGGGTCCTGGCCGCCCTTGACCTCCAACCGGGCGAACTCCTGGTCGACCTGGGCGCCGGGGACGGCCGCGTGGTAGCCCTGGCGGCCAGGGAGTACGGCGCCAGGGCCGTGGGCTACGAACTGAGCCCGACTCTGGTCTGGGTTGCCCGGCGGCGGACCTCGGGGCTGGCGCCCGGCGTCCGGATCGTCAGGGGCGACTTTTACCGGGCCGACGTCAGCGCCGCCGACGCCATCACCATCTTCGCCGCCCCAGGAGCCCTCCGCCGCCTGGCGCCCCGCCTGGCCGGCGAGTGCCCGCCTGCGGTCAGGATAGCCACGTACCCTGAACCCCTGCCCGGATGGCCGGTAACGGGTCAGGTTCCGGCCATCTGCAACCGTACGGTCTACGTCCAGTCGCGTACCCGGAACCCGGCGGCACGCTGCTGCTCTCCGCCTTCGACTCTTTCGGCTCCCCTGCCGACGTGACGTTGGGCCGCCGGCGGGTGCTGGCCGAGCGGGCCCTGCCCGACGGCTACTCGCGAGGGGCGACTGTACCGACCAGGATTTCGCCGAAGCTCACCAGGCCCTGGTCTTCCTGGCCAGACGTCCGCCGGCCGGGAACTGAGGGCGGGGGGGCCGGCCGCCCCGCGACGTCGGCAGCCACCGCGTGACTGCCGGAGGGTTCGCGCCCGGGTGCTAGTCCGCCGCCTCCCGTTCCGCAGCCTCTTCAGCCCCCAGGCAACGCTCGAACCACTCGACGATCTTGTTGAGCCGGAACACCCGGTGCCAGGGCTGGCCGCCCCGGGAGAGGCCGTGGCTCTCGTTGGGGAAGCGCACGAACTCGGTGGGCACCCGCCGCAGCTTCAACGCGGTGAACAGTTGCTCCGCCTGCTCGATGGGGCACCGCAGGTCCTGCTCGGAGTGGATGATCATCAGCGGCGTGTTGCAGTTGGCCACGTGGGTGATGGGCGACACCCGGGCGTACCACTCGGGCACCTCCCAGGGGGGACCGCCCGCCTCGTCGCTGATGTGGTGGCCGAAGTCGGAACACCCGAACATGGTGGCCTCGTTGACCACGCTGCGCATGGTCACCGCGGCCTTGAACTCGTCGGTGTGGGTGACGATCCAGTTGGTCATGAACCCGCCGTAGCTCCCGCCGGCGCAGCCCAGCCGGGAGCCGTCGACGAAGCCGAAGTGCTCCACCGCGTGGTGGACGCAGGCCATCACGTCCCGGTAGTCCTTGTTGCCCCAGTCCCCCCGGATGGCCCCGCAGAAGGCCTGGCCGTAACCCAGGCTCCCGCGGGGGTTGGAGTAGACCACGGCGAAGCCACGGGCGGCCAGGAGTTGAAACTCGTGGAAGAAGGCGGAGGTGTACATGGCCATGGGGCCGCCGTGGATCTGCAGGATCGTGGGGTAGCGGCGCCCGGGCTGGTAACCTGCCGGCTTCACGACCCACCCGTCAAGCTCCAGGCCGTCCGATTCAAAGGTGAACCGCTCGGGAAGGGAGAGTTCGATTCCCGACAGGAAGTCGCGGTTCACGGCGGTGACGGCCCGTTCCTCGACCACCACCTGTTCCCCCGCTTCGAGGGGCGACGCCTGGCCGGCAAGGCCCGGCCTCTCGGACAGGGTGCCCACGAACACGTCGCCGGGGTTGGAGGCGTCGGTCACCAGTAGCGCCACCCGCCGGCCGTCCCTCGACAGGCTGAACTCCTGAATGACCCGGTCGCCCCGGGTGAGCCACTCGACCGGCCCGCCTTCGGTGGCGACCCGGACCAGGTGGGTGGTGCCGTGGTCCGAGGCGACGCAGACCAGCCGGGTGCCGTCGGGGGACCACCACGGCGCCAGGCCGCCGCCGAACTCGCGGAGGTCGGTGATGGAGTCGTCGCCCACGCTCCGGTCGAAGTCGGCCGTCAGGCACACCGGTTCGCCGGCCGGGCGGCCGTCCCGCACGGCCACCTTCCACAGGCGGACGTTGGAGTACCAGCCGTACTTCAGTTCAGTCCCCAGGTACGCCACCCACCGCCCGTCGGGTGACCAGACCGGCGACCCGACGTAGCCCAGGCTCCCGGTCAGCTTTACCGGCTCGGCCTGCTCGCCGCCCTCGGGCAGCGACGACGGCACCGCGTACACGTCCGACCAGCGCTGGTAGTCCGCGTCAGGGTCGGTGTTGGAGGCAAAGGCCAGCCACTTCCCGTCAGGCGACCAGGCCGGCTCCTCGACGTCGAACTCGCCCCGGGTGAGGAGCACGGGGGTTGGATAGCTCGCGTGGCTTCCCGGACCCGGAGCGGGCAACTCGAACGGCACCACCGCCAGGTGGCTCCGCTTGTCGCCGAAGAAGCCCACCCCGTCGAGCTTGTGGATGATCCGGTGGATCACCTTGACGTCCTTGTTGTACTTCCTGGCCGGGTCCTTCTCGTCGGGGTCCGGCTCCCCGGCCGGCTCCAGTCCCTTGGGGCCGACGCGGCAGGCAAAGGCGATCCGGGTGCCGTCAGGCGACCAGACGGGCGTGCCGGCGCCGTGCTTGAGGTTGGTGAGCTGCCGCGCCTCGCCGCCGCCGGCCGGGATCACCCATATCTGGGGCCGCGGCTCACCGCCGTCCCCGCCTTCCTTGTCCTTGCCCTCCCGGCCGGGCGCGGGCCGCGCCGACAGAAAGGCCAGCCACCGCCCGTCGGGCGACCACCGGGGGCTGGTGTCACGCCTGGGCCCGTTGGTGAACTGCGCTGGCGGGCCACCCGCCGTGTCAGCCACGTAGATGTGAGACCGGTACTCGTTTTTCTCCCGGTCGATGCGGGTCTGGACCCAGGCCACCCGCGAGCCGTCCGGTGACAGACGCACGTCCGAGACAAACGTCAGGCCGAGCAGGTCCTCAGCCGTCATCTTGCGCTTCGCCGCACTGGTTTTGGTCAAACTCCCCGCCTCCCATCCTCAACTGGCCAGCTCCGCCGAAAGGGCACCAAATGGTGTTACTTCAACACCGCTCTGGCTGACCCTTGTAACCTGCGCACGGGCGCCGGCAGCGGCTGACCGGCAGGTGCTGGCCCGAACGAGATATCTGCCACGTTGGCCCGCAGTCGGGGGCGAGGCTAGTCCAGCCAGATGAGGCGAGCGCCCACAAAGAACAGCGCTGCGCCCAGGGCGCCGAGGATAACCCGCTGGGGCACGCGGGGCGCCAGCCACGCCCCCACCGGGGCTCCCGCCATGGTGCCCAGGGCGATGGCCACGGCCAGCTGAGGATGGACGTTTCCCAGCGACCAGTGGACGGCCGCGCCCACGCCCGCCGACAGGGCCAGGATGAAGTGGGACGTCGCGGTGGCGACGTGGGCGGGAAACCCGAGGCGGTAGACCATGATCGGAACGTGGAGGATCCCGCCACCTATTCCGAGCAAAGAGGAAAGAAAGCCCACCCCGGTACTCAGGCCGAGCCCGGTAGCCCGCGAGTACTGAAACTCGTGCTCCTGACCGAAGGCGTCGGTGAAGCGGCGCGTGACAGTCCACCAGCCGCCGGCCCGGTCCCCGTGCGCGGGTGCGGTGGCCGGCCACCGACCGGGGGCCGGCGGGCGAGCCCCGCCCCGGGCCAGCCATGCGGCCAGGCCGACCAGCAGCAGCCCGAAAAGCAGGTGGAAGAGGTCGCTCGACAACCAGCCCACCACGTGAGCACCCAGTACCGCGCCGGGAAGGGTGGCGGCGGCAAACCAGAGCCCGCTATGGTAGTCAACCCGCCGCTGGCGGCTGTAGGCGATGGAGCCGGCCAGCGCGTTGAAGAACACGGTGGTCAGTGAAGTCCCCACGGCAACCCTGGCGGGCAGGCCGAAGCCCAGGATGAGGATGGGGACCAGGAGGAAGCCACCGCCCGCGCCGATCAGCGTACCCGCAGCTCCGATGACAGTGCCTAACGCGAATTCGATGGCTAGCACGACGTTGTCCACAAAACCATCTTAGACCCATACCCGGCATGGCGCAACCCCAGGGGCGCGGTTGTCAGGGCGCGGAGCGGGTCATCGCCGAGGTGGGCCTCGGCCGTACCAGGCCCTCCTCCACCCCTCAGCCCTCCTCAAACTCGGGCGCGAGATAGAGTTGCATTCCGGGGGCGTCGTCCGGTCGCCGGGTAAAGCCGACCCGCTCGTACAGCGGGGCCGCGCCCTTGGCGGCAAACAGGCCGATGTACGGAATCCCCCGCTCCTTCAGGGCGTCGACCATCATGGCGCAGATCCTCAGAGCGATGCCGCGCCGTCTTTGGTCCCGCACAACGACGACATCGTGGATCCAGGCGTAAAGCCCGCCGTCGCTGAGCGCCCGGCCCGCGCCGACGAGACGCCCGCCCTCCCGCGCCACCACCGTCAGGAAGCTGCCGGCCACGGCCCGCTCCAGGGCGGCCCGAGAGGGAATGGCCCATCCGGCCTCGCGGAAAAGCAACGCCAGTTCATCAGCGGTGAGCGGCGTAAACGAGTATGAGATTGAGCCGTCGCCCGGTGACGGATGCGTACGCCCACCCCCATTTCGCCGCGGGCCGGTCCCACCCCGGGCACCGTGAGCGGCGGCTACTACGGCGCCACCGCCCAGGTCCTGGCGCTGTCCCAGGCCGGGCGGGGGGCGGCCTACCTGCCGCCGGGGAGCGCGCTCGCGCCCGTCCCCCTGCCACGCCCCGACACCCCCACTTCCGCCCGGGCCCCCTCCGCGCCGCTCCCGGCGCCCAGGTGGCCGAGAAACCACGCCAACAACCGCCGGTAGCGGTCCAGCCGGTGGCTCGGCCGGCGCAGGGCGTGGCTCTCGCCGGGGTACCTGACGAAGACGGCCGGCTTCTTCTGGCGCCGCAGCGCGATGAAGAACTCCTCGCCCTGGCCCACCGGGCACCTCAGGTCGTCCTCGCCGTGAAGGATGAGCACGGGCGTCTTCACCCGGCCGGCGTGGTGAATGGCGGACCGCTCCAGCAGCCGTTCGGCAGCCTCCCAGGGATTGCCGCCGTACTGGTACTCGCCCCACAGAAAGCCGATGTCGCTGGTACCGTACATGCTGTGCCGGTTGAAGACGCACGCCCCCGAGCACGCCGCCCTGAACCGGTCGGTCTGGGTCACGGCCCAGGCGGTCATGTAGCCACCGTAGCTCCAGCCGGTGATGCCCAGCCGCCGGGGGTCGGCGATGCCGGCCCCCACGGCGGCGTCCACCGCCGCCATCAGGTCCTGGAAGTCCTTGCCGCCCCAGTCCCCCACCACGGCCCACGCGAAGGCCTGGCCGTACCCCTGGCTGCCCCGGGGGTTGGTGAACAGCACCGCCTGGCCGTTGGACGCCAGTAGCTGCATCTGGAACTGGAAGCTGTGGCCGTAGATGCCGTGGGGCCCGCCGTGAACGAAGAGCACCAGGGGCAGGGGCTCGGGGTGCTTTCCCGGCGGGCGCAGGATCCAGCCCTCGATCTGCCAGCCGTCGGCCCCCTCGAAGCTCATGGCCTGGGCCGCGCTGAGAGCCAGTTCGGAAAGCCAGGCATCGTTGAACCGGGTGACGCGGACCTCCCGGCCACCGGTGCCCGGCTCCTGGCCCGCCGGCTCACCGCCGGGCGTACCCGCCTCTTCGCCGACCTCCAGCAGGAACAGTTCGTCCGGGACCTGGGCGGTGCAGGCCTGGTAGGCCAGGCGGCCGCCGGCCGCGGTAAGCGACGCCACCACCCGGCGGTTGCCGGGGCTGACCCGCCGGACCGGGTCCCGGCCGGCCCCACCGGCGGCCGCCGCCCACACGTGGGCCTCGCCGCGTTCGGCCGCCACGAAGTAGACCCGGCTTGCGTCGGGCGACCAGACCGGAGGGACCCAGTAAAGGGGGGCATACCGGACGTCCGAGGCGATGGTGGTCCCCGCCGGGCAGTCGAACCCTGCCGTCGCTTCCACCACCTGGGCCTGGCGCAGCGGGAAGCCGTCCGCCCGCCCGGCAAGCAGGCCACCCGCGGGAACCAGCCACAGCCCGGGGGTGGTGGACCCAAGGTAGGCGTTGTCGTGCCCGAGGTAGGCGATGTACCGGCCGTCGGGCGACCACACCGGCGCCAGGACCGGGCCGTCGGCCTCCAGCAACTGCACCAGGCGGCCCGTCTCCACTTCGGCGGCCCACAGGTCCAGCTTGGTCAGCCAGTCGGCGTCCTCCCGCCGGGTGGCCGTGAAGGCCAGCCATCTGCCGTCCGGCGACCAGGTGGGGCTGTCGTGGTCGTAGTCCCCGCTCGTCACCGGCCTGGCCGCGGGCGCGCCGTTGGCACGGTCGGGGCCGACCGCCGGCGCATCCGGCACGTCGATGACGAACACCTGGCTCCGGCGGTCCCCGAAGTAGCCGATGCCGTCAAACCGGTGGCGGAGGCGGGTGATGACCTTGATCCGCCCTGGCTGCTTCCCGGCAGCCTGCCCCTTCCCCTGCTCCGGTGATTCCTCCCCCGCCCCGCTCTCCCGGGCGGCCTGTTCTCTGGCCCGCTCCGCGTCGCCCGGCGGCGCCCCGAAGTACGGCTCCCAGCCTTCCGGCTTCGAGAACACGCTGGCGGTGTAGGCAATCCGCCGGCCGTCGGGGGACCACACAGGGGCCGAGGTGACCTTGTGAGGCGTCTTCAGGCACCAGGCCTCTCCGCCGCCGGCGTCAATGAGCCACAGCTGGGGCTTGCCTGACCGCTCCGACACAAAGGCCAGCCGCCGCCCGTCCGGCGCCCACCGGGGAGCCCGGTCCTTGGGGCCTGCCGTCAGCCGCCGAACGGTGGCCGCCGGGTCGCCGGGGTCCAGGTCGGCCAGCCAGATCTGGGTCTCGTTCTCGTCGCTGTCCTGGTTCAGCCGCTGCAGGACGAAGGCCAGCCGGCGGCCGTCCGGCGACAGTTGCGGGTCGCCGGGGGAAACCACGCGGAACAGGTCTTCGGGACACAGCGACCGGCGCCCGCCTGACCGGTTACCGGCGGCTGTTGTGCGGTCTGTGGCCATGGCAATACCTCCCGGCCGGGGAATGGCCCGGCGTCCACGGGCCTCCAAGA
The DNA here is from genome assembly GCA_020725105.1 of Symbiobacterium thermophilum. Taxonomy (GTDB): domain Bacteria; phylum Bacillota; class Sulfobacillia; order DYFQ01; family DYFQ01; genus DYFQ01. Next base: position 81,638 of record DYFQ01000004.1, read on the forward strand.
GGTGGTTCCTTCCGGCAGCGCCATTTCCTTCGGGTCCGGGAGCAATGGGCGGACGATCAGCCTCGCGGGTCCTGGCGTGCGGTCCCCCGAGCCGGCGGAGCGGAGCGACGAGGGCTACCGGCCGGTCCGGCTCACCGATCCCGACGGCAACCGGATCCCCGTCTTCGGGTGGGCGCGGTCGCCGTCCGCCGGGCGGCCCGCCAGGTAGGCCTCGAAAACCCGCCGGTAGTCGTCCGGGTCCCGGCAGGTCTCGAGCGTCCGGCGGAGAGCCGCCGAGTGGGGTAGGCCCCGGGTATAGCAGGCGGCGTGGCGCCGCATCTCCAGGCCCGCCGAGCGGACTCCCTCAAACTCCACCAGGAGGTCCAGGTGCCGGAGAGCCATGGCCACCCGCTCTTCGGCCGAGGGTTCCGGAAGCAACTCGCCCGTGCTGAGGTAATGCAGCGTCCGCCGGAAGATCCAGGGATTGCCCAGGGCGCCCCGGCCGATCATCACCCCGTCGCAGCCGGTTTCCTCAAGCATCCGCCGGGCCGCCGGCGGGTCAAAGACGTCTCCGTTGCCGATGACCGGGATGCACACCGCGGCCTTGACCTCGGCGATCCAGCCCCAGCGGGCCTGGCCGTGGCGGCGCTGCAGGGCGGTCCGGGCGTGGACCGCCACCGCCGCCACGCCCACCGCCTCAAACCGGCGCGCCAGGTCCGCCACGTTGATGCAGCGATCGTCCCAGCCGGCCCGCATCTTCACCGTCACCGGGATCTTCACCGCCCGCACCATGGCTTCCAGCACCCGCTGGGCCCGGTCCGGCGCCCGCATCAGCGCCGCGCCGGCCTCCGCCTTCAGGACCTTCGGTACCGGGCAGCCGAGGTTGAAGTCGACCAGGTCGGCTCCGGCCGCCTCCACCAGCCGGGCGGCCCTGGCCACCACGTCGGGTTCGGTGCCGAAGAGCTGGATGGATACCGGGCGTTCCCGGTCGCTCACCTTCAGCCGGCGCAACACCGGGTCGATTTCCCGCGCCAGCCCGTCGGCGCTGAGGAACCCGGAGCATACCAGCGCCGCCCCCTGCTCCTTGCACAGCAGGCGGAAAGCAAGGTTGCAGACGCCGGCCATGGGGGCCAGCACCAGCGGGTGCTCCAGCCTCACGCCCCCGATGGCCAGGGGTCTTGCCAGAGAGGACTCCATCGCCACCGCCTCGAAAGCTGCTTCGCGATCTGTCGCCGGCGCCATGGTCCGGCCCGGCGTGGGGCCACAGACCCTGTCGCGATTATACCAGGACAGCCGGGCCGGCCCGGGCGCGCGATCTCATTCACGCCGGCGAACGGAGGTGGGTCAGCGTGACCCTCAGAAGCGTGCTGACGCCGGCGCCCTCCCGGCGATGGCGGGTGGCGGGAAGAGGTCGGCGGGGGCTGCGGATCCTCGCCAGCCTGTTGCTGGCGCTGCTTCTGCTGGTGGCCCTGGCAGCCACCGCCGGCGTGCTCCTGGCCCGCCGGAGCCTGCCGCAGGTGTCGGGCGAGGTCGCGCTGCCCGGACTCAGGGCTCCGGTGACGGTCTACCGGGACGCCCGCGGCGTGCCCCACGTCTTTGCCCGGAACGAGCACGACGTGTTCTTCGCCCAGGGCTACGTCACCGCCCAGGACCGGCTGTTCCAGATGGACCTCTCCCGGAGGGCGGCCGCCGGCCGGCTTTCCGAGGTCATCGGCGAGAAGACCCTGGACGTGGACCGCTTCTTCCGGAGCTACGGGCTGGCCAGGGCGGCCCGGCTGTCCCTCGGGGCGACGTCGGAGCGGAGCCTGGCGGCCCTCGAGGCCTACGCGGACGGGGTCAACGCCTTCATCCGGCAGGCCAGCGGCGCCGGCCGGTTGCCCCTGGAGTTCCGCCTGCTCGGTTACGTGCCGGAGCCGTGGGCTCCCCTGGACACCCTGATGATCGCCAAGTTCATGGCCTACGACCTGGGCGGTAACGCCGCCGCCGAGGTCTGGCGTTACCAGCTGGTCCAGCGGGTGGGCCTGGAAAAGGTCCTCGAACTGGGGCCCGAATACCCGCCGGACGCGCCCACCCACCTGCGATACCTCACCGAGCTGGAGGTTGGTCTGGCCGGAGTTCCGATGGACCTCCTCACCTCCCGCGAAGGACTGGGCAGCAACAACTGGGTGCTGGCCGGTTCCAGGACGGCGTCGGGCCGGCCGCTGCTGGCCAACGACCCCCACCTGGGGCTGGGAGCCCCGTCCATCTGGTACCAGACCCACCTCTCCGTCGCGGGCCGGTGGGAGGTCATCGGCGTCACCTTCCCCGGCGCACCCGGCATCGTCGTCGGTCAGAACGGGCACGTCGCCTGGGGCGTGACCAACGTGGGGGCTGACGTACAGGACCTCTACCTGGAGATCCCCAACCCCCAGAACCCACGGGAGTTCCTGTACGAAGGCAGGTGGCGGCCGGCCCGGGTGGTGGTGGAGGAGATCAGGGTCAAGGGCCGGTCCGAGCCGGTGCGCCACGAGGTGCTCATCACCCGGCACGGCCCCATCATCACCCCGGTGGTCGGGTCCCGGGACAACCGGCCCACCGCCGCCCTGGCCCTCAGGTGGACGGCCCACGAGGCCACCCGGGAGGTAGACGCACTCCTCAAGCTCAACCTGGCCCGCAACTGGCGGGAGTTCCGCGAGGCGCTGAGATACTTCGAGGTGCCCGCCCAGAACTTCGTCTTCGCCGCCACCGACGGGACCATCGCCTACCGGCCCAACGGCCGCTATCCCATCCGAAACAAGGGCGACGGGCTTTTCCCGGTCCCGGGCTGGACGGCGGAGTACGACTGGACCGGCTGGGTACCCTGGGAGGAGTTGCCCGAAGCCGTCAACCCGCCCCAGGGGTGGCTCGCCACGGCCAACGCCCGGCCCGTGGACGACGGCTACCCGTATTTCCTCGGCGTCAGCTGGGCGCCGCCCTACCGGTTCGCCCGCCTGGTGGAGGTGTTGAGCCAGGCCCGCGACTGGACGGTGGACGACATGAAGGCGCTGCAGGTGGACGCCACCAACCTCCAGGCGCGGGAACTTGTCCCGCTGGTGCTGCCTGCCATCCGGGCGGGACTTGACGCCGCCGGGGGCCCCACCGCCACCGAGCGGGCGGCCCTCGAAGCGCTGGACGCCTGGGACCGGGTGGACTCGGCGGACGCGGCGGGGCCGGCCATCTGGCACACCTGGTACCGCCACTTTCAGCGGGAACTGTTCCTGGACGAGATGGGCGATGAGCTGTTCGGCCGCGTGCCCGACGCCGTGCAGGTGACCGACCGGCTCATCCGCGAGGCCGCCGCGGGGCGGGTGGCGTCGTGGTTCAACGACGTTCGCACGCCCGAGCGGGAGGGCTTCGAGGCCATCGCCGCCGGCGGCTTCCGTACCGCCGTGGCCGAACTCGAGGCGTCCCTGGGCAAGCGGGTTGACCGCTGGCGCTGGGGCGCCGTGCACCAGGTGGGGTTCAACCACCCCCTGGGTAGCGTGCCCCTCCTGGGCCGGCTGCTCAACGTGGCGCCCCGGCCGGTCGGAGGCAGCGGCGTCAGCCTGGTGGCCACCGGTTTTCGCCGGACGGGCCCCGGCTTCTCGGTGACCAGCGCCGCCCCCTGGCGCCAGGTCGTGGACCTGGCCGACCCGGCCGGGAACTCGTGGGACGTGATGGTCCCCGGCCAGTCGGGGCACTTCTTCAGCCGCCACTACGCCGACCAGGTGGACGACTGGCTCGAGGGACGCGCCGGGAGGCAACTGGCGCGCGAGGCCGACCTCGAAGGATTCCGCCGCCTGGTGCTCCGCCCCGAGGGAGACTGAACCCGTGGGGCGGCCCGTTGACCTGGTCCTGTTCGACGTGGACGGCACCCTGATCTACGTCGCGCCGGACCCCAGGGACACCTTCCTGGAGGCCTGCCGGAGCCTGGGGCTCGACCTGGACCGGGCGGCCGTGGACCGGGGCTACGACGCCACGACTGCCTTCTGGTGGGAGGAAGGTCTTCGCTACGCCGGCGACGAGGCCGCTTTCTGGCTGGAGTTCGACCGCCGGGTGCTGGAGGCGGCCGGCGTCCCGGACCCAGACGGCCGGCTGGCCCGCCAGGTCAAGGCATGGTTTCCGCCGGGCTCCCACCTGAACGTCTACCCCGACGTCCGGCCGGCGCTGGAACCGCTGCGCCGCGCCGGGCTGCCGGCGGTAGCCGTCACCGGCAACTGGTTCAGGCACCCCTTGGCCCGGCTGGGCCTGGACGATCTGCTGGACGGGTATGTCTGGGCCGGCAGGGTGGGAGTGGCCAAGCCGGACCCGCGCCTGTACCAGGCGGCGCTGGCGGCCGCCCCGGCACCGGTCGCGGACCCCGGCCGCGTGGCCCTGGTCGGCAACGACCTGCTGGACGTGGAAGCGGCCCGGGCCATGGGCTTCCGGCCGGTGCTCGTCGACCGCCATGGCCGCTACGACGGGGACCAGGCGGGAGATGGCGTCCGTATCCGGAGCCTGGGCGAGTTGGCCGGTCTACTTCTGACCTGAGGGGGCAGACCTCGATGCATCCGCCGCGGCTCAGAGAGCCGGCCAGCGCCCTGACTCACCTGTTTGCGGCGCTGCTCTCCGTGGCCGGCCTGGCGTTCCTGGTCCGTCAGGGCATCATGCGCGGCACCGCCTGGCACGCGGTGTCCTTCGCGATTTTCGGCGCCAGCCTGGTCCTGCTCTACACGGCGAGCACGCTGTACCACGCCCTGCCGCTTTCGCCCCGCTGGACGCTGGTCCTCCGCAAGCTTGACCATCTGATGATCTTCGTCCTCATCGCCGGCTCGTACACCCCGTTCTGCCTGCTCCCGTTGCGGGGCCCGTGGGGCTGGTCCCTGCTGGGGGCCATCTGGGGCTGCGCCGGGCTAGGGATGGCGGTCAAGCTCGCCTGGCCGGCCGCCCCGCGCTGGCTGTCGGTCGGTTTCTACGTGTTCATGGGCTGGCTGGTCCTGGTCGCCATCTATCCCCTGGCCCTGTCGGTCACGGCGGCCGTCCTGGCCTGGCTGTTCGCGGGGGGGGTTTTGTACACCGCCGGAGCCGTCCTCTACGCGACGAAGTGGCCGCACCTGTGGCCCGGCAGGTTCGGCTTTCACGAGCTGTGGCACCTGTTCGTGATGGGTGGCAGCCTGGCCCACTTCGTGGCCGTGATCTCCCTGATCTAGCGGAGTGCTGATCTTCTGTGCGGTCCCGTCACCACAGTCAGGCCAGTCATGGTAGCAGGGTACGTGGCGCGAGGAACGGCCCACGGTGAGGCTTGCCAAAAATTCCCATGTCGATTACAAACAGGTCGGGGGGATTGCACATGCTGAAGGCGGGTATTGCTCTGTTAACTGCGGTCGTAGTCGTCTCAACTCTGGGTAGCACAAGCTTGAGCGCTCCCAACCCCGGCCTTGACGGGCGAGGAATTCCTACAGAGGTCATTTCGCATCTTGCTGACGAGGGCTGGTAGTTGGTCTTGACGCGTTCCCCACGAGAGAACTGGGGCGACCTCAAGATCATGTCTTCTGGGTCCCCACCCAGAAGAGGTACGTCGTGTACACGCAGGAGTGGGTTCAGTACAGACGACTTCTGGCGCAGGGACTTACCTCTTCAGAGCTTGAGCGGACCGCACGCTTCGGCCATCATCCAGCTCACGGCGACCGAGGCGTTGTGACCTCCAGCGAGGAATTCGGTATTCGGGGATACCTGAGCAACTATGATGCTCGGGTCGACGCAATTGACTGGGCGGGACGGTTTTTGACTGTCTATTACATCTGCAAGTTCACCTACGATGTTATCCGGGACTACATGTTGAAGGATGGCTACTCTACCGAACCTCCTGGTGTAGGCTGCAACTACGATCTCATCAACGGCCGGGTGTACTGGTGCTAGGACCCATGCTTTCGGCGTTGGGCACCGCGGCAAGCTGCCTGGCCCAGGCCACGATAAGCTGACCTGGAGGAGGTCGGGTGCGCGCTTGACCCCAGAACAGCACCATCAGCCAAGACCGCTGTCGACAGCGACCGGGTGGCAACGGCCGTTCCGTGTGGCCGGCGCCGCCGTGACCGGGCTTGCCACGGTCCTGTACATCGGCACCCTCAGCCACGTCCTCGGCCTCTGGCATACCTTGTGGATCGTGGTCACCCCGCTGTTGTTACTGCGGCAGCTCCTCGCCTTGCGCGGCCAGGACAAGCAACTCAGCCCATCCCTCGCCCTTCTCGACGGCGTCGTCTGGGCCACCGCCCTCTGGATCTCGGCGGCGCTGTTACTGTCGCGGTTCAGGTAACCTTGGGCTGCTGCACGGTCACTACGGGCTCGAGGCGTCCGGTGCGTCCCGCCGGCGGGCGCCGGGCGGAGGTAATCGGACACTGCGGCACGAAGCCCCGGCCAGTCGCGGCAAAGGCAGGTGGGTTGCATGTCCGACGCGCCGGTAGCCCGACCCGCGCCGGCGGCCGGCCCGGGCGAGGCCGCGGCCAGGGCCCGGGCAGAGACTGAGGAACAAGACCGCGGAGGGGCTTGACACGGCGCTTCCATATCAGGGGTGCGGGACTGATCACCGGAGTCGCCTGCTGCGCATCGGTCTTTGGGGCCGCGGAAGCAGCTCGGGTTGCGCCCGGGACGGCGGCGGGCCCTGCGCTTGCCCGCCGCCGTCCGGGCTTGCTTGTTACCGTGGCAGGAGGACCGTAACGACCACCGGCAGGTGGTCGGACGCCGTCGCCCGAGGCACCCCCACGTCGGCCACCCCCAGGTCTGGGGTGACAAAAACGTAGTCGATGCGCTCGAAGGGATTGTCGGCGGAGAAGGTGTGGCCGGGCCCGTCGCCCAGGGCGGCCCAGGCGTCCTTCAGGCCCGCCTCGACCAGCGACCGGATCTCGGCGGCTTCAGGCGTGGCGTTCAGGTCGCCCAGGACCACCGTCCGGGACCGGCCAGCCCAGAAGGCCAGCAGGTCCGCCACCTCGGCCTGGCGCTCGGCGGAGTGACCTGGCTCATGGTCCAGATGGGTCGCGAGGAGGTTAAGGCGGCCGGCGGGGGTGTCCACCTCGGCCCAGATGAAGCCGCGGTGCAGGGGGCTCCGGCGCACCGGGTAACGGACCACCTCGACCCGGGCCACGGCGAACCGGGTGAGGACCGCGTTTCCCCAGCTATCGCCGGCGGTAGGCCCGAAGATGACGGGCCGGCCGAGCCGGCGCTCGAGCCAGGTGACCATGTCCACCCCGCCCGAGACCAGCCAGCCCCGGGTGACCTCCTGCAGCGCCACCACATCGGCGTCCGAGGTCTCGATGACCCTGGCCAGGCCTTCCAGATCCAGGGTTCCGAAGGCGTCAAAACCGTTGTGCAGGTTGTAGGTCATGACCCTGACCGACGCGGGTTCCCCCGTGCTCCCCGTGGCGCCTACCGCCAGGACGGCGGGCGGCCGCCACGCCAGGGCCGTCAGGAGGGGCGGGCCGAAGCATCCCAGCGCCACCAGGGCCGCCACCGCCCGTCCGGCGCGCCTTGCCCCTCGCGCCGGGGCGACTCCCGGCCTGGGCGCCGCGCCCACCTCGGACCCGGCCGCGGGCCCCTGGCCGTGCAGCAGCCAGGCGGCGCCGATCCCGGCCACCCCCAGGCCCAGGCCGGCGAGCCAGAAGACGTTGGGCACCGTGTAACGGGAGTAGAAGGCCAAGGCGATGCCGACAAAGAGAACCATCCCGAGCCCGAAGAAAACCGAGGTCCAGGCCAGACCGCTCCGAACCGGCGGCCGGCCGGCGGCGGCCAGCACCATTCCCATGTTCAGTGTGGCTACCAGGTGGGCGACCACCAGGGCCACCGCCCCCCACGAGGCCACCCCGGGGAAGGGGCGCAGGGCCATGATGGCGGCCAGGTTCAGCGCCGTGACCGTCAGGGCCAGCGGCGGCCTCGGGCCCAGGACCCAGAAGAGAGCGGCCAGCGCCAGAGCGTTGGACATGCTGAGCCAGCCGTAGGCGGCCGGGTAGGACCATCCGGTGAACTGGGCCAGCCTGCCGAAGTTCTGGAACAGCACCGTTTGCAGGAAGAGATGGAACCCGATCCCCAGGAGCGGCCAGAGGCGCGCGGCCGGTCCATCGGCGGGCGGCCCCGGGCCGGCCGGGGCGGACGGCCACCCCGGAGAGCCGGTGCCCGCTCCGGCACGCCCGGCGACTTCCTCCCGCAGGCCCCACCAGAGCAGGCCGGCCAGGAGGGCCACCGCCAGCCAGGGTCCGACGCCGGGCCGCCAGCTCAGGTCGTACGTCAGGAGAACTCCCCGGAGGGCCGTGTCGGCGGCGACCCCGAGGCTGAGGCCCCAGGCCAGTGGGGTCACCGGCCGTCCCGATTGCCGCCGCCAGCCCACGTAGGCGGGGAAGAACCACAAGAAGCACCCCGTGGCCGCCAGAGAGGCGGCCAGATCCCACGGGCCCCGCCGCACCAACTGCTCGGCCAGACGGAACAGGCCCAGGCCGCCGGCGGAAAGCGCCAGGAAGCCGCGGCCGCCCAGCCACCGGAAGCCAAGCGGTGCCAGGAAGGCCGCCAGGAAGGTGGCCAGCACCGTCAGGCCCATCTGCTCCACCGTCAGCCGGGCCCCGGCGACCCAGACGACCGACGGCAGGAAGACGCGAAGCACTTGCAGCCCGAGGAGCACCACGAGGGCCGGCAGGGCCAGGGCGAAGCTGCCCTCCCCCGTCACAACCCGATCCCGCGCCACGGCGGCACCCCCTGCCACGCCCGCCGGTCGCCATACGACGCTGGGCAGGTGTCCATTTCGCCCGGGCCGGTCGCGAACCCTGCCCGGTCCGCTTCCGGCCGGCGCCGCGGGTCGGGCCGGCGCGAGTCGGTCACGGCCGTGCTCTCCCGGCAGGGAGGGCGCGGCCCGCGGGCGAAACTCCCGGCAAACGCGCCAGACGTCGGCCATGCGGAGGGAGCCGAGCTTGCCGCGGGAACTGACCGGCCCGCCACCGGCCGCGGGCACCCACGTGGTCCGCGGGGCCTGCCCCCACGACTGCCCGGACGGCTGCGCCATGCTGGTCACCGTCGCCGACGGCAGGGCGGTGGAGGTCCGGGGCGACCCCGAGCACCCCTTCACCCGCGGCCACCTGTGTGCCAAGGTGGCCCGGTACCTGGAGCGGGTCTACAGCCCCGACCGGATCCTCCACCCCATGCGGCGGACCGGCGAGAAGGGCTCGGGCGAATTTACCCGGGTGAGCTGGGACGAGGCCCTTGACGAGATCGCCGAGCGCCTGGGGGCCATCGCCCGGAACCCGGGGCCCCAGGCCATCCTCCCCTACAGCTACGCGGGGACCATGGGGCTGGTCCAGTGGGGTAGCATGGACCGGCGGTTCTTCCACCGGCTGGGGGCGTCGCTTCTGGACCGGACCATCTGCACCGCCGCGGGCTACGCCGGATCCCGCTACTCCATCGGGACCGTGGCCGCCTGCGACCCGGAGGACCTGGTGCACTCCCGCTACGTCGTCCTCTGGGGAGTGAACGTCCTCTCCACCCACCTCCACTTCTGGCCCTTGATCGCCGGGGCCAGGCAGCGGGGAGCCCGGGTGGTGTGCATCGACCCCATCCGTACCCGGACGGCGGCGGCGTCCGACTGGCACGTGGCCCTCGCGCCGGGCACCGACGCCGCCCTGGCGCTCGGGATGGCCCACGTCATCCTCGCCGAGGGGCTCGAGGACCGGGACTACCTGGAACGACACGCCGTGGGGCTGGAAGCCTTCCGCCACCGGGTCCGGCACTTTTCACCCCGCCGGGTGGCGGAACTCACGGGGCTTGACGCCGAGGACGTCGCCCGGCTGGCCAGGGAGTACGCCACGCGGCGCCCGGCGGGCATGGTCTGGGGCCTGGGCTTTCAGCGTACCGCCGGCGGCGGCATGGCGGCGCGGGCCATCACGCTCCTGCCCGCCCTCGTGGGCGCCTGGCGGGAAGTGGGCGGCGGCATCTTCCGGGGCCGGTCCGGCGCCATCGGGGCCAATCCGGCCATCCAGCGGGCCGACTTGATCCCGCCTGACACGAGAACCATCAACATGGTGGAGCTGGGCAAGGCCCTCACCGACCCGGCGCTGGACCCGCCCGTGCTGGCGCTTTACGTCTACAACTCGAACCCGGCGGTGGTGGCGCCCAACCAGGCCCTGGTGGAGCGGGGCCTCCGGCGTGCCGACCTCTTCACCGTCGTTCACGAGCAGTTCTGGAACGACACGGCGGCCTGTGCCGACCTGGTGCTGCCCGCCACCACGCAGCTGGAGCACTTCGACCTGATCCCGTCGTGGGGCCACTATTACCTGACGGCCAACCGCCCGGCCGTCACGCCCCTGGGCGAGGCCAGGCCCAACAGCGAGGTGTTCCGGCTCCTGGCCAGGCGGATGGGCTTCGACGACCCGTGCTTTCAGGACTCGGACGAAGACATCGCCCGGCAGGCCCTGGCCTACGGCCACCCGCACCTGCGCGGGCTCGAGCTGGAGACCCTCCTGGAGCGGGGCTGGCAGCGGGTGAACGTGCCCCGGGGCTACACCCCATACGCCGAGGGCGGCTTCCCCACCCCCTCGGGCAAGTGCGAGTTCTACTCGGAAGCCATGGCCGTTGCCGGCCTGGATCCCTTGCCCGCCTTCGTCCCGCCCCGGGAGAGTCCCCGCACGGCGCCTGACCTGGCCCGGCGCTTCCCGCTGCAGCTGATCTCGGCCAAGGGGCACTACTTCCTCAACACGAGCTTTTCTGCCCAGCCGTCCCTGGCCCGGGACGAGGGGCCGCCGGTGGTGGAACTGCACCCCGAGGACGCCGGACCGCGGGGCATCGCCACCGGCGACCGGGTCCGGGTCTACAACGACCGCGGCGACTTCCTGGCCACGGCCAGAGTGACGGCGGACCGGGTCCGGCCGGGAGTCTGTTTCACGGCCTTCGGCCACTGGCACCGGCGTTCCCCCGGGGGCCGGGCGGTCAACTACACCACCTCGGACGCGCTGACCGACTTCGGTGGCGGCCCGGTCTTCTACGACAACCTGGTGCAGGTCAAACGGCTCCCCCGCGCCGGAGAACCCAGGACTTGAGGCGGAGGTCGCCCACCCGGTAGATGGATACGGGTCACGGGACCAAATCCCGAGCCCGTTCACCGCCCGAGGACTGATGGCGCTGCCACGGGCTGCGGGTAGCATGGAGGCAGCCCGGCGCTCCACGCCGGTGTAGAAGGGGGGGGGCGACCATGCGGCAGCAACGTTACGAGGCTTTCCCAGGTAGCTACGGGATCGTCGTGCTCCCGCGCGCGGAGGACTACTGGGGTGGCGCTCCCCGGCTCGGCGTCGCCCGACCGGCACGGGAGGCGAACGGGCAGGCGCGCGCCCGGTGGCGCGGGGTGGCCCGGCGCGTGAGGGAAGCCCTGCGGGCGAAGCTAACCGCCGACACGCCGGTAGGCCTCGACGTATCGGGCAAAGTTCCAGGCGTCAAGGAACCGACGCCCGGCTTCTAGCCCGGCCCGGTAGAGGGCCTCGGCCCTCCGGCGGTCAAGGTCGAACTCGACCGTGCCCACCCCCAGGGTGGGAATGGCGATGGTGCGGACGTGGTCCCGCTCGCGGATGTGCCGGGCGTCGTGAGCCTCGAGCATCGTGCCGACCAGCGCGGTCAAGAGGGATACTGGACCCGTGATCCGGCGGGGCCGCCCCATGGATGGCTCCACCAGGCGGAAGCCGAAGGTGGGCCACGGAGGCGGCCCCGGCACGTCGAAGAGCCAGACCGGGAAGCTGGAGAGCAGCCCGCCGTCCACGATGTAGCTCACCTGGCCGCCGGCGCCGGCAGGGCCACCGTACCGGAGCCTCACGGGGCGATAGAAGTATGGCAAGCTGGCGCTCATCCTGACGGCCCGGGCCACGTCCAGCCGGTCGGGGTTGATCCCGTAGGCGCGGGCATCCGCCGGCAGCACCAGCAGTTCACCGCGGCTCACGTCGGCGGCGATCACCTGAACCCGGTAGCGAAAGCGGGGCTCGCCACCGGCGTCAGGCAGCACCAGGTCGCCGAAGGTGCGAACCCGCCTGGCCCCCAGCAGCCGCCGCAACCACTCCTCAAGGACATCACCCTCGTACAGACCCAGGCGCAGGAACAGGCTGATCGCCGGGCCGGCCACCGGGAGGCGCCCCAGGAGCCAGGGATCGCGGAACCGGCGGTAGTCCAGCTCAAGAAGGATCTCCCGCAACTCCAGGCCCGTGTACCCCGCTCCCAGCAGCGCCGCCACGATGGCGCCGGCCGAGGTTCCGGCCAGGTTCATCCAGCGGTAGCCCCGTTCCTCGGCGGCGACAACCGCTCCGACCAGGCCGATCCCCTTGACGCCGCCCCCGTCGAAGACGGCGTCGGCAAGCCTGGAACCGTCGTCCACCGGCGCCCTCTCCCCTCTCTGGCCAGCCTATGCCGGTTCACCCATTACCGCCCGCGCCCACGGGGAGCTGCCAGGTCCGGGAGGCATTGGCGGCGCCGTGGCATACTAGGCCCGGAGGAGGCACCGCGTTGGCAGTGCCGTTGGGGTTCCTCATCCTGACCGGAGTGGTCCTGCTGGCCTTCCTGGGCGTCACCCACCGGGTGCTGGACCGCATGAAGCTCAGGCCCGGCACCGCCCTGTTCTTGCTGGGCATCATGGTGGCCGGCTTCTTCATGCCCGAGGCTCGCGTGACCAGGGGCATCTCGGTCGACCTGGGCGGGGCGCTGGTGCCGCTCGGAATCGCCATCTACCTGGTGGGCTCCGCCGACCAGGCGGCCGAGCGCCTCAGGGCCACCCTGGCGGCCTTCGCGACGGCCGCCATCGTTCTCGTCGCGGACCAGCTCCTGCCGGCGGAACCCGGAGAGGCCATCCCCGTCCTGGACCTGGACCCCCTGTGGACGCCGGGCATCGTGGCCGGCGTCGTTGCCTACCTGGCGGGCCGCTCCCGCCGGGCCGCCTTCGTCGCCGGCGTGGGCGGGGTCGTCCTGGCCGACCTGTTCGTCGCCGTGACCAACGCCTTTCGGCCGGGTCCTTCGGGGGCGGTCGCCATCGGCGGAGCCGGAGCCCTGGACTCGGTGGTCATCGCCGGGGTGCTGGCGGTTGCCCTGGCCGAAGTGGTGGGTGAGACCCGGGAGGCCTGGACCCGCCTGCGGCGACACCGGGCTGGCCGGGCCGGCGCGGGCCGCCGCCGGATCCGGCAGTTGCCGGCGGGAGCGGCCCCGCTGCTCGGTCTTGCCGCCGTCACGGTCCTCCTGGCCGCGGCGGCCTGGGCGGGGCCGCGCGTGTGGGGCACTCACGAACACCTGCCGGCGGCTTACTACCGCCTGGTGGACGAGTCCGGGACGGTGCTGCTGGAAACCGGCCGGCGGATCTACGTCGGGGACGAGTGGATCGACGCCGACAACGTCCACTACCGGGTTCGCCAGGTCCGGCGCCGGGTGGCAACAGCCCAGACCCTCGGTGTCCTCGAGGCTTCACCGGCCGGGGCTTCGGTGGGACTGACCGTCCGGCCGGGGTTGTTCGAGTGGCTGCTCGGCGTGGGCCGCGACACCGGCGACGGTACCACGGGGCCGCCCCCCGGCGGCAAGCGGGCGGGTCCGGTCGGCATCTACCACACCCACAACGCCGAGTCTTACATCCCGACCGATGGGACCTACAGCATAAACGGCCGGGGCGGCATTCACGAGGTCGGCTGGGTCCTGGCCCGGCGCCTGGAGGAACTGGACTTCCAGGTCATCTTTTCCGAGGCCCTCCACCTCCCCCACGACCGCGGCGCCTACCGGCGTTCCCGGCGGACGGTGGCCAAACTGCTGCGGGAGAGGCCCATCGTCCTTCTGGACGTCCACCGGGACGCGGCGCCTCCCGAGTTCTACGCCGAGCGGGTGGCCGGTCAGTGGATGACCCAGATCCGCCTGGTCGTGGGAAGGCAGAACCCCGCAGGTAAGACTAACCTTCAGTTCGCCAGGGAGTTGAAGGCCGTCGCCGACGAGATGTACCCAGGCCTGATCAAGGGCATCTGGTACGGCCGGGGCAACTACAACCAGGACGTCGGCCCCCGGGCGCTGCTGCTGGAAGTGGGCGCCCACACCAATACCCGGGAGTCCGCCCAGCGGGCCGCGGGCTTGTTCGCGGAAGTGCTCGACCGCTACTTCGAGCCCGGTCAGGACTGAGCCTTTCGCCGTACGCCGGAGCCTGCGCCTCGAACCGGCCTGGTCCTCCCTCAGGACCACCAGCGGCGAAAGGCCCACAGGGTGAAGACCGCCAGTCCGGCGATGACCGCCAGGGACACCGTTTGAACCGGGGTAAGCAATAGACCTCACCTGGCTGCACGGTATGAAGGAGCCGGGCGCCAGGTTCAGGCGACAGGCGCCTATCCCGAGGGCCGGGCGGCTAGACGGCGCGTTCCAGAAAGTCGGCGTAGCACATGTTGGCCGGGTTGGTCCTGAGCGCCCGGGCCGTCCGGCGGTCCAGCGCCGTCCAGAAGTGAAAGCACCACTCGCAGACGTCCTCGGAAGTCAGGGCCAGCGGCCGTTCAGCCGCCAGTTCCTCAAGGGTGACCCGGTAGAAGCAGGGGATGACGAATTCCCCGCCCACCCGCCGGGGGGTCGGCCGGTGGGCGGCACCGGAAAAGACCGACTCCCGCACCGCCCGGAGGGGAAAAGGACGGCCCGGCGCGAACTGCTCGTGCAACTCACGGCGGGTCCGGCTGGCCACCTCGCCGGCGTAAGCCTCGAACCGCCCCTGGCGCCTCGCCCGGTCCAGGGCCAGGAGGTGCTCGACCACGGGGGACGTGTTCACTGCCACGGCGATCCCTCCTGAGATGCCCGACGGTAAGCCCGGCGATCGTCCTGCGGCGCTCAGGCTCCACGGCTGGGCGGCCTGGCTTTGCCTGAGCGCAGCATTTCCAACCAGACCCAGGCAGGTCAGTGACCGCAGTCACCACCGGGGGCGGCGGCCCATTGTGCTCACTCCCTTCGGCCCATGAAGACCGGCCGTCTCTGCGTTACGATAGAGAGGGACAAGCGTCAACCCCGGAGAGGAGTCCCGACATGCTGGTACGGGATCGCATGACCCTCTATCCCTTCACCGTTGGGCCCGACACGCCACTGCTGGAAGCCACCAGGATCATGAAGGAACGCCGGGTGCGCCGGCTGCCCGTGGTCGGCCGGGGCAAGCTGGTGGGCATCATCACCCAGACCGACGTCGCCAGGGCCTCTCCCTCCCCGGTCACCACGTTGAGCATCTGGGAGATGCACGACCTGGTGGCCAAGGTCAAGGTCCGCTCGGCCATGACCCGTAACCCCGTCACCGTCACCCCGGACACCCCCATCGAAGTCGCCGCCTTCACCATGCGCGACAAGAAGGTGGGCGGGCTCCCCGTGGTCGAGGACGGCCACGTGGTGGGCATCATCACCGAGAGCGACATCTTCGACGCCTTCATCGAACTGATGGGCCTGCGCTATGAGGGGACCCGACTGGTGGTGGGCACCAGTCAGCCGGCAGGCCTGTTTGAACTGGTCAAGGGCCTCCACGCCCACGGTATTCTGGTGCGGAACCTGCTGGCCTACCCGACCCCCGACGGGCTCGAACAGATCGTGCTCCGGGTCACCGTGGGCGACGAGTCGGCCGTCAGCGCGCTGGAGGAGGAAGCGGTCAAGCGGGGTGACCAGGTGCTCTTGCGCTACTGAGCCCGCGGCATGCTGCGTGGTCGGCGTCCCTCCGAGGGAAGCCGGGGCAGGGGGAAACCCCTATCCGCGCCGACATCGGTCCCATGTGCGGGACACGGCTCGGTGTGTGATGGTTTCGCTCTGGTTCCGGGGTGCGATCCCCCGGCGCAAACCGTCGGGAACACTGTTCGCCCGGCGTCGTAAGCGATGATTTATAATACTTACGTTTTTAGGAACGGTAACCTGGTTGCTTCCCCCTGGAGGAGTAGCGATTGCCACGCGATCTGTCCGTGACCGTGACCATCGCCGCCGTCGTGCTGATCGGCGCCGCGATCCTCAGCACCGGGGCGCTACTGGCGGCCTGGTCGATGCCGGGCTGGGACATGCCCATGCACGGGGGCAACATGCCCGGCATGATGATGGGCCGGGGCTCGACCGCCGCTCCGCTGCCGGCGGAGGTGTCGGGAAGCGGGGGCGAGACCGACTCGGAGGTGGTGATCGAGGCCGGCGACTTCTTCTTCCGTCCGGCCGAGTTCACCGTGCGCCGGGGCGAACCCGTACGCCTGGTCCTTGAGAACGCGGGGCGGGCCCAGCACGACCTGGTCGTCATCGGGCTGCCGATACGCGACGCCGGGGGCCGCACGCGAAACGGCTTCAGCCTGGCGGTGGCCGCCCCCGGCCAGACCGTCTCGGCCGTGATCACGCCCCTCGAGAGCGGGCGGTTCGAGTTCTTCTGCTCGGTCGCCGGTCACCGTCAGCTAGGCATGGTGGGTACGCTGGAAGTGACGGACTGACTTCTACCGGCGTTCCGCCAGAAAAAGATTGACCGCCACCGCGCCGCTCCCGGCGGCGGCCACCCCCGGACCGGCGGACACCGGTAACACCACCGCCGCCCCGGGCGACGCTATGCCCCAGGCCGGCCCGGCGCTCACTGCCCAGAGCCGGCGGGCCAGGTGTCTCCCGGCGCCGCGCAAGCAGGAGTACCTGGCGCGCCAGCGAATACAGGTTCGTCGGAAACCCGGCCGACCCCCGGCCTTACCTGGCGGGAGACGGGAGGAGGGCCCTTGGGAACCGCCACCAAGGCCCAGAAGATCGGGTACAGCGCCGGCTCGCTCGCGGCCGCCGTATCCTACCAGGCGTTTTCGACGTACATCATCTTCTACTACGTGGACGTGCTGGCAGTCTCCGCCCGGCTGGTGGGCCTGGGGATGGTGCTCTTCAGCGTCTGGAACGCCGTGAACGACCCCCTGCTGGGGCAGTTGTCCGACCGCACCCGCACCCGGTGGGGCCGCCGCATCCCATACGTGGCTCTGGGAGCGATTCCCTTCGCCCTGGTCTTCTGGCTCCTGTGGGTGCCCCCCTTCCGGGCTGAGGCCGGCCAGCTCACGGCGCTGTATACCTATTTCCTGGCGGTGATTCTGGTCTTCGACGGCCTGTTCACCGTGGTCGCCCTGAACTGGACGGCTCTCTTCCCGGAGATGTTTCCCACCCTGACCGAGCGGGCCGAGGTGTCGGCCTGGCGGCAGATGTTCTCCATCCTGGGCCTGATCGTCGGCATCGCGCTGCCGCCGCTGATCTACGGCTCGCTGGGCTGGTCGGCCATGGGCTTGTTGCTGGCCATGTTGACGCTGGCCGGCCTGGCGGCGGCCGTCTGGGCCAGCCGGGAGCGGCCCGAATTTGTCCTTGACCCGCCCCTGCCCTTTGCCCAGGCCCTCCGAGAGACTCTCCGGAACCGGGCGTTTCTGGCCTTTCTGGGCGCGAGCCTCTTCATCCAGCTTTGTTTCGTGATGCTAACGGCCAGCGTTCCCTTTTACGCCCGGTACGTGCTGCGGATCGGCGACGCGGAGACGTCTCTGCTCCTCGGTGCCGCGTTCATCGTCGCCCTGCCGATGGTCTTCGTCTGGAGCCGGGTCGCGGTCAGGGTCGGGCCGCGCGTCGCCACCATGCTGGCCATCGGCGCCTTCGGCGTCGCCCTGATCCCCTTCTGGGTGGCCCGTACCCTGCTGCACGGCATCCTGGCCACCTCGTTGCTGGGCATCGGCCTCGCGGGCCTCATCATGCTGACCGAACTGCTCATCGCCGATGTCATCGACGAGGACGAGGTCCGGACCGGCGTCCGGCGGGAGGGGATTTACTTCGGGATCAACGGCTTCGCCATCCGCCTGGGCATCTCCATCCAGGCGCTGGTGATCAGCGGCGTGCTTGAGTGGACCGGCTACCAGCCGGGGCTGGCCGCGCAACCGGCGACGGCCATCTGGGGCATCCGGTTCCTCATGGGCGGGGTGCCACTGCTGGCCCTCCTCCTGGCCCTGGCGTCCGTCTGGGCCTACCCCCTGCACGGGCCGCGCCTGGAGCAGATGAAGCGGGGCCTTGAGGCGCTGCACGGCGCGAAGGCCGCCAGGCTCGCCGCCGGGCAACCCGGAGCCTCGCCGGCTCAGGCGTCGCGAGGCTGATCAGCGTTACTGTCCAAACTGTTCGCGGTGGCCGGGAGGGTGGCGCCGGCCGGGCGGTCGTACGCCCGGAAGGCCCCGTAAAACCAGGCCACCGCCAGGGCCGCCAGCACCGCCGCCAGCAGAAAGGGCAGGTCGTACCGGTCGATCTCCAGCAACAGCCCGCCTGCCCGCGCCCCGGCGGCGGCCCCCACGCCCCAGGCCACGGCGGTGGCGGCGCCCACGGCGGGCCGTTCCTCGGGGTCGACGATGCCCACCCAGAAGCTCTCGATCACCGGCAGCACCATCATGGTCAGCACGCCCCTGGCCACCGCCAGCGCCACGAACAGTTCCACCCACGGTGACCAGGCCATCAGGGCCAGCACGGGCGCCAGGAGCAGCCGCAGCACGGTCACCAGCCGCACCGCGCGCCCCTGACCGCCCAGGAGCGGCGCCAGCAGGATGGCCAGGGTCTGCATGCCCACCTCGAGGCCCATGGCGCCGCCGATGGCCTCGACCTGGAGCCCGAACCGCCGGGCGTAGATGACGTTCAGGTAGGGGAGGATCACCATCAGGCTGGCCGAGGAGAGGAAGGTGTGTATCGCCAGGGAAGCCACCGCGGCCCGGTGCCTGAGCCGCCAGGGAGGCCCGCCGGCACCGCTCCCGCCCGCCGGCTCCAGCGTGGCCCGGAAGCCCACCATCACCAGGTAGAGTCCGAGCATGGCGACGAGGCCGAACTTGTAACCCACCAGGCCGCCGAACCAGCCGGGCAACACGCCGCCGGCCAGCCGGCCCACCGCCAGAAACCCCGGGTACATCGCCCACCGGATGCCGAAGGCCAGCGGGCGGGCGCCGGCTGCAATGACGTCGGCCAGGTAGGCCGTGCCCAGCACCCAGAAGGCCGCGTCGCCGATCCATTCCAGCATGAAGCCGGCCATCACGACCCACGGCTCCGGGGCCCAGACGATCAGGCCGGCGCCGAAGGCCTGGGCAATCCCGCCGCCCAGCAGCAGGGTGTGCCGCGGCCAGCGGTTGCCAAACCAGCCGAAGCCCAGCGCCCCCACGACCTGCGCCAGCGCGGCGGCCGCCCAGGCGGTGCTGATGAGGGCGAGGGAGTACCCCTTTTCCAGCAGGTACAGGTTGATCAGGACCTCGCCGCCGCCCCAGGCCCCGAAGAGGGCGGCCGAAGCCCAGAAGAAGCGCCGGGCCGTCGGGGGAAGGTTACGCCAGACGTGCCGGTACATCCGCAACGTTGACTGACTCCAATCTCAACCCTGCCGCGCCGGGCTCTGCCGGCCGTCCGGCGGGGGGAGCCAGCCGGCCAACCAGCCGGGGCGGGCCAGCGGCAGGGTGGCGGCCAGGGCGAGGGCGCCGGTCGCCCAGACCAGCGAGACGAAGCCGGCCGGCCGCAGGACCGGGGAGGCCGTGAAGAAGGTCCACCCCACCAGCAAGAGGTGGGCCAGGGCGCTGAAGGTGAGGGCGGCCGAGGCAAGCCGCAAGGAGATGGGCGGCCGGGCCGGCAGTCTCCCCCAGCCCCGCTCCACGGCGTAGAAGCAACCCCACAGGGTTCCGGCGGCGCCGCTGATGGCGTGGGCGGAGTGGTAGGCGGTGAAAAACAGGGCGGTTCCCGGCGCCACCGCGCCCGGAAGCGGCGTCCACAAGGTCGCCGCGCTTGCTCGCGCGAGATCCAGGGCGTACCACGTCCCCAGGGCCACCAGGAGGGCGGTGCGGGTCTGGCTCCCGCTCATGACCGCCCGGGAGAACCACAGCCCGCCGGCGACCGCGGCCAGGCTCAGCAGGGCCCCGGTCCCGGCCTGCCATAGCTTGAAGCCGTGGTGGGCGCTCCAGGCCAGGCCGGCCAGGGCCGGCAGCCAGGCCGGGACGGGCCGGCCCGCGGCGCCCACGGCGGTCCAGGCGCAACCGGCGCAGCCCACGGCCAGGGTGGCCAGGGGCGACAGGCCCCACCCGGTTACCCGGGCGGCTCGCCAGCCGGACTCCAGATAGCCGCCGAAGAACCCGGCCGCCGCCAGCGCAAAGGCCCACCCGGTCAGGGACGAGCCCGGGTAACCAGACCCCGCGAGCGCAAGTACGCCTCGACGGCCTCCCGGTGGGCCTCCGGGACCAGCAACTCGGCCACCAGGCTCATGGCGGCGCCGTAGGCCACGACCCACGCGCCCCCCGTCCCCTACCCTCTTGCCGCGTCCGCCGCCTCGTCCAGGGCGTCGATGACCTCGTCCAGCGCGTCCGCGGCCGACTGCAGGGCGTCAGCTTCCTCCTCCAGGGCCTCGGCTTCAGGCAAGTCCTCGTCCTCGGCCAGTTCTTCCCCGTGTTCTTCCAGGTCTCCCTGAAGGTCGGTGAGCTTTTCCTGGACCGCCCGGAGGAGGCCCGCCAGATCGTCGTAGAACCGGGCCCGCGCCTCGGCCGTGGTCAGATCGTACTCGGCCAGTTCCCGGTGGAATACCTCGTCCAACATGGCGCTCCCCCCTCGGGTCCCGCGACGACAACGCCCTTGCCTCCTCCGGCCTGCTCCCGTGCCCCTCGGCCCCTTTATACGACGGCCGGCGCGTTTCTCCCCCTCAAGAGCCTCCGCCCGGTGCCCTTCCGGCCCGCCTTCTATCCGGCGCGCTCCCGCGCCGGCCTGAGGCTCTCCAGGCGGACGGCGCAGACCTTGAGTTCGGGCATCCTGGCCTCGGGGTCAAGTTCCAGGGCGTGGGTCAGCAGGTTGGCGGGGGCCTCGCGGAAGTGGAAGCTGACGAACACCACGCCCTCAGGCACCCGGTCGCCCACCCTGGCCTGCACCCGGATGCTGCCGCGGCGGCTGGTCAGGAGGCAGACGCCCCCGTCCCGGATGCCGGCCCGCTCCGCGTCGGCCGCGTGGACCTCGGCGTAGGCCCGGGGTTCCCGCCAGTCCAGCGGCTCGGAGCGGCGGCTCATGGAGCCGGCGTGGTAGTGGAACAGGCTGCGCCCGGTGGTCAGCACGAGCGGGTATTCCGCGTCGGGCCGCTCCACCGGCGGGCGGTAACCGACGGCGTGGAACCTGCCCAGCCCGCGGGTGAACCTGTCCCGGTGAAGGATGGGCGTGCCCGGGTGCTCGGGCGACGGGCACGGCCACTGGATACCCTCGAGGCCCAGGCGCTCGTGGCGGATCCCGGCATAGGTGGGGGTGACGCCGGCCAGTTCCCGGAAGACCTCGGCCGTGCCGGAGTAGTCCCAGCGGGTCCGGCGTCCCAGCCGCTCCCCGAGCCGCTCTCCGATGCGGCAGAGAACCCACCAGTCGGGCTTTGCCTGACCCGGGGGATCAAGCGCCTTGCGGAGCGACTGGACTCGCCGCTCGGTGTTGGTGAAGGTGCCGTCCTTCTCGGCGAAGGCGGCGGCGGGGAGCACCACGTGGGCCAGCTGTGCCGTCTCGGTGAGAAAGAGGTCCTGGACCACCAGGAAGTCCAGGGCCCGGAGGCCCTCCTCCACGTGCCCCAGGTCGGGGTCCATCAGCATGGGGTTTTCACCCATGATGACCATGGCCCTCACCCGGCCCGACCGGGCCGCCTCGGTCATCTCGACCACCGTGAGTCCCGGCCGGTCCGGCAGGTCGGCGGGACGCCCGGCGGCCTCGCCGAACCAGGCCTCCAGCGCCCGGCGGCGGGCCTCGGCGTCGGTGACCGGCCGGTAGCCGGGGAGGACGTTGGGCAGGCCGCCCATGTCGCAGGCCCCCTGAACGTTGCACTGGCCCCGAAGGGGGTTGAGCCCGGTGGCCGGCCGGCCGATCTGCCCCGCCACCATCACCAGGTTGGCCAGCGTCTTCACGGCGTCGGTGCCGTGGGCCCGCTGGGTGATGCCCATGGCGTAGAGCACCGTGGAGTTGCCCCTGGTGCCGGGAGCCGGCCCGTCCACCTGGTCGCGCCTGAGGCCCAGGGCGTAGATCCGGGCCGCCCGCAGGATGTCCTCGGCGGGAACGCCGGAGACCAGGGCCGCCGCCTCGGCGGTCCACGGCTCGACCGACGCCCGCAGGTCCGCCAGACCTTCGGTCCGGGAGTCGATGAAGGCCTCGTCGGCCCAGCCCTCGGCCAGGATGGCGCGG
>DYFQ01000073.1 GCA_020725105.1 Symbiobacterium thermophilum
CCCCCACCAAAGTCCATAAGCGGCATCCAGACCAGTTCCCAGGCGCCCACGTATGGGCTGGCCAGGTTGCCAACGGCGGTGCCGAGCCCGATGGCCAACGCCAGATCAGGCCGAAAAAGCACAAGTGCCTTCAGCGCTTCACTGACCCGGAACTGGATGGGCCCGTAGGCAATCGGTGCCAGCACAAGGGTCAGCCCCGCGTAAGCCGCCGCGACGACGGCGATCACTGCCAGCCGTTTATGGCTCAAGCCCCCGCCTCCCGCCACGACCCGGCTTGCCGACCGGATCTGAGGTTAGGCATTCCACCGCAGGCGTTTATACCTCACGCGAGCCGCCACCTTCTGGCCGGCGGTGGAACAAGCGGCCGGGGAAGATGCCGCCTCCCGGGCGGCGTGACGGCGGGCCGGACGGCCTGACTCGCTGTCTGGGTTACACGTCCCGCTGGCCGGCGCCATCCGGGGAGATGGCCCGCGCCAGCGGATAGTGGGCGCCGGCTGGAAAGGGGGTCTGGCCGCGCTCGGGACCGGACCACGCACCAGGGCCGTCACAACCGGGGGAGGCCGCCGTTTCAGGTCATCCGCGAGTTCCGGACCCAGCAGGAATTGAAGGCGGCATAGCGAGAAGTAGCAAAAAAGCAGGACGGATTAGCGTCTCACTGAAATCACATCTCGGCAACACGACACGAGGGAGGTGGCAGGACGGTGGGTTCCGCTGGTGGACCTGTGAGGTCGTACTGGGCCGCCACCGCCCTCGGCGACCGGCCGAGGCCCGCCCTCGACGGGGAGGTCGACGTGGACGCGGCCGTGGTCGGCGGGGGTTTCACCGGGCTCTCCGCGGCGTATCACCTCCGCGGGTACGGTTACCGCACGGCCGTGCTGGAGCGGCATCGCGTGGGTTGGGGTGCCAGCGGCCTCAACGCCGGGTTCCTCCTGACGGGTTACAAGTGGAGCTATGCCACCCTGGCGCGGCGGTTCGGCCTGGACGGAGCGCGGGCCATGCTGCGCTTCAAGCTGGATGCCATCGACCTGGTCGAGGAGATCGCGACGCGCCACGGCATCCCCTGCGACTTCCGGCGTTGCGGGGCGGTGGTGGCCGCCCACCTGCCCGGCGCGCTGGACGGGCTGCGGCGGGCGCAGGAGTTCGCGGCCGGCGCGCTGGGCTACGAGACGTGGGTGCTGGACCGGGAGGCCATGCCGGAGGAGCTCCTCAGCCCCCGCTACTGGGGCGCGCGGGTGGACCCGCACGGGGCCGCCTTCCATCCGTTGAACTACGCCCTGGGCCTGGCACAGGCCGTCGAGGAACGCGGCGGCCTGATCTTCGAGGACAGCCCGGTGACCGCGGTCGAGGGCCGGGCGGGGGCCTTCGTGCTGCACACGCCGCGCGGCCGGGTGCGAGCGGCCCACGTGGTGGTCGGGACGGACGGGTATACGCCCGAGGTGTTTCCCGTGCTGTTCCGCTCGGTGGTGGGGGTCGGCAACAACGTGATCGTCACCGAGCCCCTGGATCCCGAGCTGGCCGGGCGGCTGATCCCCAGGGACCGCGTGGTGTACGACACGAAGCGCCTGCTCTGGTATTTCCGGCTGACGCCCGACCGGCGCCTGCTCTTCGGTGGCCGGGGCGTGCTGAGCGGCCGCGAGGGCCCGCCGTCCTTCGAGCGGCTGCGCCGGGCCATGGTGACGGTCTTCCCCGAGCTGCAGGGCTGCCGAATCGAGTTCGCCTGGGGCAGCAGCGTGGGCTTCACGCGGGACTTCCTGCCCCACATCGGGCGCACCGGGGAGGGCGTCCACTTCGCCTTGGGTTACTGCGGCAGCGGCGCGGCGGTGTCCACGCTGATGGGGAAGCTCGTGGCCCAGAACGTCCGCGGCGAGGAGCGGGAGTGCTACCCGCTCGAACCCCTGCCGCTGCTCCCCATCCCGCTGCACGGGCAGCGGGCGCT
>DYFQ01000046.1 GCA_020725105.1 Symbiobacterium thermophilum
GGTGGAGAACATCCCCATCCGGGACCCCGACTGGTGCCAGGAAGAGGCCGTCGCCTACCTCCTCGAGCGCCTGCCCGACCTCCGCTTCTGCCTTGACCTGAGCTGGGCCTCGCTTTACGATAACCTGGAACCGCTGCTGGAGTACGCGCCCCGGCTGGCCAACGTCCACGTCCAGGGCCGGCTGGAAGGCACCGTGTTGCGGCCGCGGGAAGGCCGGCTGGACCTGCGGGCCGCGATCCAGGCGGTTCGGGCAGCGGGGTATGCCGGCCCCTACACCCTGGAGCTCAACCGCCCGCCCGACCTGGCGGCGTTTGGGCGTGCGCTCGCCTTCATCCGCTCGGCGCTGGGCGCCGGGGCAGGCCCATGAGGGTGCTGCTCGCCCCCAACTCCTTCAAGGGTAGCCTCACGGCGGCCCAGGCGGCGGCGGCCATGGCCCGCGGTTTCGTCGAGGGATGGCCCGAGACCCAGACGGTCCAGGTTCCCCTGGCGGACGGCGGGGAAGGCACCGTCGACGCCATCCTCCGGGCCCGGGGGGGCCGCCTGGTGCAACGGGAGGTCACGGGACCGCTGGGCCGTCCCGTGCGGGCCGCTTTCGGGGTCACCGACGGCGGGAAGACGGCGGTCATCGAGATGGCCGCCGCCTCGGGCCTGCCGCTGGTGCCCCCCGAGGCCAGGGACCCCATGGTGACCACCACCCGGGGCACGGGCGAGCTCATCCGTGTCGCCCTGGAACTGGGGGCGCGGCTGATCCTGATCGGGGTTGGCGGCAGCGCCACGGTGGACGGCGGCCTGGGGATGGCCCAGGCCCTCGGCGTGACCCTTCTCGACGCCCGGGGGGAGCCGGTGGGGCCCGGGGCCCGGGGTCTCTCCCGGGTGGCCAGGGTGGACCGGTCGGGGCTCCACCCCGCCGTCCGGGAGGCGGAGTTCGTCGTCCTCTGCGACGTGGACAACCCCCTGTGCGGGACCGAGGGGGCGGCCGCCGTGTTCGGGCCGCAGAAGGGCGCCCGGCCGGATCAGGTCCCCCTGCTCGACGAGGCGCTGGCCCGGTGGGCCGACCTCATCGAGGCGGAATCCGGCGCCGAGGTCCGTTCCAGGCCCGGGGCCGGGGCCGGGGGCGGGCTGGGGGCCGGCCTGGCGGCCCTTTTCGGAGCCAGCTTGCGGCCGGGGGCGGAGGTCATTCTCGAAATGGTAGGCGTGGGCGAACACCTTCGCCGGGCCCACCTGGCCGTGACCGGCGAGGGCAGGATGGACGGCCAGACCCTGCGGGGCAAGGCGCCGGTGGTCCTGGCCCGGGCGGCCCGGGACGCGGGCGTGCCCGCCGTGGCCCTGGTGGGCGCCGTCGGACCGGGAGCCGAGCGGATGCTGGGCGAGGGGCTTTCGGCCATCTGCCCCATCTTGCCGGGACCGATGGGGGAGGCCGAGGCCGTGGCCCGGGCGGAGGAACTCCTTGAGGCGGGCGCCAGCCGGCTGGCGCGCGTGCTGAAGCTGGGAACCGGGCTGGCGGGGAGCGGGGGATGAGCGGCCGGGGCCGGGCATATCCGGTAGGGAAGCTTCGCGGGAAGGGGCGGGACGCCATGCGACCCCGCAGGCGGCTGGCCGCCGTGGTCGCCGCCAGCCTGGCGCTTTCCCTCGTGGTTCCGCTGGTCCTGAGCCAGGCGTTGCCCGCCGGCCCGGTGCGGCTGGTGGTCTGGCACCCCTTTCCCGAGGACGGGGACATGCTCCCGGCGCTGCAGGCGCTGCTGGCTGCGTTTGCCCGCGAACGGCCGGACGTGGTCCTGGAACTGGTGCCGGGACCCCCGGATCTCCGGGCCGGGCTGGAGGCGGCCCGCCGGTCCCGCTCGCTGCCGGACGCGGTCATCGGCAGCCACGAGTGGCTGCCCGAGCTTGTGGCATCGGGATTTGTCCGGTCCCTGGAGCGGGCGGACCTCCCGCCGGCGGCCCTGCCCGGTCTGGCGGCGGCGGTGCAGGTGAACGGCGCCCCCTACGGGGTTCCCCTCTTCTTCGAGGTGGCGGCGCTGCTTTACGACCCCGAACGGGTCGAGCCGCCGGCGACCCTCGAGGCCCTCGAGGCGGCCGGGCGGGCGCTGCGCCGGGACGACAGCTACGGGCTGGCCTTCGACCCGCGCAACGCCTTCTTCGTCGCGCCGTTTCTCTACGCTCTGGGAGGGAGGTTTGAGGCGCCCGTCCCGGCGGCCACGCCGGAGCGGGAGCCGGCCGCCGAGCCCTTGACCGAGTGGCTGGAGTGGCTGGCCAGGCTGGGCCGGGAGGTGCTCCCGCCGGGGGTGGACTACGCCACCGCCATGGAACTGTGGCGCCAGGGGCGGGTGGCGATGACGATCAACGGCCCGTGGGCCCTTGAGGAGATGCGGGACGCCGGCCGGGCCCTGGCGGTGGCGCCGTTGCCGGGCGGGCCGGGCCCGGCCCGCCCGTGGCTGGAAGCCCAGGTGCTCATGGTCACCTCGGCCAGGGCCGCCAGGGTGAGTGACGCCCTGGCCCTGGCCCGGGTCCTCCAGGCGCCCGGGCTCCAGGCCCGGTGGGGGGCGGCCCTGGCCCTGCTGCCGGTCAATCCGGCCGCCTACCGGGAACCGCCCCTGGCCGGCGACGCGCTGCTCGCCGCTTTCTGGGACGCGGCCGCCGGGGCGGTCCCCGTCCCGTCCCGTCCCGGTCTCGACGACCTGTGGACGGTGCTGCCCGGCGTGCTGGACGCGGTGCTCAAGGGCGAGGTGGCCGCCGCCGTGGCGGCCGACTGGCTCCGGGACCTGCTGGCTCAGGCGGACCCGGGAGGCGGCGGGCGGTGAGCGGTGCCCGGCCCGCCGTCCCCGTCATCTTCAACCCCCTGGCCTTTCAGGGCCAGGCCCGCCAGCACTGGCCGGCGGTGGCCCAGGCCCTGGCCGGCCTGAGGGTACGGTACGACCTGGTGGAGGTGGCCGACTTGCCCGCCGTCGCGCCCACGGTCCGGGAGCTACTCCGGGCCGGAGCGCCGGTGGTGGCCGCGGCCGGCGGCGACGGGACGGTCAGGGAATGCGCGGCGGCCCTGGCGGGCACCGGAGTGCCCCTGGCCGTCCTGCCCCTGGGGATCGGGAACGGAACCTCGTACTCCCTGGGACTGCCCACCTCGCCCGAAGCGGCGGTCATGGCCCTGGTGCGCGGGGTGCGCCGCCGGGTGGACCTGGCCACGGCTGCCGTGGCCGGGGCGGCGGGGCGGAGCTTTTTGAACGTGGCCGGGGCCGGGCTCGACGCCGAGGTGGCCGGAGGGGCCAAGCGCCTCCCGTACCTCAAGGGTATCCCGGCCTACGTGGTCACCACCCTCAACTCCCTGCACAGCTTCGAGCCCTTCCCCGTCCGGGTGGAGGTGGGGGGCAGGGCCGTGAGCCGCACGGCCCTTCTGGTGGCGGTGGGCAACGGAGGGTATTACGGCCGGGGCGTCAGGATTCTCCCCCATGCCCGGCCGGACGACGGGCTGCTGGACGTGGGCGTGGTGGAGGCGATGTCCCCGGTGGAGCTGGCCGCCTTTCTGGGGGCGCTGGTCGCCGGGCGGGCGGACCAGCACGCGAGGGTCTGGACGGCCCGCGGCCGGCAGGTCCGGATCGAGACGGGCTCGGCCGCTCTGGTGCAACTCGACGGCGACGTGGTGGGCAGCACCCCCGCCGCCTTCGAGGCCGTCCCGGGCGCCCTGGAGGTGCTGGTCCCCGAGGCCCTTTCCGACCGCAGATAGCCCGGGCTGGCCGCGGGCACACTCTGGATGATGCTGGGAATCGAGTCGGGCGCGGAAACCGTTCTCGGACGCCCCCTCCGCCTGGAGGGTCTCACCATCGTGCCGGTGGCCAGGGTGGCCGTGACGGCCGGCGGCGCGGGCTCCCGGGTGGTGGCCCTGACCGCCAGCCTCAGTCCGGTGGCCGTGGTGCTGGTCACCGGCGACGACGTGCGGGTGGTGGCCCTGGACCCGCGGCCGGCTACGCCAGGCGGCCCCGGCTCCCCCGGCGTTGAGGGCGGGGCCCCTTCCGGCGGCGCCGGGGCGGCTCCGGGGGTTCCGGGGGCGGAGGGAACACCAGGTCCGACAGGTCAAGGGTCCGCCGGTAAAAGAGAGTATTCCGGTGGCGCTGAACCCACAGCCCCCGTGGGGTGACCTCCAGCCGGGCGCCGCAGTGGCGGCACCGCTGAACCCGGCTGGCGGCCAGCCACGGGTGGCGGAGGCACTCGCCCACCGGCCGCCCACAGGCGCAGGCCAGCTGAAGGACGTCGGCCAGGTCGGACCACTTGCGGTGGCGGCGGTATTCCCGCGCTTCGTCGTCCCGGCGACGTCCGGCCAAGCTCGGCCCCCCCGTTTCCCCGGCGCCCATCCCCGCCGGAGCCCGCTTCGCCGGTCGCGAAGGAAAATCCTGGTCCGGGGCGGGGCAGGGGCCGGCCGCCCGGCGGCCGAACTGGCAGGTGGCACGGAAAGGACGATGCACCCATGTCCCTGTCGGAAGGTGACCGGGGGCTGTTGCGGCACCTGGTGGCCCTGGGGGACCTGGCCGGGCGCGGGCTGGTCAAGCTGGTGACCGGGCCCGGCGCCCACCGGGACGAGCGCTTGGCATGCCTCACCCCGGCTGGCAGGCAGGCGTTGCGGGACGCGTGGGACTGAACAAGCTGCCACGGGGAGGTGTCGGCATGGTCTCGCCCGCGGGCGCCGGGCCCCGCGACCTTTCCGCCACGGCCGGCCTGCCGCTCGGTCTGGCCGGGGCCGGGCCGCCGCTGGTCTTCGGTTCCGGCCTGCCGGCGGTGGAGCCGTCGGTCCGCCGGCTGGAAGAGCTCAGGCCCGTGCTGGCGGACCCGGCCGCCACGGGTCCGGACGAGCTTTACTGGATGTACCGGCGGGTGGGGTGGCCCGCGGAGCTGGCCGTCCTGGACCGGCTCCACCTGCGGTACGACGTGACCGTCCTGCGGCCGGCCCGGCTCGGCCGGGAGTTCAACAAGACCCTGGGGCACTACCACCCCCCGGCCGACCCGGCCGCCGGGTTCGCCTCGGCGTACCCGGAAATCTACGAGGTGGTGGCGGGGCAGGCTTGCTTTGTGCTGCAGCGGCCGGCCGGGGGCGACCCCGAGGCCGGCGCGCTGGAAGACGTGGTGCTGGTCACCGCGGCTCCCGGCGACAGGGTGGTGATCCCCCCGGGCTACGGTCACGTGACCTGCAACCCTGGTGCCGGCCCGCTGGTGCTGGCCAATGCCACCGACAGCCGGTTCGCGTCCCTGTACGGGCCCCTGGTCGGGCGGCGGGGCGGCGCCTGTTACCTGCTGGAGGGAGCCGCCGGCATCGAGGCCGTGGCCAACCCGGCCTACGGCCCGCCACCCCCCCTCCGCCGGGTGGGGCCGCCCTCGGGCCTGGACGGGCTTGGTCTCCCGGCCGGTGAGCCGCTGTACCGCTGCCTGGTGGGGGCGCCGGACCGGTTTGGCTACCTTTCGGCCCCCCACCTGGCGGCGGTGGACTGGGACCGGCTGGTCGGGCGCTAGCCCGGCAGGAAGCCCCGGTCCCGGCGAGAAAGGGAAGGTGGCGCAAGAGGAGAGTGTCGGGTTGGGCGCGACTGTCCCGCACCGGACAAGGGACGCGCCGGACGGCCAGGCCTGGCAGGTCGTGGGCGTCGGCATCGACATCGTGGAGGTGGCCCGGATGACCCGGGCCGTCGAGCGCCGGGGCGACCGTTTCCTGCGCCGTTTCTTCACCCCGCGAGAACTCGAGGCCTGCCTTGGCTCGAGGCACCAGTACGAGCGGCTGGCCGCCCGGTTCGCCGCCAAGGAGGCGACCCTGAAGGCCCTGGGCACCGGGTTGCGCCGCGTCCGCTGGACCGAAGTGGAAGTGCGTTCCGATCCCCTGGGCAAGCCCGTCATCCAGCTGGCCGGAGCCGTGGCCGGCCTGGCCGTCCGGCAGGGGGTGGCCACCGTCCACCTGAGCCTGTCCCACGGCCGGGAGCATGCCGTGGCGCACGCGCTGGCCGTCGGCCCGGGCCCCGGCCCTGAGTCGCCGGAAGGAGCCGCGCCGTGAAGTGCGTCACCGCCCAGGCCATGCGGCAGCTGGATCAGGCAGCCCAGGAACTGGGCCTGACGGTGCCCGTCCTGATGGAGCACGCGGGCCTGCGGGTGGCCGAGGCCGCCATGAACCTCCTGGGCGCGGGGAACCGGGGCCTGCAGGCCCCGGACCGGCCGGCGGGGCTCGGCGGGCGGACCGTCGCCGTGCTGGCCGGCCGGGGTAACAACGGCGGCGACGGCCTGGCCGCCGCCCGGCACCTGGCCAACGCGGGGGCCCGCGTCCGGGTGGGGCTGCTGGCCGACCCGGCCGGGCTCCGGGGCGCCGCCCGGTGGAACTGGGAAGTGCTGGAGGCGATGGCCACCCGGGCCACGGGGATTCGCCTCGAGGCGGGGGCGGGAGCCCGGGTCCGGTCCCTGCTCGACGGGGCGGACCTGGCCGTCGACGCCCTGCTGGGCCTGGGCCTGGCGGGGGAGGTGGGATCGCCGTACCGGGAGGCCATCGAGGCGCTCAACGCCAGCGGCCTCCCCGTGGTGGCGGTGGACGTCCCGTCGGGGCTGGACGCCGACACGGGCCAGCCGGCCGGGGCCTGCGTCCGGGCCAGCGTCACCGTCACGTTCGGCTGGCCCAAACCGGGGCTGTTCCTGTACCCGGGCGCCGTTTTCGCCGGCAGGGTGCGGGTGGCCGACATCGGCATCCCGCCGGCCCTGGCCGAGAACCAGCCGGGCGAAGTTGTCACCGGGGAACTGGCGCGCCGGTTGCTGGCAACCGCCGCCCTGGCTCCCAGGCGGCCGGACGCCCACAAGGGGACTCACGGCCGGGTGCTGGTGGTGGGCGGTGCCCCGGGCTACACGGGCGCTCCGGCCCTGGCGGCCTGGTCGGCGCTGCGGACCGGAACGGGGCTGGTGTGGGTCGCGGTGCCCCGCCCCTTCGCCGACCTGATGGAGACAAAGCTCACCGAGGCGATCACCCGGGCGCTACCGGCCGGCGAAGGGGACGCTCTCGCCGCCGGGGCGGTGGAGCCCGCCGCCGCCCTGGCCGAGCAGGTTGACGCCGTGGCCCTGGGCCCCGGGCTCGGAACGGGCGAAGGGCAGCGGGCGTTTGTGGCCGGGTTCCTGGCGGCGGAAACCGTGCGCGCGCGGCCCCTGGTCATCGACGCCGACGGGTTGAACGCCCTGGCCGGCCTGCCCGAGGCGGCCGAAACCCTCCGCCGGCGCTCCCCCGCGGCCGTGCTGACGCCCCACCCCGGGGAGATGGCCCGGCTGCTGGCGACGGACGTGGCTTCGTGCCAGGCCGACCGGGTCGGGACGGCCGTTCGCGCCGCCCGGACCTTCGGAGCGGTGGTGGCGTTCAAGGGCCGGCCGACCGTGATTGCCGCCCCCGACGGCCGGTGGCGGCTGAACCTGACCGGTAACCCCGGGCTGGCGACGGCCGGTTCCGGCGACGTGCTCACGGGAGCCATCGCCGCCTGCCTGGCCCAGGGGCTCGACCCCTGGGACGCGGCCAGCCTCGGGGTCTACCTCCACGGGCTGGCGGCGGACCTGGTGGCGGCCCGCCGCGGCGAGGCCGGCATGGTGGCGGGGGACGCGGCCGAGGCCCTCCCGGAAGCCATCAGGAGGGCGGGAGAGCCGGACGCCGGGCCCGGCGGGAGACCGGACGCGTGACGGGCCGGACCGGCGCGGGCCGCCTGGCGGCCCTGGTCGTGGCCCTGGGGCTGGCCTTCCTCCTGCCGGCCGGCTGCCGGCGCGCCCCGCCGCCCCAAGACGCCGGGGTGTACCTGGAGCGCATGGTCCAGGGCTACGAGGCGCTCCAGGACTACCAGGCCACCGTGCGCCTGGTGTTCGTGCTGCCGGGAGACGACCGCCAGGAGCTGCTCGTCCGCCAGTGGTTCAGGAAGCCCAACCTGCACCGGGCGGAGGTACTGGAACCCGAGGTCTTCCGGGGCCAGGTCACCCTCTACGACGGCAAGGATTTCTGGTTTTACAGCCCCCTGGACGAGGAGGCGTTTCGCTACCGGGACGTGCCGCCGGACCTGGCCGAAAAGGACCAGGCCCACCTCCTCGGCGACCTGGTGGCGCAGCTACGGCAGGCGACCCGGGTCACCAGGGTTGGCTCGGAGTCCGTCGGCGGGCGACCCGCCGTGGTCCTGGAACTGGCGCCCACGGCGCTGGAGACGGGAGCCGCCGTGGCCCGCCAGCGGGTGTGGCTGGACGAGGCATGGTGGCTGCCCGTCCGGGTGGAGTCCTACGACCAGGCGGGCCGGGTGGTGGCAGCCACGGAGTACCTCGAGCTCCGGGTGAACGCCGGACTGGATCCGGAGACCTTCCGGTTCGTCCCGCCGCCGGGAACGCGGGTCTCCGAGGCCAGCCTGGGCGGCCAGCCCCTCACCCGGGAAGAGGCCGCCGCGCGGCTGGGGTTCCGGCCTCGGGAACCCGCCGAGTTGCCACCCGGCCTCCGGCTGGTGGCCATCAGCGAGGTGGGGGAAGGGGACGAGCGGGCCATCGTGTTCGACTACGGCGACGGGCAGTGGCTGCTCTCCCTCACCCAGCGGTCCTTCCGGCCCGACCGCCCGGCCATGGCGGGGCTGCCCCGGGAACGCCGGGACTCCTTTGAGGCCCAGGTGCTGGAGACCCGTGATTTCACCGTCCTCCACTGGGTCGTGGACGGGGTCGAGCTGGTGCTCATGGGCAACCTGCCCAAAGACGAGCTGTTCGAGGTGGCCCGCTCGGTGCGGTGAAGGGAGGCGCGCGATGGCTGGTGGTCGCCCCACCCGGGCGGAGGTCGACCTCGACCGCATCGCCCATAACGTCACGGTCCTCCGCCGGCTGACCCGGCCGGGGACCGCGTTCATGGCCGTGGTCAAGGCCGACGGCTACGGCCACGGCGCGGCCGAGGTGGCCGCCGTCGCCCTCGAGCACGGCGCCACGTGGCTGGGGGTGGCGATCCCGGAGGAGGCCCTGGCCCTGCGGGCGGCGGGGATCGGGGCGCCCATCCTGGTCCTGGGCCCCATCCTGCCCCACCAGGCGGCCATGGTCGTTGCCGCCGGCGCCCGCGCCACCGTGTCGGGGGTCGCGGAAGCCCGGGCCCTCGGCCGGGCCGCGCGGGCCGCGGGCCGGGAGCCCGCCGTGGTGCACCTCAAGGTGGACACCGGCATGGGCCGGATCGGCCTCCTGCCGGACGAGGCCGGCGCGGAGCGGGCCCTGCAGGTGGCCGGCCAGCCCGGCGTCAGCGTGGAGGGGATCTTCACCCACTTCGCCGCCGCCGACGAGGCGGACAAGGGCTACACCCGCTGGCAACTGGACCGGTTCTTCGGTTTTCTGGAGGTCCTGGCCCGCCGGGGCCTGAAGCCGGCCATCCGCCACGCGGCCAACTCGGCGGGCCTGCTGGAGGTACCCGAGAGCCACCTGGACCTGGTGCGGGTGGGGATTGCCCTGTACGGGCTGTTTCCTTCCCCCGAGGTGAGGCGCGAGGTGGACCTCCGGCCGGCCCTGCGCCTGGTGACGGCGGTGGCCCAGGTACGGACGGTTCCGGCGGGAACCCGGGTGAGCTACGGCTGCACCTGGCAGGCGGGCCGCGACACCGTGCTGGCCGTGCTTCCCGCAGGCTACGCCGACGGGTATCGCCGGGCCCTGGGGAACCGGGCCCAGGTACTGGTCGGTGGCAGGCGGGCCCCGGTGGTGGGCCACGTCTGCATGGACCAGACCATCGTGGACGTGGGTGACCTCTCAGGCGTGGCACCCGGGGACGAGGCCGTGCTCCTGGGAGAGCAGTCGGGCGACCGGATCACCGCCGATGAACTGGCCGAGCACCTCGGGACCATCAACTATGAGGTGGTGACCGGCATCGGTCGCCGGGTGCCCCGGGTCTACCTGCGGGGCGGCCGGCCGGCCGGGCCACCGCGGCCGTAGGGAGGGGTACGATGCTTGAGGCGCTGCCACGTTTTCCCCTGGCCGCCCTGCCCACCCCCCTGGAGGAGGCGCCGCGCCTTTCCGAAGTACTGGGTGGGCCGCGCATCTGGTTCAAGCGGGACGACAACACCGGGCTGGCCATGGGCGGCAACAAGGCCAGGAAGCTCGAGTTCATCGTGGCCGACGCCCTGACCCGGGGGGCCGACCTCCTGATCACCACCGGTGGTCCCCAGTCCAACCACTGCCGGATGACGGCGGCGGCGGCCCGCCGGGCCGGGCTGGAGGCCCTGCTGGTGCTGGAGGGGGTGGTCCCGGCCGGCGTCGGCGGCAACCTGCTCCTCGACAGTATTCTGGGGGCGAGGGTGGAGTTCTTTGCCGCCGGGGACGAGGCGGCAATGGCCCGGCACCTGGAAGACCGGGCCCGCGCCCTGGCGGCCGACGGCCGGCGGCCGTACGTGATCCCCATGGGCGGGTCGGTGCCCGCGGGGGCCGTTGGCTACGCGCTGGCCGTGCGGGAGCTGGTGGCCCAGGCAGAGGCGGCGGGCGTCAGGTTCAGCCGGGCGTTCTTCCCCGCCGGCTCCGGCGGGACCCAGGCCGGGCTGCTGGCGGGCGGCAGGCTCTATGCCCCCCACCTTAGGTTCGAGGGGGTGGCGGTCAGCCAGGCATCGGCCGAACGCCAGCCGGGCGTGGCCCGTCTGGCCGCCGAGACCCTGGCGCGGCTGGGTCCCGAGGCGGGGCCCGGCCGGTTCGACCCGGGCCAGGTGATCATCCACGGCGACTACGTGGGTCCCGGCTACGGCGAGCTGTACCCCGAGGTCGTCGAGGCCATCAGGCTGGTGGCCCGAACCGAGGGGGTGCTGCTCGACCCGGTTTACACCGGCAAGGCCATGGCGGGGCTGGTGGACCTGGTCCGGCGCGGGGCCGTCGGTCGCGAGGAGACGGTGGTCTTCTGGCACACCGGCGGCGCGCCGGCCCTCTTCGTCTACGGCGAGGCCTTCCGGGAACCCTGGTGGAGGTGACGGCGGTGGCATCCGGCGGGCGGCCCCGGGTGGGTGTCACCTGTTCGTACGACGAGAAGATGCAACTCTATACCATGCCCCGGCCCTACGCCGACGCGGTGGCAAGGGCCGGCGGGACCCCGCTGATCCTGCCCTACCTGGTCGAGGAGCCACCGGAGAACCTGGCGGGACTGGCGGAGGACCTGGACGGGCTCCTGCTCATCGGCGGCCCCGACCTGGACCCGGTCCACTACGGGGAAGATCCGCACCCGCGCCTGGGCGAGGTCACCCCGGAACGGGACCGGTTCGAGCTTGAAGTGTGCCGTCTGGCCCTGGCCGCCGGCCTTCCCGTGCTGGCCGTCTGCCGGGGTGTCCAGGTGCTGGCCGTGGCGGCCGGGGGGAGCCTGATCCAGGACATTCCCGCCCAGGTGCCGGGGTGCTTGAAGCACTACCAGGACGCCCCCCGCTGGTACGGCACCCACCGGGTGTCCGTCACCCCCGGCTCCCGGCTGGCGGGCCTCCTGGCCGTCACGGACCTGCGGGTCAACAGCTTCCACCACCAGGCCGTCCGGCAGGCGCCACCCGGCTTCCAGGTGGTGGCCACGGCTCCCGACGGCATCGTCGAGGGGCTGGAGCGGCCCGGCCCCGGTTTCTGCGTGGGGGTCCAGTGGCACCCCGAGTGGATGTGGCAGCGGGACCCGGTCTTCCTCGGCCTGTTCCGAGGGCTGGTCCAGGCGGCCGGAGAGCGCCGGTGAACCCCGCCCGGCCCCGGGTGCGCGAGTTCGGCCTGCGGCCGGGGAGCCTTCCCCCCGGTCCGCTGAACGCCATCACCGACGTGGCCGGGGTCAGGGTGGGCCACCTCACCCTCGTGTGGGGCAACGGGCCACTGGTGCCGGGCAAGGGCCCCGTGCGAACCGGGGTCACGGTGGTCGTGCCTCACTCCGGTAACGTATACCGGGAGAAGGTGCCCGCCGCCGGTGAGGTCATCAACGGCTTTGGCAAGGCCGTGGGGCTTGCCCAGGTCGCGGAACTGGGCGTGCTTGAGACCCCCGTTGCCCTCACCAGCACCCTCTGTGTGGGGCTGGCCGCCGACGGCCTGATCACCGCCGCCATCCGGCAGAACCCGGACATCGGGGTTCGCACCGCCACCGTGAACCCGGTGGTGCTGGAATGCAACGACGGGTACCTGAACGACGTCCAGGGCCGGCACGTCAAGGCCGACCACGTGCTCCAGGCCCTCGCCGGCGCCGCCCCGGGGGCGGTGCCGGAGGGAGCCGTCGGCGCCGGGACCGGGATGTCGGCCTTCGGGTTCAAGGGCGGGATCGGCACCGCCTCCCGGCTGGTGGAGGCGGGTGGTCCCGCCTGGACGGTGGGCGCGCTGGTGCTCGCCAACTTCGGGCGCACCGAGGACCTGACGGTGGCGGGGGTGCCGGTGGGCCTGGAGTGGCTGTCGCGCCGGAGCGGCGCGCCCCCCGAGGCGCCGCCGGGTTCGGTGGTGGTGGTCCTGGCGACGGACGCGCCCATGGACGCCCGGCAACTGGGGCGGCTTGCCCGCCGGGCGGTGCTGGGGCTGGCCCGGGTCGGCTCGGTGGCCGCCCACCAGAGCGGCGATTTTGCCCTGGCTTTCTCCACCGCCGGCCGGGTGCCCCACGACGCGCCGGGGCCGGTCCTTGCCGGCCAGCGCCTGGCCGAGGACCGGCGCTGGCTTGATCCGCTGTTTCTGGCCGCCGTGGAGAGCACCGAAGAAGCAGTGCTCAACGCCTTGTGGACGGCGGAAGACATGGTCGGGCGCGACGGTCACCGGCGCGACGCCTTGCCCCTGGACGACGTGGCGGAGATCCTCAGGGCCCACGGGCGGCTTTGATCCGGCTGGAGGACCGGCAACGGGCCTCACCGAAAGGCTACGCGAGCGGGTGCTCTGGAGAGCGGGGCGGTCACCATGCCGGCCGGGCGGTTCATCGTGTTCGAAGGGATCGACGGCTCCGGCCTGTCCACCCAGGCGGCGCTGCTGGCGGAGTGGCTCCTCGGGAAAGGCCACCCGGTCTACCTGACCAAGGAGCCCTCCGCCGGGCCGGCGGGCAGCCAGATCCGGCTGGCGCTGGCCGGCCGGCTGGTCTCCCGGCCCGGGCCCGGGGCCCCGGCGGGCCTCGACCCCCGCGCCATGGCCCTTCTTTTCGCGGCCGACCGCATGGACCACCTGGCCGGCGAGATCGAGCCGCTGCTGGAGGCCGGAACCCACGTGGTCTGCGACCGCTACGTCCTTTCTTCCCTGGCCTATCAGGGGGCGGAGGTTGACCCGGCCTGGGTTCAGGCCATCAACGCCGGCGCCCGCCCGGCCGACCTGACCGTTCTGCTCCGCGTGCCGCCCCAGGTCGCCCTCGCCCGGATCCGGCGGGCGAGGCCCCGGGCGGAGCTGTAC
Source organism: Symbiobacterium thermophilum (assembly GCA_020725105.1). Classification (GTDB taxonomy): domain Bacteria; phylum Bacillota; class Sulfobacillia; order DYFQ01; family DYFQ01; genus DYFQ01. Next base: position 13,327 of record DYFQ01000046.1, read on the forward strand.
GAGAACGGCGAGCGGCTGGGCCGGGTGCTCGATAACTACGAGCGGCTGGCCCGGGAACTCGCCGGCTCGGGCCAGCGAATCGCGGTGCTTGACGGGACCCTGCCCGTCGACGCGGTCCACCGGGAGGTCGTCTCCCTGGTGGCTCCCCTGGTCACGCCGCCGGCCTGAGTGGAACAGGCTGTTCCGGCGCCACCGCCACCCGAATTCTTTCCGTCCCCTCGAATCCTTCTTTGGGTACGACCGACCGGGACAGGGCGTCACCATGTACCGGCGGAGGCGAGGTGCCGCTCCGGCGCGCCGGACTCCGACGGACGGCGGATGCGCCGGGAACCGGGAACGGCTATCATGGGGTCGAAGAGGCGAGGCTCGAACCGGGGCAACTGGAGGCCTTGCATGAGGCGACCGGGGAAAACCGCCGGAACGGGGCGGCTGGCTTTGCTTGCGGTGCTGCTGGCGGCCGTGTCCGGGCTGCTGGTCTGGCAGTGGGCCGCCGAAGGCCGGGGCGTGGTGCCCCCCTGGCGCAGCCCGGGTCTGCCGGCCGCTCCGGTCGGCCAGGAGACGGCCGCCGACCCCCCCGGTCCCGTCCCGGCGCCGGACCTTTCCCCCGCGCCGGGCCCCCAGCCCGCGGCCCCTCCGCCCGAGCCCGTAGCCGTCAAGGAACGGGCCGGTCTCGTCCTGCGGCTGGAGGTGCGCAGCCTCCGGTTCGCCCTGGGGGACCCGGTCCGCCTGGTGCTCAGGGTCGAGAACCCGGGCACCGAACCGGTGCTGGTCCGCTACTTCACCAGCCAGCGGGCGGACTTCACGGTGGAGTCCGCCGGGCGGGTGGTCTGGCAGTGGCAGGGCGACCCCGGTGAGGCCGCGCTGTCGCTGGAGCTTCTGCCCCCCGGCGGCCGGCTGGAGTTCACGGCCGTGTGGGACCAGACCGTCCTCGCCGGCCGGATGGCGCCCCGGGGCCGTTACGGCCTGCGCGGCGTGTTCATCGGCACCTGGGGGCCCGTCGAGGAACCGACCGTCGTGGGTCCCGTCTGGATTGAACTGACCGACTGAGCCCGGCCCGGGTCGGGCCGGGCGGTGGGCCCTGGCCGGGAGGCAGGAATCCCGGGCCGCGGAGGCCAAGTGCAACCCCGGCCGGCGCCGGTGGCAGACACCAACCTCGCCGGCCGGGGGGCGGCCGGATGGTCGAGACCGGGAGCGGGTCCGCCGACAGGCTGGAATGGCAGGTTCACCTGCTGCGCCGGCGCCCGGCCGCGGGCGCGCTGGTGAGTCTGGGGACCCTGGCCGGCGCCGCCGTGGCGTGGGCCTGGTTTGGCAGCCCGGCGCTGGCGGTGTTCGTCGTTCTGGTCACCGTGGCTTCGCTGGCCGCCTTTTTCTTCCCCATCCGCTACTCCCTGTCGGCGCGAGGCGTCCGGATGTACAACTTCATCGGCCGGGAGGACCGCCGCTGGGAGGAGTTCGCCAACTACCACGTCTACCCGGACGGCGTGCAGCTCGCCTTCAGCCGCGGCACCATCCGGGGCCGCATGCTGAAGGGCATCTTCCTCTACTTCGAGGGAAACCGTGACCAGGTGTTGGCCATGGTCCGCGACCGCATGGCGGCCGTCCGGGCCGCGGCCACCGCCTCCCACCGGCAGCCAGGAGATGGTTGAAGCCCAGCCTGGCGTGGCAGGAGGAATTTTCCCCGCCTTGCCGAAATACCCGGTGACTCAGGCGACAGGTGGTGCCGGAACCGCCCAGGAGTCCGGGTCGCCTGTGAAGCCGTGAGCTCAACGGAAGGAGGTGCAGGAAACCGTGACATTCCTCGCTCAGGCAGGCGTGCTGGGGATCTTCGTGGAGGGCAACTTCGCCCCCTTCGTCATGATGCTCCTGTTCACGATCATCGTGTACGTGATGATCCAGCGGGCCCGGGCCGGCTTGAAGATCCCCGAGATCCGCAAGCTGGCCGGTCTGGACGCCCTGGACGAGGCCATCGGGCGGGCCACCGAGATGGGACGGCCGGTGTTCACCTTCCCGGGGCTGGCCGGAGTGACGAACCCGCAGACCCTGGCCTACTTCGGCCTGCTGGGCCACGTGGCCAAGCGCAGCGCCCAGTACGACACGCGCCTGATCGCCGGTAACGTGGACCCGTACGTCTACCCCATCTCCGAGGAGATCGTCCGCCAGGCCTACCTGGAGGCCGGACGGCCGGACGCTTTCAACCCCGACGACGTCCGTTTCGTGGCGTACGACCAGTTCCCGGCCACCGCGGCCATTCTGGGCATCTACCGGCGGGAGCGGCCGGCGGCCACCATCCTCTACGGGGCCTTCTGGGCCGAGTCCATGATCCTCGTGGAGAACGCGGCGCAGATCGGCGCCATCTCCATCGGCGCCACCGCCAACACCCACCAGATGCCGTTCTTCGTGGCCGGCTGCGACTACGCCCTCATCGGCGAGGAGATGTACGCCGCCAGCGCCTACGTGTCCAAGGAACCGGTGCTGACCGGGACCGTGGTCGGGCAGGACTGGGCGCGGATCGGGGTCTTCGCCCTGATCATCGTCGGCACCATCCTGGCCCAGGTCCAGACCACCAACTGGCTCAAGACGATCCTCGGCAAGTAGGACTGGCCGGGCATGTTTTCCGGGTTGCGAGGGAGGTGTGGTAGGTGAAAAAGGAGCTCCCGATGGTTCTGGCCACCATCGCGGCCTTGTCGGTGCTCTTGTCCCAGTACTTCTTCGCCATCAACCAGCTGGGCTGGCTGGACAGCCTCGACAAGGTCTACAACATGATGGCGGCGCTGGCCATCGGTCTGGGCCTGGTCAACCTGACGGTGGTCCATTCCGGGTACATCCGGCGCAAGCGGGAACACTGGTGGGCCAGCGTGGTGCTGCTGGTCTGCCTCTGGGGTTACACCGTCCTCAGCCTGGTCCTGGGTAACGATCACGCGTTCGTGGACTGGTTCTACCAGCACCTGATCGTCCCGGCCGACTCGACGCTGTACGGCATGGTTTCGTTCTTCATCACGGTTGCGGCGTACCGGGTGTTCCGGGTGCGGACCCTGGAGGCCACCATCCTGCTGGCGAGCGCCGTCTTCGTGCTGCTGGGAACGGCGCCCATCGGCGACGTGATCGTCCCCGGCTGGAGCACCGCCCGCCAGTGGATTCTGGACGTGCCCAACACCGGTGGCATGCGGGGCATCATCATCGGGACGTATCTTGGCGCCTGGGCCACGGCCCTCCGGGTCATGCTGGGCCTGGAGCGGGCCCACCTGGGCGGGGCCGGCTAGGCCGTGGCGAGGCACGCAACACTGGAAAAGCCGAAAGATGCACCTGGAAGGAGGTGCACGTGAATGCAGGCACTGCTCAAGATCGACACGCGCCTCATCTACCTGTTGACCTTCGTGGTGGTAGCCGTGGCGGTCCTGGCGACCCTGGGCCTTCCGGTCCGGGTGACCCCGCCGACCAAGGCGCTTTACGACTTCGTCGAGAAGCTGCCCGCCGGAACGCTGGTGTGGGTTGGCATGGACTACGGCCCCGGGTCCAAGTCAGAGCTTGACCCGCAGGTGGTTGCGTTCTTCCACCACGTGTTCAAGAAGGACCTGAAGGTCGTCATCCACTCCATGTGGACGATGGGCGGCAAGATCGGGCAGGAACTGGTCGAGCCCATCGCGGCCCAGTACGGCAAGGAATACGGCAGGGACTGGGTCAACCTGGGCTACAAGCCCGGCAACGAGACCAACCTGCGCCTGTGCACGTCCAGCATCAAGGAGTGCGCGGCCAACGTGGATCACCTGGGCAGCAGCCTGGACCATCTGCCCTTGATGCAGCAGGCCAGGGCGCTTGACAAGAACACCTTCGGCCTGGCCATCACCTTCAACACCGGAACCCCGGGCATCCGCGAGTACCTGGCCATCGTCCAGGCGGAGAAGCAGCTCGCGCTGGCCGACGGCACGCTGCAGATGTCGGTGCCCGAGGACATCCCCTTCTTCCAGTCCGGCCAGCTCGTGGGCATGTTCCCCGGCGTGCGGGGGGCGGCCGAGTACGAGGTGCTGGTCGGAGTGAAGGGGGCCGCGGTGAAGGCGGCGGACGGTCAGAGCCTGGCGGCGCTGTACGTGGCCATTCTGGTGATCCTGGGCAACATCGGCTACCTGACGGCCCGCCGCGCGGCGACGGCCCAGTAACGTGGGCGCACACGCGGCCGGCGGCAGCCGGTTCTCTCCTGTCGAGGGAGGTGAAACCTGGTGGACGGCGGTACCCTGACCGCGGCGCTGGTCACCCTGGCGCTGTGGACGTACCTGTACAAGGACAACCCCATCTTCCGCCTGGCGGAGCACCTGTTCGTGGCGTTCTCCACCGCCTGGTGGGTAGGTGAGCTCTACCGCAACTACGTCAAGCCCGTGGTCCTGGAGGACATCCTCCAGCAGGGCCGGTGGGGAATGGTGCTGGCCCTGCTCCTGGGCGTCATCCTGTACGCCCGGTTCGTCCCGGCCATTTCCTGGCTGGCCCGCTACCCGATGTCCTGGATGCTGGGCTACGGCGCCGGCTACGTCCTGGCCTTCCAGGTGAAGCCCCTGGTCGGTCAGATCACCGGGAGCTTCCTGAAGTTTGGCAGCATCAACAGCGTGCTGCTGTGGATCTGCATCGTCTCGGCTCTCGTCTACTTCTTCTTCACCATCTCCCGGGAGAACGTGGCCGTCAGTTCGGTGGCCACCTTCGGCAAGTGGGTCATCCTGGTGGCGCTGGGCGCCGCCTTCGGCAACACGGTACTGTTCCGGTACACGCTGCTCATGGGGCGGGTCGAGTTCATGCTCCGGGACGTGCTGAAAGTCGCTCAGTGACCGGTGGCGTGGCGAGCCCGCTCACCGGGCTCCCCACCCGTTTCTGAGTGGGAAGTTACGACCGGACGATGGAGAAGCCCACTCGCCGGAGTGGGCTTCTCCCGTCCCGGCGGTATTTCGGCAATCGAATAAGTGGCTGGATCGCCCTTGCACAGCTACAAGGGCGCGAGGATTCATCCCATCCCCCAGTTACCGGGTTCCCCAGGCCTGTGGTTTGCGTTATAAATAATTGACAATAAGGGTTGCAAGCGACGCTTGCCGCCGGTGGTTACGGGAAGGCGGCAGGCCCGTTCAGGCTCGCCGGGCCCGAAGACAGGCCCTGCGGCGGTCCCGGGCCGGAGGAGGGCAACTATGGCGGCACCCGACGGCGAACTGCGCACCATCCTGGCGACCGACGTGGGTAGCACCACCACCAAGGCTATCCTCATCGAGAAGCTCAACGGCGAGTACCGGCTGGTGGCCCGGGGCGAGATGCCGACGACGGTGGAGGCGCCCTGGGAAAACGTGATGATCGGCGTGCGCAAGGCCATCCGCCGGTTGGAGGAGGTCACCGGCCGGCGCTTCCTGGAGGAAGGCAGGCTCATTCGCCCAAGCCAGAACGGAACCGGCGTGGACTACTACGTGTCCACCTCGTCGGCCGGCGGCGGCCTCCAGATGATGGTGGCCGGCCTGGTGTCCACCATCAGCGCGACCAGCGCCCACCGGGCGGCCCTGGGGGCCGGCGCCGTGGTGCTGGACGTCATCGCCGTTGACGACGGGCGCACCACGTCGGAGCAGATCACCCGGATCAACGAACTGCGTCCCGACATCATCCTCATGTCCGGCGGGGTGGACGGCGGGTCCGTCGTCTACCTGGCGGCCATCGCCGAGACCATCGTCCAGGCGGCGCCCCAGCCCCGCTTCGGCCGGACGTACAAGCTGCCGCTGGTCTACGCCGGCAACAAGGACGCGTCCGACCTGGTGGAGTCCATCGCCGGCGAGACCATGGACGTCCACGTGGTGGAAAATCTCCGGCCCAAGCACGACGTGGAGAACCTGGGCCCCGCCCGGGACGCCATTCACGAGATCTTCATGAACCACGTGATGGCCCAGGCCCCCGGCTACGAGGAGCTGATGGAGTGGGTGGACGTCACCATCATGCCCACCCCGGGAGCGGTCGGCCGGATCATCCAGGTGATGGCGGAGGAGTACAGGACCAACATCATCGGGGTGGACATCGGTGGCGCCACCACCGACGTCTTCTCCGACTTTGAAGGCACCTTCACCCGGACCGTGTCGGCCAACCTGGGCATGAGCTATTCCATCACCAACGTGCTGGAATCGGCGGGTTTCGACAACATCCGGCGGTGGGTGCCCTTCGAGGCGGACGAGGAAGCGCTGTCAAGCTGGATCGCCAACAAGATGGTCCGCCCCACCACCATTCCCCAGACCCTCGACAAGCTGGTGATCGAACAGGCGCTGGCCCGGGAGGCCCTGCGGCTGTCGTTCCAGCACCACAAGAGCCTGGCCCGCAAGGTGGAGCAGGAGGCGGCCGGGCTGGCCATGGACGCCAGGCGTCAACTCTGGTCGGCCTACGGCACCGAGGTCATCGACATGATGCACCTGGGGATGCTGGTCGGCTCCGGCGGGGTGCTGTCCCACGCTCCCCGCCGGGAGCAGGCGGCGCTGATGCTCCTTGACGCCTTCGAACCGCAGACCTTCACCCAGCTGGCGGTGGACTCCATCTTCATGATGCCTCACCTGGGGGTGCTGTCCACCACCCATCCCGAGATCGCCGCCGAGGTTTTTGACAGGGACTGCCTGGTGCGCCTGGGAACCTGCATTGCCCCGGTGGGCAAGGGCAGGGACGGCGCGCCCTGCCTCTCCCTGCGGATCACGCTCCCCTCGGGGGAGGTCGTCGAGGACCGGGTTCCCTTCGGGGAAATCCGCCGCTACCCGCTGGGTGTCGGCGAGAAGGCGATGGTGGAAGCGGTACCGGCCGGCGGGTTCGACGTGGGCCACGGCAAGGGGAAGCGGGTGGTCCAGGAAGTCTACGGCGGCCTGGTGGGCATCGTGGTCGATGCCCGCGGGCGGCCGCTGGAGCTTCCGCAGAACGACGCCAGGCGGGTGGAGAAGCTCACCCAGTGGTTTGAGGCCCTCAACGTCTACCCGATGGACCAGCTACAGGCCTACCAGCAGCAGTCTCCCGTGCGCGCGGTGGCCGACACGAAGGAGGGGAAGAAGGGTGGCCTCCTTACCCGCATCTTCGGCCGTTGACGACAAGCACCTGACCTGGTTCGGCGACTATCCCGTCACCCTGGTGCGGAAGGTCCGGCGCCTGCCCCTGCCCGGCGAGGTCCTGGTCAAGGAGGGCGACCGGGTTGAACCCGACGCGGTGGTGGCCCGGATCACCCTCCGTCCCGGTATCCCCTGGGTCATCCCCGTGGCGCGGCTGCTGGGCATCGAGCCCGACCAGCTGCCCGGGGCCATGCTACGCCGGGTGGGTGACCGGGTGAAGGTCAAGGAGATCATCGCCCGGGCCCAGAAGGGGCTCTACGGCCAGAAGGAGTACGAGTCGCCGACCGACGGGGTCATCGAGGACGTCTCCCCTCGCTCGGGCCGCGTCGTCATCCGCGAGGAATTCGGCAAGGAGGAGCCGCCGGTTTCGGTGGACGTGGCCTTCGAACTCGGCTGCCGCACGAAGGAAGTGCCCAGGTTCGTGCTGCGACAGGTGGGCCAGGAGGTCAAGCGAGGCCAGATCATCGCCAAGAAGGGCGAGGCCCAGGCGTTCTTCACCAAGACGGCCAAGGCCCCGGTAACCGGCGTCATCAGCGAGATCAACCCTCAGACCGGCTACGTGACCATTGCCCGGCCCTTCAAGGAAGTGGTCGTCCGGGCTTACATCCACGGCCGGGTGGCCCAGGTGCTTCCCAGGCGAGGTGCCATCGTCGAGACCCCGGCGGTCAGGGTGACCTGGATCTTCGTCATGGGCCGGGAGGCCTACGGCCAGCTTTGCCTG
>DYFQ01000047.1 GCA_020725105.1 Symbiobacterium thermophilum
AAGACGGGCTGTCCGCAGGCCCGGGCGGTTTCGATCAGCGCGGCGACCTGGCGGGACAGGCTCTCCAGCACGTCCCGATCGGCCGGCCAGCCCGGCTTGCGGGCCACCTTGAGGTGGGAGATGTGGACGGTCGCCCCGGCCCGCCGGCCGATCTCCAGCGCCTCCTGGACGGCGGCCAGCACCCGGTCACGCTCGTTGCGGATGTGGCTCACGTAAACGCCCCGGTAGGCGGCCACCACCCGCGCCAGGGCGACCAGTTCCTCCGTTGAGCTGTACCTGCCGGGAACGTACTCCAGACCGGTCGACATGCCCAGCGCCCCGTCCTCCATCGCCCGCCGCGCCAGTTCCCGCATGCGGTCTAGTTCGGTGTCGGAAGGCGGGCGGGCCTGGTGGCCCATGACGGCCCGGCGGATCACCCCGTGGCCGGCGAGGACGGCCACGTTCACCCCCAGTCCCCCTCGGGCTGCCAGTCGGTCAAGGTAGGCTCCCGTCTCGAGGGGGGCTTCCCCGTCCAGGCCGACGATCTCGGTGGTGATCCCCTGCAGTAGCGAAGCGGCAACGTCCGGGTCCTCTTCCAGCCCGGTGTCGATATGGGAGTGGGGGTTGATGAAGCCGGGACTGACGTACCGGCCGGGGACGTCCAGCACCCGGTCCGCCGTGGCACCTGCCAGGTCGCCCACCAGGGCGATCCGGTCCCCCACAATGCCCACGTCGGCGCGGAAGGGCTCCCGCCCCGTTCCGTCGACCACCTCGCCGCCGCGGATGAGCAGGTCGAAGTGGGGCGGGGCGGGAGGCGGCAGGGGTCGCCCCCGGGTCTTGAGCCAGGCAGCCCCCGCGCTCAGGAGGAGGGTGGCCAGCACGAGGCCCACCGCCAGCCGGCCGCGGGCGGTGCCGGAACGCGCGGAGCCCAAGGCACACCCCCCAGGAGACCAGTATTGACGCCGGCATCCGCTAGCGATCAGACCCGGGTGGCAGGGTGAAGAGGCTCACGACGACGCGCCAGTCCTCGATCCCGGCCTTGATCAGCACGGGCCGGTCCGTGTTGTTCTCAAACCTGAGGTCCTTGTAGGGGTGGATCGCGACGGCGGCGTCGCAACCCGGCAGGACGTAGGGTACCCTTCCCGAATGCGGGTGACGCTCAACCACCCTGAGGCCGGCGGCGAGCACGGCGTTGTAGAGGGTTGAGGAGACCTGGCAGACCCCGCCCCCGATCCCGGGTAGCAGGATCCCCTCGTCCATTATCTGAGCCTCTTTCCACCCCGTTTCCAGCGTGTACTCGGGCATGTGGCTGTTGAAGGAGAACTCCTCACCGGGCAAGACCAGCAGGTTGTTGATGTGGCCCAATGCCTTCCTGATGTTGTGCTGGCGGCCGGCGCTGCCGTAAAGGGTGGTCGAGTAACGGCCGGCCACGTGCCGCAACCCGGTCAGGTCGTCCGCGGTCCAGCGGTGGGGTACCGGGACGAGGGTCGGGTAGACCCGCTGGAAGATCCCGGCCCGCATGATCTCAGCCAGGGTTGTCTCGACGTCCAGCTTGACGCCGTCGTGGCCTGGAATGACCGCCCCGGTGGCCTGATCGATCCCGGCATCGACCGGCGGCCGTTCGACGCGCCCGGCCCACCCCTCCAGCAGCGCCCGCACCTCGTGGGCGTACATGCCGCCCACCGGGTGGTCGTCCAGCCGCACCCCGGGCCGGACCCCGTGGACCAGCCGCTCGAGGCGGTCCGAATCGACCCCTGCCGCCGCCACCGTCACCACGACCAGCAAGAGCAACCCGCCCGCGGCCAGGCCCCTCGGAAACCGCAACCCCACCGCCCCCGCAAGACCGCCTGGACCCGTTCTATGCTGCGGCAAAGGGTGAACATCCCTTGGCTGGAAGGCAACGGTCTCCGGGCCTGAGTGGGGACGCCCGGCGCGGCCACGACATAGGCTGTGGATGCCGTTACCAGCAGGGGGTCGGGAGGTGGCGTCGGGATGCACCTGGCAACGGCCCTGGAGCTGGCCAGCAGCCGCTATCCAGAGACCGATGCCGTCCTGCACGCCGGTAAACGCTGGTCGTATGGAGCCTGGAACCGCCGGGTGAACGCGGTCGCCTGGGGGCTTCAGCGGGCCGGGATCCGCCCCGGCGACCGGGTCGCGCTGTGTGCCCTCAACGGGGAACCCGCCGCCACCACCTACTTCGCCGTCCAGAAGGCGGGCGCCGCGGCCGTCTGGTTGAACGCCCGCTGGAAGGGTCCGGAACTGGCGTACGCCATGGACGACGCGGCCGTTACCGGCGTCCTGTACGACCGGGCCGCCGCCCCCGAGGTGGGGCGGGCGCTCGCCACCTGCCAGGTGAAACCGGTTCGGATCGCGGATTCGGGGGAGGCGGCCGACCTGGCGGCCGGCGATTTCCTCTACCAGGACGTGGCGGCCGGCCTGCCGGCCGAGGCGCCGGAGGTGCCCCGGCTGCCTTCGGCCACCGCCACCATTCTCTACACCTCGGGCACCTCGGGCAGGCCCAAGGGCGTGCCAAGAAGCCACGCCAGCGACTACCACGCGGCCCTGGCCATGATCGTCGAGCACCGCTGGGTCCGGTTCGAGCGTACCCTGGGGGTCATGCCCCTCTACCACACCATGGGCCTGCACACGCTCATCACCATGGTCGTGCTGAACGGGGCGTGCGTGCTGTGTTCCCGGTTCGACCCTGGCGAGTGCCTCCGCCTGGTCGAGGCCGAGCGGGTGACGGCCCTCTTCCTTGTGCCCGCAGCCTTCCACGACCTGGTCGGACACGTCCGCTCAACGGGCGGCCGGGCGCCCCGCGTGAGCAAGCTCGCCTACGCCGGCGCGCCGATGGCCCCTTCCCTGGCCGGTCAGTGCCGGGCCACCTTCCGGCCGGACGTCTTCCTCAATCACTACGGCTGCACCGAGACGCACGTCATCGCGGTCAACCACGACCTGGAGAAAAAGCCGTCCGCCGTGGGGCGCCCGGCGCTGCACAGCCGCATCCGCGTGGTCACCGCCGACCCCGACCGGCCGGTACCTCCCACCGAGGAGGTCCCCCCGGGCACCGTCGGCGAGATCGTGGTGGACACCTCGATCTTGCCCCAGGCTTTCAGCGGTTACCTGAACCGGTCCGAGGCCACCGCGCAGGCCCTGCGCGACGGCTGGTACTTCACCCGTGACCTGGGGTTCGTCGACACAGACGGCGACCTCCACGTACTGGGTCGGCTGGACGACATGATCATCAGCGGCGGGGAGAACGTGTACCCGGCCGAGGTCGAGGCGGTCTTGCTGGCCCACCCGCAGGTGCGCGACGCGGCGGTGGTCGGATTGCCCGACGAGCGGTGGGGCGAGACGGTGGCCGCCTTCGTCGTGCCCGCCTCCGGTGATCTGGATGCCGCCGCGCTGGACCGCTTTTGCCTGAGCAGCCGGGAACTGGCCCGGTTCAAGCGCCCGCGGCGTTACGTGTTCGTCGAGGAGATTCCCAGGTCTCCGTCGGGTAAGGTGCTTCGCTCGCTCCTGAAGAAGGCCGGCCAGTACCGCCCCGCGCCTCGGGCGTTGGAAGCCATTGAAACCGGCCGGGCCGGTTGTTGATGGAGGGATGGCCTGACGATGCTGTCGACGCGGCTGGCTCACTTTGAACTGCCTCCCCAGTGGTCCACCATGCGGGAGGCCGCCCGGCTGGAGCGGACGGGCGCCAAAGGCATCATCCACCTGGAGAAAGGGGACTACGTCTCGCCCGAGTTCAAACCGCCCCCGGAAGCCGTGGCGGCCGTCACGACCTCACTCAAGGACGGCTTCGTCCGGTACTCGCCGGGTCCGGGGCTGTGGCCGCTCCGGGAGGCGCTGGCCGAGGAGATGAGCCGGCGAGGGCGGCCCACCGTGCCCGAGGAGATCATCGTCACCCCGGGGGCCAAGTTCGGCCTCACGGCCAGCCTGCTCTTGCTGCTGGACGACGGCGACGAGGTCGTCATGCCCGATCCGGGCTACCCGCCCGACGAGTTCTGGGCCCGGTACCTGCGGGCGGCCATCAGGCACGTGGCCTTCCGGGACCCGAGAAACGTCGACGCCGACCAACTGGCCGACCTCATCGGCCCCCGGACCCGCCTGGTCATCCTGAACACGCCCCAGCGGCCCAACGGGCAGCTGATCGAGAACACCGACGAGGTCGCCGAGGTCCTTGCCCGGTTTCCCCACGTCGCCGTGGTGTCCGACGAGATCTTCTCCAGGATCGTGTACGAGCCGTACCGGCACCGGTCCCTGGCCAGCTACCCCGAACTGAAGGAGCGGACCATCGTCATCGACACCTTTTCCAAGTCGTTCGTGATGACGGGCTTCCGCATCGGCTGGGTCGCCGCCCCCGTACACGTGGCGGAGAAGCTTGACATCCTGCTGCAGAACAGCTGCACCAACGTGTGCACCATCATCCAGGAAGCGGCCCTGGCCGCCCTCAGGGCGCCCGGGAGCTACAGCGAGCAACTGCTGGCCACCCTCACCCGCAAGCGGGACCTGGCCTACAAGGTTCTCTCGGGCTCCAGGCGGCTCTCCGTGGACAACGCTCAGGGAACGTTTTACCTGTTTCCAAAGCTCCCGGAGGGAACCGACGGCCGGCAGACGGTGCGGCGGCTGCTGGAGCACGGGGTGGCGGTGGTACCCGGCTCGGCCTTCGGAACCGCCGGGGCCGGGCACCTGAGGCTCACCTTCACCCTGGAGGACGACCTCCTGCTGGAAGGCACGAGGCGCCTGGTCGAGGTGGTGGACCAGACGACGGGATGGGACGCATCCTCTGGGACCTGAGCCGCCTGCTCCAGGGGGTGGAGGGGGTACCCTTTGGCCGCTGGGAGGGGGTCAAGGTCACGGGCATCGCCATCGACTCCCAGAAGGTGCGGGCCGGGGACCTCTTCGTGGCCCTGCGGGGCCGGCACGCGGACGGCACCCGCTTTCTGCCCGAGGCCGTCCGGCGCGGGGCCCGCGCCGCCATCGTCCCCCTCGACTGCCAGCCGCAGGGTGGCGTGCCCGGCCTGCGGGTCGCCGAGCCCCGGGAAACCCTGTCCCTGGTTTCCGCCCGCCTCTTCGGCGAGCCGTCCAAGCAACTCTTCGTGGTCGGGGTCACCGGCACCAACGGCAAGAGTACCGTCACCCACATGGCGGCCCAGATCCTCGAGGCGGCGGGCACGCCGGCCGGGGTCTGGAGCACCCCGGAGGTGTATTCGGGCGTCCGCCGCTTCCGGCCCAAGCTGACCACCCCCGAGGCCCACGACCTTCACGGGTTCTTCCGGGAGGTGGTGGACAGCGGCATGCGCGCCGCGTGTATCGAGGTGTCCTCCCACGCCGTCGTCCAGCGGCGCGTGGCCCACGTCAGGTTCGAGGCGGGAGTGGTGACCAACCTCACCCGGGACCATCTGGACTTCCACCCCGACTTCGAGGCCTACTTCTCCGCCAAGCTTGCCTTTGTCGAGAGCCTCCCTGATGAAGCGGCCTGCGTCCTCAACGAGGACGATCCGTGGGTCTCGCGAATGGCCGGCGGCGCCAGGGCCCGGGTCATCTCCTTCGGGTTCTCGAACCGGGCTTCGTTGCGGGCGTGCGACGTGGCCTACCCCCCCGCCGGTAGCCGGTTCGCGGTGCGGGCGCGCCCTTCCCTGAGCGACCTGGCGCCAGCCTGGTTCCCGGTGGAGATACCCGTTCCGGGCCGCCACAACGTCCTGAACGCCCTGGCGGCCGTCGGGGCCGGCCTTGCCGCCGGCGTGCCGCCGGGCACGATCCAGCGGGCGCTGGCCGGCTTCCGGCCTCCCGCCAGAAGGCTGGAGACGACGCGGATAGGCCCCTACACGGTCATCAACGACGTGGCGATGAACGAGGCAAGCTACGAAGCGGTGCTCGAAACCATGAGGCTGCTGCGGTTCCCGCAACTGGTCGTGGTGAACGCCGTCCGGGGCAACCGCGGGCCCGAGGTGAACGCCCGCATCGCCTCGGTCCTGGCCAGGTGGAACAGAGAGCTTGGCTTCGCCCCGTTGATCGTCACGTTGAGCCACACCCACGTGGCCCGCTACGAGGCCGACTACCGGGTCCGGCCCGAGGAGCTGGACGCCTTCGTCGCGGCGGCCCGGGCCGGGGGGCTGGAGCTCTGCGTCCACGAGGAGCTTCCTGACGCCATCCGGGAGGGCGTGGATCGCCTGGAACCCGGCGGCGTGCTCTTGCTCCTGGGAACCTTCGGCATCGACGAGGGAGCCTTGATCGCCGAGGAGATGCTCCGCGCGCGGTCATAGCCAGTACCAGACGACCACCGCGGCCTCGCCGTTGCCGAAAAACCGTGGGCAGACCCCGATCCGCTGCCAGCCCAACCGTTCTAGCAGCCTCAACTGGGCCTGGTTGGAGACCCTCACTTCTCCGGTGAACCAGCGGGCCCCCCGGTTGGCGGCGACCTGGTCGGCCGTCCGCTGGATGACGGTGGCCAGCCCCCGGCGGCGGTGGTCGGGATGGACGGCCATGCTGATGGTGTGGGCCGCCGGCCCGAACAGCTGGAAGCCGATGTACGCGGCCAGCAGGCGGCCTTTTCGGGCGACGAGGTAGCAGGTCCGGGGGGCAAGCCACAGGCGGGCCAGGGCGCCGAGGCGCAGCGGCTCGGGGAACAGGCTGGCCTCCAGCCGCGCGATCCGGGGCAGGTCTGAGGGTCTCGACCAGTCGATGCGATAGTCGAGGTACGGCCGGGGAAGCGGGTCGGATTCGCGGGACGTCCTCTGCCTGAGCATCGCCCTCCAACCCTATGCGGCTCCCGCGTAGCCGGGGCACCGGCCCGGCCCCAGAAAGTCATCGTGCGGCGGGGTTACGAGGTGGTCGGAGAGATGATCGCCTCCGGGGGGCATTCCGGGCAAGCCGACGGTCAATCAGGCTCTCGTCCGGGCCGTGGCCAGGGCGGCTGCCACCAGGCCGAGCAGGGCGGTTACACTGAGCACCAGGAGGTCGCCGGCCAGCCCGTCGGTCCTGGCCGCGAGCAGCAAGCGCAGGGTCGCGCGGAAGGCGTACGTCGTGGGCAACCAGGTCGCAACGGCCTGCATCCACGCGGGGAGGAGGCCGACGGGGCCGATGCCGCCGGACAGAAACCACAGGGGTAGTGCTACCAGACCCACCGGCAACATCAGCAGGCGCTGGCGGCGGACGGCCGCCCCGAGAGCCACCCCCAGGCTGGCGAAGGCGAGCGCGAGCAAGGCGAGGATGCCAGTGAGCGCCAGTCCTACGGCCATGCGGTCCGGTCTGACGCCCCACACGGCCCATGCGGCCAGTCCCGCCACGGTCACCGGCCCCATCGTCGCCGCGGTCGCGCCAAGGGCTCTGCCGAGCCCAACCATCGCGCGGCTGGCAGGCGAAAGGGCGATGACCCGGAGGGTGCCCCGTTCGATGTCACGGACCGACGCAATGCCTCCGTAGACCAGGCCGGCAGCCATGGCCGCGTAGGCCAAGATGCCGCCGGCCATGTACGTGGTCCAGGGTACGTCGCGGGGTAGCGCGTCCAGGTTGTCCACCCGGACACCGCGATTGTCCGGAAAGGCCGCCTCATACACCAGCAAGGTGTGCCCCAAGCGGTAGCGGTAGTTCTGGTCCAGGTCGCTGTTGTAGTTGTTGAGCCACGCGATGATCGAGGCGCTGCCTGTCGTCTGCAGACGGTGGGAAAAGTCCGCCGGGATTTCGACGACGGCAGGGATCCGCCCGTCCTCCCAGGCCCGCCACGCGGCGTCAGGCGGGTCCGGCAACAACTTCCACCACGGGCTTAACTGCGAACGAACATTCGCGAAGGTTTCTTCCAGATCCACGGCCAGCGGGTGCCCGTCGCTCCGGACCAGTGCCAGCGGAGCGGCGTCAGGTTGGCCCGCAGCGCCGAAGAAGAGGGTCATGATGGCGACCAGGGCCAGGGGGACGAGGATTCCTACCGCGAGAACGGGCCGGTCTCGGCTCAGCACCTGCAGGTCGGTCCGGCCGGTAGCCAGCAGGGCATGCATCACCGGCTCCCCCCTTCGGCCAGCCTCCTGAGGGCGAGACCCGCCACGGCCACCACGGTAGCTGAGCTTGCCACCAGGACTGCCAGGTCTCGACCCAGCGTCGGGCTGTGACCCAGGTTGATCAGTCGGACCAGCAGGTCCACGCCGTAGCTGGCAGGGTTGTACCGGCTGACCGCCAGGACGGCGGGGGACATCATCTGGCTGGCCAGGCTCATCAGGACCATGCCGCCGCCAAAGGCCCAGGACAGCACGGAAAAGAAGATGGCGAAGGCTACCACCGGTTGGATCCGCCGGGCGGTCACCCCCACCAATGTTCCCAGGCTGACCCCGAACCCGGCGAGGGCACCTCCCGCCAGCGCTATCAAACCCGGGGGGCCGGCGACGGGAAGCCCGAACCAGAAGATGCCCAAGGCCAGCAAGACCGCACCGGCGAACGCCCCTTCGGCCAGACCCGCGGCGAGCATGCCGGCGACCAGGGCCAGGCGGCTGGCCGGTGCCAGCAGCAGCAGCCGTGCCGTGCCCCCTTCCCACTCTCTGGCCGCGCCAAAGCCGCCGCCCAAGATCCCGCCCAGCAGGATCGCCAGGGGCACCACGCCCGCCGCCAGTACGTGGGCGAACGGGATCTCCTGGGGCAGCCGTTCACGCATCGCGACGTTCACCCGCACCGGGTAAAGTGACTCCGGCAGCACCCGGTGGTTGAACTCCCAGGCCAGCAGGTCGGCCCGCTGGCGATAGTTTTTGGCCTGGTCCGCATGGACGTTGTGGAGGTGCAGCCGGATCACCCCTCCCCGGCCCGCGGCAAGCCCGGAGTCGAAATCGGCCGGGATTTCGACGACCGCAAGCACTCGGCCCGCGTCAAAGGCGGCCCGGGCAGTCTGAGGGTCGGTGGTGCGCACGTCGAAGTAGGGCGAGGTAGGCGAGCTGAAGGTGTGTGCCAGCTCGACCAGGGCCCGGGTGTAGGGGCCGTCGCCCAGCGGAGCGAGGGCGACCGGTACCCGCGACGCGGCCAGACCGACCCCGCCCAGCACGACCAGGAGCCCTATGGGCGGCACCAGGTTCGCCACCACGCTCAGCGGGTTGCGGAGGAGCATGGCCAGGTCCTTACCGGCCATGGCTGCCGCCGCTCTCAGCCAGCTGCTCACCGGACAGGTCCTCCTTTGCTGACCAACAGCTATGGCGTCGCCCGGGGCCCGGCCGCGGTCCCTGGCCTCACTCGCGCAGGGCACGGCCGGTCAGGGCCAGAAACGTATCGTTCAGCGTGGGCCGGCGCAGGGACACGGCCCGGACCCGACCGTGGCCGCCGAGTTGGTCCAGCACCAACGGGAAGACCCGCTCGCCCTCGCGGACCCGGAGGCGCAGCCGCCCCGGCCCGGTCGGGGCCACTTCCTCGACCCCCGGCACCGCACCCAGCAGCTCAAGTGCTGATGGCGGGAACGCCTGGGCGTCCACCTCGATGATGTCCGTGCCCACCCGGTCTTTCAGTTCCTCCACGGTGCCCAGGGCGACGAGGCGGCCCTGGTCCAGGATGGCTACCCGGTCGCTCAGGGCCTCGGCTTCCTCCATGTAGTTGGTGGTGAGGATCGCGGTCTTCCCCTCGGCCTTCAACGAGCGGACGTGGTCCCAGATGGCGGCCCGGGTCTGGACGTCGACGCCGAGGGTGGGCTCGTCGAGGATGACCAGGTCAGGTTCCATGGTGAGGGCCCGCGCCAGGGCCAGCCGCCGCTTGAGTCCCCCGGAGAAGGTGGCCACCCGCTGGTGCCGGCGGGGCTCAAGGCCCACCAGGGTGAGGGCGCCCGTGATGCGGCGGGCCGCTTCCGGGCCGGACAGGCCGTAGAGGGCGGCGTAGAAACGGAGGTTCTCCAGCGCCGTCAGCTCGTCGTAGACCAGAGTTTCCTGTGTCAGCACCGCGGTCCGGCGCCGGACGGCGGCAGGGTCTCGCGTCGGGTCGATGCCGAAGACGCTTGCCCGCCCGGCGGTGGGGCGCAGCAGACCTACCAGCATGAGGATGGTGGTGGTCTTGCCCGAGCCGTTCGGGCCCAGCAGGGCAAAGATCTCGCCGGAGGTGACGGTCAGGTCCAGGCCGTCCACGGCGACCTGCTGGCCGAAGTGACGGGTGAGCCCGAAAGTCTGGATGACCGGAGCGGTCACGGTTCCCGACCTCCTTCGCTGGCGGGGCGCGGCGCGGAGGCGATGCCCCGCAGGAATATGTCGAGGTACTCGCGGCTGGCTTCCTCGGCCGAGAAGGGCAGCAGCTCACCGAAGGCCCGCCGCGCCAGGCCGAGCATCACGAACAGGGACAGCAGGGCCTGGGCCCGCACCAGGGAGTTGCCGGGGCGGAAGTGGCCCCGCGCCGCGCCGGCCTCAAGGTAGGCGGCCAGTGCCGCGAGGACCGGTCCCAGGCCTGATCCAATGACCTCGCGGGCAAGTTCCGGCTCAGCCTGTGCTTCCGAGATGATCAGCCACAAGAGGTCAGCCCGCTCCAGGACCACCTCGGCGAGCCGCCCGGCGAAGGCGCGCAGGCTCGCTTCCGGCCGGGTGGTAGACCCGGGCGCCTCCGTCAGCTGTTCCGCCAGGGAGAGGACGGAGTACCGGCGGGCCAGTGCCTTCAGGAGTTCTTCCTTGCTGGAGAAGTGCCAGTAGAGGGCGGCGGGGGTGAGTCCGGTAGCCCGGGCAATGGCGTCCATGGTAAAGCCCTTGAACCCCGCCTTGCCCAGAACCCCGAGGGCTGCCTCCAGGATCTGCTCCCGGCGGCCCGGCCCCGGTGGCGGAACACGGTGCCCGCCGCGCTCCAGCGCGGACAGCAGGTCGGCCTTTGTGGGGAAGTGCCGGTAAAGGGTGGCCTTGCTCACCGCGGCCCGTTCCGCGATGGCCGCGACGGTCACCTCGTCGTGGTGCGCCTTGTTCTCCAGCAGGGCGGCGGCGGCATGCATGATCCGCTGCCGGCGGTCGCGGTTCACCAGCGGGACGCCTCCCGGCTGAAACTAGACTTTACTCAATATTAGAGTAGGGTTCCGTACACTGCATGTACATGGGCCAGGAGAGCTATTTCGGGGAAGTAGCCGTCGTTGCGATGGCGGCCGTCGGGCGGGTCTGATGTGGCCTGCCCGCGGAGGGGCAAGGGGCCTCCCCGCAGGGCAATCGGGGCCTCCTACAGCTGTGATACAATAGCTCGCGAAGGACAGTGCACCTCATTCCCCCCCGAGGAGTGAGCGGCCTCGCGCCAGGTCCAGCCCGCCACACCCGCTTCCGGCGAAGCCACTCCGGGGCTCAGACCGGTGGTCATCGGCACCGCCGGGCACGTGGATCACGGCAAGACGGTGCTGGTGAAGGCGCTGACCGGCGTCGACACCGACCGCCTGCCGGACGAGAAGCGCCGGGGGATCTCTATTGACCTGGGGTTTGCCCGCTTCACCCTGCCCGGGGGCCGCCCGGCGGCCATCGTCGACGTCCCCGGCCACGAGCGCTTCATCAGGAACATGCTGGCCGGAGTGACCGGCATCGACCTGGTCATGCTGGTGGTGGCCGCCGACGAGGGGGTCATGCCCCAGACCCGGGAGCACCTGGCCATCGTGTCGCTGCTGGAGGTCGGCGCCGGCTGCGTGGTCATCACCAAGTGTGATCTGGTGGACGGCGAGTGGCTGGACCTGGTGGAGGAGGAGGTCCGCGACGCCGTCCGTGGCACCTTCCTGGAGGGCGCGCCCGTGGTCCGGGTTTCGGCAGTCACGGGTCAGGGCCTGGACGCGCTCCTCGAGGCGCTCGAGGGCCTGGCCGACCGGGTGAGGCCCCGGGACGATCGGGCTTTCGCCAGGCTGCCGGTGGACCGGGTGTTCTCGGTGGCCGGGTTCGGGACGGTGGTCACCGGGACTCTGGTGACGGGGTCGGTTCGCCGGGACGACCGGCTGGAACTCCTGCCGGCCGGCCTGGAGGTGCGGGTCCGTGGCGTGCAGGTGCACGAGCGCGAGGTGGAGCGGGCGGTGGCCGGCCACCGGGTGGCCCTCAACCTGTCCGGAGCGGAACGCAGCGCCATCCGGCGGGGCGACGTGCTGGCGACCCCCGGCGTCCTCCGGCCGACGACGGTCTTCGAGGGCCGGCTTCACCTGTTGCCGGACTGCCCCCGGCCCATCGCCACCCGCACCCGGGTCCGGCTGCACACCGGCACGGCGGAAGTCCTCGGCCGCCTGGTGATCCTGGAGGGGGACAGGCTGGAACCCGGGCAGTCGGGGCTGGTCCGCTTCCGCTCGGAGACGCCTCTGGCGGTGGTCTCAGGCGACCACTTCATCATCCGCCACTATTCTCCCGTCGTCACCGCCGGCGGCGGAGCCGTCATCGAACCCCACCCCCGGCGTCGGTCCCGCGCCGTGGCCCTGAAGGAACTCCGCCTGAAGGAGCGGGGGGGGCCCGCCGAACTCATCCTGGCGCTCCTGGAACGGGACGAGCGGCCCGCCTCTCCCGGGGACCTGGCGCAGCGGCTGGGACTCCTGGAGGAGCTGGTGGCCGAAGGGCTGGCCGCCCTGGGGGCTCAGGGAGGCGTCAGCACCCTGGCCGGTGGCCTGGTGGTGGCCGGCTCCACCCTCACCCGCTACCTGGACCGGGTGCGAGCGGTGCTCCAGGAGTACCACCGGCAGTATCCCCTGCGGCGGGGAGTCCCCAAGGAGGAACTGAAGGGCCGGGCCCTGCGGGCTCTCGACGCGAGGGCTTACGACGCCGTGCTCGGCGCGTTGCAGACCACCGGCACCCTGAGGGTGCGTGAAGGCAAGGTGGCCCTGGCCGGTTTCGAGCCGGCCGCGGACCCGGCCGTGCGGGACCTGGCCGCCCGGGTTGAGGACGCGTTCCGGCGGGGCGGCACCGCGCCGCCGTCGGTAGAGGAAGCGCTGGCGGAGGCCAGGTCGGGTCGGGGCCCGTCTCCGGGCGTCAGCGCCGAGGAACTCCTGGCCCACCTGGTGGAAGAGGGCAGGCTGGTCAGGCTGGCCACCGACCTCTACCTGCACCCGGAGGGACTGGAACGGGCCCGGGAGGCCGTCGCCCGTTACATCAGCGCCCACGGCCCGGCCACCACCAGCCAGCTTCGGGAGGCCATGGGCACCAGCCGGAAGTTCGCCGTGCCCATCCTGGAGCACCTGGACGCCATCAGGTGGACCCGGCGGGTGGGCGACCGGCGGGTGCTGGCCACGAGGAGCGGTTAGCGTGGAGATTCGCGTGGCCGTGGCCAAGCTGCCCAAGTACGGGGTGGGCGAGTCCGGCGACACCGTGGAGGTGGTGGAGCGACCCAGGGGCGGCCTCACCGCCATCATCGCCGACGGCCAGGGCAGCGGTCCAGCCGCCAAGCGCCTGTCACGGCTGGTGGTCGCCCGGGCCCTGGCGCTCCTGGCCGACGGGGCCCGCGACGGAGCGGTGGCCCGGGCGGTCCACGACTTTCTCTTCGCCGCCAGGGAGGGCAAGGTGTCCACCGACCTGACGCTCGTGTCCGCCGATCTGTGGTCGCGGACGCTGGTCATCTCGCGAAACTCGGCTTGCCCGGTGCTGGTGGTCTCGGGCGGCGCCTTTCGCCGGTTAGACGAGCCGGCGGAGCCCATCGGCTTCCGGGAGTCGCTCAGGCCGGCCGTGGCCCAGGTGCCCATGGAACCGGGCACCGTGGTGGTGGCCATGACCGACGGAGTGCTCGCCGCCGGCCGCCGGGGCGAGCGGGGGGTGCCCGCCGAACTGGAGGCCCTGGCCCTCGAGGCCGACGCCCGGTCGCCCGCCGCCGCCTGCGACCGGATCCTGGACTGGGCGGTGGCCCAGGACGCCGGCAGGCCCGGGGATGATATGACCGTGGTCGTCCTAGGGCTGGCGCCGGAGGTCGCCGGAGAAAAGGTTCGCCGGATGCTGGTGTCGTTTCCCGTTTGAAAGATTCTGGGAGGCGGCGGATGAGCCCTGATCCCCACGCCCCCCGATTGCCGGTCATTGCCGTGCTGGGGGTGTCGGCGTCGGGCAAGACCACGCTGGTGAAGGGGCTGAAAGCCCTGGGTTACCCGGCTTTCTGCGTGGTCCAGGAGCACTCCCTGGCGCCGCGGCTCTGGCGGCGGCGGCCGGCGGACCTGACGGTCGTGCTGGACGCCAGCTACGCCACGGTCCAGCGGCGGCGTCCGGGAACGCTCGGCCCCCGGCTCCTGGAGGCGGAACGGCGGCGGCTGGCCGACGCCATCGCCCACTGCGACCTGTGGCTGCCCACGGACGGGCTCAGCCCCGACGAAGTGCTCGCCCGCGTGCTGGCCCTGGCCCGGCGGTGGACGCAAGACCACCGCCGCCGCGCGCCGGAAGGGGACCTGCCCGATGGCCGGGCCGGCTGAACCCAGGCCGATCACGGCGGCCGTCGTGAGCCGTGATCCCATGGTGCGGATCTTCATCACGCAGGGTGAGGAGCACCTGGCCGCCATGGGTTACACCGAGCACGGCTTTCGGCACGCCCGCCTGGTCAGCCGCACCGCCTTCAACCTCATGGCCCGCCTGGGGTTCCCCCGGCGGGAGGCGGAAGTGGCGGCCATCGCCGGCTACCTTCACGACATCGGCCACGTGGCCGGCCGCCGCGATCACCCCGTGGCCGGCGCCTGGCTGGCTTTTGATGTCCTCCGGCGGCTCGGCGCCGACCCGGGTGAGGCGGCGGTGGTCATGGGCGCCATCGGCAATCACGAGGAACCCGACGCCCACGTGGTGTCCAACGTCTCCGCCGGGCTCATCCTGGCGGACAAGTCCGACGTTCACCGGACGCGGGTGCGCAACCCTGAGCCGACCAGCTTCGACCAGCACGACCGGGTGAACTACGCCGTCGAACGGTCCTTTCTCCGGGTTCACCCGGACCGGCGGAGCATCGACCTGGAGCTTCGAATCGATACCGGCATCTCGCCGGTGATGGAGTACTTCGAACTGTTCTTGCCCCGCATGCTGCTCTGCCGGCGGGCCGCCTCGTTCCTCGGCTGCCGCTTTGGCCTCCTGGTGAACGGGGTGCGGATGCTCTAGCGTGCGTTGACAAGCTTTTTCACGGAGGGCTATAATCGGTAGCGTGGCTGCGGAAGCGCTTTTGCGCGGATGCGGCCCAAAATCGTGAAATTCGCCCTGAAGCGCCCGAATCTGGGGAATTGAGGGGATCTCTGGTGACCGAGCGGGAGTTTCTCCAGCTGGCCCTGACGGTCGTTCTCCTCGGTGGCCTGGCCATCTTCCTGCACGTCACCCGACGACATGTTCTCATGCTCGTCTTCATCCTCGCCGTGGTGGCGGGGAGCGTCTACTACTTCACGGTTGCCCATTCGGTGCTGGAGTACATCCGGCTCGGTCTGGACCTCCGCGGCGGCACCCGGATGGTGCTGCAGGCCTACGACACGCCGGAGGTGGCCGTGACCGAGGAGGGCCTCCGCGCCGCCCTGGGCGTCATCCGCGAGCGCGTGGACCGGCTCGGGGTGTCCGAACCCAACATCTACCGGGTGACCGACCAGCCCCGGATCGTGGTGGAACTGGCCGGCGTCACCGAGCGGGAAGCCCTTGACATCGTCAGCATCGCCAACCTGGAGTTCCGCCGGCACGACGGGCGGGTGGTGGTGACGGGCAAGGACCTGAGGAACGCCCAGGCCGCCCTCAGCCAGGCCAACGAGCCCATGGTGCTGCTGGAGTTCACCCCCGAGGGCAAGCGGAAGTTCAGCGAGGCCACCACGGAAGTGTTCAACACGCCCGGCTGTCCCGGCAGCGCGGCGCCGGAGTGCCGGATCGACATCTACCTGGACCAGGACCTGGTCCAGTCGCCGGTGGTCCAGAGCCCGGCCATCGAGGACGCCCAGATCACCGGCTACGCGAACCTGCAGGAAGCCCAGCGGGTGGCCACCATCCTGAACATCGGCGCCCTGCCCCTGCACATGCAGGTGGAGGAGGTCCGCGAGATCTCCGCCACCCTGGGCCAGGAGTCGGTAGCACGGTCGCGGGTCGCCGTGATCATCGGCCTCACCGCGGTGGTCGCGTACATGCTGGCCTACTACCGCCTGCTGGGACTGGTGGCCAGCTTCGCCCTGGTGGTCTACATGCTTCTCTTCCTGGCCACCCTGGCCGGCATCAACGCCGTGCTGACCCTGCCGGGGGTGGCGGGCATCGTGCTGTCGCTGGGCATGGCGGTCGACGCCAACGTCATCATCTTCGAGCGGATCAGAGAAGAACTCCGCACCGGCAAGACCTTCCGGGCGGCCATGGAGTCCGGCTTCATCCGGGGCTTTACCGCCATCCTGGACGGCAACGTCACCACCCTGATCGCCGCCGCGGTCCTGTTCAAGTTCGGGACCGGACCCATCCGCGGCTTCGCCGTGACCCTGTCCATCGGGGTGCTGGCCAGCATGGTGACGGCCATTCTGTTCACCCGGTACCTCTTGCGGTTGCTGGTGCGGGCGCGGCTGGTCCGGCCGGGGCCGCTCCTGGGAACGGGCGCCGCCGTTCCCGGCCGGGCGCGGTCGTAGGGGAGGCAACGGGAGATGACTGGCCCGCGGTCATTCGTCAGCCGCCTGGACTTCATCGGCACCCGCCGCTACTGGTTCTTGCTCTCGGCGATCCTGGTCGGCATTTCCCTGCTGGCGCTGGGTGGCCGTGGCCTGAACCTGGGCATCGACTTCACCGGCGGGACTTCCTTCGCGTTTACCTTCGACCGGCCGGTCACCACGGGCGAGGTCAGAGCCGTGCTGGAGGGCTTCGACCTGGGCACCTCCAGCGTCAGGGTGAACTTGGGCGATCCCCGCGAGGTCTTCGTGAAGACCCGGTTCCTGGCTCCGGGTGAGGAGGACGCCGTCAGGCGGGCCCTGGAAGAACGGGTGTCGCCCATCACCGACGCCTCCACCGAACGAGTGTCGGCCCTCATCGGCCGGGAACTGGTGCTGAACGCCCTGTGGGCGGTGGCCCTGGCGTCGGTGGGTATCGTGGCCTACCTCTCGTACCGGTTTGACTTCAGGTTCGGCGTGGCGGCCATCGTCGCGCTCATTCACGACGCCCTGGTGTCGATGGGCCTGGTGTCCCTCATCGGTATCGAGGTCTCGGCGCCCTTTGTGGCCGCCATCCTGACCATCATCGGCTACTCGGTGAACGACACGGTCATCATCTTCGACCGGATCAGGGAGAACCTGAAGCACCGGCGAAAGGAGTCCTTCGCCGAGGTGGCCAACCGCTCGGTCATCGAGACGCTGCCCCGGTCCATCAACACGGCGGTGACGACCCTCCTGGCGGTGGGAGCCATCTACGCGTTCGGCGGCCGCACCACCCAGGACTTCGCCCTGACGCTGCTCATCGGCATCACGCTGGGCGCTTACTCGTCCATCTTCGTGGCCGGCCCCCTCTGGGTGGCCTGGCGCGAGCGCGCCGAGCGCGCGCGGCGGGGGCCGCTCCAGCCCGCCGCCCGCTAGGCACAACCGGCCTCATCTGCCAAATCTCTGCAGCTTGGCCCCGGTTCGGGGCCTTTTAATTTCTACCGCCCCGGACAGACTAAGCGTATCGCCGTCGACCCAATCCCAGGTCAGGAGGCCGCGTCCATGAAGACCTATCCGGAACTGGTTCGCCACGCTGGCAACCAGAAACTGTTCGACGCCATCGAGATGTCCGTCATCTCCACCTTGATGGGGCGGCCGCTGCACCTGCACGCGGAGGGCCTGCGGGGCACGGGCAAGACCACCATCATGCGGGCCGCCCGCCAGGCCCTGCCCACGATCCCCAGGATCAAGGGGTGCCTCTACAACTGTGATCCCGAGCAGCCCCACTGCCCCGCCCACCGGGACCTGGACCCCGACGAGGCGCGGGCGCTGGGGGTGGAGTTGATTTCCGTGCCCTTCCTCGAGCTTTCCCATTCTTCCAAGGTGGGCACCGCGGTGGGATCCATCGACCTGGCCCGGCTGGCAGACCCGGCCCGGCCCCAGGCGGCGCTGTTGCCCGGCACCATCCCCCAGGCCCACCGGGGCATCATCTTCGTCGACGAGATCAACCGGCTGGCGGACACCTCGCCTGAACTGGCCGACGTGCTGCTGGACGTGATGGGGACCAAGCCCGGGCGGGTCCAGATCGAGGAGACCGGTCTGCCCACGGTGGAACTGGAGGTCCGGGCTTCGGTGTGGGCCGCCTCCAACCCCGACGAGGACCCCGGGCCGCTGGAGGAGGTTCGCAAGCAACTGTCTGACCGGTTCGACCTGGTGGTGACCATGAGCCGGCCAGACGCCGCCCGGGTCGTCCACGACATCCTCACCCAGGGGTTTGAGGCCACCTTCAACGGTAAGTCGCAAGACCCGGCGCGGCGGGCCGACGAAAGGGTGGCCCGGGCCCTGGCCGAGGCCCGCGGGCGGCTGGGTGACCGGGCCGCTCGGGCGCCGCGGGTCAAGTTCCCGGCCAGCCTCAAGGACCAGCTGGCCGAGATCTACGTGCAGTTCAGCCTGGAGAGCCTGCGGGGGGTGGAAGCCCTGCAGACGGCGGCCGCCCTGTTCTGCATCCTGGACGGCCGCGAGGAAGTCACCCTCTCCGACCTGCACCGGGCGGCACCGCTGGCGCTGGGCCACCGCACCGACGTCGCCACGCTGGCCAGGATCCTGGACCGGCTGCGTCCCGACGTCCGGCGGGAAGACGGCGGGAGCGAGCAGGTGGCCGGACCGGCGGCCCGCGGGCAGACAGGCCCGCCGCCCGGCGCCTCGCAGGCCAGAAGTGGCCAGCCGGAGAACGCGCCGGCGGCCGCCGACCCCGGCGATCAGGACCGGTCGACCCTGTGGCACCGCCTGGTGGACCGGTTCAAGCTTGGTTTCGGCGCGCAGGGGGAGGGCAGCCCGGAAGTCCACGGGCCGGGAACGGCAAGCCCCCGGCGTCTGTGGCCCGGGCTGGGCGAGGGCACTCACGAGCCGTACCTGCCTTCAGCGGACACCCGGTTCCACGCCCCGGACCCGACCCGCTTTCCGGCCGTGGCACCCCCACTGCCGGCCAGGTTTGTCTGGCAGCTTTCGCCGGCTGAGATCCTCACTCCGGAAGACCGCCCGCTGAGGTAGGGGGACCCGCCGGTGCCGGGGCCTCATGAGTGGCCGGACTGGGACCAGGCGGCCGAGCAGTTCGAGACCCTGACCCGTGAGGTGGCGGCCAGGTTGGAGCGGGGGCAGGGCCTGCGCCTTGGCGAGGCGGGGGTTCTCAGCACCAAGGTGCACACCCTCGACCCCGCCGCGCCCCGGGAGGTCCGCATCCACCGCCACCTGGACGCCGGGCAGTTCTTTTACGGCCGCGGGCAGTCCGGGGAGGTCATCCACCTGGACATCTTCCACGAGGTGGCCCAGGTGGACCAGCGGGCCGTGGCCGCCGCCGTCCGCCGCGCCCTCGGACGCCGGACTTCCGAGGCGCCCCGTCTCCTGGACTACCTGGACATCCAGACCGGCGTCGGTGGTGGCCGGGCCTCGGGTTCGCTCATCTACGGCCGGAAAGCGTCCTTGCGACACTCGCACCTCAACCACGTTCACCTGGCCGTGGGCTGGCCCCGGGACCATCTGAAGCTGGTCTTCACCCTCGCCTGGGCGGTCGAGACGGAAGTGGCCCGCCAGGGGTTCGAGCTTCGCAAGATCGAGAGCCTGCGGGCCGAAGAGGGGCCGCCCAACGGCACCATGGACGCCAGTCCCTACTCGGACTACATCGACTCCCTGCTGAAGGAGGACGGCGCCCAGCAGCCGCCGGCCGGCGGCAGTCATCCGGACCCCGCCGAAGTCCAGTCCGCGCTGGAACTGGCGGAGGCCCTGGGCGGCGTGGAGGAGGCCCGTTCGCTCCTGGAGGCCCTGGCCAGCCGGGAAAGCTGGTCCGAGATGAAAAGGGGCTTTGACCGGCGTGGCCTGCGGGCCGAAGACGTCCTGGAGAACTGGGCCAACCGGGGCCTGGTCACGCCGGACCCCCGCGGCGGCTACCGCCTTACCGAAACGGGATGGCGGCTCTACGACATCTTCCGGCGGTACGGCCGCGAACTGGAACTTGCCTTTCGCCGCCTGATGCAGCGCCTGTCGGCCCGGGCCAAGGTCAAGCCGGCCTCCTTCTCCGGGGCCAGGGCGCCCGCCACGGCTGAGTGGGGCCCGGTGCGGCGGGTGACAAGCCC
>DYFQ01000005.1:0-63273 GCA_020725105.1 Symbiobacterium thermophilum
CGGCGGCCCTGGGCGGCCGGCCGTGGCGGCCGGCGGGGGGCACCAGGAAAGAGACCCGGCCAGAGCCTGACGCGGCGAACGCTTCGGCTGCCCGGCGCGCGGCGGCAGGCGACTCCACCACCAGGCCGTCAAGGAGGGGGCCCAGCGCCGCACCGACGGCACGCTCGTACCCTGCCTCGACCTGGACCAGGCGACCGAGGACGCCAACGACGCCCCCGAAGGCCTCCTCCCCCGCGTGC
Source organism: Symbiobacterium thermophilum (assembly GCA_020725105.1). Classification (GTDB taxonomy): domain Bacteria; phylum Bacillota; class Sulfobacillia; order DYFQ01; family DYFQ01; genus DYFQ01. The sequence continues at coordinate 240 of DYFQ01000005.1, forward strand.
CGGGCGGCCAGGACGGCCCGTGGCCCGGCCTCCAGCCCCTCAAGCGCCCGGTCCATTTCCGCCAGGGCCTCCTGTCTTGCCAGGAGACCTTCAAGCTCCCGCCACTTTGCGTCGGCGGCCTGCCTGGCCGCGGCGGCCTCCTCCCGGCCCCGGTCGAGGGCGCCGCCGGCGGCCGCCAGCCCGTCACGGTGCGCCTGGCCTTCGGCGGCCAGTCTTTCGGCCCTGGCGCCCAGCTCGGCCCGGCGTTTCCCGACCGCCGCCTGCCGGCTGGCCAGCTCCCGGGCCTCGCCCTCCAGTTCTTCCCGCCGGGCCGCCCGGAGCCGGGCGCCCTCGGCCAGCGCCGCCCGCCGGGCCTCCAGCCGCGCCTGCTCCTCCCGGAGGGCCGCGGTGGCGGCGCGCTCGGCGGCCAGTTTCGCCTCGAGGTCCTTCAGGACCGCCTCCTCGCGGCGCCTGACGTCGCCGGCGGCGGCCAGTTCTGCCTCCCGGGCCGCCAGGGCCGCCTCCTGGACCCCGAGGGCCTCCTCGGCCGCCGCCGCCTGGGTGGCCGCGGTTTCCACCTCGCTGGCGAGTTCACGGGCCAGGGCGGCCTGGCGCTCGGTGTCGGCTTCGAGCCTGGCCGCCCGGGCACGGGCGGTGGCCGCCAGGTCGCGGGCTTCCTCCAGTTCCTGGGCGGCCCGGGCCAGGTTCCGGCGGCGGGCGCCGAGCGCCTCGTCTAGTTCGCCCAACCGGACCCGGGCCGCCTCTGCCTGGCCGTCCAGTTCCTCCAGCCTGGTTTCGGCCTCCGCCAGCTGGCGCTGGAGCTGGGCGACGACCTGCCGGGCGCGGCTTGCCTCCGCCCCCAGTGTCGCCAGCTCGGCGGTGTAGAGGGCGATCTCCAGCCCGTCGAGTTCCGTCCGGTAGGCCTGGAACTGCCGGGCCAGGCGGGCCTGCTCCTCCACCGGGCCGAACTGGGCGTGGAGCTCGGCGATCACGTCACCCACCCGGAGCAGGTGCTGATCGGTCTCCTCCAGGCGGCGCAGCGCCTCCCGCTTGCGCAGGCGGTAGCGGGTGATCCCGGCCGCTTCCTCCAGGAGGCTGCGCCGGTCCTCGGGACGGGCCGACAGCACGTCGTCAACCTTGCCCTGGTGGATGAAGTTGTAGGCCTCCCGCCCCAGGCCGGTGTCCATGATCAGGTCGGAGATGTCCTTCAGACGGCAGGGCACGCCGTTGAACAGGTACTCCGACTCGCCGCTCCGGTAGACCCGCCGGGTCAGGGTGACCTCGCCGAAGTCCACGGGGAGGGTACCGTCGGAGTTGTCCAGGACGACGGCCACCTCCGCCAGCCCCAGCGGTCTTCGGCGGTCCGAGCCGGCGAAGATCACGTCTTCCATCCGGGTACCCCTGAGTTCGCGGGCGCTTTGCTCTCCCAGGACCCACCTGAGCGCTTCCACGATGTTGGACTTGCCCACCCCGTTGGGCCCCACGATGGCGGTGATGCCCGGCTCCAGTTCCAGGTTGATGCGATCGGCGAAGGACTTGAACCCGAAGATCTCCACCCGGCGCAGGTACAACCCGGCAACCCCCCAGTTGTTGGGCCCGCCCAGCCCCCATGTTACGACAGACCGGTGGCCAGGGGAAAGCCCGAAACGGCGCGGAATGAAACGGCCCGCCGCGCCGGCGTGGCCGGCGGGACGGGCCCCTGACCCTCAACTCAACGCGCGCCCTGGCCGCGGCTCCCGCGAGCCGCCCGGCGGCGGTCCGCTGTCCCTACCCCGGTGGGCACGCGGCCGCCGCCAGCTGCCCGGAAGGGCGCCGCCTGCCGCGGGCACGGCGCCTATCTCGGTTCAACGATGAACTTGATGGCCGTTCGTTCCTCCCCGTCGATGACGATTTCGGCGAAGGCAGGAATGGTGACGAGATCGATCCCGTTGGGGGCAACGTACCCGCGAGTGATGGCGATGGCCTTGACTGCCTGGTTCACTGCTCCCGCGCCGACCGCCTGCACCTCCGCGCTGCCCCGCTCACGCAGCACCGCTGCCAGGGCCCCAGCGACTGACTTTGGCTTGGACGAGGCTGAGACCTTCAGTACTTCCAACCCTCCTATACCTCCTCAGCGCGACGAGAGTGCTGCTACGATGAACCCGCGGGGTAGGTTGGCGTTTACTTCTCTTCCTGGCTGAAAATTCCTGCCGCTGGGGTTAAGCCTTGCCGTCGTCGGCGGGCGCCTCCACGCGCTCCAGGGCAACCCTGGCCGCCTCCTGTTCGGCCGCCTTGAGGGAGCGCCCGCGGCCCTCTCCCGCTGTCTGCCCGCCCACCCTTACCGCCACCAGGAAGGTACGGTCGTGCGGCGGCCCTTCCTCCCGCAGCACCCGGTATTCCAGCGGCACGCCCCTGGCCTGCGCCCATTCCTGCAGCCTCGTCTTGAAGTCGCCGGGCACCGGCCCGGCCGCCAGGGCCTCAAGGTCGGGGCCCCAGAGCCCGGCGCAGAGGGCCAGCACCCCCTCGAAGCCCACCGTCAGGTAGACGGCGCCCAGGCAGGCCTCCATCGCCGCCGCCAGCACCGACGGCTTGTCCCGGCCGCCGGTGGCGGCCTCGCCGCAGCCCAGGCGGAGCAGGGGGCCGATCCCCGCCGCGCGAGCCTTCCGGGCCAGACAACCCTCGGAGACCAGCGCCGCCCGGAACCGGGTCAGGTCGCCTTCGGACCGCTCGGGGAAACCCTCGTGGAGCAGGTGGGCCACGGCCAGCCCCAGAACGGCGTCGCCGAGAAACTCCAGGCGCTGGTTGTCCCGGCCGGCCCGGCCGGGGTGCTCGTGGGCATAGGAGGGATGGGTCAGGGCCTGGTCCCGCAGGGCGCCGGGCGGCAGAAACTCCCACAGGCTCTTCGGGGGCGGGTCCGGCCGCCCGTCGCTACCCGGCGGCACCACGGCGCTCAGGCGTCCTCCCACCGGCCCACGATGACGCTCGCGTTCTGCCCGCCGAAGCCGAAGGAGTTGGAGAGCGCCACCCGGACGGGGGCCGGCCTGGCCCGGTTGGGCACGTAATCCAGGTCGCACTCGGGGTCGGGCACCTCGTAGTTGATGGTCGGCGGCAGGATGCCGTCCCTGATGGCCAGCACGCAGGCGATGAGCTCAAGCGCGCCCGCGGCGCCCAGGAGGTGCCCCGTCATCGACTTGGTCGAACTGATGGCCAGCCGGCGGGCGTGCTCGCCGAAGACATCCTTGACGGCGACGGTCTCGGCCACGTCGCCCAGGGGCGTGGAGGTGCCGTGGGCGTTGATGTAGTCCACGGCGGACGGGTCGAGGCCGGCGTCGGCCAGGGCCCGCCGCATGGACTCGGCGCCGCCGGCGCCGTCGGCCGGCGGCTGGACCACGTGATGGGCGTCGGCGGAGGAGCCGTAGCCGAGCACCTCGGCGTAGATCCGCGCCCCCCTGGCCCGCGCGTGGTCCAGGGTCTCCAGGATCATGATCCCGGCCCCCTCGCCCATCACGAAACCGTCACGCCGGGCGTCGAAGGGGCGTGAAGCCCGTTCGGGCTCGTCGTTGCGGGTGGAAAAGGCCCGCATGGCACAGAAACCGGCGTAGGCCAGGGGCACGAAGGCGGCCTCGCTGCCGCCGGTGATCATCACCTCGGCGGTGCCCTCCCGCAGGGTCCGGAAGGCTTCCCCGATGGCGTTGGCCGACGCCGCGCAGGCGGTCACCACCGTGTGATTGGGCCCCCGCGCGTTGAACAGGATGGCCGTGTGCCCGGCGGCCATGTTGGCGATCATCATGGGGATGAAGAAGGGGCTGACCCGGTCCGGACCCCTGTCCAGCAGGGTGTGGAACTGCTCGGCCAGGGTCTCCATGCCGCCGATGCCCGTACCCATGATCACGCCGACCCGACGGGGATCCAGGTCGCGGGTATCCAGCCCGGCGTCCTCCATGGCCATCCGGGTGGCGGCCACCGCGAACTGGGTAAAGCGGTCCATCCGGCGGGCCTCTTTCTTCTCGATGAAGGCGGTGGGGTCAAAGTCCTTGACCTCCGCCCCGATCTGTGCCGGATAGGGCGTCGGGTCGAACCTGGTGACCCGGCGCACGCCGGAACGCCCCTCCAGCATGGCCCGCCAGGTGCTCTCGGCGCTCAGACCAAGCGGAGTCACCGCTCCGAGCCCGGTCACAACCACTCGTTGCCGCACCGTCGTTCAACTCCCGTCCAGTCCAAGTCCCGCCCGGAGCGGGGCGGGACTCGACCCTGGCTTGAGCAGTGGCTTGACGCCCGGATTACTGATGCTCCCGGATGTATTCGACGGCGTCCCCGACGGTCACGATCTTCTCGGCGTCCTCGTCGGGAATCTCCGTGCCGAATTCCTCTTCCATCGCCATGATCAGTTCCACCAGGTCGAGCGAATCGGCGCCGAGGTCGTCGATGAAGGAGGCCTCAGGGGTCACCTCGTCTTCTTCCACGCCGAGCTGCTCGACAATGATGGCTTTGACCTTCTCGAAAATGGCTTCCTTGCCGGCCACCGGCCTCACCTCCCTTAACCCGACTCGGCCGCCGGGGAAAGCTCCCTCCCCGGCGGATGAACGCTTGGCCCCCCGGTCCGGCGCTACATCACCATTCCTCCATCGACGCACAACACCTGCCCGGTGATGTAGTCGGCAGCAGGGGACGCGAGAAAGGCTACGGCTCCAGCCACGTCCTCAGGCCGCCCGAGGCGGCCCAAGGGGATGACATTTGCGAGCCGCTGGCGGTTTTCCTCCGCCAGCCCGATGGTCATGTCGGTCTCGATGAGACCGGGCGCCACGGCGTTGCAGGTGACGTTGCGCGACGCCAGTTCTCTGGCCACCGCCTTGGTGAAGCCGATCACGCCGGCCTTGGCCGCCGCGTAGTTGGCCTGGCCCGGGTTCCCGGTCAGCCCGGCCACGGACGTCACGTTGATGATCCGGCCGAACCGCTGCCTGATCATGGGCCGGGCCGCGGCGCGGGTGCAGTAAAACACGCCGCTCAGATCGGTGTCCAGGACGGCGTGCCAGTCGTCGTCCCTCATCCGCACCAGGAGCCCGTCCCGGGTGATCCCGGCGTTGTTCACCAGAATGTCAAGCTGGCCGAAGGCATCCAGGACCCGCTCGACGAGCTCCTGCGCCTCGCCCCGCCGCCCGACGTCGGCCCCCACGGCGAGGGCTCGCCCGCCCCGCGCCTCGATGGCCGAGACGGTGGCCTCCGCCCCCTCGCGGGAGCGGACGAAGTTGACCGCCACCGCGGCGCCCTGGGCCGCCAGTTCCAGCGCGATGGCCCGCCCGATACCCCGGGAAGCCCCGGTTACCAGCGCTACCCGCGAGGCCAGCAACATCTTAGCAAACGCCCCCCAGCGATTCAAGGAACGTGGAAATGGACCCGGGCTCCTCCACCGCCACCGACCGGGCCTCGGGGAGGATCCGGCGCACCAGGCCGCTGAGCACCTTGCCCGGTCCGGGTTCCACGAAGACCTCGATCCCCAGGCCGGCCATGGTCCGGACGCAGTCCTCCCAGCGAACGGGGCTCGAGACCTGGCGCACCAGGGCGTCCCGCACCTCCTCGGCCGTCCGGACCACCCGGCCGTCCACGTTGGCCACCACCGGCCGGGCCGGATCCTTGATGGCGACACCGGCCAGGACCTCCGCCAGCCGGATCCTGGCCGGCTCCAGGAGCGCGCAGTGAAAGGGCGCCGAAACAGAAAGCCGCTGGACGCGGCGGGCGCCGGCCTGCCGGGCCAGTTCCATCACCCGCTCCACCGCGTCGACCTCGCCCGATACCGCCACCTGGCCCGGCCCGTTGAAGTTGGCCGCCTCGACCAGCCCGGCCGTGGACGCCTGGCGGCACAGGTCCACCACCACCCCGGCGTCAAGCCCGATGACGGCGGCCATGGTACCCCTGCCCAGGGGCACCGCCTCCTGCATGAACTGGCCCCGCAGCCGGACGACGCGAACGGCGTCCTCGAAGGCCAGCGCCCGCGCCCAGACCAGCGCCGAGTATTCCCCCAGCGACAGGCCGGCCGCCGCTTCCGCCTCGACCCCCTGCCCGGACAGGACCTCGGCCACGGCCACCGCCACCGTCAGGATGGCCGGCTGCGCGTTGGCCGTCTTCGTCAGTTCTTCTTCCGGCCCCTCGAAGCACAGCCGGGCCAGGTCCGTGCCGAGCGCGTCGCCGGCCCTGGCGAACAGTTCGCGGGCCACCGGGTACGCCTCGGCCAGCGCCCGTCCCATCCCCACGTACTGCGCCCCCTGGCCCGGGAAGACAAAGCCGATCCGCGCCATCAGCACTCTTAGCTACACCGGGTGGGCGATCCAGCCCAGAACCCCGGGCCCGGTGTGGCAGCCGATGACCGCGCCGATCTGCCCGATCAGCATGTCCTCGACGTCGAGCTTGGCCGCCAGGGCGTTCTTGAGGGCCTCCGCCTCCTCGGGCGCCGCGCCGTGCACCACGGCCGCCCGGACGCGGGCGCCTCCCAGCCGCTCGGCGGCGATCTCCGCCAGGCGCGGGATGACCTTGGGCTTGCCCCGGACCTTCTCGAAGGGGGCGACCACGCCGTTGTCCAGGGTCAGGACGGGCTTGATCTTGAGGAGCCCGCCCAGCAGCGCCTGGGCCTTGCCGATCCGCCCGTTCTTCTCCAGGTACTCCAGGGTGTCCACGGCGAAGAAGACGTGCGACCGGTCGATGACCCGCCGGGCCGCGCCCAGGATCTCCGCCCGGTCCGCCCCGGCCTCGGCCGCCCGGGCGGCCGCCAGGACGGCCAGCCCCACGCCGAGGGAGGCCGAGCGCGTGTCGAGGATCTCGATGTCGAGCCCCGGCAGCATGTCCCGGGCCATGACCGCCGACTGGCAGGTTCCTGAAAGGGCCGCGGAGATGTGGATGGACAGGATCCAGTCGGCTTTTTTCGCCGCCGCCTCGTAGGCGGCCTTGAAGTCCGCGGGAGACGGCTGGGAAGTGCGGGGCAGGTGGGGGCTCTGACCCAGCTTCCCGAAGAAGTCGTCGGGGGTCAGTTCCACGTAGTCCTTGTACTCCTCGGGACCGAAGTGAACCGTCAGCGGGACCACGGTGATCCCGTAAAGGTCCACCAGCTGCCGGGGGAGATCGGCCGTCGAATCGGTAACAATGCGCACCTTGCTCACGGTCAAACCTCCTTCATGGCCTGCCTAGGTCGCGGCCTCGGGAGCCTCGGCGTCCTGCCCCCACCGGAGCACCGTCGCCCCCCACGTCAGGCCCGCCCCGAACGCCACCAGCACGACGATGTCGCCCCGCTTGATCTTGCCGGCCCTCACCGCCTGAGTCAGCGCCACCGGCACCGAACCGGAGGACATGTTGCCGTAGTGGCTGATGTTCACCACGACCCGCTCTTCCGGCACCCCCAGCCGCCGGGCGGCGGCGTCGATGATCCGCCAGTTGGCCTGGTGGGGCACGAACACGTCCACGTCGCGCTTGTCCAGCCCCGCGATCTCCAGGGCCTTCAGGCAGGCGTCGCCCATCATCCGCACGGCGAACTTGAAAACCTCCGGTCCGTTCATCTGGATGTAGTGGAGCCGCCGGTTGACGGTGTCGTGAGAAGCGGGGAGCCGTGAGCCGCCTGCCGGCAGTTTCAACAGGTCGGCTCCCGAACCGTCCGCCCCGAGATAGCTGGCCAGCACGCCGAAGCCCTGGGTTGACGGGCGCAGGAGCGCCGCGCCGGCTCCGTCGCCGAAGAGCACCGACGTGGAGCGGTCCGCGTAGTCGGTGATCTTCGAAAGGGTTTCGCCGCCGATCACCAGCACGGTGTCGTAGACGCCCGTCTCGATGAACTTGGCCCCCACCTCGAGGGCGTAGATGAATCCGGCGCAGGCGGCCCCCAGGTCGAAGGCGGCCGACCCCAGGGCGCCGATGCGCCGCTGCACCAGACACGCCGTGGAGGGAAAGGGCATATCCGGCGTGACGGTACCCACGATGATGCAGTCCAGCTCCTCCGGACCGTAGCCGGCGTCTTCCAGGGCCTGCCGGGCGGCGGCCACCGCCAGGTCGGAGGTGGCCTGCTCCGGGCCGTTGATCCGGCGCTCCCGGATACCCGTCCGGGCCACGATCCACTCGTCGGATGTCTCGACCATCTGCTCGAGTTCGGAATTGGTCAGCACCCGCTCGCCGGTACAGTAACCCAGGCCCGCGATGGCGGCGGTCCGCGCCCGCTGGGCCCTTCGGCCGGGCCGGCGCTCCGGCTGCGCCGCTGGCCGCGGGGCGCCAGAGGTCTCGTCCGTCCGGGTAGAGCGCTCAAGCTCAGGCCTGGTCACCGGCGCCTGAATGCCGGTCGCCTGCTCGCTGGCCACGGGCCCCACCTCCTCCGAACCGGGCTCGCAGCCGCTCCACCAGTCCTTGTTCCACCGCGGCGCGCGCTGCCCGGATGCCGTTCTTCAGTGCCAGGGCGTCTGAACTGCCGTGGCACTTGATGATCACGCCGTCAAGGCCCAGCAACGGTAACCCGCCGTACTCCCGGTAGTCCATCCGGCGGCGGATACTCCGGACGCCCGGGCGTACCAGGAGCCCCCCCAGCCGGGTCAAGGGCCGCCGGCCCAGTTCCTCCCGCATGGCCTGGAACAGCCCCGTGGCCAGCCCCTCGGTGTGCTTGAGGAGGACGTTCCCGGTAAAGCCGTCGCAGACCAGCACGTCCACCGCGCCCAGCGGCAGCTCCCGCGCCTCCACGTTGCCGACAAAGTTGAGCTCGCTGGCGGCCAGCAGGCGGTAGGCGGCCCTGTAGGTCTCCGGCCCCTTGGTCGGCTCCGAACCGATGTTCACCAGCCCCACGGTGGGCCGGCTCCGGCCCAGCACCGTCTCGGCGTACATGCTGCCCATGACCGCGAATTGCAGGAGGTGTTCGGGACGAGCCTCAGGGTTGGCGCCCACGTCGAGGAGCACGGTCCCCGGCCCGCGCAGGGTGGGCACGACGGCGGGCAGGGCCGGCCGGTCCAGCCCGGGGATCCGTCCCAGTTCCAGGAGGCCGCCGGCCATCAGCGCGCCGGTACTACCGGCCGACACCAGAGCCTGGGCCCTGCCGGTCTTCACCAGGTCGATGCCCACGACCAGGCTGGAATCCCGCTTCCTCCGGAGGGCGCGAACGGGAGCTTCGTCGGGCTCGATCACCTGGCTGGCGGGAGCGATGGTCAGGCGGGCGGCCGCCCGGGCCAGCTGGCGATGGGCCGCCACCGCCCGCCGCACCTCGGCCTCCAGTGGCTCGGGCGGGCCGACGAGGGCGATCTCCAGGTCCCACTGGTGAGCGGCCCAGAGGCCGCCCAGTACCGGAGCGGAGGGAGCCTGGTCTCCGCCGAGCCCATCCACGGCGATCCTCATGCGCGGCCTCTCTCCGACGGGCCGGGGCCGCCTGGACGACGGGCGGCGGACCCCCGCCCCACCCCGAGCTCAACCTGCCCGGCCTGGGCCAGCCGGCGTTCCCACTCGTCCAGGGCAAACACGACGAACTTCCCCCGGAAGACCGGCTCCTGGCCCACCTTGGTCACCACCAGTACCACGTGCTGGTTCCCCTTTTTCCGCAGCACCTCGGCCTTGGCCACCAGCTTCTCGCCGACCCTGACCGGGCGGCGGAACTTGATGTTGGCCAGGCCGGTCAGGACCACGTCGGCGTCGACGAGCGCGATGGCCAGAGAGTCAGCCTGGGCGAAGATGTAGTGGCCCCGGACGACCTGGCTCCGCTCGAACACCATGTCCGGCGTGGTCTCCAGCACCGACAGGCCGCTCTTGCCGAGTTCGACGTCGATGAGTTCGCCGACGATCTCGCGGGAGCCCAGCGACCTGACCTGGCTGTAAGCCCGGCCGGCCACCACCTTCATCCGTTCTCGCAGTTCGGGAATGCCCAGGGTCAGGCGGTCGAGGCGGATGGTCTGGACGCTGACGCCGAAGTGCTGGGCCAGTTCCTCGTCGGTGAGGAACGGGTTCTCCACCAGCCGCTTGGTCAGCCGGCGCTGGCGCTCCTCCTTCGGTGTGCCGCCGCCCAATCCCTTGTAGGCCATGAACTCATCCCGTGCTAGGAGCAGTATTCATGATCTGCTCCTAAGATTTGATGGTAAGATACGCCCCCGATTATACCTACTCCTGCCGGGCCGCGCAACGAGGGGCGCGGCGGGGGACGCGAAATGAAAAAGGCGCCGGGCCGAGGGCCCCGGCACCGCCACGGCGACGCTCCGGCCGCGAAGCCGGCCGGCCCGCTCCTGGCCGATCGGCCTACTCTTTCTCGGTCTCGACGACCTGCCGCCCCGCGTAGTAGCCGCACTCCGGGCAGACCCGGTGGGGCAGCTTGGGCTGGTGGCATCGGGGGCAGGGCACCAGCCGGGGCGCCTCCAGCTTCCAGTGGGCCCGCCGGTCGCCGCGGCGCGCCCGGGACGTCTTTCGCTTCGGAACAGCCATCGGTTCCTCGCTCCTTCTTCCGGCCGCCCGGCGCCCGAGCCTTCGAACCACGGAACTCCGGGCAGGCACCGGCAGGCACTAGCTCTCCAGGTCGGCTTTGAAATCCTTCAGGGCGCTAAGGCGGGGGTCCACGTCGTCAAGGGTGCACCCGCACGGCCCCGCCTTCAGGTTGTGGCCGCACCGGGGGCACAGCCCGGGGCAGTCCTCGGCGCAGAGGGGCTTCATGGGCAAGGCCAGCAGCACCGATTGCCTGATCTCCTCGGCGGTGTCGATCACGTCGTCGTGGTACCAGACCACCTCGTCGGCGTCTTCCGTCTCACCACCCTGCCCCGGCTCCCCCCCGCTCGGAGCGGCCTGGTACTCCGCGCTGAACGGGACGGAAACAGGGTGCCGGAACTCTTCCAGGCACCGGCTGCAGCGGAAACGGCCCGCCGTCTCCAGCCGTCCCTCGGCGACGATCCGCCGGCCGGTGTTGGTCAAGGTCAGGTGGACCTCCACCGGTTCGAAGGTCACCCGGTCCCCGTAGTGAACCGTCGGGTCGATCGCTTCCCGGCCGTGGACGGCAGTCCTGGCGCCGACCTCTCGCTTGAGGTCGCTGACGTCGATCTTCAGTGGGCGTCACCTCGCTTCTCGCGGTCGCCCGCGCGGGTGGCCGAGAGCGACTCCGAGCCCACATTATAACAGACAGCCGGCGGACCGCAACGAAAGGCCGGCGGCCGTCCGTCCGGCCGCCCGACCTCGAGGGCGCCGATGGCTTCCCCGAGGTGGCTTATGGGCACGACCTCGAGGCCGTCCGGCGGGCGGCGCGGCAGGCTCCCGCTCCGCGGAACCAGGAACACGACGGCGCCCGCCCGCCGGGCGCCCCTGGCCTTGTGGCCGATGCCGCCCACCGGCCCGATCCGACCGTCCGAGTAGACCACCCCGGTGGCGGCCACCAGGCGGCCCCGGGTCAGCTCGCCGCCCCGCAACTGGTCCACGATCTCCAGGGCGAAGGCCAGGCCGGCCGAGGGGCCGACTATCGCCCCGGGCTCGATGACCACCGGGACGGGCAGGCCGACCGCCAGGTCCTCCTCCTCCACCAGGAACCCGAAGCGGGCCGGGCCCGCCCCCGCCCCCCGGGACGCCACCCAGGCCCGGTCCGTGGTCCCGTCGGCCCGGCGCACGAGAAGTTCCAGCCCGGCTCCGGGAGGCAGCCGGGAGATGGCCTGCTCCAGGTGCTCGACCAGTTCCACGGGCCGGCCGGCGGCCTCGATGATGACGTCCCCCGGCTCCAGTGGCAGCGCCGCGGCCGCCGAAGGGAAAACGTGGCTCACCCTGGCTCCGGCGCCCCGGACCGTTGGCTCGAAGCCCAGAGCCCTGAGGGCCGCGACGGACGCCAGCTTCTGGCTGGCCTCCATGAGGCGCCGCGATCGGGCCAGGTACGCGTCGGAGCTCATGCCTTCCGGCAGCAGGGTCTCCGTCCGGACCAGGTCGATGCCGGGGTGCGCCAGGGCCCAGAGCACCCACAGGCCGTTGGCCTCGCGAGTCATCACCGTGGTCAGCAGGACGGCTCCGGGACGGTCGGGCCGCCCGGCGGCGTGCAGTTCCAGCCGGAGAACGGCTCCGGTCGGCCTGGCCGAGCCAGGATAGACCGCCGAGTACGGCGTGGGCGCGGCCAGCACCGCGCCGGCGGCCAGAGTCACCAGGCCGGCGAGGGCTACCCGCCGGAGCTGGCGGCGGAGGACGGCGACTCTCGTGCTCCGGGCCCCGGCCGGTGCTGGTGATGGACCGGCGCCAATATACTTGGTGGTGTCCAGGCTCAGCCACCTCCAGGGAGGAGCCAGCGTAACCGTGTCAAGAGCCGCGGCCCGCTCGGCAGCGCCCCCGACCCGCGCCGGTTCCTGCCTCGCCGCCGCCCTGGCCGCGGGGGTGGTAATCGCCCTCGTCTTTTTGCCGGACCTGGCTTTCGAGGCCGCCCTCTACGGCCTGAAGATCTGGTGGGAGGTGGTCTTTCCCGCCCTCCTGCCGTTCTTCGTGGGCGCGGAGATCCTCATGGGTCTGGGCGTGGTGCACGCCATGGGCGTGCTGCTGGAACCGCTCATGCGTCCTCTGTTTAACGTGCCGGGGGCCGGCTCCTTTGTGCTGGCCATGGGGCTGGCGTCGGGCTACCCCATCGGTTCCATCCTCACCTCCCGGATGCGGCGGGAGAAACTGGTCTCCCGCCCGGAAGGCGAACGGCTGATGTCCTTCTGTAACACGGCCGACCCGCTGTTCATGTCCGGGGCGGTGGCGGTGGGCATGTTTGCCGACGTCCGCCTGGCCGGCGTGATCATGGCCGCCCATTACCTCTCGGCCCTTGGGGTCGGGCTGGGGCTTCGCTTCTACCAGGCGCGCGGCGAACGGACGCCGGCCGTGGCCGGTGGCTCCGGCGACCGGCCGCTGCCGCTGCGGGCGCTGGACGCCCTCTACGAGGCCAGGGTGAAGGACGCCCGCGCGCTCGGGCAACTCATGGGCGACGCCATCCGCTCTTCCGTGAACACCTTGCTGCTGATCGGCGGCTTCATCATCCTGTTCTCCGTGATCATCCGGATGCTGATCAGGGTGGGGGCCGTCGGGTGGCTGGCCGGCCTCTTCTTGAAGCTGGCCGGACCCCTGGGCCTGGAACGTCCGGCGGCGGAAGCCCTGGTGGCCGGGCTGTTCGAGATCACCATCGGCACCCAGATGGCCAGCCAGGCGGCGGTGCCCCTGCTCCAGCGGGTGGCGGTGGCGTCGGCCATCATCGCCTGGTCGGGCCTGTCGGTCCAGGCCCAGGTCGCCAGCATCATCCAGGGCACCGACCTGTCCATCAGGCCTTATGTCGTGGCGCGCCTGGCCCACGGCGTGCTTGCCGCGGCGTGGACCGTGGTGCTCTGGGAACCGCTGGGCCACGCCGCGGCGGGCGGCGCCGGGCTCGTGCGGGCGGTCACCGCCATGGCGGGCCTCGACCCGGCACCCGTGCCCTGGCTCGTGAGGTTGGCCTCCAGCGCCCGCATGGCGGCGTGGCTGGTCCTGCCCGGGCTCGCGCTCTTCTTGGTCGCCAGGCTTCGAGGCCCGTTTCGTTAATTAAAGCCCTGGTATAAATTCTCTCGTATGCCCGCCCGGGGCCAAAGCCAGCCTATGCGTAGCAAGGGAGGTGATCTCACCATGGCTGCGGGTCAGCGCAGGAACCGCGCTCTGGTACCCGGCGCGCAGCAAGCCCTGGAGCAACTGAAGTTCCAGGTCGCTCAGGAGATCGGCATTCCCAACTACCGGGGCTATCTGGGGGACGTTCCGGCGCGCCAGAACGGCGCCGTCGGTGGTAACATGGTCCGCCGGATGATCGCCCTCGCCGAACAGCAGATTGCGGGTGGGGCTCTTCCCCCTCCGACCCAGCAGTTCCAGCAGGGGCAGCAACTCCAGGCGGGCCAGCAGGCCTTCGGAGCCGGCCCGTTCCAGCGCCAGTAGGCGCCGGAAAGCCTGGCGAAAGGCGGGGCTAGACGGCCTGTGGCCGGCTAGCCCGCTTCTCTTTCCTTGCCGCGCAGCGCCTTGCCCGCCGGGCGGGCGGGCGACGGTGAGCGTTCCACGCCGCCGTCGTGGCGGTCGGCGGGTGACTGACCGGTGAGTTCGAGCCGGCTCTGGCGGATGGTCTTGATGGTCCGCTCCAGGCCGCCCTCAACCTTGCTCAGGACCTCGTCGGCGTAACGGTCGGCTCCCAGCCGGATCTCCCGCGCCACCGCCTTGGCCTTCTCCAGTATCTCCTCGGCCTCGGCCTGGGCCAGCCGCATCACCTCCGCCTCACCGGCCAGGCGCGCGCCCTCTTCCCGTCCCTGGCTGACCAGCCGCTCCGCCGTCTCGCGGGCTTCCGCCAGGATCCGGTCCCGGTCCCGCACGATGAACCGGGCCTGGGCCAGTTCCTCCGGAAGCACCCGGCGCAGTTCGTCCAGCAGGCCATATAACTCCTGCTCGTCCACGAGCACCTTGTTGGTGAGCGGTACCCGGTGGCTGTCGGCCACCAGGTCTTCCAGCCGCTGCACCAGGTCCAGGATGCCCTGCTCCATCCGGCTGAAATCGTCCCCCGGCTGCACGCGAGCGGTCCTCCTCCCATGGCCGCGGCCGCCTTCCCGCGGTCCCGGTCCCCCGGTGCCCGTTGTCCGGTCAGATGGTGCGCCCATCGTCACCGGCCCCCGGCGGCCGCACCGCCGCCTGCTTCATCTTCAGGCGCAACTGCTCCGCCACGTAGGGCGGCACCAGGTGGGCCACGCTGGCGCCGAGGCTGGCAAGTTCCCGCACGATGCTGGACGAGAGAAACAGGTGCTCCGACGAGGTCATCATGAACACCGTCTCCAGCGACTCGTTCAGCTTCTTGTTCATGAGTGCCATCATGAGTTCGTACTCGAAGTCGGAGACCACCCGCAGGCTCTTCAGGATGATCCTGGCCCCTCGCCGGCGGGCATATTCCACCACCAGCCCCTCGGCGGCGTCCACCTCCACGTTGGGCAGGTGGCTGGTAACCTGCCTTAGCATGTCTAGCCGCTCGTCGACGGTGAACAGGGGAACCTTGGCGGCGTTGCGGAAGACCACCACCATCAGGTGGTCGAAGGTTCTGGCGCCCCGTTCGATGATGTCCAGATGGCCGTAGGTCACCGGGTCAAAGCTTCCCGGGTACACCGCGCTGTTCATGCCCACCCACCCTTCCGGGCCGCCTCAGCCATTCGTGTCCTGGGGACCGGAATCCTCCGGCAGGCCGCCCCCGGTGTCAGACGCTGTCGGAACGTCGACGGAAGGGTCCGGCGACCGGTAGAAGGACAGGCAGGTGTCGCCGTAGCTCCTGGTGCGCACCAGCACCAGACCATCAACAGACTGGGGAGGCACCTCCCGCCGCGGGTGCTGGGCCACGGCCAGACCTCCCTCGCGCACCAGACCCTCGCGGGCCAGCGCGCGAAGGGTGGGCTCCACCAGGCCCAGGTCGTAGGGTGGGTCAAGAAACACAAGGTCAAAGCCGGTACCCTGCCGGCCGAGCTGCGCCACGGCGGCGATGGCGTCCCCGGCCACCACCCGGGCCCGGTCCGCCAGCCCGGTGGCCCGGAGGTTCTCCCGGAGCACCGACAGACAGACCCGATCCCGTTCGACAAATACCGCGTGCCGGGCGCCGCGGGACAAGGCCTCGATACCCACGGCGCCCACCCCCGCGTAGAGGTCGAGCACCCTGGCGCCGGCCACTCCCCGCAGGGCGTTGAAGAGGGCGCTGCGCACCAGTTCAGGAGTGGGACGGACCCGGGCCCGCCGCGGCGTCCTGAGGGGAAACCCGCGCCTGTCGCCTCCCGCGACCCGCATGCGCACGGCGGCCGCCTCCCCGTGCCGGGGCTGGACCCCGGATTGTCCCTTGCTCAGGAGGGCGAGGGAAACCAGCTGAAGCGCAGGTGGTGGATGAAGCGGTCGGCCAGGAAGTTGAGGGCCTTGCGGGCCGACCTGAACTCGTCGGCCAGGCCACCCAGGACCTGATCGAGCCCGGTCAACGGCGCGTTGGGGTGTTCCGCCGCCCGCCTGTAGTATAGCTGGCCCTGGCGCTCCAGCGCGTCCAGCGTCTCGATGGCCAGGCCCCGTTCCTCCCGGCCTTTCGCCCGCCCCCACTCATCATCGGCTCCCGGAAGCCGCGCCCCCAGGGTGCCCGCTCCCAGGTGATCCGGGAAGATCCCGGTGAGAAAGAGGGTGACGTCGCCCAGCCGTCGCCACAGGGCCAGCCGCTGCGTCTCGCCCACCAGTTCCACCAGGCGCTCAAGGGATCTGGGGTCCAGTTCGCTCACGCGGAGCCGGACGGTCCGGTCGCCCACCCTGACGTGCAGGGTGGCGCTGTGGACGCGGGTGAACGACGCCAGCATCTCCGCCAGGTAACGCCGGTGAGTGGGATTCTCGAGCACGGCCCGGACGGTGGGCGCGTCGAAGACCGGCACCCGTTCCCGCGGGCCCGTCCACTCCAGCGTCCAGGAGCGGGACAGCTCCCGCCGGACCTGGCGGAGCAGCACGGTGAACAACAGGTACGGCGACACCTTGAGCAGGATCTCCTGGTCGGCCACGATCCGCCGGTAAAGGCGGGGGTCGTCCAGCATCAACTCGACGAAGTCGGCCTTGTCGCGCACCAGCTCGCGGACACGAGGCCGCTCGCGAGGCTCCGCCACCACGGCCCCGACGACGAAGTCAAGGTCCCGGTCGCTCAGGTGTTCCAGAAGCTCCGTCTCCCGGTCCATGGAGCGGGGCACCTCCGACTGATGGCTCCTACAACTATTTTACCGGCGCCTCAGTCCCTTTACCAGGCAATATTGCCGGGATATGGTCCGGCCGCCCAGGACAGGTTAGATTCCGAGGAGGATGATCATGGCAGCCGACGGCGAACCGCCTGCCGGTCTCGCCGGGATCCGGACCGACCTGGCGCTGGAGGCCCGGGAGTTCCTGCAGGTCTCCGGCGCCCGTGAGGTGCCCGGCGTGGGGGTGGAAGAAGAACAGGTCGGGCCGGTCAAGGTCACCCGGGTCCACATCCTGACCGCCGAGGCCGAACGGCTCATGGGCAAGAGCCGCGGCCGCTACATCACCGTCGAGTGCCGCGCCCTCAGGGAACGCAGCCGGGAAGTCGAGGAGCAGGTCTCCTCGGTGGTCGCCCGCGAGCTCCGGCGGCTCCTCGACTGGTCGCAGCACCCGTCCGTCTTCGTGGTGGGGCTGGGCAACTGGAACGCCACCCCGGACGCCCTGGGGCCGCGGGTGGTGGACAATCTCCTCATCACCCGCCACCTGCACACCTACGCCCCGTCGGAACTGGCCGGCGGCCTGCGGTCGGTGTGCGCCCTCGCCCCCGGGGTGCTGGGTCTCACCGGCATCGAGACCTGGGAGATCATCAAGGGTGTCGCCGACAAGATCCGCCCCCACGTGGTGGTGGCCGCCGACGCCCTGGCCGCCCGCAACCTGGACCGGGTCATGACCACCGTGCAACTGGCCGACACGGGCATTCACCCGGGCTCGGGGGTGGGCAACCGCCGGGTCGGCATCACCCAGGCCACCATGGGCATCCCCGTCATCGCCGTGGGCGTCCCGTCAGTGGTCCACGCCGTGACCGTGGCCCAGGATACCATCTCCTTGCTGCTGGACCAGTTGCGCCAGCACGCCAGCCTGCTCCAGATCGTGAGCCAGATGGAGGAGGTCGAGAAGCAGGAACTCATCAAGGAGGTGCTCCACCCTTACGTGGGCGACCTGATGGTCACCCCGAAGGAGGTGGACGTGCAGATCGACCAGATGGCCAGGGTGGTGGCGGACGGGCTGAACATGGCCTTCCACGAGGCCATCGGTGAGGAGCGGGCCCCCCACTACACCGGTGTCTAGCGGCCCGCCCCCTGCCCGGCCAGCGCCTCCAGGGCCGCGAAGAAGCCGGGGAAGGTCTTTCTCACGCAGCCCGGGTCGGCGATGGCGATCCCGGCTACCCTGAGCCCAGGGACGGAAAAGGCCATCGCCATCCGGTGGTCACCGTACGTCCTGACCGTCGCCGGCCGCAGCGGACCCGGGGTGATCACCAGGCCGGCCTCCTCCTCGGCCACGGTGACGCCCAGCCGCTCCAGTTCGGTGGCGACGGCCCGCACCCGGTCCGTCTCCTGGACCCTGGTATGCCCGATGCCCCGGATGCGGACCGGTCCGGCCGCGAACGGAGCGATGGCCGCCAGGGTGAGGGCCATGTCTGACATGGCGTTCAGGTCGGCGTCGATGCCGGCCAGCCGCCCATCGGCCGGGCCCGTCACCGCGATCCAGTCCGCGCCCCGCTCCACCCGGCAGCCCATCGCCTCCAGCACCGTCACGAAACCCGTGTCTCCCTGCAGCGAGCCGGGCCGCAGGCCGTCCACCCTCACGCGGCCGCCGGTGATGGCCGCCGCGGCGAAGAAGTACGAAGCGCTGGACGCGTCGGGTTCCACCCGGTACGGCCGGGCCCGGTAGCGCTGGCCGGCCCGCACGTGGAAGGTGGCGGGGTCGGGGCATTCGACCTCCACCCCGAACTCGGCCATCATCCGGACGGTCATGTCCACGTACGGCCTGGCCACCAGCGGACCGGCGAGCCGCACGGTAACGTCCCGGCGGGCGTAGGGGCCCACCAGCAGCAGCGCCGTCAGGTACTGGCTGGAGAGGCTCGCCTCCAGGGTAGCCTCACCGCCGGGAAGTCCGCCGCCGGCCACCTCCACCGGGGGGCAGCCGGTCCCGTCAAGGCTGCGGGCCGGGGCGCCGAGCGAGACCAGCGCGTCCAGCAGGGGTTGGATAGGCCGCTCTCGCATGCGCGGTACGCCGTCGAGCCTGACGGGACCCGGAGCCAGGGTCGCCAGGGCGGTGAGAAATCTGGCGGCGGTGCCGGCGTTCCCGACGAAGAGGGGCGCGGCGGGAGTCGCCAGCCGGCCCCCGGTACCCGCGACGGTGAACCGGCCGGCCGCCGCTTCCGCCCGGACTTCCGTGCCCAGGCGGCGCAGGCAGGCGGCCATCACCTCGGGGTCCTCGGCGAAGAGGGCGCCCTCGATGACGGTGGTCCCCGCCGCCAGGGCTCCCAGGACCAGGGCCCGGTTGGTGATGCTCTTGGAGCCCGGCACCGTCAGCCTGGCGTCCGGCGGTCCGGCCAGCGGCCGGACCGGATAAGGGTCGGGCAGCGGCGTCTGGTAAACCGTGGACATCCTCTTCGCCACCTCAGGGTCGTACCTCGTGCCTGACCCGCCTAGTCCCGCCGGTGGGCCTTGAACCCTGCCTCCCGGAGAACCGCCAGGGCTCGGGCCTGCGCCTCGCGGCTGGCAAAGGCCAGCCGGACGGTGCCGCCCTCACCTTCCCGGACCCGCAGGATCTCCAGGTCCCGGATGTTCACCCCGGCCGCTCCCAGGGCGGTGGCCAGCCGGCCGATCTCCCCGGGGCGGTCCTCGGCCACGACGACCGCGTCGAAGCTGGCGGGCAGGAGCCCCTTGCTGACGGTGGGTATCCGCGCCCGCCCCTGGCCCGCCCGTTCAAGGGCCCGTGCCAGCGCCCCGGCGTCCCGCAGCTCGAGCGCCCGGTCGAGCCGCTCCAGGTGGGTCCGGAACTTCCGCAGCACCGCCCGGACAGGACCAGCTTTGGACGCCAGGATGTCCTGCCAGAGGGAGGCCGGGCTGGACGCGACCCGTGTCGTGTCCCTGAAGCCCCCGGCGGCCAGCCTGAGCACCTCGGGGTGCTCCGGTTCCAGGTCCAGGACGGCGTGGATCAGCGCCACGGCCACCACCAGCGGCAGGTGACTGATGGCCGCCACCACCAGGTCGTGCTGGCCCGGGTCCATCTCCAGGGGTAGCGCGCCCGTCAGTTCCACCAGGCGCCTGACGCGGGCCAGCGCCTCAGGGTCGGTGGCCGGCGTGGGGGTCAGCACGTAGACGGCGTTCTGAAAGAGAAAGGGGTCCGCCGCCTCGACCCCTGACCGGTCGGACCCCGCCATCGGGTGGCCGCCCACGAAGGGGGTCCCGGACGGCAGCGCGGCCTCCATCAGGGCCACCACCCGCTGCTTGGTGCTACCCACGTCGGTGACCACCGTACCGGGAGCCACCGCCCGGGCCAGCGCCGGGGCCAGCCGCTCCATGGCCCCCGGCGGCGAGGCCAATACCACCACGGTGGCCTCGCTGAGGCCCGCCGCCAGGTCGGTGGTGCCGTCGTCGATGGCCTCCAGTTCCCGCGCCCGTTCCAGCGCGGCTTCGGACGGGTCGATGCCCGTGACCCGGGCGACGCTCCGCGCGCGCCGCCACGCCATGCCCAGGCTCCCACCGATGAGTCCGACGCCGACGATGGCCACCCGTTCCACGCGATCGCCTCCCGGCCAGCCCTGCCCCCCGGCCTATTCGGCGGGCGCCGCTCCGACCCCTCTGGTAACGGGCGTCTCCGGCTCGCCCGGACCGTCCAGCGCCCGGCGGAGTTCGGCCACCAGCCCCGCCACCCGCGCGGCGACCGCCTCCGGCCCGCCCCCCCGGGCAGCCAGGCTGACCAGGGCCGACCCGACGACGACCCCGTCGGCCTGGCGGGCCGCCTGCCTGGCCTGCTCCGGGGTGGCGATGCCAAAGCCGGCGGCCACCGGAAGCGAGGTGACGGCCCTCACCGCGGCCACCAGCGGCGCCAGCCGTTGAGACAGATTCTCTCGGGCGCCGGTCACCCCCACCAGTGAAACGGCGTACACGAACCCGCGGGCCCGGCCGCAGATGGCCGCCAGGCGCCCGGGGGGCGTGGTGGGCGCCACCAGGGGCACCATCGCCAGCCCGGCCGTCTCGGCGGCGGGCCCCAGCAGGTCCGCCTCCTCCAGGGGCAGGTCGGGGACGATCAGGCCGTCGGCGCCGGCCCGGGCGGCGTCCCGGCAGAAGCGCTCGGGCCCGTACTGCAGCAGCGGATTCACGTAGCTCAGGAGCACCAGGGGTATCGGTGTCAGCCCCCGGAGACGGACCACCCACTCCAGCACGCGGGCGGGGGTCGTTCCGGCGGCCAGGGCCCGCCGGGAAGCCTGCTGGATGGTGGGCCCGTCGGCCAGGGGGTCGGAAAAGGGAATCCCGATTTCCACCACGTCGGCCCCGGCGCCGGCCATGGCCACGCCCGCCGAGACGGTGGCCTCTCCTGAGGGGTCGCCGGCGGTCACGTAGGTGATGAGGGCCTTTTTCCCCTGGCGGCGAAGCCGGGCAAAAGTCGACTCCAGCCGGCCGATGCCGGTGCCGGCCGGGTCCGGCGGCCGAGGCCCGCCGGTCACCTCGACCGGTTGCCGCGCCCGGATCCTACTCGCCACGGCCGGTCCCTCCCGCCACCGCGCCGGCGGCCGCCCCCCGGCCCCAGCGGGCGATGGTCTCCACGTCCTTGTCGCCGCGCCCCGACAGGCAGAGGACCACCACGTCGCCGGGGCGCGCGCGCCGGGCGACTTCCGGCAGGTACGCCACGGCGTGGGCCGGTTCGAGGGCGGGGATGATTCCCTCCGCGCGGGCCAGGAGCTCGGCGCCGCGCAGGGCGTCGTGGTCGGAGACGGAGACGTACTCGGCCCGGCCGGTGTCCTTCAGCCAGCTGTGTTCCGGCCCCACGCCGGGGTAGTCCAGCCCGGCCGACACCGAGTGGGCCGGCCGCACCTGGCCCTCGCCGTCCTGAAGCAGGTAGCTCAAGGCGCCGTGCAGCACCCCGGGGCGGCCGGCGGTGAGGGTCGCGGCGTGGCGCCCGGTGTCGAGCCCGGCGCCGCCGGCCTCCACGCCCACCAGCCGGACGGCGGGGTCACGCAGGAAGGGGAAGAACAGCCCGATGGCGTTGGACCCCCCGCCCACGCAGGCCACCAGCCAGTCGGGGCCCCGGCCCTCGGCCGCCCGGAGCTGCGCCCGGACCTCCCGGCCGATGATCGCCTGGAAGTCCCGGACCAGCATGGGATAGGGGTGGGGCCCCACCACCGACCCGATGATGTAGTGGGTCGTCTCCACGTTGGTCACCCAGTCGCGGATGGCCTCACTGGTGGCGTCCTTGAGGGTCCGGGTCCCGGAGCTCACCGGTCTCACCTCGGCGCCCAGGAGTTCCATCCGCACCACGTTGAGGGCCTGGCGGGCAATGTCTTCCTCACCCATGTAGACCACGCACTCCAGCCCGAAGAGGGCGGCGGCGGTGGCGGCCGCCACCCCGTGCTGGCCGGCTCCGGTCTCCGCCACCAGCCGGCGCTTCTTCATGCGCGCCGCCAGCAGGGCCTGGCCCAGGGTGTTGTTGATCTTGTGGGCCCCCGTGTGGTTGAGGTCCTCCCGCTTCAGGTAGAGTTTCAGGTGCCCGCCACCTGCGGCCCGGGCCAGCCGCGGCGCGGCGGTGAGGGGACTCGGCCGCCCCACCACCTCGCGCAACAGCCGCCGGAGTTCCGCCCGGAAGCCCCGGTCCGCCCGGGCGGCGCGGTACGCCGCCTCGAGTTCCAGCAGCGCCGGCATGACGGTTTCGGGCACGTACCGTCCCCCGTAGGGGCCGAACCGCCCGGCCCGGTCGGGGCCGGCAGCCGGCCGCGCTCGGTCAGTGGCCATCCGCACCAGCCTCCCAGCGCCGCACGGCGGCGACGAACTCCCGGAGCTTCGTGGGGTCTTTGACCCCCGCCGTCTCCACCCCCGACGACACGTCTACGCCGTCCGGGCGGACGGCCGTGAGGGCGCGGCCCACGGTGGCTGGGGTCAGCCCGCCGGCAAGGAACAGCGGTCCCGGACGCTCCCAGGCGCCCGGCGCCACCAGCCTCCAGTCAAAGGGCGTCCCGGTGCCCCCGGGAGCGGCGGGGTGGTAGGCGTCCACCAGGTACGCCGCCACCCGGTAGGCGCGAAGGCGCTCGAGGCTCGAGGCGTCTCGCACCCGGACGGCCTTGATGACCGGCAGCCCGACCGCCTCGCAGGCGGCGGGCGACTCGCTCCCGTGAAGCTGGACCGCGTCCAGACCGCAGCTCTCGGCCACCGACCTCACGACCCCCGGCGGGGCGTCGACGAACACGCCGACCCTGGTGACGGACGGGGGCAGGGCGGCCGTGATGGAGCGGGCCTGATCCACGCCGATGCGGCGCCGGCCGGGAGCGAAGACAAAGCCCAGCATGTCCGCTCCGGCCACCACCGCCGCCTCCGCCGCCGCCAGGCTCTGGATGCCGCAAACCTTCACCCGGACCCGCACCGCGCCCCCTCCTTCCCCAAGAGCCGGCCCAGCGCCCGGCCGGGATCCCTGGCCGTCAAGAGCGCCTCGCCCACCAGGATGGCCGTGGCCCCGGCCCGCCGGAGCCGGAGGGCGTCCGCGCGGCGCCGGATGCCGCTCGCGGCCACGACGGGCGTGCCGGCCGGCACCAGCGGCGCCAGCCGCTCGGTCAGGCTCGGGTCCGTCTGGAAGGTGGCCAGGTCGCGGTGGTTGATCGCCACCGCCGGCGCGCCCGCCTCAAGCGCAAACTCCAGGTCGCGACGGTCGTGGACCTCCACCAGGGGGACCAGGCCCAGGGCCAGCGCCTCCGCCACCAGGGCCCGCAGGCCGGACGGCTCCAGGCACCTGGCGATGAGCAGCACCGCGTCGGCCCCCAGCCAGCGGGACTCCAGCACCTGGTAGGGGTCGATGACGAAATCCTTGCGGAGCACCGGCAGGTCCACCGCGGCGCGGGCGGCCACCAGGTCACCCGGGGAGCCACCGAAAAAGGGGCCCTCGGTCAGCACCGACAGGGCTGCCGCCCCGGCCCTGGCGTACGCCCGGGCCACGTCCGCCGGGTCCGCCTGGGGCCGCAGCGGGCCACGCGACGGCGACCGGCGCTTGAACTCGGCCACCACCGCCGGGTCCCGTTCGCTCGCCGCCCGCCACAGCGCGGCGAGGAAGTCGCGCCGCGGCCCCGCCCCGGGCGCCGCCCCACTTGTCAGGTCCGCCTCGAGGCCGGCCGCCGGGCGGGCCGCCCGGGTGCCCGCTACCGAGCGGGCCCTGGCGGCCAGGATCCGGTCCAGGAGCGACGCCGTCGTTCCCACCGGTCTAGCCACGGCCGGCACCGCCCCCGGCCCCGGCGGCCGCCGGGCCCGCCTGCGACGGCCGCGCCGCCAGGGCGGTCGTGGTCCGCCGCAGTTCTTCCAGCCTGGCCAGGGCGGCGCCCGAGTCCACGGCCCGGGCCGCCAGGACGACCGCCTCCCGCAGCTCCCCGGCCAGCCCGGCCACGACGAGGGCCGCGGCGGCGTTCAGGAGCACGGCGTCCCGGGCCGGGCCGGGCCGGCCCTCCAGCACGCCCAGGAGGATGGCCGCGTTGGTGGCGGCGTCGCCGCCACGGAGCGTCGCCAGGGGAGCGGGCCGTAGGCCCGTGTCCGCGGGGTGGAGGGTCCGGCGGCGGACGCTGCCCCCGGCCACCTCCACCACCAGCGTCTCCGCTCCCAGGCTGATCTCGTCGAGCCCATCGCCGCCGTGCACCACCAGAGCCCGCTCCGTGCCAAGCTCGGCCAGGACCCGCGCCAGCGTCTGCGCGAGCCCCGGGTCGTGGACCCCCACCACCTGGCGCTGGGCGCCGGCCGGGTTGGTCAGCGGCCCCAGACAGTTGAACACGGTCCGGAAGCCCAGTTCCCGGCGGGGTCCGGCCACGTGCCCCATGGCCTGGTGCAAGAGGGGCGCGAACAGAAAACCGATCCCCACCGCGTCCAGGCACCGGCCGGCGGCCTCTCCGTCCAGGGCCACGAAGACGCCCAGGGCCTCCAGGACGTCGGCGCTGCCCGCCCGGGACGACACGGCGCGGTTGCCGTGCTTGGCCACGGCCGCCCCGGCCCCGGCGGCCACCAGGGCGGCGCCCGTCGACAGGTTGAAGGTGAGGCTTCCGTCGCCGCCGGTGCCGCAGGTGTCCACCAGCGGCCGCCGGCTGGTCCTGACCGGCGTGGCCCGCTCGCGCATGACCCGGGCGAAACCGGTGATCTCGGCCACCGTTTCCCCCTTCAACCGCAGGGCCGCGAGAAACGCCCCCACCTGGGCCGGCGTGGCCTGGCCGGCCACGATCAGCTCCATGGCCGCCCGCGCGTCGACCTCCGTCAGGTCTTGGCCCTCCACCACCTGCCTGAGAAACGGCTTGAGCATGGAATCCCTCCTCCGGCCCGCCCGGCTCGGGATCTACCGGGCCAGGAAGTTCTCGATCAGGCGCTTGCCCTCGGCCGTGAGTACCGATTCCGGGTGGAACTGGACCCCCTCCACCGGCAGGTTCCGGTGACGCAGCCCCATGATCGTCCGGTCCGGGGCCTCGGCCGTGATCTCCAGACACGGCGGCAGCCCCTCGGGGGACACCACCAGCGAGTGGTAGCGGGTGGCCGCCATGGGGTTGGGCAGTCCCCGGTAGACGCCCAGACCGTCGTGTGTCACCCAGCTGGTCTTGCCGTGCATCGGCTCGGGCGCCCGCACCACCCGGCCCCCGTACGCCACGCCGATGGCCTGGTGCCCCAGGCACACCCCCAGGACGGGCAGGCGGGACCCGAACTCCCTGATGCAGGCCACCGTGATGCCGGCCGCCTCGGGCCGGCCGGGTCCCGGCGAGATCACCAGCCGTTCAGGCCCCAGACGGCCGATGTCCTCCAGGGACACCGCGTCGTTTCTGACCACCTGGACCTCGGCGCCGAGTTCGCCCAGGTACTGCACCAGGTTGTAGGTGAAGGAATCGTAGTTGTCGATGACCAGGACCATGGCTAGCCCCCCCTGCCCGCCGCGGCGGGGTATGGAGCCGCCGCCTGCCGGCCGGCGGCCTGTTGCTCCGCCAGCTCCAGGGCTCGGAAAAGCGCCTGGGCCTTGCTGGCGCACTCGTCGGCCTCCCGCTGGGGCCGGGAGTCCGCCACGATCCCGGCCCCCGCCTGCACCAGCGCCCGGCCGCCGGTCATGACGATGGTCCGGATGGTGATGCAGGTGTCCAGGTTGCCCGAGTAACCCAGGTAGCCGACGGCGCCGGCGTACGGTCCGCGGCGGTGGGGTTCCAGTTCCTCGATGAGTTCCATGGCCCGCACCTTGGGCGCCCCCGATACCGTCCCCGCCGGAAAGCAGGCAAACAGGGCGTCCAGGGCGTCCCGCCCCCTGTCCAGTTCCCCCTGGACGTCGGTGACGATGTGCATCACGTGGGAGTAGCGCTCCACCGCCATGAGCCGCCCCACCCGGACCGACCCGTAACGGCAGACCCGTCCCACGTCGTTCCGGCTCAGGTCCACCAGCATCACGTGCTCGGCCCGTTCCTTGGCGTCGGCCAGCAGTTCGTACTCGAGCAGCCGGTCCTGGGCCGGGGTGCGGCCACGGGGCCTGGTGCCGGCGATGGGTCTCGTCTGGACCAGGCCGTCTTCGACCCTGACGAGCGTCTCGGGGGAGCTGCCCGCCAGCTTCACCTCGGGAAAGTCAAGGTAGAAGAGATACGGCGACGGGTTGACGCGCCTGAGCGCCCGGTACACGTCGACGGGGTGGGCGCCGAGCGGGGCCTCGGACCGCCGGGACAGCACCACCTGAAACACCTCCCCGGCGGCGATGGCCGCCTGGGCCCGCTCCACGGCGGCCACGTAAGCTTCCCGGGGCCAGGTCGACGCCAGAGCAGTCGCCCCGCCGGGCACCACCGCGGGCACGCCGGGGGCCGTGCCGGCCGGGCCCGAGCGGGCGGGACCGCCGGCACCCGCCGCGACGGGGGCGTTCAACCTGGCCAGGGTAGCCTCGATGCGGGCCACCGCCTGGCGGTACGCCGCCCGGGGCTCGCCGTCAACCCGGGCATTGGCGACCAGCAGCATCCGGTGGCGGACGTGGTCGAAGACGACCACCACGTGGGTCAGGCACAGCAGGCAGTCGGGCAGCCCCAGGTCGTCCGGGGTCGTCGCCGGCAGCCGCTCGAGAAAGCGCACAAGATCGTAGGCCAGGTAACCGACGGCTCCCCCGTAGAAACGCGGCAGTTCGACGTCGGGCAGCGCCGGCCTGAACCGGGCCATCAGTTGCCGCAAGGCCCGGACCGGGTCGGCCCGCCGGACCTCGGTGCCGCCCGGCCCCTCCAGGCGCACCTCGTCCCCCTTGGCCCTGAAGACCAGGTACGGGTCGATGCCGATGAAGGAATAGCGGCCCAGCCATTCACCCCCCTCGACGCTTTCCAGCAGGTACGACGGCTTACCGTCGGCTAGCTTCAGGTAGGCGCCGATGGGCGTTTCCAGGTCGGCCGGCACTTCCCGGATCACGGGGATCAGGTTACCCCGGCCCGCCAGGGTCTGGAACTCCGCCTCGGTCGGGGTGTACAATGCCTCGCCTCCCTCGTCAGATGCCAAGGAAACCGTTGGCCAGGGCCGGGGGTAGCCGCCGGGCATCGGCGGGTCCGGGTGCTCCGCCGCCGGCACGGCCGGGTTCAACCCGCTCCCGCACCGGCACCGGGGGCTCCCGCTCCGGTCCCGCCGGTTCCCCGGCCGCCGGTCCGGGCCCGGCCGAGGACTCCCGGCGCGCCGCGCCCGGCTGCCGTGGCGCGTCAAACTCCGCCGCCATCGATCACCCCTCCGTTCTGAGAACGCTCCTCCACAAGGCCGCGGGCCTCCGTCCCCGCTCAGGGACGGAGGCCTGCGGTGCCACCCTGGTTAAGCCGGGCGCCCAGGCCCGGGCTTCGCTCTGCCGGAACCGCTCGTCTGGCGAGCCGATCCCGCCCTCCCGCTCACGGGGGAGGCTCCGGCCGCTCCTACCACCCGGCCCCGCGAGGCGCGGCGCCCCCCGCGGTGGAGCCGGGCTTCAGGCGGCGGCTCCCGGGTCCATCCGGCGCCGTTCCCCGCCCGACTCCGGGCGGCGGGGAGCGGGTCCCCCGGTCCGGGCTTCCACCGGCCCCGGCTCGCTTGGCCGGGAGGACCCTGGCGCCGTCTCGTCCCGTTCGTCGCCTTTGTGCTGCAAGCCTCGATAAAACGTCAACGACCGCTCGCCCTTCAAAGGGACGAACGGTCGGTTCGCGGTGCCACCCTCATTGGCGCCGACGAGGACCGGCGCCAGCTCGGCAGGGTACGGAAGGCGATGCCTTCGATACCCCCTCCCGGGTACCGGCGGGAGTTCCGGCAAGGCCTACTGGCGGCCGCCGCCGCGTTCGGCTCGCGCCTCCCGGGCCCATTCCTCGTGACCGCCCGGGCCGGGCCTTCCACCGGGCCCCCGGGTCTTCCCCGTCGGCCCTCCCGGCTCGCTCGACCGGCCTGGTCACGGTACTCCGCCCGGTCATCGGCTGGCACTGTGGTGTTGGCCGTATGCTAGCACGGGCGCCCGCCGGTGTCAAGCGCCGCCCGCCGCCAGACCGCCCGTCCCGGCGACCCGTTCAGTCCTCTTCCGTCAGCCGGCGGGCTTCACCCGGGCCCGGACCCGGCGGATGAACTCCGGGGTGGTACCGCAGCAGCCGCCCACCAGCCTGGCGCCAAGCTCCACGAAGCCCGCGATGGCCTCGGCGAAGGCCTCGGGGGTCATGGGGTAGACCACCCGCCCGTCCCGATACTCGGGTAGCCCCGCGTTGGGCAGGGCGGAGACGGGGACCGTGGCGTGGGCCACCAGTTCCCTGACGACGGCGGCCATCTCTTCCGGACCCGTGGAGCAGTTAACCCCCACCACCCGGGCCCCCAGTCCCTCCAGGGTCCTGACCATGGTGGGGACGTCCACCCCGGTGATCGTGCGGACGCCCCGGCCAAAGGTGAGCTGGCTGATCACGGGTAGACCGGTTTCCACGGCGGCCGTGGTGGCGGCACGGCTCTCGTCGAGGTCGAACATGGTCTCCACGATGAGGCAGTCCGCACCGGCTTCTCGCAGGGCGCCGGCGGCCTCCCGGAAAAGCTCGAGCGCCTGGTCAAAGCGGAGGTCGCCCGTGGGCGCCATGAGCTTTCCCGTCGGTCCCAGCGACCCGGCCACCAGAGCCCGGGGCTGGCCCGTTGCCGCGGCAAACGCCTCGGCGGCCCCAAGGGCGATCTCGGTCGCCCGCCGGCAGACGTCGCGGGTCCTGTCGCCGAGGCCGTAGTCGTCCAACCGGGCCCGATTTCCCCCGAAGGTGTTGGTCTCCAGGATCTCGGCGCCGGCCGCCAGGTAGTCGCGGTGAATGGCCTCCACCACGGTGGGACGTTCCAGGTTCCACAGCTCCGGGCAGCCACCCGGCTCAAGGCCCCGCGCCTGCAGCTGGGTACCCATGGCGCCGTCCAGCACCAGCACGGCCTGGGACGCCAGGCGCCGGGAAAGGGCGTCCACCGCCATCCCCCCTCCGGCCTCAGCCGACCAGGATGAGACCGGCATTCTCCCGGTACCGGGCCAGTACCTCCCGGCGCAGCGCCTGGTGCTCGAGCGCCTTGAGCTGCGGGTCACGGGAGACCAGTTCGAAGGCTTCGCGGCGAGCCTGTTCCAGCTGGGCCGCGTCGCGCACCAGGTCGGCCAGGCGAAACTCCGGCAGGCCGTGCTGCCGCGTGCCCAGCAGTTCGCCGGGCCCCCGCAGGGTCAGGTCGGCCTCGGCGATGGCAAACCCGTCCTGCAGCCGGGTGATCGCCTCCAGGCGCTGGCGGCCCTCGGGCGTGGCCGGGTTCGCCAGGAGGACGCACACGGAGGCGTGGCGCCCCCGGCCCACGCGCCCCCGCAACTGGTGAAGCTGCGCCAGACCGAACCGGTCGGCCCCCTCCACCACCATGACCGTGGCGTTGGGCACGTCCACGCCGACCTCGACGACGGTGGTGGCGACCAGCACGTGGATCCGCCCCGCCTGGAAGTCGGCCATCACCCGCTCCCGCTCGGCCGGGTTCAGGCGGCCGTGCAACAGGCCCACCGTCCAGCCGGTCAGGGCGCCCGCCGCCAGTTCGTCCCGTAGCCTGGTGGCCGCCTCCGCGCTGAGCTTTTCCGACTCTTCGATCAGGGGACAGACCACGTAGGCCTGGCGGCCGGCCTCCAGGTGGCGGCGCACCAGCGCGTATACCTGTGCCCGCCGGCGGTTGGGCTCCCACCTGGTCTCCACGGCCTGCCGTCCGGGGGGCAACTCGTCGAGAATGGAGACGTCGAGGTCGCCGTAGGCGGTCATGGTCAGGGTACGGGGGATGGGCGTCGCCGTCATCACCAGGACGTCGGGGTGCTCGCCCTTCTCCTGCAGCCGGGCCCGCTGGCGAACCCCGAACCGGTGCTGTTCGTCGGTGACGGCCAGGCCGAGGCAGTGGAAGGCCACCGTCTCCTGGATCAGGGCGTGGGTGCCGACGACCACCTGCGCCCGGCCACGGGCGATGGCCTCCCGGGCCGCTTCCCGCTGGCGGGGCGGCTCACCTCCCGACAGGTAGGCGACGGAAATGCCCAGCGGCTCCAGGAGGGGACCCAGCCTGTCCCGATGCTGGCGGGCCAGAATTTCCGTGGGGGCCATCATCACCCCCTGGCAGCCGGCCTCAACCGTTTTGACCAGGGCGGCGGCGGCCACGATGGTCTTGCCCGAGCCCACGTCACCCTGCACCAGCCGGTTCATGGGCTCGGGGGCCTCCATGTCCCGGTAGATCTCGCCGATCACCCGGCGCTGGGCTCCGGTGAGGCTGAACGGCAGCCCCCGCAGGAATGCTTCCACCAGCGGCCCCGACGGAGGGTGGGCGATCCCGCGCTGCCGGGTGCGGAGGTTCTGCCGGACCACGGCCAGCGCCACCTGCAGCAGGAAGAACTCCTCGAAGACCAGCCGCCGGCGGGCTGCCTCAAGGCCCGCGTGGTCCTCGGGAAAATGAATCTGCTCCAGGGCCCGGCGCGCGTCCACCAGTTCCAGCCGCCGGCGCAGGGGGTCGGGCAGGCAGTCGGTGACCAGGTGGCTGAAGCTGTCGATGGCCCGCCGCACGATGCTCCTGAGCGCCCGGCCCTCCAGCCCCTCGGTGGCCGGGTACAGCGGCACGATCCTGCCCGTGTGCAGCGGTTCGGTCCCGTCAAACAGTTCCCATTGCTCGACGGTGATTTCCGGGCCGTGGTGCCGGTCGACTTTGCCGGAGAGGATGACCTGGACCCCCGGCCGCAGGTGGCGGCCAACGTAGGGGTTGTTGAACCAGACCGCCTCCGCCGCGCCGTGGCCGTCGGTGATGCGCGCCTTGGTGATCAGGCGGACCCGGCTGGCCGACCGGGGGCGCAACTCCCGGACCGCCACCACCCGGCCCTGGACCGTGGCCACCGAACCGGGTTCCAGCCGGGAGAGGGGCACCATCTGGCTCCGGTCAAGGTAGCGGCGGGGATAGTGTCGGAGCAGGTCCTCGACGGTGTTGACCCCCAGCCTGGACAGGGCCCGCGCCCGGACCGGACCCACCCCCTTCACGTACTGGACGGGCGAGTCCAGGCCGCCGCGGCGTCCGGGCCGCGTGGGAGCGGAAGCGCCGGCACCGGGCTCAGCGCCGCCGGGTCCACCGCCCCGGCCGGTCTCACGGCCGGCGGGTCCGCCGGGTCCGGCCATCAGGCGGTCCAGGCACGCCAGCGCTGTTTCGACCTGCCGCGACCGCGCGGCGTAACTGGCGCGGCCGTAGGCGGCCACGGCGCGGGCCAGGGCCTGGAGCTCACGGCGACGGCCGGGATCGGGTTCAAGTCCCGCCGCCAGCCGCAACCGCTCGCCCAGAAACCGGTCGAAGCCGCCGAAGACCGAGAGGTTACCGTAGCCGGCGTGGCGTTCTCCGAGCAGTGCCCGCCGGAGCGAGGCGAGGATCGCGTCAAGTTCGGTCGGAGACGAGGCGCCGCCCACCCGTCATTCCAGCCAGAAGAGGAAGTACTGGGTCGGCTGGCCGCCCTGGTGGATCTCGAGCTCCACGTCGGGAAAGCGGCGGGCGAACTCCTCCCGGAGCCGGCCGACCTCCTCCTCGTCCACCGCCCGCCCGGTGAACACGGTCACCAGGGTGGTGTCACCGTCCACGGTCTGGCCCAGCAGGCGAAGGAGCACCTCCACCCGGTCCTTGCCCGTGACGGCCAGTTCCCCTTCGAACAGGCCCACGCAGTCGCCGGCCTTGATCTCCAGGTCGCCCCACCGCGAATCCCGGACGGCGTAGGTCACCTCGCCCGCCCGCACCTCGGCCACCGCGGCCGCCATGCGTCTCAGGTTCTCGCCGGCGTCCAGCGTCGGGTTGACGGCCAGCAGCGCCGCCATCCCCTCCGCCGGGTCGGCGGTGGGAACCACCCGCACTTCTCGCTGCAGCAGGTCTTTGACCTGCTGCGCGGCAAGCACCACGTTCTTGTTGTTGGGCAGGATGATCACGGTGTCGGCGGCCACCGATGCGGCGGCCCGGGCCAGTTCCTCGGTGCTCGGGTTCATGGTCTGGCCGCCGTCCACCACCGCGTCGGCGCCGAGACTCTTCAGCGCCGCCTGGAGGCCGGCGCCGGTGGCCACGGCGACGAAGCCGAAGGGCTTGGTTTCGGGCACGGGCGAGTCCTCCGCGGCGGCGCCGGCGCCCGGCGGCGCCGGGACGGGGTCGCCGGCGGCCGGCACCGGTTCAGCCTGCGCCGCGGCTTTGGCCCGGCGAAGGGCCTCGTGTTGCTCGCGCATGTTCTTGATCTCGATCTCGACAACCTCGCCGTGCCTGATACAGTAGTCCAGCACCTGCCCGGGCTGGTTGGTGTGGACGTGCACCTTCAGCAGGCTCGGGTCGCCGACCACCAGCACCGAGTCGCCCAGCCTCTCCAGGGTGCGGCGGAAGACATCGGCGTCCAGGGCCTGTCCACGCACGAGAAGCTCGGTATCGTAGACGTACCGGATGTCGCTGATCTCTGCGGTGATGGTGAACTCGGGCGCCACGGCGGCCGGCGCCGCCGGGGCCGCGGCCGCCCGGCGCTGGCCGTCCGCGGAGAGCAGACAGTCCAGGGCGCCCTCCAGCAGGACCAGAAACCCCTTGCCGCCGGCGTCAACCACGCCGGCCTGCCTGAGAACGGCCAGCATCGACGGGGTGCGATCCAGTACCTGGCGGCCCTCGTCCAGCCCCCGGCGCAGGACCTCGCGAATGTCGCCGCCCTTGCGGGCGCTGTCCATGGCGGCCCGGGCAAACCCGCGGGCCACCGTCAGAATGGTACCCTCCACGGGCTTCATGACGGCCCGGTACGCGACCTCGACCCCGTCGTGGAAGGCGGCGGCCAGGTCCAGGGGGCTCAACTCCCGCTTCCCGTCGGCCCGCCGGGCAAAGCCCCTCAAGATCTGGGACAGAATCACGCCCGAGTTCCCCCGGGCGCCCATCAGCGACCCTTGTGCCACCGCCCGGGCCACCTCGCCCACCGCGTCCGAGCTCACCCGGTCCACCTCGCGGCAGGCCGACGCCATGGTGAGGGTCATGTTGGTTCCGGTGTCGCCGTCGGGCACCGGGAAAACGTTGAGGGCGTTCACCTCGCCCTGGTGGGCGGCCAGGGTTTCGTGGGCGGCGTGGATCATCGCCCTGAAGGTGGGGCCGTCCAGGCGGTTCATGACCTGGGACCTGAGCCCACCTTCACGCCTTGAACGTGGATGTTCACCTCGACAGCCTCCAGCCCGGTGGCCTGTTTCACCGCGTAGCGCACCTGCGCGAGGACATTGTGGGCGACTTCCGAGATCTTGACCCCGTAACCGACCACGATATAGAGGTTGATGACCACCCGGTCGCCGTCCACCGACACGGCCACGCCCCGGGACAGGTTCTCGCGCCCAAGGAGCTCGGCCAGGCCGTCCTTGATCTTGCGCGAGGCCATCCCCACGATCCCGTAGCACTCGGTGGCGGCCACCCCGGCGATGGTGGCGATGGCGTCCTCGGAAATGGAGACGGTGCCGTACTCCGTGGTTATCTCGCGCGGCATGCCTCGCTCCCGTCTTCCGTCGCGCGCCCCGGGGTTCCGGCCGGCCCCGGGCCGGCCGGCCTCTCGGAGCTTGTCCAGGCTTCGCTCTTTATACCAGGCCGTCTCGGGACCGCCGCCCGACCCGGTTTCGCTACCGGACCCTTGGTTTTCCTTCCCCGGCCGGCCCCCGCGGAGCACCCGGGACTGCGCTCAGGCGGCGGTCTCCCGCCGGCGGAACAGCCGTGCCAGCCCCATCAGGCCTCGGAGCAGCGCCCGGACGAGGCCGGGCGGCTTCCACACCACCACTCGCATGGCGGGCCCCTCCCCCACAGGCATCACTTCTATGCATATGCCCGCGGGTTCGATCGAGGCCGCCGGACCCCGAGAACCGTTACCCGGGAGACCGGGTGGCCTGGGCGGCCGCGGCCCGCAGCTCCGCGATGGCCCGGGCCGGATCGGGCGAACCGAACACAGCCGAGCCGGCCACCAGCACGGTGGCGCCGGCACCCGCGGCCCGGCCGGCCGTCTCGGGCGTGATGCCGCCGTCCACCTCGATTTCGGGAACCCCCGGGCCGGGCGGTCCGAGCCGCCGCCGGAGCGCTTCCACCTTCGGCAAGACCTCGGGCAAAAACGCCTGGCCTCCGAACCCCGGGTTCACCGTCATCAGCAATACCAGTTCCACCAGGTGCAGCACGTGTTCCACGGCCTGAAGCGGTGTCGCCGGGTTGAGTGCCACCCCGGCCCTCACCCCCGCCTCCCGTACCTGCTGCAGCGTGCCATGGAGGTGGCGGCAGGCCTCGGCGTGAACGGTCACCAGCGTCGCTCCGGCCCTGGCGAACGCGGGAACCAGCGGCAGGGGATCTTCCACCATCAGGTGGACGTCCAGGGGGATGGTCACCCGCCCCCGCAGGGCGGCCACGGCCGCCGGCCCCAGCGTCAGGTTGGGCACGAACCGCCCGTCCATGACGTCCACGTGGAGCCAGTCGGCGCCCCCCGCCTGAGCCCGGAGCGCCTCCTCCCTGAGGCAGCCGAAGTCCGCCGCCAGCAGCGAGGGCGCGATCTTTACGGTCACCCGCCACCTCCCGACTGGCGCCGTCTGCCCGCGGCCCGCGTCCGGATCCGGTCCTCATCCGGACCCCGGACGGCTTCAGTAGGCGGGCCCGGCCGCCTCGATCTCCGACAGGAACTGAAGGTACCGTTCGTACCGGCCGGCGTCCAGGCGGCCCTGCTTCACCGCCGCCTTGACCGCGCAGTCCGGCTCGTGCCGGTGCAGGCAACCCCGGAACCGGCACTCCGGGGCCAGCGGTAGAAACTCAGGGAAGTACCGGCCCAGTTCGCCGGCGGCGATGTCCCGCAGTTCAACCTGGGTGAAGCCGGGGGTGTCGGCAACCAGGCCGGCGCCGGGCACCGGCAGAAGTTCCACGTGCCGGGTAGTGTGGGTTCCCCGTCTCAGCCGGTCGGAGACCGGCGCGGTGTGGAGGCGGAAGCCGGGTACCAGCGCGTTCAGCAAGGTGGACTTCCCCACTCCCGACGGGCCGGCGAACACGCTGATGCCCCCGCCCAGCGAAGCCCGCAGGTCTTCTATGCCGTCGCCTCGCCGGGCACTGGTCACCACCACCGGATAGCCCAGCTTGCGGTAGGTCTCGACGACGGGCCGGATGTCCTCCCCGGCCGCAAGGTCGGCCTTGTTCAGGCAGAGCACCGCGTCCAGGCCGGCCGCGGCGGCCAGCACCAGTTGCCGGTCTACCAGCCTCAGGTCCAGGTCGGGCTGGCGAACCGAGGCCACCACCACCGCCCGGTCGACGTTGGCCACGGGTGGCCGGAACAACTCGGTGCGGCGGGGCTCCACGCCGCTGATGACCCAGGTCCCGTCCCCGGCGGGCTCCAGCCTCACCCGGTCGCCAACCAGAATCCTGACGCCCTCTTTCTTCAGGCGTCCCCTCGGCCGGCACAGCACCACGTCACCGTCCAGCCGGACGCGGAAGGCACCGGAGAAGGCCTTGATCACGAGACCTTCCGTAGTCAAGAGTCTAGCGCCACTCCCGTTCGTCCACCAGCCGGTCGTTGGCATAGACCCGGACCAGGGCGTGCTGGCCCTCCCAGGTCACCAGTTGCCGGACCAGTTCTCCACCCCGGTGAGTCTGCTGGTAGATGACGCGGGGTTCCCCGCCGTCGGTGGCCAGGGTCACCCGGACGTCAACCGCTTCCTGAGGCGTGCCGGGCACCCGGAAGCTGAGCACCGCCTGCTTCACCCCGGCGGGTCCGCCGCCGGCCGAGACCACCAGCCGCACCGGCGAGCCGGCCACCACCACCGTCTCCGCCGGAGGATCCTGGTCGATGACGGTTCCCTTCGGGGCGACGCTCGCCTCTTCCGTCAGCCCGCCCTCCACCAGGTCGGCGCCGCCCAGCCGCTCGCGCGCTTCCGCCAGGGTCAGGCCGACCAGCCGGGGGACCGCCACCGACCTGGGCTCCGGACCCAGGCTGACCTCCAGCTGAACCACGGTGTCGACCCGCACCAGGGCGCCCGCTCCGGGCGCCTGGTTGATCACGTAACCTTCGGGCACTGTCTCGTGGTAGCGGGACACCTCCTGGACCCGCGTCAGCCCGGCCGCTTCCAGCAGGATCTCCGCCTGGCGCAACGGCTGGTTGACGACGTCCGGCACCTCGACCATGCGCGGCCCGTAGGAAAGGACCAGGGATATGGTGCGGCCGGTGCGGACCACTTCGTCCGGCGCCGGTTCCTGGTGCATGACGACCCCGACGGGATACTCGTCGGAGTGCTGCTGGCCGACGACGCTGCCCTTCAGCCCCGCTTCCTCCAGCAGTCTGGAGGCCTCCGCCGCGGGCAGCCCTACCACCCGGGGCACCCTGACCTCAGGCACTTCCAGCCAGTCGAGGGCCAGGTTCACCGCGTACCCGATGCCCACGCCCAGCAGGGCCAGGAAGGCCAGCCAAAGGGCGGGGCGGACCCAGCGCCGCCGGCGGCGCACCGGTGCCGACCGGGGCATCGTGTCCACCACCTCCGTGGGGGGCTCGTTGCGCTGGGGCAGGCCTTCGGGCTCCCCTCGCTGCCGGGCCAGCACCTCCGCGGCCGGAGCCTCCAGGCCGGCCGGCGGCGCTTCGGCCCCCGGCGCCCGGCGGGCCTGGGCCGGCAGGGTGGCCAGGGCCGCGTTGATGTCGGCCTTCATCTCCGCCGCTGAAGCGTACCGCTCCCGCTGGCTCTTGCGCAGGGCCCGTAACACGATGCGCTCCACTTCCCGCGGCAGGCCGGGAACCAGCTCCCGCGGGGGCCGGACCGGCTCCTGTACGTGTTTCAGGGCGATGGTGATCGGGCCGTCCCCACTGAACGGCACCTGGCCGGTGAGCATCTCGTAGAGCACGACCCCCAGCGAGTACAGGTCGGACCGCTCGGTGGTGATGCCGCCCCGGGCCTGCTCGGGCGAGAAGTACTGGACGGAGCCGACGATCGTCCCCGGCTGGGTCACCGTGGCCGAGGTCACGGCCCGGGCGATCCCGAAGTCGGCGACCTTCACCCGGCCCTCCCCGTCGATCAGGATGTTGTGGGGCTTTATGTCCCGGTGAACGATGCGGTGCCGGTGGGCGTGCTGCAACGCGTCGCAGACCTGGGCCGCGAAGGTGAGGGCCCGGGCCGGGGCCAGCCGCCCCTGCTCCTTGATGAGGGCCTTCAGGTTGGTCCCGGGGACGTACTCCATCACGATGAAGTGGAGGTCGTCCTCCTGGCCCACGTCGTAGATGGAGACGATGTTGGGGTGAGACAGGCCCGCCGCCGCCTGGGCCTCCCGGCGGAAACGGCGCACGAACTCCTCGTCCCAGGCTGCCTGGCCGTGCAGGACCTTCACGGCGACGCGCCGCTCCAGCAGTTCGTCCTGGGCCAGATAGACCACGGCGGTGCCCCCGCCGCCCAGCCGGTCCCGGATCCGGTAGCGCTTCCCCACCAGCCGGCCGATCATCGGTCGGGCGCCCCTCGGGCCTCATCCGGGGCCAGGATGACCACCGTCACGTTGTCGTGGCCGCCGCGCTCGTTGGCCAGGGCGGTCAGCCGCTCCGCGGCTTCCTGCAGCGAGTCGGCCTGGCGGAGCGCCGCCGGTATCTCCCGCGCCGTGACCAGGTTGGTGAGGCCGTCGGAGCACAACACCAGCCGGTCCCCGGGCCTGAGTCCGGCCTGGACGATGTCGATCCTGACGTCGGGGTGGGTTCCCACGGCGTTGGTCAGGATGTTTCGCTGGGGGTGGACCATGGCCTCTTCCTCTGTCAGGTCCCCGTTGCGGACCAGTTCACCGACAAGAGAATGGTCCTCGGTCAACTGGTCGATGTTGTCGCCGCGCACGAGATAGGCCCGGGAATCTCCGACGTGGCCGATGACGCAGGTGGCGCCGTCGATGACGGCCAGCGTGAGGGTGGTACCCATCGCCCCCGCCCCGGCCGTCTGGCTTCCCGCCGCCCAGACACGGGCGTTGGCGGCCCGGATGGCGGCACGGACCAGCGCCGGCAGGTCGCCGCCGCCCGCTTCCGCCACCGCGGCCGCCAGTTCGGCCGCGACGGCGTCCAGGGCCAGGGAACTGGCGATCTCGCCGCCCTCGTAACCGCCCATGCCGTCGGCGACCCCGGCGGCCACCATCCGGTCGCCGGGGCCCAAGCGCCAGATGCTGTAGGCATCCTGGTTCGCCTGGCGGACGCGGCCGATGTCGCTGCTGGCGCCGACCTCCATGCCATCCCGCCCTTCTTCCGGGCCGCCTCGACCCGGCTTCAGCCAACGGGCCAACCGTGCCGGCATCGCTGCTCGCTTCGGTGCTGGCCGGGAAATCTCCTTGTGTCGGACCTGGCCCCGGGGCGCCGGGTTTCAACAAACGGCCAGCTACAGCTGATGTTCCACCTTCTCCAGCCGTGCCACGAAGACCCCGTCGGTGCCGTGACGGTGGGGGTAGAGCTGGACCAGACCCCCGTGCCGGGCCGCCTCGGCCCGCAAGGGCGGGGGAAGCCGGGGCCCCGGGTCGGCCAGCCTGAAGCCGGGCGCCGCCGCCAGGAAACGCTCGACCACCGCCTGGTTTTCCTCGGGCTCGGTGGTGCAGGTGCTGTAGACCAGCGTCCCCCCGGCGCGAACGCAGGCCCCCGCCCCCAGCAGGATTTCCAGTTGCAGGTCGGCCAGGCCGGCAATGTCCGACTCCCGCTTGCGCCACTTGGCGTCCGGCCTGCGGCGGAGCACGCCCAGCCCGGAGCAGGGGGCGTCCACCAGCACCCCGTCGGCCCGGCCGGCGTACTCCTCCGCCAGTCGCCTGGCGTCCCCCAGCACCGCCCTGACCGACCGGAGTCCCAGGCGCCGTGCGGCCTGCCGGACCAGGTTCACCCGGAAGGGGCGGACGTCCACGGCCACCACCTGGCCCTGGTCGTCCATGAGTTCGGCCAGGTGGGTGGCCTTGCCTCCGGGGGCCGCGCAGGCGTCGATCAGCCGCTGGCCGGGCGCGGGACCCACCACCGGCGCGACCAGCATTGCCCCTTCGTCCTGGGGCTGGAACCAGCCGTCCCGGTAGGCCGACAGCCGGCCAAGGGACGCGCCGGCCTCCAGCACGACCGCCTCCGGCGCCAGGCGGCCGCGCCGGGCCGCCACACTCTCCTCGGCCAGCCGCCCGATGAGGCCGGGGACGTCGCACCGCAGCCGGTTGGCCCGCAGGACGGTGGGCGCCGGTGAGTTGTTGGCCCGCAGCAGCGCTTCCGCCTCCTCGGCGCCAAAGCGGCGCACCCAGCGCTCCACCAGCCACCGGGGGTGGGCGTGCGCCAGGCTCAGGTACCCGACGAGGTCTTCCTCCCGGCGGGGCCAGGGCAGGTTCTCCCGCCGTCGCTGCAACTGGCGCAGGACCCCGTTGACAAAGGCGCCGGTGCCCCGGTGGCCGGCCCGCCCGGCCAGCTCGACAGCCTGGTGGACGGCGGCCGCGGCGGGAACCCGGGTGAGGTAGAAGAGCTGGTACGCCGCCATGCGCAACGCGTTGCGGACGGCGGGCGGGGTGTCCTCCAGCGGCCGGTGGCTCACCTGCCCCAGCATCCAGTCGAGGGTGTTCCGGTACCGCGTGACGCCGTACACCAGTTCGGTGGCCAGGGCCCGGTCCCTGGCCTCCAGGGGCGCGGCCTCCAGCGCCTCGTCCAGCGCCAGGGCGGTGAAAGCGTCGTCTCTGTCGATGGCCAGCAGGGCTTCCAGGGCGGCCTGCCGGGCCGGCGTCACGCCCCGCCGGCCCGCCCCCCCGTCAGTCGTTCCGGGACGCTCCACGCAGGACCAGCAACCGGACCAGTTGCAGTACCGCCATGAGGGTGGCCGCCACGTAGGTCAGGGCCGCCGCGTCCAGCACCCGCCTGGTGGGCGCCACCTCCGCCCGGGTGATGAACCCTCCCGACTCCAGCAGTGCGATGGCCCTGGCGGAAGCGTTGTATTCCA
Source organism: Symbiobacterium thermophilum (assembly GCA_020725105.1). Taxonomy (GTDB): domain Bacteria; phylum Bacillota; class Sulfobacillia; order DYFQ01; family DYFQ01; genus DYFQ01. Next base: position 40,264 of record DYFQ01000005.1, read on the forward strand.
CCGGCAGCGTGACGACGGTGAACAGCACCGCCGCGGCGAACAGGTAGATCCCCAGGTCCATCAGGAAGCTGCCGATGCCCGAGGCGAAGACGAGCCCGATCAGAAACAGCGGCCACGCCAGGTTCGACCCGAAGCTGGCGATGGGATAGAGGCTCGAGCGCAGGCCGAGCCACAGGTAGCCTTCCCGGTCCTGCAGGGCGTGGCCGGCCTCGTGGGCCGCCACGCCCAGGGCCGCCAGGGAGAAGTGGTCGTGCACCTCGGGTGACAGCCGGAGCACCCTGGACCGGGGGTCGTAGTGGTCCGCCAGCCGGCCAGAGACCCGCTCGATCGTGACGTCGCCAAGCCCCGCCCGGTCCAGGATCTGGCGGGCCACCTGGGCCCCCGTCAGCCGGCTCGACGACGGAACCCGAGACAGTTCTCGAAAGGCGCTCCCGACCTTGGACTGGGCCCAGAAGGCGAAGATGATGGCCGGGATCAACAACACAAAGGTGGAGTCGCCAAAGATCATCCGCCTGCTCCCTCCTCAGCGTCAACTCTCTCCCCGCCCTCCGCCCCCGCGCTGAAGGCGGTCCCCGCGTCAACCCGGTAACCCCGGGCGAAGGCGTCGGCCGGCATCCTGCCCTTGCCGGCCGGCTGCACTTCCTCCACCAGGAGCAGGCCGTCGCCGGTGGCCACCGCCAGGCCGGCCTCGGGAAGGACGGCCACTACCTGACCGGGGGTGGGCGCGGCCTGACCGGCGCCGGACGCCACCAGTTCCCGGGCGGCGGCGGGGGCCACCGGCCGGGCGGCCCAGACCTTGACCAGTCGTCCGTCCAGGTAGGTCCTGGCTCCGGGCCCGGGGTTCAGCGCCCGCACCCGGCGCCCCAGCGCCTCCGCCGGCTCTTCCCAGCGCAGGACCTCGTCGGCGGCGGTGAGGGGCGGCGCCTGGGTCACCCGGGCCGGGTCCTGCGGCACCGGCCGCGCCCGACCGTTGGCCAGGGCGGCCAGGGCCTCCATGAGCGCCACCGCGGCCATCACGGCCAGCTTGTCGTGGAGCAGCCCCGCCGTGTCGTGAGGCCCGATGGCCAGCCGGCGCTGGAGCAACACCGCTCCTGCGTCCAGCTCTTCAGAAACCTGCATGATGGAGACGCCCGTCACGCCGGCGCCGTCCAGCAGCGCCCGCTGGATGGGGGCGGCGCCCCGGTACGCCGGCAGGAGCGACGGGTGCACGTTGATGGCTCCCAGCCGGGGCACTGACAGCAGGGCCGGCGGGAGAATCCGGCCGTAGGCCGCGACGACGATGACGTCGGGGGCCCAGGCCCTGACGGCGTCGAGGAAGTCCGGGTCCCGCAGTTTCTCCGGGGTCAACACGGTGACGCCGTGGGACTCGGCCAGTTCCCGCACGGGGCTGGGCCGCGGCTCGAGCCCGCGCCCGGCCGGCCGGTCGGGACGGGTGACCACGCCCACCACCGGGTAGCCATGAGCCAGCAGCGCCCTCAAGCTCGGCAGGGCGAACGCGGGGGTCCCGAAGAAGGCGATCCGGAGAGCCAGCGCCGCCTCGTCGTGCCAGGGCTCGCGGCGGAAAGGAGCGTACGCCGCCTCCAGGTCACCGGCCACCAGGTCCCGGTCGCGCGCCGCCGTCTCCCCGTTCTCCGGCGGGGCGAGCCCGACCGCGGCGCTCCCGGCCGCTTCCGCCTCGCCGTCCGGCTCGGCTTTCTCCGCCGCGTCTTTCCTCGGCAGCGGCGGGCCGAGCCTGATGGCCCGGTCCACGAAGAGCACGCCGTCCAGGTGGTCAAGCTCGTGCTGGAGCGCCCGCGCCAGCAGGCCCTCCGCCTCGACCCACACTTTCCGGCCCTGCTCGTCCAGGCCGGCCACGGCGACCCTGGCCGCCCGGGGCACTTCCCCCATCAGGCCGGGAACGGACAGGCAGGCCTCCGTGCCTACCTCGACCCCCTCGGCGCCGACCAGTTCAGGGTTGACAAGCTGATAAAGGCCGTCGCCCACGTCCACGACCACCAGGCGCTGGTCCAGGCCCACCTGGGGCGCGGCCAGGCCCACCCCGTGGGCGGCGTACATGGTCTCGGCCATGGCTTCGAGCCTCTCCCGGACCGCGGCGTCGACCCGCGCCACCGGTCTCGCCCGCTGGCGCAGGGCGGCGTCCTCCCAGGTCCTTATATCCCCGACCGGCACCGCACCGCTCCTCTGGCTGGCTAGAGCAGGTTCTGTGGGTCCACGTCCACGGACAGGCGGACGTCGGTTGGCGCGCCGTCACGGCCGCCGAGCCCCGCCCATCCTTTTGTATTGTAATGAACCTGCACTTCCCGGGCAATCTGACGCACTGCCGCGTCCGGTCCCTTCAGCAGCACCTGCCACCGGGAACGTCCCTTCAGCCGCTCCAGGGGCGCGGGGGCGGGTCCGAGCACCTCGGCCCCGGCGTCCCGGATCGCCCCGGCCAGGCGGGCGGCCAGGATCGCGGCGGCCCGCCTGGCGGTTTCGGTCCGGGGAGCCGCGCACAGGAAGTTGGCCATCGTGACGAAGGGCGGGTAGCCCGCTTGCCGCCGTTCGACCAGCTCGTGCCGGAGGAAGCCCGCGTAGTCGTGGGCCAGGGCCATCTGGACGCTGTAGTGGTCGGGGGCATAGGTCTGGACGATGACCTCGCCCGGGTCCTCGCCTCGCCCGGCCCGGCCGGCCACCTGGACCAGCAACTGGAAGGTGCGTTCGGCCGCCCGGAAGTCGGCTAGGTAAAGGGCGGTGTCCGCCGCCACCACGCCCACCAGGGTGATTCCGGGCAGGTCCAACCCCCTGGCCACCATCTGCGTGCCCACCAGCACCTGGGCCTGGCGGTCCTCGAAGGCCCGCAGGATCGCCTCGTGGGCGCCCTTTCGTCCCGTGGTGTCGGCGTCCATCCGGACCACCCGCACGCCCGGGAAGAGCGCCCCGAGTTCGGCCTCCACCCGCTGGGTTCCCAGGCCGAAGTAGCGGATCCGGTGGCTGCCGCACCGGGGACAGACCCGGGGAGCCCGGGCCCTGGCGTCGCAGTAGTGGCAGGCGACCTCGTCGCGGGGCTGGTGGTAGGTCAGGCCCACGCTGCACCGCCGGCAGCGGAGTCCGTGGCCGCAATCGCGGCACAGCACGAAGGTGGCGAAGCCCCGCCGGTTGAGAAAGAGCAGCGCCTGCTCGCCGCGGTCCAGCCGGTCAGCCAGGGCGGCCTTGAGGTCCCGGCTGAAGATGTGACGGTGGCCGGCGGCCAGTTCGGCACGCATGTCCACCAGCCGCACGGCCGGCATGGGCCGGCCATCGACCCGTTCCCGAAGCTCCAGACGGCAGAACTCGCCCTGCTGGGCCCGGTACGCCGTTTCCACGGCCGGGGTCGCGCTCCCCAGCACCACCACGGCTTCGGACAGCCGGGCCCGGTGAAGCGCCACCTCCCGCGCGTGGTACTTGGGGTCCTCTTCCTGCTTGTAACTGGCCTCTTGCTCCTCGTCGAGCACCACGAGCCCCAGCCGTGGCACCGGCGCGAACACGGCCGACCGGGCCCCCACCACCACCCTGGCGTGGCCGGCCTGCGCCCGCCGCCACTCGTCCCAGCGCTCGCCCATGCCCAGCCGGGAGTGGAGGACGGCCACCTCGCCGCCGAACCTGCTCTTGAACCGGGCGACCATCTGAGGGGTGAGGGCGATCTCCGGGACCAGACAGATGGCCCCGCGGCCCCGGGCCAGGCACCTGGTGATCGACTGCAGGTAGACTTCAGTCTTGCCGCTGGCCGTCACCCCCTGGAGCAAGAAGGCCCGGTGGACTCCCGACTCCAGGGCCTGGCTCACGGCCCGGACCGCTTCAGCCTGGGCCGCGGTCAGGACCGCCGGCGGCGGGTGGGAAAAGGACCGGCCGGCGTAGGGGTCCCTGAGGACTTCCCGCTGGCGGCGACGCACCAGTCCCCTCGTCTCGAGGGCGGCGATGGCCGGCCTGGCCCCGGGTCCGGCCCGGGCCAGCACCGCCTGCTCCGGCAGCGGGCTGTCGGCCGCCGCGGTGAGTTCCGCCAGGACCTCGAGGACCGCCGCCTGGCGTGGCGCCCTGGCCCGCAGTCGCTCCGCGGCGGCGGTCAGGACGTCCGGCGGGACCAGCGGCTCCAGGTCGGCCGCCCGCCGGGCCCGGACCCCCCGCCTCCCGCGCCCCACGCCAGGCGTGATGGCCCGGAACACCTGGGGGAGCGTGCAGGCGTAATGCCGGGCCACCCACGGGGCAAGCTCCAGGAGGTCCGGGGGAAGCGGTGGCACCTCCTCGAGCACGTGCTCCACCGGCTTGACGTCTTCCACGTCGGGAGTCGCCACGAACCGGAGCACCACCGCCTGAACCCGGCGCCGGCCAAAGGGAACCACCACCCGCGCCCCGGGAACGCACCGGTCCAGAAGCTCCCGGGCCACCCGGTAGTGAAAAGGCCGGTCCGTCCCGGGGACCGCCACGTCCACGGCGACCTCGACGTAGGCCGGACCGGCGGAAAGCGCGTTGCCGGCAGGATCTGACACCGCCGGGTCTCCTTCCGTCCCGGAACGGGCTTGCGACGGAGGGCCCCGGGACTGGTTTCAGCCCCGGGGCCCCTGTCCTGGCCAGCTGGAGTCCGTCACCACCTGGAGTTCATCCAGGGACGGCCTGATCGTCCGCGGCGGCGCCCTCCCGGCCCTTCGATCCCCAGTGCCGGCGGGCAGCCTCGAAACGCTGCACTGCCGCGGCCACCGAAGGGCTCTGGCGCCGGACACGGCAGCGCTCAGCCAGAATGATGGACCAGAGCCGCTCCTCCGCCTGCTCCAGGTTGTCGTTGACCACGCAGTAGTCGTAGTTCTGCAGGGCCTCGATCTCGTGGGCGGCCCACGCCAGACGGGCGCGTATCTGCTCCGGACGCTCCGTACCCCGCTGGAGAATGCGGGCCTCGAGCACCTCGGGCGAAGGCGGCATGACAAAGACGAGCACGGCATCCGCGCACTTTGCCCTGACCGCCGCCGCTCCCTGGGTGTCGATGTCAAGGAGAACGTCGACGCCTCGAGCGAGCCACGCCTCCACGTTCGCCCGCGGGGTTCCGTAGTAGTCTCCGTACACCTGGGCCCATTCCAGGAACTCGCCACCCTCGATCCGTCGCTGGAACTCCGCCCTGGTGACGAAGTGGTAATGGATTCCGTGGCGCTCTTCCGACCTCTTGCGCCGCGTGGTGAGGGAAACCGAGAAGGCCACGCCCTGCGAGGCCCGCCTGGCCAGCAGGGTCTCGCACAGCGCGGTCTTGCCGGCTCCCGACGGTCCCGAGATCACCACCACAAAGCCGCGCCGGGGAGCGTCCTGTTGGGCCATCCCCTGTCCTTGCCTACTCGGCAGCCGACTCTTCCGCTGCGGCTTCCTTGGTCGCCAGGCGATGAGCCACGGTTTCGGGTTGCACCGCCGAAAGGATCACGTGGTCGGAGTCGGTTATGATCACGGCCCGGGTCCGCCGGCCGTAGGTGGCGTCCACCAGCACGCCCCGGTCCCTGGCCTCCTGGATGATGCGCTTGATCGGTGCCGACTCCGGGCTCACGATGGCCACGATCCGGTTCGCGGAGACAATGTTCCCGAAACCGATGTTGATGAGCTTGATGTCCACCGCTCACCCTCCTAGCCGTGGGACCCGAGCCGCTCCAGCAGCGCCTCCCGTTGCCGCTTGCCAAGGCCCTGCACGCGGCGGGACTCGTCGATGCCGATCTCCTCCATGATCTTCCGGGCCGTGGTCTTGCCGATCCGCGGCAGCGACGCCAGGAGATACGCCACCCGCATACGGCCCATGACCTCGTCCTCGGCGTTTTCCAGCACGTCGCGAAGGCCTAGGGAACCTCCCTTGAGCCGCTCGCGGATGCTCTTCCGCCTCGAGCGCATCTCCTGCGCCTTCTGGAGGGCCCGCTTCTTCTCGCCAAGGGAAAGCTGTGGCAGGCTCACCGTCTCACCTCCTTTGTCAACCATGCTGGCGGGGGACCGCACCCGCCGCCCGCGGGTGCCGGAGGGGCCCCCGCAAACCCTGTCCCGGGCAGCTCACTCGAGGTTCTGAATCTGCTCGCGGACCTTCTCCAGCTCGGCCTTGGCCTCCACCACCAGCCGGGAGATCTCGGCGTCATTGGCCTTGGCGCCAACGGTGTTGAACTCACGGTTCAGTTCCTGGACGATGAAGTCCAGCCGCCGGCCCACCGGCTCTGCCATCGCCTCGCACTTCCGCAACTGCTCCAGGTGACTTTCGGCCCGGACCAGTTCCTCGGTGACGTTGGCCCGCTCGGCGAAGAGGGCGACCTCCGTTGCCAGCCGGGTACCGTCTATTGCCGCCGCCCCGGGGTGGCCGGCCCCGCGCAACAGTTCCTCGACCCGCTCCCCCAGCCGCCGGTGGTAAGCCTCCACCACGGCGGGGGCCCGCACCTCGATGGCCTTAATAATCTGCTCCAGATTGCCGATCCTATGTGCCAGGTCCTGCCAGATGGCTGCACCCTCGGCCTCCCGCATGGCCACCAGTTGACCGAGGGCCTGCCGGGCCGCCCCCTCGACCGCCGGCCACCAGGTCTCGACCTCGGCCTCGGCGTCGCGGACCAGCACCACCTCTGGCAAAGCCACCAGGTCGGCCAGACGCGGCTCGTCGGGCAGGTCCAGAAGACGCTTGATCTCTAGCAGCGCCTGGTGGTAGGCGGAGGCCAGTGCCTGGTTGACCTCGACCGTCGCCTGGCGGCCGGCGTACTCCTCGAGCGAGACGAGCACGTCAACCCGGCCGCGACCGACCTCGGTTCCCACCAGCCGCTTCAACCGGTCTTCCAGGCCGGCGAGGCTCCGGGGCAGGCGGACGCCGATCTCGGTGAACCGGTGGTTGACCGCCCGGAGTTCCACGACGACCCGCCCGGCGCCGGTGGCCTCCTCACCCCGGCCGTAGCCCGTCATGCTGCGCACCGGTGCCCGGCCCCCTTTTCGCCCGCCGACGTAGCCGCCATTCTACGCGCCAGGGGTAAATCCTTCCTGGCCCGGGTCGCGGCCCAGCATTTCAGCCCCGCGGCCTGGCCAGGTCCGGCCGGGACCCCAGCCGGCGAAGCGCCTCGTCCAACCGGTCGTCGGGCACGGTCAGGGACAGGCGGACGTAACCCTCGCCGTGGTCACCGTAGGCCGAACCCGGCGTGACCAGCACGCCCGCGGCGGACAGCACGTGCTCGGCGAAGCCGGCCGAGGTCCAGCCCTCCGGTATGGGAACCCACAGGTAGAAGGTGGCGCTGGGGGGCCTGACCCGGAAGCCCAGCCGGGCCAGGACCTCAACCGTTCTGTCCCTCCGCTGCCTGTAGAGTCCCGTCATGGCCCGGATGGCCCCGCCGGCCTCAGACTCCAGGGCATGGATGGCGGCGTGCTGGATGGCGGTGAACTGCCCCGAATCCGTGTTGGTCTTGATCACCCCCAGCGCGCCCAGGGCGTCCGCATTGCCCACCGCGTAGGCGATCCGCCAGCCGGTCATGTTGAACGGCTTGGACAGCGAGCCAACCTCCACCACCACCTCGCGGGCCCCCGCCACCTGCAGGGGGCTGGGAGCCGGCGGACCATCGAGCACCAGGTCGGCGTAGGCGGCGTCGTGGCACAAGAGCACCCGGTGCCGGCGGCAGAAGTCTACCACCCCCTCGAAGGCCTCCAGGTCCGCCACCGCGCCGGTGGGGTTGTTGGGGTAGTTGAGGAACATGAGCCGGGCCCGGCCGGCGACCTCCTCGGGCACCCCCGCCACGTCGGGCAGAAAGCCCCGTTCCTCCCGGAGGGGCAAGGGGTAGGGCACCCCACCCGCCAGCAGGGACTGGACCCGGTAGACGGGATAGGCGGGGTCTGGGACCAGCGCCACGTCGCCCGGGTTCAACACCGCCCAGGGCAGGTGGGCCAGACCCTCCTTGGACCCGATGAGCGCCAGGACCTCCCGGTCGGGGTCAAGCTCCACCCCGTAGCGCCGCCGGTACCAGGCGGCCACCGCCCGCCGGAAGGCCGGACTGCCGGCGTAGTCGGGGTAGCGGTGGTGCTCGGGGTTGGCCGCCTCCCGGCAGAGGCGCTCCACGATGGCCGGCGGGGTCGGCCGGTCAGGGTCCCCGACCCCGAGGTCGATCACGTCGATCCCCTGGGCCCGGGCTTCTCGCAGCTTCCGTTGGAGTTCAGCGAAAGGGTACGGTGGCACCTCGTCAAGACGCCGGGCACGCTGCAACGGGCAATCCCTCCCGTCCCGAGGATTTTTTGGCCGGCTGCCGCTATCCTGCCCGCCCGGCCGGCCGCCGGCCCAGAATCCATCGCCTGAGCGCCGGCCCGCCGCCCCCCACCGCCGACGCGGCCCCCACGAGCACCCAGTCCAGGGGCGAGAGGGGCACCGTCCGGAACCACGGCGCCAGGGCGGGATGGTGAACCACACCCGCCAGCATGGCCCCGGAAACGATCACCGAGAGGAGAAGCCAGGGGTTGGACCAGAGCGGCGCGGGGCGGGCCGAGCCCTCGGCGCGGCAGTCGAACACGTGAAAGAGCTGGCAGCCCACGAGGGTGGCGAAGGTCATGGTCCGGGCCCAGGCCAGTTCCGGGGGCTCCGGGCCGGCGCCGACCGACGCCAGCGCGGCGGACCAGGCGGGCCCCAGGCTCAGGCGGAAGACGGCCAGGGAGGCCAGGCCGATCAGGGTGCCCCGAACCAGGATCCGCCAGCCCAGGCGGCGGGCGAAAATGCTCTCCCGGGGAGGCCGGGGCGGGCGGTCCATGAGGTCGGAAGCCCCCGGCTCCATGGCCAGGGCGGTGGCGGGCAGGCCGTCGGTCACCAGGTTCACCCAGAGGATCTGGATGGGGGTGAGCGGGAGCGGCCAGCCGGCCAGCACCGCCAGGAGCATGACCAGCACCTCGCCGACGTTGCAGGACAGCAGGTAGCGGATGAACTTCCGGATGTTGTCGTAGATGGCCCGGCCCTCTTCCACCGCCGCGACGATGGAGGCGAAGTTGCCGTCGGTGAGAATCATCGACGCGGCTTCCTTCGTCACGTCGGTGCCGGTCGGCCCCATGCTGATCCCGATGTCCGCCGCCTTCACCGCCGCCGCGTCGTTGACGCCGTCGCCCGTCATGGCCACCACGTGGCCCTGCCGGCTCAAGGCCTGAACCAGCCGCAGCTTGTGGGCGGGGGACACGCGGGCGTAGACCGACACCTCCTCGAGGCGGCGTCCCAGCGCCCGGTCGGACATGGTGTCAAGCTCGGCGCCGGTCAACACCGGCCCGTCACCCAACCCCAGGTCCCTGGCGATGGCCCGGGTGGTCAGCGGGTGGTCGCCGGTGATCATGATCACCCTGATGCCGGCCCGGCGGCACGTCTCGATGGCCTTGCGGGCCTCGGGCCGCGGTGGGTCCATCATGCCCAGCAGGCCCACGAAGGTGAGGTCCCGCTCCAGTTCCTCACCGTCGCCGGCCTGGGCGGCCGCAACCTCGGACCCGTCCAGGGCCCGGTAGGCGACGGCCAGGACCCGGAGGGCCCGGCCGGCCATGGCGTCGACCGCCGCCCGGAGGCCGGCCCGGTCCGCGGCGGTGAGCGGGTTGGGGCCCCGCTCGGTGTAGCTCCGGCTGCACAGGGCCAGGAGCGTGTCGGGGGCCCCTTTGGTCACCAGCACGGCCTGCCCGGGCCCGCCCGGCCACCACTCGCGCCGGCCGGGCGGGCCGGCGGCGGGCACGACCACCACCGACATCCGCCGGCGGCCGGACTCGAAGGGGACTTCCCCCAGCCGGATCCAGCCGCGAGCCAGATATTCCGGGGTGAAGCCCGCCTTGGCCGCGGCCACCACCAGCGCCCCTTCGGTCGGGTCTCCCTCCGCCGTCCACCGGCCGCCGGGGTCGCCTGTCCGGCGGCCGGCTCTCCGGCCCCGGCGTGTCGCCCGGGAAGCCCGCTTCCCGTCGTCGCCGGGCAGGCACTGGAGCCGAGCGTTGGAGGCCAGTGCCCCCAGGGCCAGGCTCAGGGCGAGGCCCGGCTCCGCGTCCGGCCTGACCGGCTCGCCGTCCCTCGAGAAGTCACCACCCGGCTGGTACCCCGTCCCTGACACCTGGTACCGCCGGCCGCCGGCCACCACCTCGCGGACGGTCATGGCGCTCTCGGTCAGGGTTCCCGTCTTGTCGCAGGCGATCACGGTGGCGCAGCCCAGGGTCTCAACGGCGGGCAGCCGCCGGATGATGGCGTTACGCCCGAGCATTCGCTGGACGCCCACGGCCAGCCCGATGGTGACCACGGCGGGCAGGCCTTCGGGGATGACGGCCACCGCCAGGCTGACCCCGGCCAGGAACATCCGGTACACCGGCTCGCCCCGGGCCATTCCCGCCAGGGCCACGGCGAGGGACACCAGGAGGCACACGGCGACCAGGGCCTGGCTGAGGTGGGCCAGCCGCCGCTGCAGCGGCGTGTCGCGTTCCCCGACCGCCTGGATCAGCCCGGCGATCCGGCCCGTCTCCGTCCTCACCCCCGTGGCCACCACCACGGCGGTCCCCCGGCCGCGCACCGCCGTCGTTCCCAGAAAGACCATGTTCCGCCGGTCGCCCAGGGGCGTGGCGGGCGCCAGGGCGGAGGTTTGCTTCCGGACGGGCGCCGACTCCCCGGTGAGAATCGCCTCGTCCACTTCGAGGTTGGCCACGCTCACCAGGCGGCCGTCGGCGGGCACCCGGTCGCCCGTCTCCAGGACCAGCAGGTCGCCCACGACCACCTCCGCCGCGGGGATCCGGGTCAGCCGCCCGCCCCTCAGCACCCGGGCTTCCGGCGCAGCCATGGCCTGCAGGGCCTGCAGGGCCCGTTCCGCCCGGAACTCCTGGAAAAAGCCCAGACAGGCGTTGAGGATCACGATGGCCAGGATGGTCAGGCTGTCAGCCATTTCCCCCAGGAGGTAGGCGACGGCGGTTGCCCCCAGCAGGACCAGCATGGTGGCGTCCCTGAACTGGCGCAGGAACAGGCGGATGGCCGACGGAGGGCCTGGCCCGGGCAGGCGGTTGGAACCCAGGCGTCGCAAGCGGCGGGCCGCCTCGGCGTGGCTCAGCCCCTCCGGCAGCGAACCACCCACCCTGGCCAGGGTCTCCTCTACCGAAAGGCTGTGCCAGGCTGCCACCGCGCGTGGGACCGCCACTGCTTCGCCAACCACCTCCAGGGGAGCAATGAAAACGTCCCCGCGGGCCGGGTGGGCGTGGGAACGCCGGTGTAAGGGTATGGTGGGCCGCAAAGGGCCAGAACCGGGTAATCAGTGGGGCCGCGCCGGCTCTCCCCGGCGCGGCCCCCGTCAAACGCGGCCGCTTATCCTCCCGCCAACGGCGCGTGGGCGTTAAACCTCTCGGACGGCCTCCCGGTGGCGGTCGAGAACCCGCCGGATGCGCTCCGCCTCGGGCAGGGGCTCCCGCGTATCCGGGTCCACGGCCACCCGCTTGCCATCGACCATCCTGGTCCGCAGGGCGCCCAGGCAGTGCGGGTTACCGTCGAAGTGCGGCGCGTCCAGCAGCCCGATCTTCACCGCCCGCTCCAGGGTGGCCGCGTCGGTCCAGGGGTCGTCTACGCCGGGACCGGCGATGTCCCGGATGGCGTTCAGGATCAGCCGGGCCTCGCCCACCAGTTCGGCCTTGCGCGCCTGGACGGCGGGGTCCCGGGTCATGTCGGGCAGGCCGCCAAGGCAACTGCGGATCACCCCGTGGGCGATCTTGCAGCTCTCGATGATCTCGTCGGCCGTGGCGGCGTGGTCGGCCTCGGGGTAGCCCACCACGTGGACGATGTGGGGCCTGACGGCCAGTTGAAGCATGGTGGAGGATGCCAGCTGCCCCTTGGCCGCGTCCGGGTCGGTGACCAGGAAGTGCAGCCCGGCCCGGGTCTCCCTGAGCACCCGGAAGTCCGGTCCCGCCAGTTCCTCCTCGATCAGTTCCAGCTTGGCCAGCATCTTGGCCAGGTCCATCCGGTACGAGGTGTCCCGGGGATTGTTGAACATGAGTTGCTGCACATAGTGGCGCACGCCGCAGGCCCTGGCGTTATAGGCACCCAGAAACGCCGCCGCCACGGCGATGGTGTCGTGGGCGTCACGAAGGCTCCAGTGGTGGGACTCGTTCATCTCCACCGGGATGCCCAGCCGCGCGTAGTAGCGCATGAGCGCCTGGGCCTCGGGGACGGACTCGGTGAGGGGGCGCCGGGAGCGGCCGTCCAGCACGCTGTACCAGAACAGCGGCGTGGCGGCCCAGGCGTTGTGGATGGTTTCCACCAGCAGCTTGCCCCACTTCAACAGGTCCTGGGTCCCCGAGTAACAGCGCACGAGCGGGTAGTTGCCCCGGCGGCTGGCCTCGTAGATGCGGCGCAGGTCTTCGGCGGTGCGCACCGGCACGCCGCCGGCGCCGTCCTCCTTGGGGTCCATCTCCTCGGGCCGGAAGAAAAACTCCTGGGCGTTCTGGTCCGGGCCGAGGGAGACGACGTCCAGCACCCTGGCCTCGGCCAGACGGGCCACCCCTTCGATGGTGGCTTCCACCGTGGGTTGCCCGAAGTGGTGCCTGAGCACCGGGTAGGGGGCCTGGGCCTCGATGCGCTCCACCAGGGTCCGGGGGTAGCTCGCCTCGCCCCTCACCGTGGCCTCCCCCCTCAACCAGGCCACGATGTCCTCCACGGGCGACTCCTGGCTGAACACGGCCTCGAAGAAGCCCAGCCGGCGGGCCACCTGGCACACGGGGGGCGTCCCGCCGAAGATGAACCGCTTGCTGTCCAGGAGCCCCCGGCGGGCCAGTTCGTTCTTCAGGTGGGCCAAAAGCTTCTCGGCGGCCTCGGGGGTAAGCCGGTAGCTGACCGCCACGATGTCCGGATCCTCCGCTTCGATGGCCGCCACGAAGGTCTCCACGGGGACTGCCGGCCCCAGGAACCGGTAGACATACCCGTGGTCCTGAGCCAGGTGGAAGAAGTTGACCAGCCCGGCCACGTGTACGCACTCGCCCAGGGCGGCGCCCAGCATGCGCCGGCCCCGTGCCTCAGCCGGCAAACGCCCGGTCGGGCTCGGCTCCCCCATGGGCTTCCTCTCCTTCCGCCGCCAGTCGCCGGATGGCCGGGGCGTCCAGGCCCTGAAGGCCCAGCCGCTCAGCGGTACGCCCGCCGGACCAGTAGTCTTCCCCGTGGACGATCGACGCCAGCTGGATGATGCTCTTGATCACGGGCGTGGCAACCCCCAGCAGGTCGCCCAGGGATGCCATGGGCACCAGGCTGGCCGGCACGTCCTCGAAGATGTAGCGGTTCTCCATGCTGGCCGGAGCCTTGATCCCCGCGTAGCCGGCGTTGTCCAGCACCGCCTCGTGGAGCGTGTTGCCCCGGGCGCCGTAAGCGATCTCCAGCCACTCCCGGGCGCTCATGGCCCTGACGCCAAGGGCCTCGGCCACCGCCAGCCGTTCGGCGTCCATGGCCTCCATCACCCGGGCCACCGACGGGGTGATGCCGTCGTGGTAGTAGTCAAAGTCCCCGTGGGTCGACTCGATGCGCCCGGCGTTCAAAAGGGTAGGCGCCGGGTGGAAGATGGCGCCCACGTTGTCCAGACTGGTCTTGAGCACGCTCTCGGCCGCCACGAACTGTGGGAACGCCGCCCCCAGGATCCTGACGACGCCGGCGGTCCGGCCGGCCGGCATTGCCGCCACCGGCACGGCGTTCTTGATCCGGAAGATGCGGGACATGGCCGGGCCCGCGCTCCGGCTGGCGAAGACGAAAGTCTGGGTTTCCGCCACCACCGCCCGGCCACGGTAGCCGGCGCGCCGGAGTTCGGCCCGGAACTCCAGGGCCCCACCCGTACGGCCGGGGTGGAGCACCACCACGTGGTCGTCCCGCAGGAAGGGCGCGCAGCGCCGGGCGACCTCCCCGTGGCCGGAAGCCGGGACGACCACCATGACGGCGTCGGAGCCCCCGAGGACCGCCTCCATGTCGGTGGTGGCCAGTTCCACCGGTCCGAAGCCGCGCATGATGCCGTTCAGCTCGATGCCGCCCCTGGCCGCCACCGGTTCGATGCGGGGCGCCGAGCGGTTCCACAACCGGACCGGTAACCCCCTGGTGCCCAGGTAAGCCGCCATGGCCAGCCCGCCGTGGCCCGCCCCCAGGACGGCAAAGCGTGGCGTGGATGATTCGCGCGGTGCTGCCACTGTCGTCCCCCTCCCTCCAGGCGACAAAAAACCCCCGGGGAGGCTCCCCGAGGGAAACTCAGGTGCCCCCTCCTCCGACGCTTGCGAGGTTAGCTGACGGGCTCGGGTTGAGGATTCCCCTACCGGCGCCGGACCCCGGCGGCCCGACCCGGATTCGCCCCGGATGCTTGGGTCCCCCGCTCCCCCGGTCTCGTCCGGCCGGGGGATTCAGCGATCCCTGGAGGCCCACTGGCGACGCGTTCGCCCACTTATGACCTTTGGACCCTGTCCGCTGCCGGTCTCACCTCGCGGCTGGCCGGCGACACGGGACGCCGGCCCAAGCTCGGGATTGGGCGCGCACCATTATATCCAAAGCGATCCAGGGTGTCAAAACCGCGACCCGGCCCGCGTCGCCCGGCACCCGGCGCCCAGGACCCCCAGCCACCAGAACGCGCCGGTGGACGCCGCGCTCACCACCCGTACCAGGCCGAAGTGGGCCGGGTCGGGCAGCCAGGGCCGCCACGCGGTGAAGTAGTCCACGGCGTCGTTCAGGAAATACCAGGCCGCGGCCAGGGCGAGCGCGCCTGGCCCCGGCGGCGCCGCCCGGAGCACCAGGAGCCCCTGGACCACCATCCAGCCGTGAGTGGCGAACAGCAGGCCGTCGATGGGCAGGAAGCGGCCGCCCGTCAGCCAGTAGAGTCCCAGGACGAAGATGGTCCAGAAGCCGTACTTCAGCAGGCCCAGGGCGGCCAGGGCCTCCAGCGCCGGGCTCCGCCGGCCCGCCAGCCACAGCCCCACGACCAGCGTGAAGAGGAGGGTCGCCAGGGGGCTGTCGGCGGTGACGGGCCACAGGAGCCAGGGGGTGACCGCCAGCTGGCTTTTGTACCAGTCAAAGCCGAACACGCTACCGCCCAGGTTGCCGAGGAGAAGCAGCCACAGCCAACGCCGGTCCTCCGCCGCGGCCACCACGAACGCGTCCAGACGCCGGACCCAGGGCGCCGGTGATTCCACGTCCATGGCCCTCAGGCTTCGCGCCGCCGGCCGGACCATCCTGCCCCCCGGCTCGGTGTACAAGGCGGCGGAGCGGACGGGCGCCGGGAAGCCCCGCGCCCGTCCGCCCCGCCGCCGGTGCTAGTAACCGCGGTGGCTTCTGATCAGCGGCCAGATCTCGGGGTCCTCCGTTCCCAGGCGCCAGATGGCGATGCCCGCCAGCCGGTGTTCGCTCACCAGGCGCAGCTTGAACGAGGTGCTCTGCCGGTTCTCGTAGTAGACCGTCCGGGCCTGGCCACCGCTGGTGTAGTGGAAGAAGGGCACCTGCGCCCGGTCGTCCCACTGAACCCGCACCCCGTGCCGGGCTGCAAGTGCCGGGGCCTCGGCGGCCTTGATCATCGCGCCCCAGCCGCCGGCGGCCGGCCAGTCGTAGCCGTAGGCCGCGATTCCCAGGTAAATCTTGTTCCTGGGCACCACCGTCACCGCGTACCGGACCACCTGCTCGACCCAGCCGATGGAGGCGACGGGCCCGGGACCCTGGCCGATCCAGTGCTCGTCGTAGGTCATGATCGCCAGGTGGTCGACGATGCGTCCCAGGGCCGCGTAGTCAAAGGCCCCCGACCAGCCGTGCCCCGGGTCGTCGCCGGTCTTGGCGGGGACCGCGATGCTCACGTGGTGGCCCGTGGGCCGCAGCACGTCGGCCAGGTCCTGCATGAAGCTGGTCAATGCCCGGCGCTGGGCCGGGTCCACGTTCTCCAGATCGATGTGAACACCGTCATAGCCCTGGTTCCTGACCACGCTGACGATGGCGTCGAGCGCCCGGCTCCGCACCGTCGGGTTGGTCAGTACCTGGCCCGCCGCGTACCGGTCGAAGTTGCCGCTGTTGAAGTTGTGGATCAGGGCGTAGACCTTGATGCCGCGCTGTTTCGCCAGGGTCATGAGCCCGGCGTCCGCCTGGCCGGACACCCGGCCCTGGGCGTCGATGGCGTAGAGGAACGCCGCCACCTCGTCCACCGGCGGGTTGGCGGCCAGGGAGTTGTAGGCCGTGCGGTCGCCGGGCCAGTCCACCGGGTAGTAACCCAGCACCCGGTAACGCTGCCCGCCTGCCGGCGGCGGTGGGGCTGGCTGGCGGCTGCTCCGGAGCCGCAGGCGTTGCCGCCTGGTCCCCCGCGGGCCGGCTTGCCGCCTGATCCGCCCCGGCGGCATCGCCCGCCGGTGGGGCGGCCGCAACGGGTCTGCCGAGCTTCGCCTGGTTGATGGCGTGCGCCGTCACCGCGGCAGCCTCAGCCCGGGTAGCACTGGCTTCCGGCGCGAACCTGGCTCCGTCCCGCCCGCGCATGAGGCCGCTGGCCACCACCCAGGCCGTCTCACCGCGGGCCCAGTCGGGGATGGTGTCGCCGTCCACGAATCCGGCCAGGACACCCTGGTTCGCCGCCGCCGGCGAGTAGCCTGTGGCCCGGGCCAGGATGACGGCTAGTTCGACCCGGGTGACCGGGGCAAGCGCCCGCAGGGTCCCGTCGGGGTAGCCGCGGAGAATGCCGGCGCTGGAAGACCACCACACCGCCGGCCGGGCCCAATCGGGGACGGCGGCCCAGTCGGCATATCCCGGCGGGCTGGCGCCTGGCTCGCCGGTCGCGGTCGGCCCCGCGGCCCGCGCCAGCATGGTGACCACCTCGGCGCGGGTCACCGGCCGGTCGGGCCAGAAGCGGCCGTCGGCGTCTCCCAGGGCAACGGCTGCCTGCTGGAGCGCTTTCACGTACGGTTCCGCCCAGTGGCCCCCGACGTCGGAGAAGGCCTGCACGCGGGCGGAATAGCCCCCGCCGGTCGCCAGAGCGAGCACCCCTGCGGTGAGGCAAAGGGCCAGGAGCTTGCCATGTCGTCTTCGCATGCCCGGTGACTCCCTTCGGTGCCCGGCATTGGTCCGAGCTCTGACCGTTGGCCTTGAAGCTTGGCCGTCCGGGACGACCGATTCGACTGGTTACATAACAGTGCCTTTATGTAAATTCTGGAGCCGGCCACCGCTCCTGGGAGCTTCTGCCGCCCAAGCCGCGCCGGCCACGCAAGCTTCGCCGGGCGGCGGCATATACATCTCCGCGACGGCTGCCCGTCTCCTTGCCGGGTGGGATCTGCCCATGTGGCCCCGGATCTTCAACCTGCCAGCCGCAGCAGGCCGCCAGCCGGCCGGACGCCGGCGGCGGACGAGCCGCCCGGTGGCGGCGGTGCTGGTCCTTGCGCTCCTGGTGGCTCTTGGCGGATGGTGGTCGGCGGAGCGGCTGGGCCGGCGGCTGGCCGACCCACACCCCCCGCCGAGTCGCCAGGAACTGCTCAGGCAGGCCCGGGAGATGCAGGAGAACCTGAAACGGGCCCTGGGCCCGGCCTTCATGCCGCCCATCCGGGCTTTCGTCGCGGGCCGGTACGGCAAGAACCCTGCCACCGCGGGACTTCACAGCATCGCCGTGGAACCTGATGGCTCCTTCCTGGTACGGGTGGAGATCCTGCGGGAGGAACAACCCCTCTACCTGCAGGAACACTTCCGCTTCCGGTGGGAGGACGACGGCTGGAAAATGGAACACGTTGGCTCGGACCTCTGAGGTCCGGCAAGGTGAGCCGTTGGCCTGGTGCTCGCTTGTCCGGCAGGCGCTGGTCCTCTCGGCCCTTCTGGCGGTCCTGGCCCTGGGGGCCGGCCGGGAGGAACCGCTGGTGGTGGTCATTGACCCCGGGCACGGCTGGGATCCGGCCACGGGAGGCTACACCGGGGCCGTCAACCGCTACACCGGCGATCACGAGGACGAGTTCAACCTGGCCATCGCCCTGCGCCTGGAGCGGGAGCTCAGGCAGGCGGGCTCCGCCGTCTACCTGACCCGCCGCGACCGTTACGTCCCGCCCGACTACGACGGCGACGGGCTGAGGAACAACGCCGACCGCTGGTACCTGCCAAACGCCCTGGGCGAGGTGGTTCCCCGGGCGCACAAGCCCAGGGCCGACGCTTACGTGAGTCTCCACCTGAACGCCTCGCCGAAACTCTCGCGGCGAGGGGTGACGGTCGTGTACTCCTCCGCCTTCCGCGCCGCCCGGCACCGGGAGCAGAGCCAGGCCCTGGCGTTCGAGATCTACCGTGAGCTGACCGCCCACCTGAAGCCAAGCGCCGAGCCGTTCACCGTCAACGGCCTCTACTTCGACAAGCTGGCGCTCCCCCACGCCATCGTCGAGGCCGCCTTCATCACCAACGCCGCTGACCTGGCCTGGATCCGCCGGCCCGAAAACCAGCAACTGGCGGCCGAAGCCGTCGCCCGGGCCGTGCTCCGCTGGTGGCGTCAACGGGCCGCGGCGGAGCCGGATTGACGATCCGGGAGCCCGCTGCTATCATGGGACTGCCTCTGGCCGGGGTGCCTCCGGCGCCGGTCACCCATTCCTTGACGCTGGTGAGGAAGCGGCTGTGCCCCTCGACGCGCTGGTCGCCCGGGCCGTCGCCCGGGAACTGGATGCCCGGCTCTCGGGCGCCCGTATCTCTCGCATCTTCCAGCCTCGCGCCACGGCCCTGGAGCTCGAGTGCTACCGGCGGGACGAAGCCGGGGGCCACGAGTACTGCCTGTTCGTGTCGGTGGCGCCGGACGATTTTCGCTGCCACCTGGTGGAGGGGCTCGAGCCACACCCCCCGGCGCCGCCGGCCTTCTGCATGCTCCTGCGCAAGTACCTGGAGGGCGCCCGCGTGACCGGCGCCGGCCAGCGCGGCCTGGACCGGATCCTGGAATTGCGGGTGGCCCGCTCCGGGCCTCAGAACCACTGCGGCGAGTTCACCCTGGTGCTGGAGCTCACCGGCCGCCATTCCAACGTGGTGCTGGTGGGACCCGACGGTCGGGTCCTGGACGCCTTGCGGCGCGCCCGCCCCGCCCCGGGCGAGCCGGGCCGCGGCCTGGCGCCCGGCCTCGAGTACGAGGCTCCCGCGGCCGGGCCGGCCGCCGTCCGGCTGGACGAGACGCCCGCCGGCGGCTGGGAGGCGGTGGTCGCCCGGCTGGCCGACGAGGCTTCTCGGGGGGAAGGGGGCGAACGCGGGCCAGCCTGGCGCCGACTGATGGAGACCGTGGAGGGTCTGGGTCCCGTGGTGGCCCGGGAGGTCCTCCACCGCTCGGGACTGGCCCCGGACGCGCCGGCCGGGGAGCTGTCCGGCCGGGCGGCGCCGCTGGCCCGAACCCTGTCGGAGCTTGCCGAACAGGTGCGGGCGGCGGCCTTTTAGCCCACCGTCTACCTTGGCGCCGGCGGCCGGGTACTCGACGTGGGGGCCGTGGCGCTGACTCACCTGCCGGCCGCCGAGGTCAGGAGTTTCCCCACCATGAACCAGGCCCTGGCGTTCTACGCCACCCACCTGGTGGCCCACCGGCACCGGGCCGAAGGCCGGCGTCTGATCGCCCAGGCCCTGGCCCGGGCGGTGGGACGGGCGGCGGGGACCCTGGAAAAGCAGCGCGCCGACCTGGTCGGGGCCCGGGACCACGAGCGCTGGCGGCTGTTCGGTGAACTCCTCATGGCCAACCTGCACCGGTTCCCCCGCGCCGGGCCCAGCGCCGGCGGCGCCGGCCTGAGCCAGGTGGAAGTGACCAACTACCACGATCCGGAGCTGCCCCCGGTCACCATCCCGCTCGACCCCTCTCTCTCCCCGGCGGACAACGCCGCCCGGTACTTCGAGCGGTACCGCAAGGCCCGGCGGACCGTGGAGGCGGTCGGGCGGCGGATGAACGAGACCCGGGCCGAACTGGAGTACCTGCGGGGGGTGGAAGCCGCCCTGGCCCTGGCCGAGGACCCCTCCGACCTGGCCGACGTCGCCGCCGAACTCAGGGAACAGGGTATCCCGGTGCCGAGGCTGCCCTGGGAGCCCCCGGCTCCGCCGCGGCGGCCCGGAGCCCGCGCCGCCCCTGAACACCCTTCCTGCCTGCGCTACGTCGGGCCAGGCGGCTACGAGATCCTGGTAGGCAAGAACAACCGCCAGAACGAAGTCCTGACCCTCCGGGTGGCCGGTCCCGACGACTGGTGGCTGCACGCCAGGGACTACCCCGGGGCCCACGTGATCTGCCGCCCGGACCCGCGGGGCGGAAGCGACCCCCGCCAGGAAGAAGCCGCGATCGTCGCCGCGGCCCGGCTGGCGGCGGCCTGCTCAGCTGCACGGCAGTCAAGCCGCGTCGCCGTGGACGCGAC
Source organism: Symbiobacterium thermophilum (assembly GCA_020725105.1). GTDB lineage: Bacteria > Bacillota > Sulfobacillia > DYFQ01 > DYFQ01 > DYFQ01. The sequence continues at coordinate 60,538 of DYFQ01000005.1, forward strand.
CCGGCGGCGGCACGTCAGAAAGCCCAGGGGCAGCCGGCCAGGCTTCGTGGTGTACGACCACCACCGCACCCTCACGGTCGAGCCGCTCCGCGATCCGGAAGCCGCGGGCCTGGTCGTTGACGTCCGGAATTTACCTCTCGGCCGCCCCCGGATTTGCCTTCCCCGCCGCGAATGATCTCCCACGGGGACTGTCCGGATTTGGAGGAACCAGAGACGGCCAGGGACGGGCCGGCCCCCGGCGGGTTGGCCCCTGGCGAAGGTCGGCCGCCCGTAAGGTGGCGGCACGAGGCGCCGGTGCCATGGCCGGGGGCGCTGTTCAGCGCCGCCGGCCGCTGGTGTTTGCGGCTCCGGAGCCGGCCGGCCCTGGCTGCCCGGCTGGTCATGGTGGCGGTGGCGGTTCTCCTGGTGCCGGCGGCCCTGGCCACCGCCCTGGCGGCGGCGCTGCCCCTTCCCGTTCCCGAGCCGCCCCTGGCCACGGTGCTCCTGGACCGCTCAGGTCGGGTACTGGCCCGGATATACGTGGAGCACAGGGAGCCCGTCAGCCTTGCCGAACTGCCCCCGTACCTGACCGGCGCGGTGCTTGCGGTGGAAGACTCCCGCTTCTTCTCCCACCGGGGGCTGGACCTCCGGGGGCTGGTCCGGGCGGCCCTGCGCAACGTGGCCGCCGGCCGGGTGGTGGAGGGCGGCAGCACCATCAGCCAGCAACTGGCCCGGGCGCTGTACCTGAACGCCGAGCCCTCCCTGACCCGAAAGCTCAGGGAAGCCTGGCTGGCGTTGCGCCTGGAGGCCCACCTGGAAAAGGAAGACCTCCTGGAACGCTACCTGAATGCCATCTACTTCGGCCACGGCGCCTACGGGGTACGGGCGGCGGCAGAGACCTACTTCGGCATCGAACCCCAGGACCTGTCCCTCGCCCAGGCCGCCCTGCTGGCCGCGGTCATCCGCGCTCCCGAGGCCCTCTCGCCCCGCCGCCACCCCGAGCGCGCCCTGGCCCGGCGAAACCTGGTGCTCGACCGGATGGTGGCCACCGGGCGCCTCGATCCCGACGCCGCCGCCCGGGCGCGGGCTGAGCCCCTGGGGCTCGCCCCGCCACCCGTCGCCCCAGACGGGGCGGGCTACGCCAGGGACCTGGTCCGGGCCGAGGTGGAACGGCTGCTTCCCCGGTACCGGGGCCGTCTGGAAACGGCCGGCCTGCGGGTCGAGACCACTCTCGATGGCCGGCTCCAGCAACTGGCCCAGCGCGCGCTGGCCGGCGGTCTCGACGCTCTCGGCACCGAGCCGGCCGCCAGCGCCGGCGGCGTGAGGCAACCTCAGGGGGCCCTCATCGCCCTCGACCCGGCGACCGGGGCCGTGCTGGCGGTGGTGGGCGGCCGTGACCACGCCGAGACGCAGCTCAACCGGGCGGTTGCCCTTCGACAGCCAGGTTCCGCCTTCAAGCCGCTCGTTTACGCCGCGCTCCTCGAGAGCGGCGTCACCCCCGCTGACCGCCAGCCCTGCGCTCCGGTCACCTACCCCGGCGAGCCCGGCGGCAAACCCTACACCCCCCGCAACCACGCCCCGGTCAGTTGCCCCGGCGGGTCGCTGTCGGTCCGGCAGTCCCTGGCTCTGTCCCACAACGTGACCACCGTCCGGTGGGCCCATCACCTGGGGCCCGGGCGCATCGTGGACCTGGCGCGCCGGCTGGGCATCACCTCGGACCTCCGGCCCGACCTGCCCCTGGCCCTCGGGGCGTCGGAGGTCTCCCCCCTGGAACTCGCGGCGGCGTACGCCGCCTTTGCCAACGGCGGCCGCCGGGTGCGCCCCCACACGGTGCTGCGGGTGTCGGCGCCCGACGGCCGGGTGCTCTACCAGGCGCCCCCGTCGGACCCCGACCCCGTTCTCGCCCCCGAGGTGGCGTGGCTCGTCACCGACCTGTTGAAGTCGGCCCTGGAATGGGGCACGGGGCGGAGCCTCCCGCCGCTCGGCCGGCCGGTGGCCGGTAAGACGGGTACCAGCGACGAGGCGCGGGACGCCTGGTTCGTGGGCTACACGCCCCAACTGGTGACGGCCGTCTACGTCGGCGCCGACCGGCCCGCGTCCCTGCCCGGCACCGGCGCCACCCTCGCCGGCCCCATCTGGGCCAGCTTCATGGCGGACGCCCTGGCGGGCGCGCCCGCCGCCGACTTCACCCGCCCTGCGGGCGTGGTTGCCGCCACCTGGTGCACCGGCAGCCGGGACGCCACCGGCGCCCTCGTGGTGCGGCAAGACCGGGAGTGGTTCGTCAGCGGGACCCAGCCCAGGGACGACTGCGACCGGTGGTGGGCGCTGCTCCGAAGCGAGCAGGACCGCCGGAGCAGCCAGATCGGGCCCGCGGCGGGCCAGGGTGACCGGGGAAGCCTCCTGCGCTGGCTCTTCGGGCCGGGTCGGAAGGCGAAGAAACCGGCGGGGGGCGGGTGAGCCCGCTAGCCGGCCCCGGCCGGCCCGGGTTCCTTGGGGCGGACTAGCGGCACGCCGTCGCGGCAGAGAGGGCAGGCCTCGGGCGGGTAGTCCGGGATGTCCAGCCGCACCAGGGGGTGGAGCGCGGCCCCCACGTCGGCCAGGCCCCCCGAGCGGTCCACCAGGCAGGCGGCGCCCACCACCTGCCCGCGGGCGGCCCGCGAGAGTTCCACCACCGCCCGCAGCGAGCCGCCGGTGGTCACCGCGTCCTCCACCGCCAGCACCCGCTCGCCGGGCTGGATCCGGAACCCCCTGCGGAGC
>DYFQ01000005.1:63337-92797 GCA_020725105.1 Symbiobacterium thermophilum
GGAGCGCCATGGCCCGGGGCTCCCCCACCGGCTCGGCGAAGATGGCCCGGGCCGTGCCCAGGGCCCGGGCCACTTCGTGGGCCAGGATCACGCCTCCCATGGCGGGACCGATGACCACGTCGACTTCCGCCTCGAGAAACGGCGCCGCCAGGGCGCGGCCCAGCCGGCCGGCCTCCGCCGGGTACTGCAGCACCTGGGAGCACAGGAGAAAGGCCGCGCTGTGGCGCCCGGAGGTCAGCAGGAAGTGGCCCTCCCGGAGCACCCCGGTCCGCCGGAAGGTGGCCAGGACCTCCTCGCGGCCCGGCGGGGGCTCGGCACGTGTCACCCCAGGACTCCTTCCACTTCGGCCAGGATCCGGTCAAGGGCCGCCTCGGGGTCGGGCGCCTCCAGCACCGGCCGGCCCACCACCAGCCGGTCGGCTCCGGCGCTCGTGGCTTCGGCCGGGGTGAGCACCCGCCGCTGGTCGTCGGCCCGGTGTGCCTCGCCGGCGGCCGGCCGGATGCCCGGCGCCACCACCAGGAAGTCAGCTCCGCACGCCGCCTTGATCCTGGCCGCCTCCCTGGCCGACGCCACCACCCCGTCGAGCCCCGCCTGCCGGGCCAGCCGGGCCCAGAACACCGCCTGCTCGGCCAGGTCCTCGCGAATGCCCACCTCGTCTTCCAGGCTTCGCTGGTCCAGGCTGGTGAGCACGGTTACCGCCAGCACCAGTGGGGCCGGTCGCCCGGCGGACCTGGCCCGCTCGCGGGCGCCCCGGACGGCGGCCTCCAGCATGGCCCGCCCACCCGCGGCGTGAACGGTGAACATGTGAACTCCCTGCCCCGCCAGGACGGCGGCCGCCCGGCCCACGGTGTTGGGAATGTCGTGGAGCTTCAGGTCGCAGAAAACGCGACTCCCGGTTTCCCGCAGCGCGGCGACGATGGGTGGCCCTTCCTCGTAGTAGAGTTGCATACCCACCTTGAAGGTGCTCACCCGGCCCCCCAGTCGCCTGGCCCAGCCGAGAGCGGCGGCCGTATCGGGCACGTCGAGGGCGACGATGACCCTGTCCCTTGCCGCTGGACGCCGCGCCGCTTCGGGTGCCTGCTTCGAGCCAGCCAACTCCTGGCTCAACCCGGACCCTCCTCCTGACCGAGGGGCGTCTCGGCCGCGGGACACGCGGGCGGCGCCGGCCCGCCGGGTGAACCGCCCGGCCGGGGGCCGGCCCTGGCCGGCGTGACGCCCCGGGGCGCCCGGAGGTCGGGGTTGGCCAGCCCGACGAAGGCCCGCACGTCCGAGAACCCCTGCTCCCGAAGGTAGCTCTCGATGCCCTCGACGATATCCACCGCCGCCACGGGGTTGGAGAAGCTGGCGGTCCCGACAGCCACGGCGGAGGCCCCGGCCAGCAGAAACGCCAGGGCGTCGCGGGCGGTCGCGATGCCGCCCATCCCCACCACCGGCACCTCCACCACCTGGGCCACCCGGTAGACCATGGCCAGCGCCACCGGCCGGATGGCGGGGCCGGAGAGGCCTCCCGTCCCCCGCGGCAGCACCGGCCGGCGGGCGTCCACGTCGATGGCCATGCCCACCAGGGTGTTTATGAGACTTATGGCGTCGGCGCCCGCCTCCGCCACCGCCTGGGCCATCTCGCCGATGTCGGCCACGTTGGGCGACAGCTTGACCCAGAGGGGCAGCCCGGTGGCCTCCCGGGCCACCCGGACCACGTCCCGGGCGGTGTCGGGCCGGGTGCAGAAGCTGGTCCCCTGGCGTTCCACGTTGGGGCAGGAGATGTTGAGTTCGAGCCCGCTGACCCCTTCAACCCGGTCCAGGCGGCGGGCCAGTTCCGCGTACTCCCTCAGGCTGAAGCCGGCGACGTTCACCACGATGGTGGCGCCCTGCTCCCGGAGCCAGGGGATTTCCTCGGAAATTACCCTGTCGACGCCGGGGTTCTGCAGGCCGATGCTGTTCAGCATGCCCGCCGGGGTCTCCACCACCCGGGGCGGCGGGTTGCCCAGGCGGGGCTCCAGGGTCGTGCTCTTCACCACCACCGCGCCCAGGCGCGCCAGGGGGTAGAACCTGGCGTACTCCCGGCCGTAGCCGGCGCAGCCCGAGGCGGTGACCACCGGGTTCTTCAGCCGGACGCCGCCCACCTCCACGGCCAGGGACACCTCCCGGGCCGTCAATCGAACACCACCTCCCCGGCGGCCACCACGGGTCCGTCAACGCACAGCCTGAGGTACCCGGCGGCCTCACCGTCGCGCCGCACCGGCCGGACGCAGGCCATGCAGGCTCCCACCCCGCAGGCCATCAGCGCCTCGAGGGAGAGGTAAGCGGAAAGCCGGTGGTCCGTGGCCAGCGCCTGAACACGCCGGAGCATGGGCACCGGCCCGCAGGCAAAGACGGTCCGGTACCGGGCCCCGTCTGCCAGGCGGCGCGCGAGGAGATCGGTGACGAAGCCCGCGAACCCGGCCGAACCGTCGTCGGTGGCCAGGCGGGGTTCCAGGTCCAGGGCCCTGAACCCGTCCACCGCCAGCAGCCTCGGCGCCGACTGGGCTCCCACCAGCACCTCCAGGCTGGCGCCGCGCGCCCGGCCCGCCTGGGCCAGGGCCAGCAGCGGTGCCACGCCCACGCCGCCGCCCACCAGGACCCACGGGTCCGGCGCCGCCAGGGGAAAGGGCCGGCCCAGGGGGCCTACCACGTGCACGCCGTCTCCCGGCTCCAGCCTTGACAGCAGGGCCGTCCCTCGCCCGACGACCTGGAAGAGCACGGCGAACCGCCCGGCGGCGTGGTCCAGGGAGTGGTAGCTCATGGGCCGCGGCAGCAGCGGGTCCACCGTGAGCGGCCAGCCGGGCATCAGCAGGTTGCAGAACTGCCCCGCCAGCGCGCCCTCGGTGACCGCGGGACACGCCAGGTCCATCCGGTAATGGCCCGGCGCCACCTCCCGGTTAGCCAGCAACCGAGCTCGCGCGATGGCCGGCATCCGTCACCCCCTTCTCGCCTCCCGCCGGAACGGGCGCCGCCCGGAAGGTCTCGACCCAGTCCTGAAGGGCGATGGGGACCGGTCCGGCCTCGGCCCCCGTCCCCTGCCCCACCGCCGCCCGGCCCCTCACGGCCAGCAGCAGCGCCCGGGCCGTCTCCAGCGAGGTCAGGCACGGGATGCCGTATTCCGCGGCGGCCCGGCCCTCCCCGATGAGCTCCAGGATGGTGGGGGGCCCCTCGTGCAGTTTGTTCACGGATAGCGCCCCTATTCCCGCCGCGGCGAGGGCCCGGTGGGTCCCGGCGGTGGCCACCAGGCTGAAGCCCAGGTCCCGGAAGGCGGCCAGAAGCGGCAGGGCCTCCGGCTTGTCCTTGTCGGCGATGGTGGCCAGGAGCACCGGGGCTCTCGAACCGCCCGGCGCCGCCACCGGCGTGCCGGCGGCCACAAGCGCCTTGTAGAGGGCGGCCGGGAGGTCGCGGCCGAGGCCCATCACCTCGCCGGTGGACTTCATCTCCGGCCCCAGGCCCGGCTCGACCCCGGGGAGCTTGGCCCAGGAAAAGACCGGCGCCTTCACCGCCACCCCCGCCCCGGCCGGCCAGAGGCCCGGCGGGGCGCCGAGTTCAGTCAGGGAGTGCCCCAGGGCCGCCCAGGTTCCCAGGGCCACCAGCGGCAAACCCGTCACCTTGGACAGGAAGGGAGCCGTCCGGCTGGCCCGGGGGTTCACTTCCAGCACGGCCACCTGATCGCCGTCCACCACGAACTGGGCGTTGAGCAAGCCCCGCACGCCCAGGGCCCGCGCCAGCCGGGTGGTGAGGGCCACCACCCGGGCCTGCACCGCCGGGCTCAGGCGCTGGCAGGGGTAGACGGCCAAGCTGTCGCCGGAGTGCACCCCGGCCCGCTCCACGTGCTCCAGGATCCCCGCCACCAGCACGTCGCGGCCGTCGGAGACGGCGTCCACCTCCACCTCGACGCCGGGGACGTAGCGGTCCACCAGCACGGGCCGCTCGGGCGACGCCTCCACCGCCTCGGCGAGATAGGCTTCCAGGTCGGCGGGGGTGTGGGCGATGTCCATGGCCCGCCCCCCCAGCACGTACGAGGGCCGCACCAGCACCGGGTAGCCCACCCTGGCCGCCACCTCCAGCGCCTCCGCGGCCGACGAGGCGGCCCCGCCGGGGGGCCTGGGTATCCCGTGGGCCGCCAGGAGCCGGTCAAACCGCTCCCGGTCCTCGGCCAGGTCGATGGCGTCGGCGGTCGTCCCCAGGAGCGGCACCCCGGCCTCGGCCAGCGGCCGGGCCAGATTGACGGCGGTCTGCCCGCCGAACTGGACCAGCACCCCCACGGGGCGCTCCCGCTCCACCACGTGAAGGACGTCTTCCAGGGTGAGCGGCTCGAAGTAGAGCCGGTCGGACGTGTCGAAGTCCGTGGAGACCGTCTCGGGGTTGTTGTTGATGATGAGCGCCCGGTAACCGGCGGCCTTGAGCGCCCGCACGGCGTGCACCGAGCAGTAGTCGAACTCCACCCCCTGGCCGATGCGGATGGGTCCCGACCCCAGTACCAGCACGGCCGGCCCGCCGGCCGGGATCGCCTCGTCCTCCCGCTCGTAGGTGGAGTAGAAGTAGGGCGTGCCCGCCTCGAACTCGGCGGCGCAGGTGTCGACCATCTTGTACACGGGGCGGACGCCGGCCGCCCGGCGCCTGGCGCGCACATCGTCTTCCGTCGTGCCGAGCAGCCGGGCCAGGCTCCGGTCGGCCAGGCCCAGGGTCTTGGCCCGGCGGAGCCAGCCGTCGTTGACCTCCTCCAGGCGCCGGCCCTTCAGCCCCTCTTCCACCGCCACCACGTTACCGAGCTTCTCCAGAAAGAACGGGTCCACCCCGGTGGCCCTGGCGACCCGCCCGGTGCCAAACCCCCGGCGCAACGCCTCGGCCATGACGAAGAGCCGCAGGTCCGAGGGACGTTCCAGCGCCGCGGCGAGGGCCGCGTCGTCCAGGGCCGCCACCTCGGGAACCGAGAGGCCCGTCCGGTCCAGGTCCAGGGAGCGGATGGCCTTCAAGAGCGCCCCCTCGAGGGTCCGGTCGATGGCCATGACCTCGCCGGTGGACTTCATCTGGGTGCCCAGGGCCCGGTCGGCGTCGCGGAACTTGTCAAAGGGCCAGCGGGGAACCTTCACCACCACGTAGTCAAGGGTCGGCTCGAAGCAGGCAAAAGTGGAACCCGTGACCGGGTTTCTTATCTCGTCCAGGGCCAGGCCCACGGCGATCCTGGCGGCCACCTGGGCAATGGGGTAGCCGGTGGCCTTGGACGCCAGCGCGCTGGAGCGGCTGACCCGCGGGTTGACCTCGATGACGTAGTAGGTGTCAGACGCCGGGTCCAGCGCGAACTGGATGTTGCAGCCGCCCTGGATCCCCAGGGCCCGGATGATGCGGAGCGCCGCCCAGCGCAGACGGTGATAGTCCCGGTCGGACAAGGTCTGGCTGGGCGCCACCACGATGCTGTCGCCGGTGTGGACCCCGACGGGGTCCAGGTTCTCCATGTTGCACACGGTGATGCAGGTGTCGCGGTGGTCCCGCATCACCTCGTACTCGATCTCCTTCAGCCCCGCTATCGACTGCTCCACCAGCGCCTGGCCGATGGGGCTCGACCGCAGGCCCGCGGCGGCTGTCCGGGCCAGAGCGTCAGGGTTTGCGGCCAGCCCGCCCCCGGTGCCCCCCAGGGTGTAGGCGGGCCGGACGACCACCGGGTACCCGACCTCGGCGGCGAAGGCCAGGGCCGCCTCGACGGTGGACACCACGGCGCTCGGGGGAACCGGCTCGCCCAGTTCCAGCATGGTCTCCTTGAACCGGAGCCGGTCCTCGGCGCGCCGGATGGCCTCGAGCGGCGTGCCCAGCAGCCGCACGCCGTACCTCTCGAGCACGCCCGCGTCGGCCAGGGCCACCGCCAGGTTCAGCCCCACCTGGCCCCCCAGGGTCGGCAGGAGCCCCCGGGGCCGCTCCCTGGCGATGACGGCGGCCACGTGCTCCACGGTCAGGGGTTCGAAGTAGACCCGGTCGGCCACACCGGCGTCCGTCATGATGGTGGCCGGATTGGTGTTGACCAGCACCACCCGGAGCCCCTCTTCCCGCAGGGCCCGGCAGGCCTGGGTGCCGGCGTAGTCGAACTCGGCCGCCTGGCCGATGACGATGGGGCCGGAGCCGACGACCAGAACCGTGTCCAGGTCAGGTAGCCTGGGCAAGCGCCAGGCCTCCCGTTCTCCGGCGGTGGCCCAGCCCGGCCAGGAACGCCTCGAAGAGGTAGCCGGAATCGCGGGGACCGGGCGAAGCCTCGGGGTGGTACTGCACCGACCACGCGGGCAGCGCCTGGTGAGCGAGGCCTTCGACGGTACCGTCGTTCAGGTTCCGGTGGGTAATCCTCAGCCCCAGGGGCTCCAGCCCGTCCTCGGCCACGGCATAGCCGTGATTCTGGGTGGTGATGATCACCCGGCCGGTGGTGAGGTCTTTCACCGGATGGTTGACCCCCCGGTGGCCGTACTTCAGCTTGTAGGTCCGCGCCCCCAGGGCCAGCGCCAGCACCTGGTGGCCCAGGCAGATGCCGAAGGTGGGCACCGGCCGGGGGTCCGTGAGCAGTTGCCGGACGGTGGCGACGGGCCGGGCCAGGTCCTGAGGGTCGCCCGGCCCGTTGGTCAGGACCAGGGCGTCGGGCTCCAGGTCGAGGATGTCCGCGGCCGTCGTGTCCGCCGGCAGCACCCACAGGTCGCAGTCAAACTCCGTCAGGCAGCGCAGGATGTTCAGCTTGGCGCCCAGGTCCAGCACGGCCACCCGGGGGCCGTCGCCGAAGATCCGGTACGGCCGGGGCGTGGTCACCCTGGCGACGGGATCCTTCAACGCCCAGGCCCGGATGGCGGCCAGGGCCTCCTCCGGGTGCAGGGGCAGGGCAAACAGGCCTCCCCTGAGGGTACCGCGGGTCCGCAGGTGACGGGCCAGGGCCCGCGTGTCGACGCCGCTCAGCGCCGGGATCCCGTGGCGGGTGAGGTAATCTTCCAGGCCACCCTCGGACCGCCAGTGGGACGGGCGCGAGCAGGCCTCGCGGACCACGAACCCGGCCACCTGGGGCCGGACCGATTCCACGGCGCCGGACCAGGTCCCGTAGTTGCCGACCAGGGGGTAGGTCATGACCACGATCTGGCCGCAGTAAGAAGGGTCGGTCAGCACCTCCTGGTAACCGGTCATCCCCGTGTTGAAGACCACCTCGCCCAGGGCGGGGCCCGGCGCCCCGAACGCCTCCCCCTCGAAGATGGTCCCGTCCTCCAGCACCAGGGCCACCTGGCTCATTGCCCGCCCTCCCTGCCGATCGAGGCAACCGTTGCCAGCCGCACTGGCATGATTATACCGAGCTAAGCATACCTATACAACCCCTCCGGCGTCGAAACCCCGGAACTCCGCACGCGGCCCTCTTCCATGACCACCCGGCCGCCCACGACCGTGAGCACGGGCCCGCCGACCAGCCGGCGGCCGGCCAGCGGCGTGTTGCGGCCCTTGGAGTAGAAGCGTTCCGGGTTGACCACCCACTCCCGTTCCAGGTCCAGCACGGTCAGGTCAGCGTCGGCCCCGGGACGCAGCGAACCCTTGTCCAGGCCCAGCACCCGGGCCGGCCCGGCGGTGAGCTTCTCCACCACGAGGGAAAGGGGCAGCGTGCCAGGACCGACCAGGTAGGTGAGGAGCGCCGCCACGGCCGTCTCCAGCCCGGAGATGCCAAACGCGGCCAGGTCGTACTCCACGTCCTTGTCATCGACGTGGTGCGGGGCGTGGTCGGTGGCGATGGCGTCGATGGTCCCGTCGCGAAGCCCGTCCAGCAGCGCCCGCCGGTCGGCCTCGGACCGGAGCGGCGGATTGACCTTGGTGTTGGTGTCGTAGCCCGAGTCCCTGACCGCTTCGTCGGTGAGGATCAGGTGGTGCGGGGCGACCTCGGCGGTCACGCGGATGCCTCGCGCCTTGGCCCAACGGACGAACTCGACCGTCTCGGCGGCGGAGACGTGCAGCACGTGGAGGTGGCCGCCGGTGAGTCCGGCCAGGAGCGCGTCCCGGGCCACCACCGAGGCCTCCGAGGCCGACGGTATGCCCCTCAGCCCGAGCCGGCTGGACACGGCGCCCAGGTGCATGACCCCGCCCGCCGAAAGGTCGGGATCCTCGGCGTGCTGGCCGATGGGCACCCCGAAACTCCGCCCGTACTCCAGGGCGCAGCGCATGACCTCGGCGTTCCTTACCGGCACACCGTCGTCGGTGAACAGCACCGCCCCGCCCTCGCGCATGTCGCCAAGCTCGGCCAGTTCCTCGCCGCGGGAGCCCTTGGTCACGGTTCCGGCCGGCAGCACGTTCACCAGGCCGACGTGGCGGGCCCGGCGCCTGACCTCCTCGATGGCGACCCTGGTGTCCAGGACGGGCTGGGTGTTGGGCATGCACACCACGGTGGTGAATCCGCCGGCGGCCGCCGCCCGGCTGCCGCTGGCGATGTCCTCCTTGTGCTCGAACCCCGGTTCCCTGAGGTGAACGTGGAGGTCGATGAAACCGGGCACCACCACCCGCCCGGTGGCGTCGATCACCCGGGCGTCCCGGGCGTCCGGGTGGCCGTCCAGCCCGGCCTCGACCGCGGCCACCTTGCCGTCCGCCACCAGCACGTCCCGGCGGTCGTTCAGCCCCTGGGCCGGGTCCAGCACCGTCCCGCCCCGGATCAGCAAACGCGCGGCGTTGTCTGGCATGGCCCTCCTCCTAATCCTCTCCGCCCGCCCGGGCGGCACCGGCCTCGACCGGCCGGGGTTCCCCGGGCCGCTCGGCCTCGGCCGCCCCCAGGAGCAGGTACAGCAGGGCCATCCTCACGGCCACCCCGTTGGTGACCTGCTCCAGGATGGCCGAGTGAAGCCCGTCGGCCACCTCGGTGGTGATCTCGACCCCCCGGTTCATCGGGCCGGGGTGCATGAGCAGTACGTCGGGCTGAGCCAGCGCCAGCCGCTCCCGGCCGATGCCCCAGAACTTCGCGTACTCCCGCACCGTGGGGAACAGCCCCCGCTTCTGCCGTTCCAGTTGCAGCCGGAGGACGTTCACCACGTCGGCGCCCTCCAGGGCGTCCTCCACCCGGTGGAACACCTTGACCCCGAGCTCCTCGAAGCCCAGCGGCAACAGGGTCGTCGGACCCGCCACCCGGACCTCGGCCCCGAACTTCAGGAGCCCCCAGATGTCGGAGCGGGCGACACGGCTGTGGGCGACGTCGCCGATGATGGCCACCCGCAGCCCCTCCAGCCGGCCCTTGCGCCGCCGCATGGTGTAGAGGTCCAGCAGGCCCTGGGTGGGGTGTTCGTGCATCCCGTCGCCGGCGTTGATGACCGGCGCCTCCAGGACCCTGGCCAGGAAATGAGGGGCGCCCGACATCCCGTGCCGGACCACGAAGCAGTCGGCCCCCATCACCTCCAGGTTTCGGGCCGTGTCCCGGAGGGTCTCGCCCTTCTGAACGCTGGAGGTGGCGGTGGCGATGGACACGGTGTCGGCCGACATGTACTTGGCGGCCAGTTCGAAGGAGGTGCGGGTGCGGGTGCTGGGCTCGTAGAACAGGGTGACGACGGTCTTGCCCCTGAGGGTGGGAACTTTCTTGATGGGGCGCCGGAGGATCTCGTGCATGGAGTCGGCGGTGTCCAGCACGAGTTCGACCTCGTCGCGACCGAACTCCTCCAGCCCCAGCACGTCCTTGCGCTTCCAGGCCATCAGCCGGTCCCCCTCTGCCGACCCTCGGCGTCTAGCATGCTCCGGCCGGCAGACGGAACGCCCCTGCCGGCGGCCGGCCCCGGGGGCCGCCCGGCACGGGCGCGCGCAAGGCGTTTCATCGCTCTGCGTCGGACCCTTGCCGGCCTCGCCGGGACCGGATTTAAAGGGTGCCTGACTTCCCCGGCGCCGGTCTCAGGCGGCGCCGGACACCGGAAGCGGCGGGTCACCCCGCCGCCTATGCTTCCGCTTCAACCTGCTCCACGATGATCACGTTGTCGTAACCGTCCACCTCTTCGAGGTGGCACTCGATGACCTCCCGCTGGGAGGTGGGGACGTTCTTCCCCACGTAGTCGGCGCGGATGGGCAACTCCCGGTGGCCCCGGTCCACCAGCACCGCGAGCTGGATGGCCTTGGGCCGGCCCAGGTCCATGATGGCGTCCAGCGCCGCCCGGGTGGTCCGGCCGGTGTAGAGCACGTCGTCACAGAGGATGACCGTCTTGCCCTGGATCGCGAAGGGAACCTCGGTCTTGTGGACTTCGGGCTGGTCCGACCGGAGGGTCAGGTCGTCCCGGTAGAGGGTGATGTCGAGGGTTCCGACGGGCACCTCCCGGCCCTCGAACTCCGCCAGAAGCGCCGCCAGGCGCCGGGCGATGGGCACGCCGCGGCGGCGGATGCCGATGAGCACCAGGTCGTCGAGCCCCTTGTTGCGCTCCAGGATCTCGTGGGCGATGCGGACGAAGGCGCGGCGCATCTGACCGGCGTCCATGATCTCCGCCTTGTCCCGAAAGGTCGGCAGGTTGGCCACCCCGGTACCTCCCCGCGGCCCGGCCTCGCCAAGGTCCCGGACACGAAAAAACTTCCTGCGGCCTGGCCGGCAAGAAGTCTTCGCGGTGCTGTATGGCTCCTTGCGGCCTCACCGGGCCCGCTTAAAGTCCGCGTTTTTCTTGGCGTAAGTTTACCACCCGTCCCCGGCCGCTGTCAACGGACCCCACTCACTCATCTGACACGGGGGCGGTCGCGAGCAGGTCCAGCACCCGCCGGGCCGGGACAGGCTCGTAGCGGGCCAGGGCCCCGAAGAACTCCCGCGGCCAGCGGGCCCGCTCCAGCATGCCGCGGTCAAGCGCCGGCTTCAGGCGGCGTTCCACGAACCACCGGGCGACCAGGAGCTTGCGGCCGTCGCCCTCGGTGTTCACCAGCCAACGGGCCTCCCGCAGGAGCAACGCCGCCGAGAGGACGTCGGCCATCAGTTCCAGCAGGCTGCGGGCGTGGAAGGCCGCGTACTCCTGGCCCTCGGCGCCGAAGCACTCCAGGCTTCGCCTGACGGTGGCCAGGCCGTCCCGCACCGGTTGGGCCAGAGAGCCGGGCCAGCCGGCCGCGTCCAGCATCTCCCCGACGGCGGCGAAGTAGCCGCCGTGGCTTCCCTTCTTGGCGATGACCTCCAGCAGGTCCAGGGCCTGGATCTGGGGCGTACCTTCCCAGATCGGCGTGACCAGCGCCTCCCTCAACCAGCGGGCGAAGGGGAACTCCTCCAGAAAGCCGATGCCGCCGTGGATCTCCAGACCCCGCCGGGCCACCAGGGTGGCGTGCTCCGCCGTGCGCTGCTTGGCCAGGTGGCTCACCAGCCGCATGAAGTGGTAGTCCTCGGAATATGGCGGCCGGTCGCGCCACGCCCGTTCGAAGAGGTCCACCGTGTAGAAGGCCAGGCTGGCGGCGGCTTCGGCCTCGGTCAGGAGGTCAAGCACCTCCGCCTGCATCAGGGGGTGCTCCTGCAACCGGCGGCCAAACGCCTCCCGCCCGGTGATGTAGGTCAATACCTCGTGGAGGGCCCGCCGGGCGATGCCGGCCGCCCCGATGATGTTGGACAGCCGGGACAGGGTGAGCATCTCCAGCGTGTAATAGATGCCATGCTCGGGCCGGCCGACCAGTTCGGCCTCGGTGCCGTCCAGCACCACCTCGCCGGTGGGCACGGCGTTGGTCCCCAGCTTGTCCTTCAGCCGGCGGACGCTGTAGTTGGACCGGCCGTCCTCCAGGTACCTGGGCACCAGAAACAGCGACACGCCCTTGGCGCCCGCCGGGGCTTCCTCGAGCCTGGCGGTCACCAGCGCCACTTCCGCTCCCACGTTGCTGGCGAAGTACTTCTCCCCGTAAAGCCGCCACCGGTCGCCGTCACGGCGGGCCACCGTCCGGTTGGCGCCCACGTCGCTACCCCCCTGGACCTCCGTCACCCAGGTGGCGCCCTGGTAGACGGGCACCTCGCCCGTGGAAACCAGGTGGGGCAGGTACCGCGACCGGGCCGGCTCGCCGGCGTACTTGAAGACGGTGTAAGCGGTGGCCAGGGTGACCGTGACCGAGCAGTAGACCCCCGGGTCGGCCACCAGGTAGCCCTGGGCGTAAGGCACGTGCCAGGGCACGTCTTCCCTGAACGGCCGGGCCACCAGCCCGAGGCGATAGAGCTGCTCCAGCAACCCGCGGTGGGCCGGGTTCAGCCAGACCTCGTCCGCCGGCCGGCCCCACACGTCCCACTTGACCAGCCGCGGCCGCGCCACCTTGTCGGTGTATTCGGCCACCTCCTCGACCTCGGCCCCGCCCAGCCGGCCGGTTTCCCGGAGCAGGGGCTCGAAGGCCGCCAGCCGGTCGCCCAGGTAGAAGCGGAGGATCTGCCGCAGGTTCGGGTCCGCCGTGTAGTGGTTGACCGGATCCCGGCCGAACAGGGACCGAAAGGCGCGCATGGGTTCCGCCTCCCCGGTGCTGGACGCTTCCGCCTGATGATTCCGGCCGCGGGAGGGAAAACCCTGTTGCCGGGCCATCCGGATCTGGCGCTCACCTCAGGCCTTCGGGCCTCCCGCTTCCGGGGCGCCGCGGCGGTAGGCGAAGTACACCAGCCCCGCCACCGCTGCAAACACCAGGTACGGCGCCACCAGCAGCAGGGCCACGCCCACGACGGCACCGGGATCGCCGTTGGCCAGGGCCGTGCGGCACGTGTCGCAGGCCAGCATCGCCGTCACGTCCCGCCGCTACCTCCCGAAGACGGCGCCGAAGTCCGGGGCCACGCCGAAAAAGAGCACGATGAGCAGGATGACGGGCGTGAGGGCCACGTACACCAGCGTCGCCCGCTCGAACCTGAGGTGCATGAAGAAGGCGGCGATCAGGTAGATCTTCAGCGCCATCAGCACCAGCAGCGTGCCCACCGTCAAGGCCCTGGGCATGACCGCCGACACCACGGCCACCTTCAGGCCCATCAGGACGGCCAGCCATAAGAGGGTGCGCAGGTAAACCCGCCGGTGGCTCTCAGGCTGGTGACGCTCGCGCTCGGGTCCGGCGGTTGTCACGATGCCACCTCCCGCCCGTGGCCGCGCCCACCCCGCCACGTCTGCGCCGGGCGGCCCCGCGCCGGTACGGGCCTCGGCCTCAGATCAGGTAGAACAGGGTGAAAATGGCCACCCAGACCAGGTCGACGAAGTGCCAGTAGAGCCCGGCGATCTCCGTTCCCCCGGCGGTGAGCCCGCCGCGCCGGGCCATCAACAGCGCCACCGTCAGGTAGATGACCCCGCTCAGCACGTGCAACCCGTGAAAGCCCGTGATCACGAAGAACGAACCGCTGAACAGCGGCACGCCCCACGGGTTCGAGGCCAGCCCCGCGCCCCCGGCGGTGAAGCGCGACCACTCGTACGCCTGCAGGCCGAGGAAGGTGGCCCCGCCCAGCACGGTGAGGGTCAGGAACCGGATCAGGCGGGTCCGGTCGCCCTGCTTCGCGCCATCCACCGCCAGGGCCATGGCGCCGCTGGACGCGATAAGCACCAGGGTCATGAGGCCGACCAGTTCGATACCGAAGATCTCCGTGGCCCTCGGCCAGGTGGCGCTGGCCAGCCTGGCCATGCCGTACCCCGCCAGGAGGCCGCCGAAGGTCATGGCGTCGGCCATCAGGAACAGCCACATGCCGAACTTGTAAGTGGAGACGCCGAACGGCGCTCGCCCTCCGCTCCACTCGGACGCCACCGGCTGCCGCGTCTCGGTCGCCTCCAGCGAGCTCACCGCCCGCACCTCCCCGCGTCGGTCCGAACTCAGAGCCAGAACAGCAGCGCGAACAGGTAGACCCACAGGCCGCCCATGAAGTGCCAGTAGGTGGCCGCCGGACCCACGGCCCGGAGCGCCTGTCCGGCCTCGGACGCCGCCCGGGCGCGGCTCAGCACCACGGCCAGCGCCACCACGCCACCCAGAAGGTGCAGCCCGTGAACCCCGGTCAACAGGTAGAAGAAGGAACTGTGGGGGCTCGAATGCAGGAAGACCCCGGCCGCGGCCAGCCGCGTCCAGGCCGCCACCTGGCCGGCCACGAAGCCGAGCCCCAGCGCGAGGGTGGCCACCAGCGCCCGGCGGCCCGGCGCCGCGCTTCCCCGCCGGAACTCCGCGCTGCCCCACTCCAGGGTGGCGCTGCTCGCCAGCAGCAACAGCGTATTCAGCCACAAAAGCCCGGGGAGGGGGACCGCCACCGACGGCACCTGGGCCCGGTGGATGACGTACGAACTGGTGAAGGCCACGAACATCATGGTCACCGCCGCCAGCAGCAGCCACACCACGATCCTGCCGCTGGGCAGCCGGCCCTCCGCCCCGCCGGCGGAGGCGCGGCTCCCGGCCGCGCCGGGCTTCACGCGCCCTCACCTCCGCCGGCCGCGCCGCCCGCCGGGGCGCCGCCCGCCAGCACCACCGCCGGCTCGGGCGCCGTCTGGGGGACGAAGTCCTCGCCGGCCCCGGGCAGGCTGTAGTCGTAGGGCCACCGGTGCACCACGGGCGGCGCCTCGTCCCAGTTGCCGTGGGGCGGCGGCGACGGCGCGTACCACTCCAGCGTGGTCGCCTGCCACGGGTTGCGCCCGGCCCGCGCCCCGCGGAACAGGCTGTAGCCGAAGTTATAGACGAACAGGAACTGGGCCAGGCCCAGCCCCAGGGCGCTCGCGGTGATCGCCACGTTGAGCGGCTCCAGCTGCTGCAGAAAGCCGTAGACCTGCGGGCTGAAAACCCGCCGCATCATGCCGGCCGCGCCCAGAAAGTGCATGGGGAAGAAGGTGGCGTACACCCCGACGAACGTCAGCCAGAAGTGAAGCCGGCCCAGGCCCTCGTTCATCAGCCGGCCGAACATCTTGGGGAACCAGTGGTAGATGCCGGCGAAGACCCCGAACAGCGCCGCGCTGCCCATCACCAGGTGGAAGTGGGCGACCACGAAGTAGGTGTCGTGGAAGTAGGTGTTGGCGGCCGGCGAGCCCAGCACCATCCCGGTGAGCCCGCCCGTCACGAAAAGCGACACAAAGCCGATGGCAAAGAGCATGGCCGAGGTGAACCTGATCCGGGCCCGCCACAGGGTGGCCAGCCAGTTGAAGGTCTTGACCGCCGACGGCACGGCGATGATCAGGGTGGTGGTCATGAAGGCCGTCCCCAGCAGCGGGTGCATGCCGCTGGTGAACATGTGGTGGCCCCATACCAGAAAGCTCAGGAAGGCGATGGCCATCAGCGACCCGACCATGAACCGGTAGCCGAAGACGGGCTTCCGGGCATGGGTGGCCAGCACCTCCGACACGATGCCCATGGCCGGCACGATGATGATGTAGACCTCGGGATGGCCCAGGAACCAGAAGAGGTGCTGCCAGAGCAGGGGGTCTCCCCCGCTCACCTCGAGCGCCCGGCCGCCGACGACCAGCCCCTCGGGCAGGAAGAAGCTGGTGCCGAAGTGCCGGTCAAAGAGCAGCATGACGGCGGCCGCCGTCAGCACCGGGAACGAGAGCAGGCTCAGGATGGCCGCCACGAACAGGGCCCACACGGTGAGCGGCAGCCGCAGCATGGCCATGCCCCGGGCCCTCAGGTTCAGCACCGTGGTGATGTAGTTGAGCGAGCCCATGAGGAAGGAGACCATCAGCAGCGCGAGGCTGATCAGCCAGAGGGTCTGGCCCAGCCCGCTGCCGGGCGCGGAACCTTCCACCGCGCTCAGGGGCGCGTAGGCCGTCCATCCCGAGCCCGGCGCGCCGCCCTCCACGAAAAAGGCGGCCATGAGCACGATGATGGCCGGCGGCACCAGCCAGTACGACACCATGTTCAGCACGGGGAAGGCCATGTCCCCGGCGCCGATCTGCAGCGGGATCAGGTAGTTGCCGAACCCGCCGCTCAGAATGGTGGTCAAGACGAAGAAGACCATGATGGTCCCGTGCATGGTCACCAGGGCGTAGTAGAAGTCGGGCCGCATCACGCCGTCCCGGAAGGCATCGGGAAACACCGCTCCCAGCACCGGCCACGCCTTGCCCGGCCAGGCCAGTTGCAGGCGGACGAGCATGGCCATGGAGCCGCCGACCAGGGCCATGAAGAGGGACGTCAGCAGGTACTGGATGCCGATGACCTTGTGGTCGGTGCTGAAGATGTACTTCCGCACAAAGCTCGGTTCGTGGTGGCTTCGCGACGCGCGCTCCCGCCCTCTCGCCGCGCGCTCGCTCCGGATCGCGGCCTCCATCAGGGCCCTCCCTCCTCCAGACCTTGTCGCCGGCCCGGCCGCGCTCAGTGGCCCTGTTCCGCCAGCCACGCCTCCAGGGCGTCGGGCGAAAGCACGGTCAGCTTGCCGCGCATGCCGAAGTGGCCCACCCCGCAAAGCTCGGCGCAGGCGATCTCGAACTCGCCCCGGACCGTCGGCGTGAACCAGAACTCGATGGTCCGGCCCGGCACGGCGTCTTGCTTGACGCGGAGCTCGGGAACGAAGAAGCTGTGAATGACGTCCTTGGCCCGCAGGAACACCCTCACCGGCCGCTCGACCGGCACCCGCAGGTCGTTCAGCAGCACCACGTCGTCGCCGCCGAGCGGGTCGCCGGGGTCAAGCCCCAGCGGGTTTTGCCGGGTGATCAGGCCCGGGCCGGTGCGGCCAAACACGCCGTCGGGTCCCGGGTACCTGACCCACCACCCGAACTGCTCCGCCGTCACCTCCACGGTGAAGGCGTCGGGCGGCGGCGCCGTGTGAATCCGGGCCCACACCAGACCACCCATGGTCGTGAGGGCGACGAGGATGACGGCCGGAATGATCGTCCACAGCAGTTCGAGCCTGCGGTTATCGTGCCAGTGCAGGGCCCGCGTCCCGGGCCGGGAGCCGAAACGCAGCACGAAGTAGGCCAGGGTGAGTTGTACCAGCAAGAACACGGTGCCGATGATCACGAGGATGGTGTAGAACAGGCGGTCGATTTCCGCACCGTGGGCCGAAGCCACGGGCGGCAGCCACCAGCGCCCGGTGGCCAGCAGGGTCGTGAACAGGGCACCGAGGGCCAGCAGCGCCACGGTCACCCCGGTGATCAGGCCCCAGCCGCGCCCCTCGGCTTCCGGTTGCGGGTCCGCCGCCGGCCTGGGGTCGGCTCCCGGCCTTGTCTCGGCCTGCATCGGGCTCTCAGCTCCCCCCGGCACGGCGCTCGCGGCCGCCGGCCGCCGATGTCACGGCGGTACCCGGCGGCAGCCACCGTCGGCGCCCATCCGCCGGGTACCCGCTTATCTCCGGCCTTGGCCTCCCTTTACCCGGCTTACCGGCGGACGACCACGGTGCCCGTCATGCCGAGCTCGCGGTGGCCGGGCACGTCGCAGAAGATGGTGAACTCTCCGGTGTCCAGGGGCGTGAAGGTGACGGTGGCCTCCTTGCCCGGATCGGCCTCCACGTGCAGGATGTCCTTGGTCTCGTTGCCGATCTGGATTCGAAGACCCTGGATCATCAGGTCGTGCAGCACGGTGCCCGTGTTCTTGAAGGCAATGGTTACCGGCTGGTTGACCTTCAGTTCCAGCTTGTCGGGGCTGAACTTGAAGTCGCTGGCCTCGATGACCACGGCGCCGGCCTGGGCGCCGCCCGGGGCGCTCGGGCCGCCGCAGCCGGCGAGGACAAGCAGGGCCACGGCAGCCAGGCCGCCGGCGAGCGCGAGCAGGGTTCTACGCGTGCCAGACATGAGCTTACATCGCCCTCCCGTGGGTACCGGCGCCGCTCCTCGGCGAGCCGCGCCTTTACCAGGTGTGACCACGCCGGCCTCGTCCGTTCCGAATCGAAGGGGGTTCGACCCGGAACGCCCTCAAGCCGAACATAGTCAAGATGTTACATGGGATACCTTTAAATATAAATAATCACTCTTTTGGGTCCGCGTCCATGGTTCTTTGGAGCTATATGGAATTCCTGCGACCAGGGTCGGCCGTACTAGGTCCAGTCAACCACCGGCCGCTACTGAGCGAGGGAACCCAGCGACAGCCCGGCCGCAACCAGCACGGCAAGGGTGAGGCCGACGGCCAGGAACGCCGAAACGGTGAGGGCCAGCCCCGAGCCAAACAGGACCGCCATCGCCCGGCCGGCCGACAGGCGGTAGGCCGTCCTGACGGCCAGCACGTTGAGGATCACCAGCCAGACCAGGACCGGCAGCGACAGGAAGTCAAACAGCCCAGACCCGGTCAACCTGCCCAGGGTGGCGAACACCGGCCCGAACAGGGCCGGCAGGCTCGCCAGTCCCAGCAAGGCCAGAAGGGTCCGGGCGCTCCCCTGCCCGCCCAGCAACTCGGCGAACACGGCGCCCAGGCCGGCCGACAGAAGCCACGAGAAGAGACCCACGCCGCCCAGGAGCACCGCCAAGCCGCTTCGGAGATCGGCGACGCCGATGGGCAGATCGAGCTGGGCCGCCAGTTCCTGCCCCGTCGTGAAGCCCTGCACGGCGGCGGTGACCAGCACCACGGCCAGCGCGAAGCCAAGCGGCGGCCGCCCGGCCAGCCGGGGAAAGACGGTCCGCGGCTGGAACAACACGCCGTAGATGAGGTCGAGCGCGCCCCCGCCGCCCGGCCGCGGCGCTGCCGCCGCGGGCTGTGCCGGGGGAGGCGCCGACGGGAGCTCCGCGCCAGGTGGCGGGTGGCCCTGGTCGTGCTCTGTCGCCATCCGCTTACACTCCTCTCTGCCTGTTCCCACCGGGCTTCGCGCCACGACCGCAGCCTAGTGGCCCTGGGCCGGCGCCAGCACCCAGCGAATCCAACCGAAGCCCCGATCCCAGGGGCTTCCCGGCAGCATGCCGCCGATGGGTCCCAGGCGCCGCAGGAGGTCCTCCAGCCAGTGGCGCTGGCCGAGTTCCCGTACCTGGTAGTCGTCCTCGATCCCGGCAAGTTCAGCCGCGCGCCGGATGGCGTCCTGGAAAGTGCCCAGTTCGTCAACGAGGCCGAGTTCCAGGGCCTGCCGGCCGGTGAAGATCCGGCCGTCGGCAATGGCCAGCACCCGGTCGCGCGGCAGGTTGCGTCCCTCGGAAACCACCGTGACGAACTGGTCGAAGATGTCGTCCACCATCGCCTGCAGCAGTTGCCGTTCGGTGTCCGTCAGCGGCCGGCTGGGATCCCCCATGTCCTTGTAGGGCCCGCTCTTGATGGTCTCCACCTCGATCCCCAGCTTGCGGTAGAGTTCCGCGAAGCTGGCCAGCTGGGTGATGACCCCGATGCTGCCGGTGATGGTGGCCGGGCTGGCCACGACGCGGTCGGCGTTGGCCGCGATCCAGTAGCCGCCCGACGCCGCCACGTCGGCCATGGAGGCCACCACGAACTTTCCGTGCTCGCGGAGGCGCCGGATCTCGGTGCCGACTTCCTGAGACGCCGCGGCGCTGCCCCCCGGCGTGTTCAGGCGCACCACCACCGCCCTGACCGACGGGTCGTCGCCGGCTTCCTGCAACAGGCTGACGATGTCGTCCGCGCCGACAGTGGTGCCCCACAGGTCCTCCTGCGACCGCCCGCCCACGATGCCGCCCTCGACGTAGATAAGTCCCACCACGTTGGCAGCCGCCGCGCGCCCGCCGGCCCCGTCGCCAAGCAGCAGGCCCGCCACGATGACCGCGGCCGCGGCCACCACGACGACCAGCGCCACCAGTTGCCGCCGGTCAATTCTCACGGCCTATCGCCCCCGTCCGTCCTGTCATCGGTATGCTGCACCTGACCGTTTACCGTCGAGCCGATGTTTCCTGCCTGGCGGGACGCCGGGAGGTAGCGGGACAGAAGGAGATCGCGGGAGCGTGGACGTCTGGGACCGGGAACCCATTCGCCGCTCGCGCCGCCAAGCGGCGGCCGGCCGGTGACCCCGCTAGCCCACGAGGTCGCGCAGGCCGGCGAGCGTGACGTTGGCACCGGTGAGGATGAGGGCCACCGGCCGGCCGGCATACTCGCCGGCCACCTTCAGCAGGCCGGCGAGGGCCGCGGCCGCCGCCCCCTCAGCCAGGTTGTGGGTGGCCGAGATGAGTTGCCGCTGGGCCTCAAGAAGCTCCGCCTCGGACACCAGCAGGAAGTCGTCCACCCGGCGGGCCATGACCTCGAGGGCGTAAGGCACGGGTACCCGGGTCGCAATGCCCTCGGCGAAGGTGTCCGCGCGGTCGGTCTCCACCGGCCGGCCGGCCTGCCAGGAAAGATACATCGAGGGCGCCGCCTCCGACTGGACGCAGATCACCCGGGTCCCGGGGGCAAACGCCCGGCACACGACACCTGTTCCTCCCGCCAGGGCTCCGTTCCCCACCGGCACGAACACCGCGGCCACGTCGGGCAGTTCTTGAAGGATCTCCAGCGCCACGGTGGCGGCCCCGGCGGTGATGGCCGGCTCGTCGCCGTCGTCCACGAACGCAAGGCCCCGGGCGGCGGCCCACTCCCGGGCCCTCAGCTTGGCTAGGTCGAAGTCCTCGCCCGCGGCCACCACCTGGGCCCCCAGTTCGCGCATCATGGCCGCCTTGTCGGGATTGTGCCGCTCCGGCACGAACACCGTGGCCCTGACACCGAAGACGCGGCAGGCGTAAGCGATGCCCAGGCCGTGGTTGCCGGTGGAAGCCGTCACCACCCCGGCCGCCCGGGCTTCCGGCGCCAGCCGGCGGACATAGTTGAGGGCGCCGCGGAGCTTGAAGGAAGCGATGACCGTATGATTCTCGTGCTTCACGTAAACCCGGGCCCCGGTCAGCCCGGAAAGGGCCGGGTTCTCGTGGAGCGGTGTCCGCAGCATGTGCCGGTAGAGAAACCTGGCCGCATCCAGGACGTCGGCGACGGTCGGCGCGGGCTTCACCGCGGCGCCCTCCTCCCCGCGGGGCCTCAGGTCGCTACCCCTCGATGGGTACCTGGCGCGGTTCCTCGTCGTCCGTGTCTTCCCCGGCCAGCCGGGCCAGGGCGTGGTCGACCGCCGCCCGAATGCCCAGCAGCACCTCACGGCGGGCCTGCCGGAAGTGTCGCCGGGCCTCCGGGGGCACCACCTCGCCCACCAGGGCCTGGCGCAGGTCAAACAGGTCGTCCACCAGCTTGTGCAGTTGCTCGCGCACCACTGTTTCCACCCTCCCCCCGACCCCGAGCCTCGGCCGGGCGCTCACCGAAGCGCAGTCTCAGCCGCTGTTCCACGAAGCGGGCCCCCACCACCGGGCGTCCCGCCAGCACCCTGGGCACCAGCACCTTGCGCCTGAGCGACCCCACCTGGACGGTGAGTTGGTCTCCGCGCTGGGTGACGCGGACGTCGTCACGGGGCGCAAACGGAACCGCCAGCTCCAACACGTAGCCGTCGGGCTCCCGGCGCACCTCCTCCACCCGGCCCCGGTACAGCACGGCGCCGGGGTCGGCGGTGCCGAAGGCGGCCTCGGCCACCTGCCCGAGCATGGGCAGGCCGACCACCTCCGTTTCCATGAGCGGCACGCGCAGGATGGGCAAGGGACTGAAGGCAGCCTGGATCTCCGCCTCGTAACGGGCCTGGATGTCGCGCCAGGCGGAGAGGTAGCCCTCACCGGCCGCTTCCGGGAGCAAACGGTTTATCACCACCGCGTCGGTGTTGAAACCGAACAGGTTCAGATAGGTGAACGAACGCCGGGTCTCGGCGATGACCATCTTCTCCGGGTTCAGCACCAGCCGGACCGACGTGGTCTCCGGGTCCGTCAGGAGCCGCTGCATCTCCTCGACCTCCCGGAACAGGCGCTCGATGTCCCCCAGCACCCGGTCGCTGGGGAGTTCGAGTCCGCCGGCGACGACCCGGGCCACCGGGCGGGCGACCTTGACCAGCCGGCGCTGGTAGGGGAAGATCCGGTCCAGCCACCAGCCGATCACGTTGGGATACGCCAGCAGCCTGAGGGTCTCGCCGGTAGGGGCGCAGTCCACGACCAGCGCGTCGAACTGACCGCTCCGCGAGTGCTTGAGCAGCTGCAGCAGGCTGAAGAGCTCCTCGAGCCCCGGGAAGACGAGCAATTCCTCCGAGTTCAGGTCGGTGATGTCGGCCCAGTTGAGCACGCTCGAGAGCCAGCGCCGGACCTCGCCCCAGGTCCGCTCGGCCTCCCGGAGGCTGTCCACCTCCTGGGCCCACAGGTTGTCCGCCACCGGCGCCGGGTCGGGTCCCAGCGGGCGGTCCAGCGAGTCGGCCAGGCTGTGGGCGGCGTCGGTGCTGAGAACCAGGGTCTTTCGACCCAGGGCAGCCAGGCGGACGGCCGTGGCCGCCGCCACGCTCGTCTTGCCCACGCCACCCTTGCCGGTGTACACGATGACGCGCATGGGCCGGTCCTCACTCCTCGATGGGGACGGGTCTGGCTCCGGGTTCGGGCCGGACGCCTGTTTTTCGCTCATCGGGCGCGTCGCCCGGGACCGCCCGAACCGCCTCCAGCGCTTTCCGCAGCAGCGAAACCAGTTGCCGCGTCTGCTCCTCGCCCAGCGCCTCCCTGACCCGCCGGACGAGCCTCTCGACCTGGGCCTCCATGCGGGCGGCCAGTTGCTCGCCGGCCGGAGTCAGCCTGACCAGGATGATGCGCCGGTCGGCGGGGTCGCGGCAGCGCTCGGCCAGGCCCCGCCGGGCCAGCCGGGCGCCGATACCGGTTGCCGTGCTCAGCGGGGCGCCGATGTCCGACGCCAGTTCCGACATGGTAGCCTCCCCCCGCTTTCGGAGGGCGACCAAGGCCAGCACCTCGGACCGGGGGAGCGCCCGGTCGAGGGCGAGCACTTCCGGGTCGAACAGCGGCAGTCGCCGCCCGCCGATGAGGTCCAGCAAGAAGTCCACGCGCTTCACCCTTCGTTTATTACGATGCCGAAGCTTCTGCCCCGAAGGTACTACGCCATCGTACTGTCGTCAATGGCCCCGGGGCGGAAGGCGGAGGTCTACCACGCCAGGCAGTCGCTGCTACCGCTACCAGGTCCTCTGGTCGAGGACGAAGGCGGGCACACCCTGGCGCCTGTACTCATCGGCCAGGGTCTCGGCGCTGTTCCGGTCACCGATGTGGGCGATGACCACCGCGTAACGGCCGGACGGGGTCGACTCCAGCCAGGCCTGAAAGCCGGCCCGGCGGACGTCCCGGGCCAGCGCCGTGGCGGCGGCGGGTGACCACTCGTGGCCGGCCACCACCACCCAGCCCTCCACGGCGGGGTCAGCCTCGAACACCGGCTCGGGGCCCGGCAGGTCGCCCAGCGGGCCGCGCTGGCCCGACGTCCACTTCTTCTCGGCCGTGGCGCCGATCCGCCCCATCACGTGGTACCAGAGGTTGGGCGTGCCCCTGGGTACCACGAAGACGGCCAGTCCGCGGACCGGGGTGCCCGGTCCCAGCGTCCTCTCGGGGTCGGTCAAGGGGCTCCCGAGGGCCGCAGTGGCCGCCACGTCCATGGCCAGCCTGACGTGGCGCTGGGGCGGGTCTTCCAGGGTCATGGCGAACGCTTCGGCGACCGGCAGCGGTTGAGGGACGCCCGGGGACCCACCCGTCTTCTCGGCAGCGCCCGCTGGCTCCGGGGCCGCCGGCACGGAGAGGGTCAGGTCCACCAGCACCCAGTAGAAGCTGGCCTCGGTGTGCCCGGGGGGCGTGTCGACACCCGGCAGGCGGTCGGTGTAGGCCGCCCCGTGGACCTCGAGCCCCAACCCGCCCGCCATTCCCCAGGGCTGTCCGGGGAGAAAGCCCAGCGGCCGCACGCCCTCGGGAAGGAGGACCTGCTCGCCGTAGGCGCGCCCGGCGGCGGCCAGGTCGAAGCGGTCCAGCACCCGGTTGAGCAGGGTCACCGCTTCGGCCCAGGTGAGGGGCTCGGTCACGCCCAGCATGACGCCGGGCCGCCCACCGATCAGCCCCAATGCCAGCGCCGCCCGCCAGTGCGGCTGGTGCCCGGCCGGCCCACGCCGCCCGTCGGCGAAGTCGCCCAGCGGATGGTCGCTCTCGGGCGCCGGGCCACCGTGCTCGAACGGCGGGACCCACGGCGCCCGGATGCCCGCCACCTGGTGCAAGAGGGTGATCAGGCCCGCCACGGCATTGCCCCGATCGACGGGCCGGCCCGGCAGGTCGACGAGGCGGCCGGCCGTTTCCCGCCAGATCAGTCGCCGCAGCGCGTCCCGGCGGTGCCCGGCGGGCCCAAAATCGCCCGCCGCGGGACCGGCCGGGTGGCCGAGTTCCGACCGGGGCAGGCCCGGCGCGACGCCAAAGGCGCTTGCCACGAGGCGGTTCCAGTCGGCGGGGCCGACAGGGTCGTCGGCGGCGGCGCCGGCGATGTCCCGGGAGGCAAAGGTGCTGATCAGGCCCCGGTCGTACGCCCGGGCCCACTCGGCGGCGGCCCAGTGCCGGCCGGCCGGGGGCTGGCTGGCGTGGGTGGGCCCGGAGCCGGTTGCTCCCGGGGCGGCCACGGAAGACAAGAGCGTTGCCGCAAGAAACGTGGCGACGGGCATCCGAAATCCGGTGAGCACGAGTCATTCCTCCCGGGCGCCCTTTCCGGCTGTCATCCGCAGGACTGACGGTCGGCCCGGTCCCGTGGTTCCCGCTCAGGCCTTCCCGGCCGGCGCGGGCCGGCGTCACCTCCTCGCTTCAGTGCTTTTTGCCACGGAGGGTTCGAGCCCGCCCGAGGGCCAATATTCCGTAAGCCGAAAGGTTGTTAACCCGTAGCATGCCTTGTAACTCTGATTGAGACCGTCGGCTGCCTGCGTGCAATGGAGCTTCTGGCCGGTACCCCGGTTGACGGTAAAGCCAGACTTGAAGGAAATCGGAACCAGGCGCCGAACCCCCTCACGCCGGAACGCGCAAAGAGAAAGGAGGCCAAGCGGAGTGCGGGGATGGAAAGTCTTACTGCCACTCCTGGTGCTGACGGCCATCGTCCTGGCGGCCTGCGGCCAGCAGGCGGCCCCGCCGCCCCAGACCGGCCAGGAGGCTGCTCCGGCCGCCTCACCCACCGCGCCCCAGACGGCCCAGAGCCGGCTCGATATCGTGCTGGCCCGGGGCAGGTTGATCTGCGGCGTCAACGGCGGTCTGCCGGGTTTCAGCTACGTCGAGCCCGACGGGCGGTACTCGGGCCTGGACGCGGACTTCTGCCGGGCCATCGCCGCCGCGCTGTTCGACGACCCCAACGCGGTGGAGTTCAGGAACCTCACCGCCGCGGAGCGGTTCGCCGCGGTGCAGAACGGCGAGGTGGACGTGCTCATCCGCAACACCACCTGGACCGTGAGCCGCGACACCTCGGTGGGCATGGAGTTCGCGCCCACCATCTTCTACGACGGCCAGGGAATGATGGTCCGCAAGGACAGCGGCATCACCAGGCTCGAGGACTTCCAGGGCAAGTCGGTGTGCGTCCAGACCGGCACCACCACTGAACTCAACCTGGCCGACTGGATGCGGCGGCTCAACGTGGCCTACGAACCGGTGGTCTACGACAGCATCGACGCCACCTACGAAGCGTACGCCGCTGAGCGGTGTGACGGGGTCACCTCCGACCGGTCCCAGCTCATGGCCCGGCGGACCGTGCTCCCGAACCCGGACGAGCACGTGATCCTCGACGTCGTCATGTCCAAGGAGCCGCTGACCCCGGCCGTGGCCCAGGGCGACGCCAGGTGGTTCGACGTGGTGAAGTGGGTCGTGTTCGCCACCATGGAGGCCGAGGAACTGGGCGTCTCCTCCAGGAACATCGGCCAGATGCTGGCCAGCGACGACCCGCAGATCAAGCGCTTCCTGGGCCGCGAGGGCGACCTGGGTACCGGACTCGGTCTGACCAACGACTTCGTGGCGCGGATCATCCGCCACGTGGGGAACTACGGCGAGATCTACGACCGCAACCTGGGCCCCGACACCCCGTTCAAGCTTGACCGGGGACCCAACGATCTCTGGACGAGGGGCGGGCTCATCTACTCGCCGCCGTTCCGGTAAACGCCAGCCGGTGGGTGGAGCCTGGCGGCCAGGGACCCGCAACCGCCAGGCTCCGCCTTTTCCGCGCCGGCCGGTCGGCGAGGGACTGGGAGGGTTCCGCGGGCGGCGGGAGGCGGCACGCCGATGAAGCAAACCGGGGGCACACCCTTCTGGCGCGACGTCCGCTTCTGGCGGGTGGCCGGTCAGGTGGCCGCGGTGGTGCTGGTGGTCCTTGTGGCCGCCTACCTGTACGGCAACCTGCAGCACAACCTGCAGCAGAAGGGGCTGGGCCTCGGCTTCGGTTTTCTGCGCCTGGCGGCGTCCTTCGACATCAAGGAGTTGCCCATCCCTTACCGGCCCTCGGACAGCTACGGGCGGGCCTTTCTCGTCGGCCTGACCAACACGGCCCGGATCGTCCTGGCGGGGATCCCCCTGGCCACGCTACTGGGGATCCTGATCGGCGTGGCGCGTCTTTCGTCCAACTGGCTCGTGCGCCAGCTTTCCCTGCTCTACGTGGAGGTGCTGCGCAACACCCCGCTCCTGCTGCAACTCTTCTTCTGGTACTTCGGGGTCATCATCCGCCTGCCCCGGATCCAGTCGCGGCTGGAACTGCCGGGTCCGGTTTACCTCTCCAACCGCGCGGTGGCGGTACCGTGGCCGGCGTCCACCGAGGCCACCGGCGCCTGGCTCGTGGCGGCCGCGCTCGGTCTGGTGGCCGCTTTCACCGTCTGGCGCCGGCGCACCCGGCTGATGGTGGAACGCGGCGGCGGAGGACAGCCGGGCCTGGCGGCCCTGGCCACCCTCGGCCTGGCGCTGGGCGGGGCGTGGGCCCTCACCGGCGCGGCGCCGTTCGCCTGGAACCTGCCCCGGGTGGCGGACGGCATCCGGTTCGAGGGCGGGGCGCGGCTGTCGCCCGAGTTCGCCGCGCTCCTCATGGGCCTGGTGCTCTACACCGCCGCCTTCATCGCCGAAATCGTCCGGGGCGGCGTCCTGGCGGTGTCCAGGGGCCAGTGGGAGGCGGCCCGGGCGGTGGGTCTGCGACCCTTCCTCGTGCTGCGCCTGGTGGTCTTCCCCCAGGCCCTGAGGGTGATCGTACCGCCCTTGACCAGCCAGTACCTGAACCTGGCCAAGAACTCCAGCCTGGCCGTGGCCATCGCCTACCCCGACGTGGTGAGCGTGGGCACCACCACCTACAACCAGACCGGGCGGGCGGTGGAAGTGGTGATCCTGCTGATGGCCACGTACCTGTCCATCAGCCTGTTCACCTCGCTGGTGATGAACGTCTACAATCGCTCGGTGCAACTGGTGGAGAGGTAGGCCGTGGACCCTCAGCCCCAGGCAGGAAAGGCCTCGCTTCAGAGGTCCCGGGCGCTGCCCCAGCCGGGTGAGGGGCCACCCCCCGCGCCCCGGCTCGGCGCGGTTGGCTGGGTCAGGCAGAACCTGTTCAGCACCTGGTACAACGGGGTGCTGACGGTGGTCTGCGTCTGGCTGCTCTACGCCGCCGGCACCCGGGTCCTGGCCTGGGTCTTCGCCACCGCCCAGTGGACCGTCGTCCGGGTGAACCTGCGGCTGTTCCTGGCGGGCCGCTATCCCCAGGACCAGACCTGGCGCATCTGGGCGGTCGTCCTGTTCGTCGCGGGCCTGGGCGTGGCGTCGTGGGCCGCCTGGAACGCCGCGCGGCGCCACCCGGCGGCCGCCTGGTTCCGGCGCCGGCTCCCGCTGGCCTGGTTCCTCTCCTTTCCTGTCGTCGTCTGGCTCGTCCGGGGCGGGGCCGGCCTGCCGGTGGTCGACACCAGCCTCTGGAGCGGCCTCCTCCTCACCCTGCTCCTGGCGGTGGTGGGCATCGTCGGCTCCTTCCCGCTGGGCATCCTCCTGGCTCTGGGCCGCCGGAGCAGCCTGCCGGCGGTGAGGGCGCTTTCCATCCTCTACATCGAGACCGTCCGCGGCGTGCCCCTGATCACCATCCTGTTCATGGCCCAGGTGATGTTCCCGGTCTTCATGCCCGAGGGCGTGCGGCCCGACCGGGTGCTGCGGGCCATGGCCGGGCTGGTGCTGTTCACCTCGGCCTACATGGCGGAGAACGTCCGCGGCGGGCTGCAGGCCGTTCCCCGGGGGCAGGTCGAGGCCGCCATGGCCCTCGGGTTGAAGAGCCACCTGGTGGTGTTGCTGATCGTGCTCCCGCAGGCCCTGCGGGCGGTGATCCCCGCCATCGTCGGCCAGTTCATCTCGCTGTTCAAGGACACCTCGCTGGTGGCCATCGTGGGGCTTTCAGACCTGACCGGCATCGCCCGCTCCATCCTGGCCCAGCCCCAGTTCCTGGGGCGGTACGCCGAGGTCTACCTCTTCGTGGCTCTCGTGTACTGGATCTTCAGTTACTCCATGTCGCTGGCCAGCCGGCGACTGGAGCGGCAGCTGGGCGTAGGCGAGCGGTAGCGTATGGGAACGAGCGGGAGTCGGCGAGCATCCGGCGCAAGAGAGCGCGCTCGTCGCAGCGGAGGTGGAACGGGCAATGCAACGGGTAGCGTCCCCGCCGGACGGTCCCATCGCGGACAAAAAGCCGGATGAGGTGCCGGGCCGTAAGCCAATGATCGTCGCCGAGAACGTGCACAAGTGGTTCGGCGGCTTCCACGTGCTGCGGGGCATCAGCCTCACGGTGCACCTGGGCGAAGTCGTCGTGATCATGGGCCCGTCCGGGTCGGGGAAGTCCACCTTCATCCGCACCGTCAACGCCCTCGAGGACTACCACCGGGGCCGCATCGTGGTGGACGGCATCGAGCTGACCCACGACCTGAAGAACATCGAGGCCGTCAGAAGCGAGGTGGGGATGGTCTTCCAGCAGTTCAACCTGTTCCCCCACCTGACGGCGCTCCAGAACGTCACCCTGGCGCCCGTGTGGGTCCGCCGCTGGCCGCGGAAAAGGGCCGAGCAGGTGGCCATGGAACTGCTGGAGCGGGTCGGCATCCCCGAGCAGGCCCACAAGTACCCGGGGCAACTGTCGGGCGGCCAGCAGCAGCGGGTGGCCATCGCCCGGGCCCTGGCCATGCAGCCCAAGATGATGCTCTTTGACGAGCCCACCTCGGCCCTGGACCCCGAGATGATCAAGGAAGTGCTGGACGTCATGCGCAACCTGGCCGCCTCGGGCATGACCATGGTGGTGGTCAGCCACGAGGTGGGCTTCGCCCGCGAGGTGGCCGACCGGATCGTGCTCATGGACTCCGGCGTCCTGGTGGAAGAGGGCACCCCCACCGAGTTCTTCCAGAACCCCAAGGAAGAGCGGACCCGGCGGTTTCTGGCGCAGATCCTCTAGCCCGGGTGCGGGCGCAGCTGCTCTGGCGGACCCGGCCGCGACGCGGACCCGTTCGGCGCAGTCAGCTGCTGCGGGAGGGGTTACGGCGTGAAGGAGCCGCCCCCGCGGGCGGTGACGCCCACGTGCGGGAGGTCTTCCGGCTCATGGGGCAGTCCTGCCGGGACCTGTGCGCGCGGATAGGGGCCGTCGGCGAGCTGCGGGCCGTCGGGGGCGGCGAGAGCGACCGCTGGCACCTGGACGTGCGTCGCCTTCGAGGGGAAAGAGATGGTCCCCTACCGCTCGTGGAGGAGATCTGGTGCTGGTTCGACCCAGACCCGGCCGGCCTGCTGATCTTCAGCGACGTCCAGCAATTGGCGGGGGGCGGGGCCG
>DYFQ01000005.1:92807-94399 GCA_020725105.1 Symbiobacterium thermophilum
CCTCGCTGCCGCCGCCGGGTCGGTCATCGCACTGGCCGCCGGTCCGGCCGCTGCTCATGGGCGTGGAAGATGCGCTGCCAAAACCGCGCCCCGCTCACCGACTGGGACCGGGAGCTGCTCGGCCGTCTGGCGACCGCCGGCCTGCCTCCGCCCCTGGAGCAACTGAGGCTTCACCTTATCGAAACGGATACGAAGGCGGAGCAGGAAGAGGTCCTCAGGGCGACCGGTGACCAGGCCCTGGCGGCGGCCCTGGACCGGGCGCCGTAGCCGGAGCTCCTCCAGATGCTCCAGGCTCGGATCGATGGCGACGCGGCGCCGGCCCAGCTCAAGGACGGGGGCAGGGGGCCGGTCACATCCGGCCGCCCAGACAGGGACCGCCGGGGTGAGGCAGCGAGTCCCCGATCATGGCTCATTCCTCGGGCGAAGCGGTGGTCTGCCCCGACCTCGAGCAGGTCGACCGGTAAGGTCTGGTCTTCACTCCACGGCGACGAGACGTAATCGTCCGGGCTCCTGACGCACCCGAACAGCCGCGCGAAGCACCTTGCCCTTGCGAAGCAGATCCCTTTGCTCGGCCGGAAGACCATGCTCGATCGGCTGCCAGTCGGCCTGGTCAATCACCAGGGGCACGCGGCCACCTTCGACGCGGAGCCGGACTGCTCCTCTGACGACCTCGCGCCGCAGAAGGCACCCCGGCCACGTCTCCTCGACCACAGCCCCTTGGCCGGGCGAAACACTTTCCCAAACTCCGCTGAAGTAGCCGTACCCGGCGTTCGTCTTACCGCCTACGCCCACGTGTTCCAGGCCCCACTGCAGGACCGTCGCCGCGTAGACACTCCAGGGCGCAGAGGTGCGGTGACGGCGAAGAAGAACCGTGCCAGTCCCCTACGACACGGGTCTCTACCTGCAACAAGGTTATTTCGGTGGCCGGGTCGAATGCTACCGTATCTTTCAGTCCCCTACGACACGGGTCTCTACCTGCAACTTCGGCATCAGGCACCCTCCAGGACAAGCCGCCGCACTTTCAGTCCCCTACGACACGGGTCTCTACCTGCAACCCTCCACGAGCAGAGCTACGGCCTGAACACCCGGAACTTTCAGTCCCCTACGACACGGGTCTCTACCTGCAACTCGACCACGGCCCACAGAGGCGGCCCGCCCTCGACCGGCTTTCAGTCCCCTACGACACGGGTCTCTACCTGCAACCCCAGAACGGCCTGGCGGTAATCGAGCAACCTGCTTCTTTCAGTCCCCTACGACACGGGTCTCTACCTGCAACCACTCCATTCGCCACCACCGTCACCCCCAACAAAAACTTTCAGTCCCCTACGACACGGGTCTCTACCTGCAACTTACGCGCACCTGGCATGGTATGACCCTAACACCAGAGCTTTCAGTCCCCTACGACACGGGTCTCTACCTGCAACACAGCATAAGTGGCCGGGCGGCGGCCCGCGTAAGAACGCTTTCAGTCCCCTACGACACGGGTCTCTACCTGCAACCCCGAAACACGATTGGTCCGCTTCTGCGTAGAATCCTGCTTTCAGTCCCCTACGACACGGGTCTCTACCTGCAACCGCGACAACCACCTGTTG
>DYFQ01000048.1 GCA_020725105.1 Symbiobacterium thermophilum
AGCCCTTTCAGAGCAACCGGTAGATGGGCTCCGCGTAACGGCACGGCGCCCAGGCGGCGAAGATCCGGCCGTAAAGCCGGGTCAGGTTCGGGTAGTCCCCGACCGGGAGGAACCGCAGCTGGCTCCGGTGGCTGAGCACCGCTCGTTCTTTCGTGGCCTCGACGGCGTCGATGTTCACCAGCACGTTGGGGTGGCGGGTGGCGTAGAAGCAGACCCTAGCCCCGCCGGCGAGCCGTCTCCGGGCTACCTTGATGGTCACCCTGCCCAGCGTGGTGTGGTCCTTGTTGACGAACCCGGGCTCCAGGCCGCGCGGGTCAAAGGCCAGCACCAGGTCGGGCCGGACCTCGTCCCAGGCCCGTTCGATGGTGGGCGCCAGTCGGGGGTCCTGGGGGAAGCCGTAATCCGGCAGGTGGCCAAAGAGCAGGCGGTCGTAGCCGAGGACCGCTGCCGCCCGCCCCTCCTCGCTCAGGCGGATGTCACCGAGATTCCGGAGGTTGCCGCCCTTCTCGCCGTCACTCAGGATGACGGCGGTGACGTGGGCGCCCGCCTCGTGCAGCCGCCGCAAGGTGCCCCCGCAGAAGAACTCCAGGTCGTCGGCATGGGCCGACAGCGCCAGCACCCGCCTGTGGCGGCGGACCAGCCACTCGCCGGCTGCCAGAGCGGCCCGGCTGCTGCCGGGGCGGGCCAGCAGCCCGAAAAGCCGTGGGGCGACGGGGTTCCGGAGCCCCCGGAGCGTGGCCGTGTAGACCGACTTCAGGACGGCGCCGCCGGCGGTGTGGCGGGTCGCCTGTTCCGGCAGGGACGTTTCGACCTGCAACCTGATTCCCCCCACAGCAGGCCTATTGTGCGATGCAGACCGGGGGGCTATTCCCGCCACAGGCACTGCGCCAGGCGGAAGGCGGCCGCGACGTAGCGGCGACGTGATGCCGCGATATAATCGAAGCGCCGGCCGGCCGGAACTCTCGTGAGGGGGAGCGGCGGCTTCCGGCGGCGGTCAGGACCGGGGCGGTGGGGGAGGGAACGCCGTGGCCAGGCTTACCCACTTCGACGAGGGTGGCGCCGCGCGCATGGTGGACGTGGGCGGAAAACCGGTCACCCGGCGGGAGGCCCGCGCCCGGGGCCGCGTGTTGATGGCCCCCGAGACGCTGGAACTCATCCGCACCGGCGGGATCCAGAAGGGTGACGTGCTGGGCGTCGCGCGCCTGGCTGCCATCATGGCGGCCAAGGCCACCGGCGGGATCGTCCCGCTGTGCCATCCCCTGCCCCTTGACGGCGTGGAGGTCGACTTCCGCCTGGAGCCCGGCGCCGCTGAGCCGGCGCCCGACGCCCCTCGCCCGGCCGGGCCCGGTCAGGGGCGGGAGGCGGCGGTGGAGATCGAGGCAACGGTTCGTACCACCGCCCGGACCGGAGCGGAGATGGAGGCCCTGACGGCCGTGGCCGTGGCCGGGCTGACCATCTACGACATGTGCAAGGCGGCCGACCGGGCCATGGTGATCGACGGAATCAGGCTGGTGGAGAAGGCCGGCGGCAGGTCCGGCCACTGGCGGCGGGAGGAGCGTTGACGTTGAGGGTGCGGGTAGGCGTCGTGACCGTGTCGGACAAGGCGTCCCGGGGTGAGCGGGAAGACCGTTCCGGGCCGGAGGTCGAGGCCATCGTCAGGGCCCAGGGCTGGGAGGTGGCCGCCACCCGGATCGTTCCCGATGAGCGGCGGCAGATCGAAGAAGCCGTGCGCCGGCTGGTGGACGAGCTGCAGCTTGACCTGGTGTTCACCACCGGGGGCACCGGTGTGGCGCCCCGGGACATCACCCCTGAGGCCACCCTGGCCGTGGTGGAGCGGCAGGTACCCGGGCTTGGCGAACTCATGCGCCTGAGGAGCCTGGACGCGGTCCCGACGGCGGTCCTCTCCCGGGCGGTGGCCGGCATCCGCGGCAGGAGCCTCATCGTCAACCTGCCGGGCAGTCCCGGGGGCGTCCGGGACTGCCTCGAGGCAATACTCCCGGTGCTGCCCCACGCCGTCGGTCTCTTGCGGGGTGAGATCGGCGAGCACCAGCCACCCGGCGCCAAGGTCACCGGATAGTATTGACGCTCAGGGCAGGCCTTGGGTAAGATAGCGATTGGGTTTAGCACTCGCCGTCGGCGAGTGCTAAGTATGTGGCGCGCCGCTGAGCCCGGCGGCCTGGCCGCGCCACGCTCAGGCGAGGGGGGATTGGCCGGTGAACCTCAGGCCACTGGGTGACCGGGTCGTGGTCCGCGTGCTGGAGCAAGAGGAGCGGACCAGGAGCGGGATCGTGCTCCCCGACACCGCCAAGGAAAGGCCCCAGCAAGGTGAGGTCCTGGCCGTCGGGCCGGGCCGGGTGCTGGAGAACGGGACCAAACTCGCTCCGGAGGTCAAGGCCGGTGACCGGGTCTATTTTTCCAAGTACGCGGGAACCGAGGTCAAGCTGGAAGGGGAAGAGTACCTCATCCTCCGCGAATCGGACATCCTGGCCATAGCCGGGTGATCGCGGCACCAACGAGATTACGGGGGTGATTTCACGTGCCCAAGCTGGTCGTACATGACCTTGAAGCCAGGAGCGCGCTGGAGCGGGGGGCCAACGCCCTGGCCGACGCCGTCAAGGTGACGCTGGGGCCGCGGGGGCGCAACGTGGTGCTGGATCGCAAGTTTGGCGCGCCCAACGTCACCAAGGACGGCGTGACCGTCGCGCGCGACGTGGAACTGAAGGACCCATGGGAGAACCTCGGCGCCCAGCTGGTGAAGGAGGCGGCCACCAAGACCCAGGACGTGGCGGGCGACGGGACCACCACGGCGTGCGTCATCGCCCAGGCCATCGTCCGTGCCGGGCTGAAAAACGTGGCCGCCGGGGCCAATCCCATCTTCGTGAAGCGGGGCATTGACCGGGCCGTGGCCGCCGTGGTCGAGGAGATCAGGCGCCTGGCCAAGCCCGTCGAGGACAAGGCGGCCATCACCAGCGTGGCGTCGATCTCCGCCAACGACCCCGAAATCGGCAAGCTCATCGCCGACGCCATGGACAAGGTCGGGCGGGAAGGGGTCATCACCATCGAGGAGGCCAAGACCCTGGCCACCTCGGTCGAAGTCGTCGAGGGCATGCAGTTTGACCGGGGCTACATCTCCCCGTACTTCGTCACGGACCCCGAGAAGATGGAGGCCGTCCTCGACGAACCCTTCATCCTCCTCACCGACCGGAAGCTCACCGCGGTGGCTGACTTCCTGCCGCTGCTCGAGCGCGTCGTCCAGCAGGGCAAGCCGCTGCTCATCATCGCCGAGGAAGTGGAAGGCGAAGCCCTGGCCACCCTGGTGGTCAACCGGATCCGGGGCGTGCTCCAGTCCTGCGCCGTGAAGGCCCCCGGCTTCGGCGACCGGCGCAAGGCCATGCTCGAGGACATGGCCATCCTCACCGGCGGCCAGGTGGTCTCCGAAGACCTGGGCATCAAGTGGGAGAACGTCACCCTCGACATGCTGGGGCGGGCCCGGCAGGTCAGGGTCAAGAAGGAAGAAACCACCATCATCGAGGGCCGGGGCGACGAGACCAGGATCAAGCAGCGCTGCGACATCATCCGCAAGCAGATCGAGGAGACCGACTCCGACTGGGACCGGGAAAAGCTGCAGGAGCGCCTGGCCAAGCTGGCCGGCGGCGTGGCCGTGATCAAGGTGGGTGCCGCCACCGAGGTGGAACTGAAGGAGAAGAAGGCCCGCTTCGAGGACGCCCTGTCGGCTACCCGGGCCGCGGTCGAGGAGGGGATCGTCCCGGGCGGGGGCGTGGCCTACCTGCTGGCGGCCAAGGCCCTTGACGCTCCGGAGCAGCAGGCGGACGGCGACGAGCGGACGGGGATCCGCATCGTCCGCCGCGCGCTCGAGGAGCCGCTGCGGCAGATCGCCGAGAACGCCGGTCTGGAAGGCTCGGTGGTGCTGGGCCGCGTGCGGGACCTGGAGCCCGGCCGGGGCTTCGACGCCCAGGCCATGGAGTACGTGGACCTCTGGAAGGCCGGCATCGTCGACCCGGCCAAGGTGGTCCGGACGGCGCTGCAGAACGGCGCCAGCGCGGCCTCGATGCTGATCACCACCGAGGCCGCCGTCGTCGAGAAGCCCGAGGACGAGGACGAAGAAGCCAGGCCCAGGCCGCACCGCCACTAGGCCGCGGCCCGCTCGTGCAAACCGCCCGTCCTGACAGGGGCGACCCCGGGAACCATTCCCGGGGTCGCCCCCGCTTCGGACGCCGGCGAGCCCCGGGGGAGGAAAACCCGGGCGGGGGGGCGGAATGTCAGCTGCGTATCGCCTGCCACGCTGAATGAGACCATGGCGGAAAGGGGACGAGTCTCTTGGCGCGCCAGCACGACGCAGCCGACCTCGTGGAACTTGGTAAGCGCCACCTGCTGCACCCCCACGTCCGGCTCGCCGACTTCGAGACCACCGGTCCGACGGTGGTGGTTGAAGGCGAGGGGGCCGTGCTCCGGGACACCGAGGGCCGCGAGTACCTGGACGGGTTGGCCGGGCTCTGGCTCGCCAACTCGGGCTACAGCCGGGAGGAAATAGCCCGGGCCGCCTACGAGCAGATGAAGACCCTGTCGTACTACACCCTCTTCTGGGGGTGGTCGAATCCGCCCGCCATCCGCCTGGCCGCCCGCCTGGCGGAACTGGCCCCGCCGGGACTCAACCGGGTCTTCTTCACCAGCGGTGGCTCGGAGGCCAACGAGACGTCCATCAAGATCGCGCGGCTGTTCTGGGAAGGCATGGGCCGGCCGGAGAAGGACCTGGTGGTCACCTTCCAGCAGGCCTACCACGGTGTCTCATACGGCGCGATGACGGCCACGGGCCTGGAGACCGTGTGGCGCGGCTTCTCTCCTTTCTCCGAGGGGTTCGTGCGGGTGCCCCCGCCCTACGGCTACCGCTGCCCCCATGGCAAGGACGCCTGCGACGCCTCTTGCGCCGACGCCCTGGCGGAGGCCTTCGAGGCCATCGGGCCCCAGCGGGTGGCGGCGTTCCTGGCGGAACCCATCATGGGGGTCGGCGGCGTGATCGTCCCGCCTCCCGGTTACTTCCAGCGGGTGCGGGAAATCTGTGGCCAGTACGAGGTGCTCTGGATCGCCGACGAGGTCATCACCGGCTTCGGGCGCACGGGCACCTGGTTCGGGGTGGAGCACTGGGGGGCCATTCCCGACCTCATCTCCTTCGCCAAGGGGGTCACGTCGGGGTACGCGCCGCTCGGGGGCACCCTGGTCCACGACCGGGTCTACGAGGGGCTCAAGCGGGTGGAAAACGTGTTCAACCACGGCTTCACCTACACCGGACACCCGGTGAGCTGCGCCGTGGGCCTGAAAAACCTGGAGATCATGGAGCGGGAGAAGCTTCCCGAGCGGGCGGCCGGGCTCGGCAAGACGCTCGAAGCCAGGCTGCGCGCCATCGACTCGCCCCACGTGGGCGAGGTGCGGGGCATGG
This sequence comes from Symbiobacterium thermophilum, assembly GCA_020725105.1. Lineage (GTDB taxonomy): Bacteria > Bacillota > Sulfobacillia > DYFQ01 > DYFQ01 > DYFQ01. The sequence continues at coordinate 5,456 of DYFQ01000048.1, forward strand.
GCCTCCTGTGGGGCGTCGAACTGGTGGCGGACCGGGCGACCAGGGCGCTGCCGGACCCGGTCACCATCGGCTGGGACGTTCAGGCGCGCTGCCGCCAGCGGGGGGTGCTGGTCCGCGGGCTGTTCCCGGGTAACATCGTCGCCCTGGCGCCGCCGCTGGTGGTGACCGAAGCCCAGCTTGACCGGATCGTGTCCGTGCTGGCGGACAGCATCGCCGAGGCCTTCCGGCAGGCAAAACCGGCCTGAAGTCGAAGCCATCGGCAACCGGGCCCGCGGGTACGAGCCCCGGGCCGCGACGGAGGGGATAGGCGATGCCGCTGGACCCGGCAATGGAGCAGGACCTGGACCGGATGCTCATCCCCGAACACAAGATCCAGGAACGGGTCAGCGAGATGGGAGCCCAGATCTCCCGCGACTATCGGGGCCGCGAGTTGCTGCTCATCGGCATCCTGAAGGGCGCGGTCCTGTTCCTGGCCGACCTGGCGCGGCACCTGGAGGTGCCGACGTCCTTTGACTTCATGGCCATTTCCAGCTACGGCGCGGCCACCAGGACGTCCGGCGTGGTCCGGGTACTCAAAGACCTTGAAGAACCCATCGCCGGGCGGGACGTACTGATCGTCGAGGACATCGTCGACACCGGCCTGACCCTGAACTACCTCAGCGAGACCCTGCGGGCCCGCAACCCGGGAAGCCTTGCCGTGTGCACGCTTCTGGACAAGCCCAGCCGGCGCCGCGTGAAGGTGGAGATCGCCTACAACGGGTTCCAGATTCCTGACGAGTTCGTGGTGGGTTACGGCCTGGACTACCAGGAACGCTACCGCCAGCTGCGTTCCATCTACGTGTTGAAGCCGGAGGTCTATCACCCGGACGCCAACGACCAGGCGGCGGGGAAGGCGGGGGCGTGAGCCTTTTCGGCGGTACCGCGCGGGGGGGAGCCATGACCGAAACCGTCGTCGTGCTGGACTTCGGGGCCCAGTACGCCCAGTTGATCGCCAGGCGCATCCGCGAGGCCGGCGTGTACTGCGAGATCCTGCCCCACCAGGCGCCCCTGGAGGAACTCTCGCGACGGGAGCCCAGGGCCGTGGTCTTTTCCGGCGGGCCAAGCTCCGTCTACTCCGAGCGGGCCCCCACCTGCGATCCCCGGCTGTTCGAGGCCGGCCTCCCGGTGCTTGGTATCTGCTACGGGCATCAGTTGATGGCGCACCTGCTCGGCGGACGGGTGGACCGGGGCCGCCACCGGGAATACGGCAAGACCGAGTGCGAGATCCTGGACGCGCGGGGGCTTTTCAAAGGGCTGCCGGGGCGGCTGGTGACCTGGATGAGCCACGGCGACCTGGTGCTGGAGCCGCCGCCCGGCTTTGCGGTGCTGGCCAGGACGCACAATACCCCCGTCGCCGCCATGGGCGACCACCGCCGCCGCCTCTACGGCGTGCAGTTTCACCCCGAGGTCGTCCACACCCCCGAAGGCGGGGAGATCATCCGCAACTTTCTCTTCGGCGTGGCGGGCTGCCGGGGCGGGTGGGCCATGACCTCGTTCATCGAGGACGCGGTGGCCCGCATCCGGCGGCAGGTGGGGCAGGAGCGGGCCCTCTGCGCCCTTTCGGGCGGGGTCGATTCATCGGTGGCGGCGGCGCTGGTTCACCGGGCCATCGGCGACCGCTTGAGCTGCGTCTTCGTGGACAACGGGCTCCTGCGCCGGGGCGAGGCGGAAGAGGTTGTCTCCACCTTCCGCCAGCGCTTCGGCATGCGGCTGGAGCTGGTCGACGCCGCGGCCCGCTTCCTTGACCGGCTGGCCGGCGTCGAGGACCCGGAGGTGAAGCGGAAGCACATCGGGGAGGAGTTCATCCGGGTCTTCGAGGCCGAGGCGGCCCGGCTGGCCAGTGAAGGCGGGCCCATCCGCTTTCTGGTGCAGGGTACCGTATACCCGGACGTCATCGAGAGCGGTACCCGGACGGCGGCCACCATCAAGACCCACCACAACGTCGGCGGCCTGCCGGAGGACATGGCCTTTGAACTGGTGGAGCCCCTCCGCCTCCTGTTCAAGGACGAGGTCCGCCGGGTCGGCGAGGCGCTTGGGCTGCCGGAGGACATCGTCTGGCGCCACCCGTTCCCCGGCCCCGGCCTGGCCGTGCGGGTCCTGGGACCCGTAACCCGCGATCGGCTTGAACTCGTGCGCCGGGCCGACGCCATCGTGGTGGAGGAGATCCGCCGGGCCGGCCTCTACCGCCGGTTGTGGCAGGCGTTCGCGGTGCTGTTGCCCCTGCGGAGCGTCGGCGTGATGGGCGACGAGCGGACGTACGGCCACACCGTGGTGGTCCGGGCCGTCACCAGCGAGGACGCCATGACCGCCGACTGGGCCCGGCTGCCGCCGGAGGTACTGGAAGTCATCGCCTCCCGCATCGTCAACGAGGTGCAGGGAGTCAACCGGGTGGTGTACGACGTCACGTCCAAGCCACCGGCGACCATCGAGTGGGAGTAGCTCCGCCACCGTAGCACCGGCCGCGGAAGGAGGCGGCGCCCGTGTTCAACCGGATCGGCTTCAGCGAGGTCCTGGTGATCCTCGTGATCGCCCTGGTCGTCTTCGGACCCCGCCGCCTGCCTGAACTGGCGCGAGCCATTGGTCAGAGCTTGCGCGAGTTCCGGCGGGCCACGCGGGAGTTTGCCGGCGAACTGGATGAAGCCGGCGCCGAAGCCCGGCGGGTGGCCGACGAGGTCCGGGAGGCGGCGAGTGACGCGGTCAGGGCCGCGGAAGCGACCGCTCCGCCCGGCGGCGGCGAGAAGCCCGGCCATCCGGCCGGGAGTCCGGCCACCCGGCAGGAGGACCAGGCCGGCAGCTAGACCACGCGGGCGGTTCACCGCCGGGGGCGCGCCGCCTTACCGTCGCCCGGCGGCTCCCGCGCGCCCGCGGGTAAGCCCACCATCCGAATATTATGCCGCGATCGTCAAGAATCGTTCCCTATTATGCTGCGTTTCACCCCCGTTTGTGGTACAATCTAGCCGTTAGATCCGTGAAAAGCCGAACATTTCCGGTGCAAGGGCCACCTACGTGCGCCGGTCGGGGGGTGGGAGGCGGCGGGGACAGACTAGCATCGAGCCCCGGTCGTTTCTTGACCTGCGAGCCACGCATCCGGAGGGGGCGACATCTTGCTGGAGCGGTTATTCCGCCTGAAGGAGAACCGGACCGACGTCCGCACCGAAGTCATCGCCGGGCTTGCAACCTTCATGACCATGTCCTACATCATCTTCGTCAACCCGTCGATCCTGGAGGCGGCCGGAGTACCCAAAGGGCCCGCCATCGTGGCCACGGCACTCGCCGCCGGCATCACCACCCTGTTCATGGGCGTGTACTCGAACTATCCCTTCGCCATGGCCTCGGGCATGGGGCTCAACGCGGCCCTGGCCTTCGGCCTGGTGAAGGGGCTGGGCATTTCCTGGCAGGTCGCCATGGGCGTCGTGGTCGTCGAAGGGCTCGTCGTCGCCGCGCTGGTGCTCACCAGGGTCCGGGAGGCGGTGATGAACGCCATCCCGCTCTCCTTGAAGCGGGCCATCGGCGCCGGCATCGGCCTGTTCATTGCCTTCATCGGCCTGCAACTGGGCGGTATCGTCGTCCAGGGCCCGCCCGAGACCCTGGTCACTTTCGGCACCTTCACCGAACCCCCGGTCTGGGTGGCGGTGTTTGGCCTCCTGCTCACGGCGTTTCTGCTGGCCCGCCGGGTACAGGGCGCCATCCTCATCGGCATCCTGGCCTCGGCGGCCCTGGCCGTCCCGCTGGGCGTGGCCAGGCTTCCCGAGGGGCTCTTGCGGCTGCCCCACGTGGGTGACCTGGTCACCATCGGCCAGTTCGACCTGATCGGCGCGCTGGCCCCCTTTCTCTGGGCCAGCATCTTCGCGTTTCTGATCACCGACTTCTTCGACACCATGGGCACCGTGGTGGCCATCGGCGGCGAGGCAGGCTTCCTTGACGAAAGGGGCCGGCTGCCGCGGCTCAAGAACGTGCTGTTCGCCGACTCCATGGGCGCCATCATCGGTGGCGCGTTCGGGGTCAGTTCGGTGACCACCTACATCGAGTCGGCGGCGGGCGTGGCCGAGGGCGGCCGCACCGGGCTGACCTCGGTGGTGGTGGCCGTCATGTTCCTGCTGGCCGTCTTCTTCGTGCCCGTCGTCGGCATCGTCCCGGCGGCCGCCACGGCGCCGGCCCTGATCGTGGTGGGCTTCCTCATGATGACGGTGGCCCGGGAGATCCCCTGGAACGAAGTGGACGAGGCGCTGCCGGCCTTTCTGACCCTGGTGACCATTCCCCTTACCTTCAGCATCGCCCGGGGGATCGGGTACGGTTTTGTGTCCTACGTCCTGATCAAGCTGTTCACCGGCAAGGGCCGGGAAGTCCACCCCTTCATGTGGCTCGTGGCGGCGGGCTTCCTGGTGAGCTTCTTCCTGTAAGTCGATTCCTGCAGGTCATAAGGAGGCGGGTCAGCGGTGGAGGAGCGCGTCCTGGTCGGTGTGGTCATGGGGTCCGAAAAGGACCTCAAGGTGATGAAGGAGTGCGGGCAGGTGCTGGAGCGGCTGGGGGTTCCCCACGAGACCAGCATCGCCTCGACCCACCGCACTCCGGAACGGGTGGCGGAATACGCGCGGAGCGCCCAGGAGCGAGGGCTCCAGGTCATCATCGCCGGGGCGGGAAAGGCGGCGCACCTGGCAGGAACCATCGCCTCCCATACCCTGTTGCCCGTCATCGGGGTACCGCTCACCGGTTCGCCCCTCAACGGCCTGGACGCGCTCCTGTCCACCGTTCAGATGCCCGGTGGCATCCCCGTGGCCACCGTGGACATCGACGGAGCTCGGAATGCCGCGGTGCTGGCTGCGGAGATCCTGGCCCTCAGCCATCCCGACGTGCGGGAGCGGCTGCAGGCCTACCGTCGTGAGCTGGGCCGTACCGTCGGGGGGAACGGGGGGACGCCCCGTTGATCGCCCGCTACGCCCGGCCGGCGATGGTTCGTCTGTGGTCGGCCGAGCGGCGCTTCGAGGTCTGGCGTGAGGTGGAGGTGCTGGCCTGCGAGGCCTGGGCCCAGCTGGGCGTGGTGCCGGCCGAGGCGGCGGCCCGCATCCGCCGGGCCGCCGCCTTTCCCATCGACCGGGCCTTCGTCGATCGGGTGGAGGCCCTTGACCGGCAACTACACCACGACGTGATCGCCTTCGTCACCGCCCTGGGCGAGCGGCTCGGCGACGACTCGAGGTACGTCCATTACGGGCTCACCTCCTACGACGTGGTGGATACCGCCCTGGGGGTGTTGCTCTCGGCCGCCGCCGGCGAGGTCGCCGGTGGCCTCGAGGCGCTGCAGGGCGTCGTCGGCGACCTGGCCCGGCGGTACCGGGACACGCCGATGGTGGGCCGGACCCACGGGGTGCACGCCGAACCAACCACCTTCGGGCTCAAGCTGGCAGTCTGGTACGCCGAGATCGGCCGCCACCGGGAGCGCCTGGCGGAGGCAAGGCGCCGGGTGGCCGTCGGCAAGCTGTCGGGCGCCGTCGGGACCTACGCCCACGTCGACCCGCGGGTGGAAGCCTACGTCTGCGAACGGCTGGGCCTGGCGCCCGCGCCCGCGTCGACCCAGGTCGTGCAGCGGGACCGGCACGCCGAGTTCCTGGCCGTTCTGGCGCTCATCGCCAGTTCGCTCGAGAAGTTCGCCACCGAGCTTCGCAACCTGGCCAGGACCGAGGTGCGCGAGGTCGAGGAGGCCTTCGCGGCGCATCAGAAAGGCTCGTCCGCCATGCCCCACAAGCGTAACCCGTGGCGCTCGGAGCGCATCTGTGGCCTGGCGAGGGTGGTTCGCGGCTACCTGACGCCGGCGCTGGAGTCGGTGAACCTGTGGCACGAGCGGGACATCTCCAACTCTTCGGTGGAGCGCGTGATCCTGCCCGACGCCACCAGCCTGGTGGACTTCATGATCGCCGACTTCGCCGAGATTCTCCGCGGGTTGCGGGTCCACCCCGACCGGATGCGGCGCCAGCTTGACCTGGCGGGCGGGATCATCGCGTCCCAGGAGGTGCTGCTGGCCCTGGTGCGGCGAGGGATGGGCCGCGACGACGCCTACGCGGTGGTCCAGCGCCTGGCCATGCAGGCCTGGGACGAGGAACGGTCGTTTCGCGACCTGGCGGCCCGGGACCCGGAGGTCAGGTCCCGGTTGAGCCCGGCCGACCTGGACGCCTGTTTTGATTTTGAAGCGCAGCTCCGGCACGTGGGCACTGTCTTCGCCCGGCTGGGGCTCGACTAGAGGAGGTACCATCATGGACGTGCCACGCGACGCCGGGGTCCGGGAAGCCCGGGAGGTGCCGCGGCCGGTCCCCGCGGCCGGAGGGCGGCCGGTAGTGGAGAAGGGGCCCCGGCTCTACGAGGGAAAGGCCAAGATCGTTTACGCCACCGATTCGGAGAGCCTGGTCATCCAGGAGTTCAAGGACGACGCCACGGCTTTTGACGGGAAAAAGAAGGGCACCATCGAGGGAAAGGGCTACTACAACGCCCAGATCTCGGCCGCCTGCTTCGAGTACCTGCAGCGGGCGGCGGCCATCCCCACCCACTACGTCGGGCTCAGGTCCGACCGGGAGATGGTCTGCAAGCGCCTCCGGATGCTGCCCGTGGAAGTGGTCGTCAGGAACGTTGCCGCCGGCAGCCTGGCCAGGCGCCTGGGCCTGGAGGAAGGCACCGACCTGGGCACCGTGGTGCTGGAGACCTACTACAAGAACGACGACCTGGGCGACCCGCTCATCAACCGGTTTCACATCCGGGCGCTGGGCCTGGCGTCCGACGAGGTCATGGACCGGGCGGAAGACCTGGCGCTCTCGGTCAACCAGATCCTGGCGCCCTTCTTCAGGGACCGGGGCCTGCTCCTGGTCGACTTCAAGCTGGAGTTCGGCCACCCCTGGCGCCCGGCGGGCGACGGGGCGGCGCCGGTTCATCCGGACGACGCCGGCGCCGTGGTGCTGGGTGACGAGATTTCCCCCGACACCTGCCGTTTCTGGGACCTCAACACGCGGGAGCGCCTGGACAAGGACAGGTTCCGCCGCGACCTGGGCAACGTGGAGGAGGCCTATCGCGAGGTCTGGCGGCGGGTCACCGGCGGGAGGTGAGGCGCCGGGCCATGGCATGGCTGGCGAAGGTGATCGTGATGCCCAGGCCCGGCGTGCTTGACCCCCAGGGCCAGGCGGTGCGGGGCGCCCTCGCCACGCTTGGCTACGCCGGGATCAGGGACGTCCGGGTCGGGAAGTACGTGGAGTTGCGGCTCGATACGGAGGCGGAGGCGGGTACCGTCCGGGAGCAGGTCGAGGACATGTGCCGGCGGCTGCTGGCCAACCCGGTGATCGAGGAATTCCGGGTGGTGGTGGAGCCAGACCCGGCGTCCGGGGTTCCGGCCGCCGGAGCGGGGACCGCGGGGGCGGCGCCGGCCGCCGGCACCGGAGGGAGCCGGCCGTGAGGTTCGGGGTGGTCGTGTTCCCCGGCTCCAACTGCGACCTGGACGCCCACCATGCCCTCGGCGCCGTGCTGGGCCAGCCGGTGCGCTACGTCTGGCACCGGGAAACGGACCTTCATGACCTGGACTGCGTGATCCTGCCCGGAGGGTTTTCCTACGGCGACTACCTGCGGGCGGGCGCCATCGCCGCCAGGTCGCCGGTGATGGACGCCGTGGGCCGTTTCGCCGAGGCGGGCGGCCTGGTGATCGGCATCTGCAACGGGTTTCAGATCCTGCTGGAGGCGGGTCTGTTGCCCGGGGCGATGCAGCCTAACGCCGACCTGCTGTTCCACTGCGAGTTCGTGCACGTTCGGGTGGAGAACCCTGCCACCCCTTTCACCAGGCTCTGCCGGTCCGGCCAGGTGCTGCGGCTGGCCATCGCCCACGCCGAGGGCAACTATTACGCGCCGCCCGAGGCGCTTCAGGGCCTTGAGGAGCGGGGCGGGGTCGTGTTCAGGTACTGCACGCCCGAGGGCGAGGTCTTGCCGGAAGCCAATCCCAACGGCTCGGTGGCCAACGTCGCCGGGGTGATCAACGAGGCCGGAAACGTACTGGGGATGATGCCCCACCCGGAGCGGTGCGCCGAGGAAGTGCTGGGCAGCGCCGACGGCCGCTTCATCCTCGAGTCGCTGCTGGCGGGGAGGACGGGCCGATGACCGTGGCGGAGATCGAAGCCGCCGGCGCCTGGCGCGACCTGGGCCTGCCTGACGGCGAGTACCGGGCCATCGTCAGCGCCCTGGGCCGGCCCCCCAACTGGACGGAACTCAACATGTTCAGTGTCCTCTGGTCGGAGCACTGCGCCTACAAGCATTCCCGCCGGATCCTGAAGACGCTCCCGACTGAGGGCCCCCAGGTGCTCCTGGGCCCCGGCGAGAACGCCGGCGTGGTCGACGTGGGCGACCCCCGCCTGGCGGTGGCCATCCGGATCGAGTCCCACAACCACCCGTCCTTCGTCGAGCCCTACCAGGGCGCCGCCACCGGCGTGGGCGGTATCCTGCGGGACGTGCTGGCGGCGGGGGCCAGGCCGGTGGCGCTCCTGGACTCCCTGCGCTTCGGGCCCCTCGACGACCCCAGGAACCGGTATCTCATGGGCGGCGTGGTGGCGGGCATCGCAGGCTACGGCAACTGCGTCGGCGTGCCCACCGTGGCGGGCGAGGTGGCCTTTGACGCGGCCTACAGCCTCAATCCCCTGGTCAACGTGATGTGTGTGGGTCACCTGCGCCGCGACCGGGTCGCCAGGGCGAGGGCGGCCGGGCCCGGCAACGCGGTCCTGCTGGTGGGCGCTTTCACCGGGCGCGACGGGATTCACGGGGCCAGCTTCGCCTCGGAGGAACTGTCGGAGGACAGTGACGAGCGCCGGCCCCAGGTTCAGGTGGGCGACCCGTTCATGGAGAAGAAGCTCATCGAAGCCTGTCTGGAACTGCTGGAACGCGGCCTGGTGGTGGGCATCCAGGACATGGGCGCGGCCGGCATCACCTCTTCGACGGCCGAGACTGCCGCGCGGGCGGGCACCGGGATGGAACTGGACCTCGACCAGGTTCCCCTGCGAGAGCCGGGGATGGACGCCACCGAGATCCTGCTCTCGGAGTCCCAGGAGCGGATGCTGGTGGTCGTGGAGCCGGACCGGGTCCCCGAGGTCCGGGCCGTGTGCGATCGCTGGGAGCTGAACGCCGCGGTCATCGGCCGGGTCAACGGCGACGGTATCCTGCGGGTGCGCCACGGGGGCCGGGTGGTGGCGGAGGTGCCCGCCCGGCTGCTGGCCGAGGGGGCGCCGGCCTACGACCCGCCCGCGGCGGAACCGGCTTACCTGAAAGAAACCAGGCGCTTCTCGCCCGCCAGGCTGCCACGGCCGGCGGCCGGTGACCACCTGAGGAACCTTCAGGCCCTCCTCGCCTCGCCCGCGATCGCCTCCAAGGCCTGGGTCTACCGGCAGTACGACCACATGGTCCGGACCGACACCGCCTTGTGGCCCGGCGCCGCCGACGCGGCGGTGCTGCGGATGAAGGGCAGCGACCGGGCCATCGCCCTGAAGGTTGACGGCAACGGTCGCTACTGTTACCTTGATCCGGTCACCGGCGGGGCCATCGCCGTGGCCGAGGCGGCCAGAAACGTGGTGGCGGCGGGGGCCAGGCCGCTGGCCATCACCAACTGCCTGAACTTTGGAAACCCGGAAAAGCCGGAGATCATGTGGCAGTTCCGGGGCGTGGTGGAGGGGATGGCCCGGGCCTGCCGGGTTCTGGGCACCCCGGTGACCGGCGGCAACGTGAGTTTCTACAACGAGACGGCCGGGCGGGCCGTCTACCCGACTCCGGTCGTGGGGATGCTGGGAGTCCTCGAGAGCCTGGCACACCGGACCACCATGGGCTTCAAGGCCCCCGGCGACCTGGTGGTGCTGCTGGGCGAGACCCGCGACGAACTGGGCGGCTCCGAGTACCTGCGGGTGGTCCACGGCCTGGTGGCCGGCGAGCCGCCCGCCCTCGACCTGGACCTGGAACGCCGGGTCCAGGGGGCCTGCCTGGAGGCCATCCGCGCCGGGCTCGTGCGTTCCGCCCACGACTGTTCCGACGGCGGCCTGGCGGTGGCCCTGGCCGAGTGCTGCTTCACGGCGTCGCCGGGGGCGCGGGGGGTCCACGTGAAGCTTGCCCCGGGCACGGCCCGGGACCTGCGCCCGGACGCGCTGCTCTTTGGCGAGTCCCAGTCCCGGATCGTCCTCAGCCTCGACGTTTCCGACCTGCCCGCCCTGATGCGGGTGGCCGAGGGCTGGGGCGTCCCGGCTCAGGTACTGGGCCGCGTCCAGCCGGACCGCTACACCTTCGCCGTCACCGGGGGCCGTCCGGGCCGGACGACCCAGGAAGTGCTGGTTGACGTGGCCGTGGCGGAGCTTGAAAGGGGATGGCGGGATTGCATTCCCAGCCTCATGGCGTGAGCCGCGCCAGCCGGGGCGAGGGGCCCAGGGACGCGTGCGGGGTCTTCGGGATCTACGGCCATCCGGAGGCGGCCCGCCTGACCTACTACGGGCTGTTCGCCCTGCAACACCGGGGTCAGGAATCGGCGGGACTGGTGGTTTCCGACGGCTGTTCCGTCCGGGTGGAGAAGGGCATGGGCCTGGTCTCCGACGTCCTCGAAGAGGGGACCGTGTCCCGGCTCCCGGGCCACCTGGCCATCGGCCACGTCCGCTACTCGACGGCCGGGTCCAGCACCCTGGCCAACGCCCAGCCGCTGGTGGTTCGCTACCGCAAGGGCGTCCTGGCCGTGGCCCACAACGGCAACCTGACCAATGCCCACCGGCTCCGGGAGCGGCTCGAGGAGGCCGGATCCATCTTTCAGACGACGGTGGACACCGAGGTGATCGCCCACCTGATCGCCCGGCACGGAAAGAACGGTCTGGAGGCGGCCATCGTCGAGGCCCTGCGCGAGGTGGAGGGCGCTTACGCCCTGGTCTTCCTCGACGAGGACCGGGTGATCGGCGTGCGGGACCCGTTCGGCATCCGGCCCCTGTCCCTTGGCCGGCTGGGCGGCGCGTGGGTGCTGGCCTCGGAGACCTGTGCCTTCGACGCCATCGGCGCCGAGCCGGTGCGGGACGTGGAGCCGGGCGAGATGGTCGTCCTGGATCAGGCGGGCGTCCGGACGCGGCAGGCTCTGGAGTCGCGCCGCCGGGCCGCCTGCGTCTTCGAGTACATCTACCTGGCCCGGCCCGACTCGAACCTGCAGGGCATGAACGTCCACGCCGTCCGCAAGCAACTGGGACGCCGGCTGGCCCGGGACCATCCCGCCGAGGCCGACATCGTCATCGGGGTGCCCGACTCCAGCATCTCGGCGGCGGCCGGGTACGCCGAGGAGGCAGGCCTGCCCTACGAGATGGGCCTGGTCAAGAACCGCTACGTGGGTCGGACCTTCATCATGCCGGCCCAGGGCCAGCGGGCGTCGGGCGTCCGGCTGAAACTGAACGCTCTCCGCAAGGTGATCGAGGGGCGCCGGGTGGTGCTGGTAGACGATTCCATCGTGCGGGGCACGACGGCGCGATACCTCGTCCGGCTGTTGCGGGAGGCGGGAGCCCGCCAGGTGCACGTGCGCATCGCCTCGCCGCCATACGCCAATGCCTGCTTCTACGGGGTGGATACCCCCGACCACAAAGAACTGGTGGCGGCCTCGAGGTCGGTCGAGGACATCCGCCGCCAGATCGAAGCTGACAGCCTGGCCTTTCTGAGCGTCGAGGCCCTGGTCGAAACGGTGGGCCTGCCGCGCGGCGGCCTCTGCCTCGCCTGCTTCACCGGCGAGTACCCGGTGGCGGTCCAAGACGCCGTTGGCAAGGACGGCTGGGAGCGGGGCCCGGTGCCGGGGACGGCCGGCCAGGTGCCGGCGGGCCGGGCGGCGGCGGCCGGAGGGACGGTGTACCGTGTCGGAGATTGAGGCCAAGGGCGCGACCTACCGCGACGCCGGCGTCGACCTGGACGCTGCCGACGGGGTCGTGGGGCGCCTTGCCCGGCTGGCGGCGGCCGCCGGACGCCCCGAGGTGCTGGCCGGGGTCGGCGGCTTCGGCGGGTGCTTTTCGCTGGAGGGGGGCGGCTACCGCCGGCCGGTGCTGGTCGCCGGGGCCGACGGGGTGGGCACCAAGCTGAAAGTGGCCTTCCTGACCGGGCGTCACGACACCGTGGGCATCGACTGCGTGGCCATGTGCGCCAACGACGTGGCGGTCATGGGAGCGGAGCCCCTCTTTTTCCTGGACTACCTGGCCGTCGGGCGGCTCGACCCTGCCGTGGTCGAGGCGGTGGTCTCCGGCGTGGCCGAAGGTTGCCGGCGCGCCGGGTGCGCGCTTCTGGGCGGCGAGACCGCGGAGTTGCCGGGGTTCTACGCCTCCGGCGAGTACGACCTGGCGGGCTTCTGCGTGGGGGCTGCGGAGCGGGAGCGCCTGCTCGACGGCTCAGCCGTGCGGGCCGGCGACGCGGTGGTGGGCGTCGCCTCGTCCGGACTTCACTCCAACGGTTACTCCCTGGCCCGGCGGGTCCTCCTGGACGCTGCCGGGTGGACGGTGGACCGCCACGTGCCGGAGCTCGGGTGCACGCTGGGCGAGGCCCTGCTGGAACCGACCCGGATTTACGCCCGCCCGCTCCTCGAACTGCTGGCCACCTTCAACCCGGGGGGAGCCCACGAAGGAGACGGCGCGCCGGCCCCCCCGCCCATCCGAACGGCGGCCCACATCACCGGCGGCGGCCTGGTGGGCAACTTGCCCCGGGTGCTGCCCGGCGGGCTCGGCGCCCGCCTGGAGCGGGCGTGGCCCGAACCCCCCATCTTCGAGTTGATCCGCCGCCTGGGCCGGATCGAGCCGGCCGAGATGGCCCGCGTGTTCAACCTGGGCCTGGGTCTGGTGCTGGTGGTGGCGCCCGACGCGGCCGACGCCGTCTGCCGGCACCTGGGCGCCCTCGGCGAGCGGGCCTGGATCGTCGGGGAAGTGGTGACCGTGGACCCGGGGGCCGCCGGGGGGCGGGTGACGATCACGTGACCGCGACCGCAACGCGCCCCGAGGATTCCGGGCGTCCCCTGGTCCTGGGGGTCCTGGCCTCGGGTCGCGGCTCCAACCTCCAGGCGATTCTGGACGCCGTCGAAGTCGGCCGGCTCCGCGCCAGGGTGGCCCTGGTGGTCAGTGACCGCCGCGGCGCGTACGCCCTGGAGCGGGCCCGCCGGCACGGCGTCCCGGCCGTGCACCTGTCACCCCGGGACTACCCCGACCGGGAGGCCTGGGAGCGGGCGGTGGCCGAACGGCTTGACGACCACGGGGTCGAACTGGTGGTCCTGGCCGGGTTCATGCGGCTGCTCACCCCCTGGTTCGTCAGGCGTTACCGGAACCGGGTGATGAATATCCACCCGGCGCTGTTGCCTGCCTTCCCGGGCGTGGACGCCCAGCGCCAGGCCCTGGAGTACGGGGTAAAGGTTTCCGGCTGCACCGTCCACTTCGTCGACGAAGGGGTGGATACCGGCCCCATCATCCTGCAGGCCGCCGTGCCGGTGGCCGAGGGCGACACGGTGGAGACCCTGTCGGCCCGCATCCTGGAACGGGAGCACCGGCTCTACCTGGAAGCCATCCAGCTGTACGCGCTCGGGCGGCTCCGGCTGGAGGGGCGGCGGGTCAGGATTCTGGAGGAGGAGACATGATCCGGCGGGCGCTCATCAGCGTATGGGACAAGCGGGGCGTGGAGGAATTCGCCCGCAGGCTGGTCGACCTGGGGGTGGAGGTGATCTCCACCGGTGGGACCGCCGAGACCCTGCGGCAGGCGGGGATTCCCGTCCGGCCCGTCCAGGACCTGACCGGGTTTCCCGAGATCCTGGGCGGGCGGGGGAAGACGCTGCACCCCG
>DYFQ01000006.1 GCA_020725105.1 Symbiobacterium thermophilum
AGCCGCGGCGTCCTCCTCCCGCGGCCACGCCCGGGTCAGGCGGGTCCAACCCGGCCGACCCAGGCCTTCACCTGGTCGTAGGGTGTCTTCCGGCCAGGGCGGGGCTCGCTCAGGCGTCCGGCTCGTAGGTGGTCAGGTTGCGCTGCTTGTCCCGGTGTCGCTCGATGGCCAGTTCGATCAGGCGGTCGATCAGCTGGCCGTAGGACAGGCCGGACGCCTCCCAGAGCTTGGGGTACATGCTGATCTTGGTGAAGCCCGGGATGGTGTTGATCTCGCTGACGAAGAGCCTGCCCGAGGAACCGTCGAGCAGGAAGTCGACCCGGGCCATGCCCCCGGCGTCGATGGCCTGGAAGGCCCGGACGGCCAGACTCCGGACCTCCTCCGCCAGCGCGTCGGGCAGCGGAGCGGGGATGATCAGCTCCGAGGTGCCGTCGAGGTACTTGGCGCGGTAGTCGTAGAACTCCCGGGACGGGACGATCTCGCCGGGCACCGAGGCGACGGGCTCGTCGTTGCCCAGCACGCTGACCTCGATCTCCCGGGCGCGGGGCACCGCCTCCTCCACCAGGAGCTTCCGGTCGTAACGGGCCGCCAGGTCCAGGGCCGGGCCGAGTTCCCCGGGCCCGCGCACCTTGGAGATGCCCACGCTGGAGCCCAGGTTGCACGGCTTCACGAAGCAGGGAAAGCCGGGATCCTCGCCGATCTCTGAGACCACTCTGTCAGGGCGGGTTTCCCAGTCCCGCCGGAGCACGACCCGGTGGCGGACCACCGGGAGACCCGCCTGGCGGAACAGGGCCTTCATGATCGCCTTGTCCATGCCGGCGGCCGAGGCCAGCACCCCGGCGCCCACGTACGGCACGTTGGCCAGTTCCAGCAGGCCCTGGACGGTTCCGTCCTCGCCGTAGGGACCGTGAAGCACCGGGAAGATGACGTCGACGGGCTCCACGGGACCGTCGCGGGGAACGGGCGCCCGCGCCGCCAGCGGAACCAGGCCCTGGCTGGAAGGATCGGGCAGGAGCGCCACCGGCCTCCCGCCGGCCTTCACCAGCCCCTCGGTGAGGGCCCGCAGGGGGTCGCCCGTGGTGATCCAGCGCCCGTCCTTGGTGATGCCGATGGGCACCACCTCGTACTTCTCCGGGTCCATGGCCCGGATGACGGACGCCGCGGACATGAGGGATACCTCGTGTTCCCCGGAACGCCCCCCGAAGAGGACGCCCACCCGCAGCCGTCGCCTCAAGACCATTCCTCCCGCCTGGCGGCCCGGCACGCGCCGCCTGTGTCGTGGACGGCCAACCCGCCGGACCGGTTCCGCCGCGGCCCGGCCGCCGGCCCCTACCGCCTGTTTATGCCGGGCGGCGGCGGCCGTGCCCCGGTGCGGCGGTCCGCCCCCCGGCCGCCGGGCCGGAAGGCCCCGCCTCACGCCGGGCTCCCCAGGTCACCGGCGTCGTAAAGCACCACGGCCAGGGCCGCCAGGCCCGCCGTCTCGGTCCTGAGGATCCGCGGTCCCAGGGTGACCCTGACGGCCCCCCGACCGGCCAGCGTCTGGACCTCGGAGTCGGAAAAGCCGCCCTCGGGGCCGATGAAGAGGACCACCCCCGCGCCGGGCGCCCGGCCGGACAGCGCTTCCTTCAAGCCGTGGCCGCGCTCGCCCTCCCAGAGGACCAGCCACCGGTCACCGCCGTCCAGGCGCTCGGGTACCTGTGCAAGCGGGGTGACCGGTTCCACCGGGGGCACGACCAGCCGTCCCGACTGCCTGGCCGCCTCCTCCGCGATGGCCTGCCAGCGGCGCTGGCGGGCCGCGGCTTTGCGGGCGTCCCACCGGACCACCGACCGCTCGCAGGCGGCCGGGATGATCCTGGAGACCCCGAGTTCCGTCGCCTTCTGAACGACCCAGTCCAGCTTGTCGCCCTTGGCCAGTCCCTGGACCAGTGTGGTCCGGAGGCGGGGTTCCACCGGCACCCGGCGGCGGTCAGCCACCCGCCCGGTCACCCGTTCGGCCGAGGCGCTGAGCACCTCGACCACCAGTTCCCAGCCTGACGGCGTGACCGCCCCGAAACGGTCGCCCGGCCGCAGTCGGACCACGGTAGCCAGGTAACGGGCGGCGGCGGCGCCGACCGATACCTGGCCGCCCTCGGCCGGTTCCGAGTCGATGAAGACGCGATACATGCTCCCCGCTCCGTTCCCGCCGTCCGGTGCAGCCCCCGGCCTCGCCGGCGGGGCTGCAGGCCGGCTCCCCTCCAGGCACACCCATTCCTCCGCCTGCCGGGTGGCTTCCACCCGGAGTCCGGCCCCTTCAAGCGCCCGCCTGACCGCGCCGGTCTGGGC
Organism: Symbiobacterium thermophilum; assembly: GCA_020725105.1. Lineage (GTDB taxonomy): Bacteria > Bacillota > Sulfobacillia > DYFQ01 > DYFQ01 > DYFQ01. The sequence continues at coordinate 2,323 of DYFQ01000006.1, forward strand.
AAGGGAGACGCCCGTCGCCGCCCACCGGCCACCGGGCCGCACGGCTCCCGCGACGAGCGACGCCCGGGCGATGAAGAACTGAGACACCAGGTTGGCGACGACCACGTCCCAGGGCCCGCCGGCGGCGCCGGGCTCGGCGAGCCAGGTCACCAGGTCGGCCCTGACGATCTTGACGGTACCCGCCACACCGTTTCTGGCCACGTTTTCTTTCGCCGCCGCCACCGCCTCAGGCTCAACGTCGACGGCCGTGACGGCCGCCGCCCCCAGCCGCGCCGCCGCCACGGCCAGGATGCCCGAACCGGTGCCGGCGTCAAGCACCCGGCTGCCGCCTAGGGCGCTTCGCTCCAGCGCCTCCAGGGCCAGCCGGGTGGTGGGGTGCAGCCCGGTGCCAAACGCCGTGCCGGGGTCGATGACCACCACCAGGTCGTCGGGGCCGGCCGTAGCCTCGGGCAGCGGGAGGTGCCAGGGCGGGGTCACCACCAGGCGGCGCCCGACGCGAGCCGGCTGGAAGTGGGCCCTGCAGGCCTCGACCCAGTCGGTCTCCGGCACCGGGCGAACGGTGAGCACGACCGCGCCCGGGTCCAGGCCAGCGTCCCGCAGCCCCTCGAGGCCTTGCCTCAACCGCTCCAGCCGTCCGCCCAGCCGGTCGTCCACCGGCCAGTAGACCACCAGCCCCGGCCGGGGCCCACGGTCGTCCTCGGCGACCCCGCCGGCGCCAAGCTCCCACAAGAGCGCCGTCGCGGCTTCCACCGCCTCCGCGGCCACCTCGACCCGGACCTCGGCCCACTTCACGGCAGGCATGGATCAACGGTCGGAGAAGGCGTCGCGGACCCGGCCAAAGATGCTGCGGCCCCCGCCGTCGACCACCTCGCCGGCCAGCCGGGCGTACTCCTGCAAGAGTTCCCGCTGGCGGGCGGTGAGCCGCCGGGGGACGTTCACCTTGACCCGGACCCGCAGGTCCCCCCGGCCCCGGCGGCGGAGGTCGGGGACCCCCAGGCCCTTGAGGGTGAAGACGCTGCCGGGCTGGGTCCCCTCGGGCACCTGCAGGGACACCTTGGCGTCCAGGGTCGGCACCTGCACCTCGGCACCGAGGGCCGCCTGGGCAAGTCCGATCTCCACCTCGCACCAGAGGTCGTTGCCTTCCCGCCGGAAGACGGGGTGGGGTTCCACCCGGACGACGACGTAGAGGTCGCCCGGCGGCCCCCCGAGGGTTCCCGCCTCTCCCTCCCCGGCCAGCCGGAGGCGGTGACCGGTGTCGACGCCCGCCGGGACACTCACCGTCAGCCGGCGGGTCCGGCGGACCCGGCCGGCGCCCCGGCAGGTGGGACACGGCGACTCGACGACGGTACCGGCACCCCCGCACCGCTCGCAGGTCCGGATATTGACGAACCGGCCGAACACCGTGCTCTGTGTGGTCTGAACCTGGCCGGTCCCCCGGCACACCGGGCAGGCCACCGGGCGGGTGCCGGGCCGCGCCCCCGAGCCCCGGCAGTCGGGACAGGTCTCCACCCGCGGCAGTTCGATGACCCGGTCGGCGCCGCGGGCCGCCTCCTCCAGGCTGACGGACACCTCGACCTGAAGGTCGGCCCCGGCCTGAGCCCTGGGCCTCCCGGCGGCGCGGCGCCCGGTGCCGCCGAAGAACGCGTCAAAGATGTCGTCGAGACCCTGGAAGGGATCGAAGCCGCCGAAGGGACCGGCGCCGGGCCCGGCTGGCCCTCCGGCCCGCGGGTCGAAGGCGGCGTGACCGAACTGGTCGTACCGGGCGCGCTTTTCCGGGTCGGAGAGCACCTGATAGGCCTCGGACACCGCCTTGAACTTCTCCTCGGCGGTGGGGTCGCCCGGGTTGGCGTCCGGGTGCAACTGGCGCGCCAGCCGCCGGTAGGCCTGCTTGATCTCTTCTTGCGAGGCACCGCGAGGTACGCCCAGCACCTGGTAGTAGTCACGCTTCTCCGCCAATTGGACTCCGCTCCCTCGGCCGCCGGCGTCGTCGGCGCCGGCGCCGTCCTTCCCCTTCGCCGCGCTGCCCGGCGACTCCCTCACGGGAATGAAAACGGAGGACACGCCCTCTCCGGCGTTCATCCTCCGCAGGTCTTCAGCCCGGGGCGGCAGGCCGCGGCGGTCAGCTCCCGACCGCCCGGGTCAGCAGCTCCGACAAGCTGTCAGCCACGTGCTTGACGAAGGGGACCACCCGGCGATAGGGCATCCGGGTCGGGCCGAGCACCGCCACGCGCCCGCCCGCCCGGTCGCCGATGCTGAAGGAACCCGCCACCACGCTGCAGCCGTGAAGCGCTTCATGGGGGTGCTCCTGGCCGATGGTCACCTCCACGCCGGCGGACTCACGCCGGGCCAGCAACTCCCGGACCAGCCGCTCCTGCTCCAGCAGGGCCAGCAGCGCCCGGGCCCGCTGCACGTCGCGAAACTCCGGTTGACCGAGGAGGTTGGCGGCGCCTCCGAGGTAGACCCGCTCCTCTCCACCAGGCTCCAGGTCCTGCGCCAGGAGCGCCTCGGCCTGTTCCAGGAGGGGGTGTAACCTGGGTACCTCCCGGTCGAGCACCCTGAGGGCCCGCCGCACGTCGCCGCCGGGAGCGTGGCCGCCGAGATGCCGGGAAAGTAGCCGTTCCAGGGGCTCGAGTTCCGCCTCGTCAAACGCGGGCGGCAGCTCGACCACGTGGGAGATGACGAACCCGGCGTCGGTGACCATGACGAGCAGGGCCCGCCGGAGGCCAAGGGGCGCCAGCCGCACCGCCCGGATCCGCGTCGCCTCGAGCTGGGGCCCGACAACCATCGCCAGGCAAGCGGTGGCGTCGGCCAGGAGCCGGGCCGTCAGCTGCACCAGCCCCTGCACTTCCCGGATGCGTTCGGCCAGGGCCCTTCTGAGCCGCCTCACCTCGGCCGGGGCGAGCGGCTCCGCCTCCATCAGCTCGTCAACGTAAAAGCGGTAGCCCTTGTCGGAGGGCACCCGGCCAGCCGAGGTGTGCGGCTGTTCCAGGTAGCCCATGGCCTCCAGTTCGCCCATCTCGTTGCGGATGGTGGCGGGGCTGACGTCAAGGGCGGACCGCTCGGCCACCCGCCGGGAACCCACGGGCTCAGCCGTCGCCACGAACTCCTCGACGATCACGCGCAATACCCGCCGCTTGCGTAGATCCAGCTCCATCGCGCGCCGCCTCTTCTTCGCGTCCCGTTAGCACTCCCAAGCGGTGAGTGCTAACCACCTACCGTAGACGATAGCACGGGACCCCTTGAGTGTCAACGCTGGCCTGGAAGGACGAGCCAGCTATCCGCAGGTTCCCGCCTGCGGCCGGAGGTATACTATCGTTCGCCGCAAGAGGAGGTCCGGCCCATGGACCGTACCGGTTCCCACCGCCCCACGTGGCTGGCGGCCGCAACCGTGGCCGCGGGCGGCCTGCTGGCCGCCGTCGTGGTGGGCGCGGTGCTCCGCCAGGTCCGGTTCCACACCGCCCGGGACCCGCTCGCCAGGTGGGACCGAGAGGTCTTTGACCGGGTGCGGGTCTCGATCGACCCGCCGCTGACCGGCGTCATGCGCGTCATCAGCTGGCTGGGCTCCTTCTGGGTCATGCTGGCGGCCGGACTGCCGGCCGTGAGGGTCTCCTGGCGGCGGCGCAAGTGGTCCGAGGCCCTGGGCTGGCTGGTGACCATCGTCGGCGCCGGGCTGCTGAACCAGCTCTACAAGGCCGTGTACCGGCGGCCGCGGCCGCCGGTTCCCGATCCCCTCGTCCGGGCGGGAGGCTGGAGCTACCCGAGCGGCCACGCCATGGTGTCGGCGGCGGTGTACGGAATCACCGCGTATCTGTGGGCCAGGCTGGCCGGCGGAGGGCGCCTGAAGACGTCGGTCGTCTGGCTGCTCGCCGGGGCGCTGGTGGGGCTGGTGGGCCTGAGCCGGGTGTACCTGGGGGTGCACTACCCCAGCGACGTCCTGGCCGGCTGGCTGGCGGGCCTGGCCTGGCTGGCCGGCGCCGTGGGGCTGACCCGGCGGCTGAGGCGGCTCAGGCAGTCCCGGGCAAGCCAGCCCGCTCTCCAGCGGCAGGTCCTCACTCCGGCCCGCGGTCGGCGAGGAGCCTCGCGGTAGCGGCAGCCAGCACGTCCATGGTGGCCAGCACCTCCTCCAGGGTGTTCTCCGGCCCACCGACTTCCAGGAGCAGGAGCCGGGGCGAAAGGTGCTGGTTGTAGCGGAACGGCTTGAACAGTATCCCCCGCGAGATACCCGGCACCTGGTCTTCCAGCCGCCCGATGAGCTTGCGGGCCAGGGCCCAGTTCTCGCGCCAGTTGGGCTGCGGCTGGGCGCCGTTGCCCTGGCCGACGACGATGGCCACCCGTGCCAGGACCCGCCCGTCCGCCGCGGTCAGCGTCGAGGCCGACCGCGGGATGGCGTCCCGGTGGACGTCGTAGATCAGCCGCAGTTCGGGATGTTGCTGTAGCAGCGCCCGGACGGTCCTCTCCGAGCGGGCGTATGACCCGCCGCGACCGTGAGGGGCGGAGTCGTGGGCGGTGGTCTCGTGCACAACCGCGACGCCAAAGCCCTCCCGGAGGCGGGTGGCCAGTTCGAGGCCGGCCCGGACGATGTTCAGGTTCTGGTCGTCGGTGAACGCCTGCTCCGCCCGGAGCCCACCCCGCAGCGCGGCGGCCCGGACCAGGTCGGGCACAAAGGACTCGCTGGTGTGGGTGTGAAAGATGGCCACCAGCGGCCCGCCGTGGCTGGCCGGCACGGGGGACGCGCCGGCCGGCTCACCGCCGGAGCCCGCGCCGTCGTCCCCTGAGGGCCCGGCCGGCGCCGGTTCGCCGTCAAGCCCGGACGACTCGGGGGCGGCCCGGTGCCCGTCGGCGCCGCCGCCCGACCCGTGCTCGTCCTCGCCCTCGAGCCAGCGGCCCGCGTCACGGGCAGTTTCCGCGGGGCCCGGCGACGTGGCCGTGACAGTGCCCGGCGGCAGGGCCTGCCCTCGGGCGCCGGCAGGCGGCTCGGGAGCCAGCACCAGCGGCGCCAGGACCACCCGTACGTAGCTGCGGGGGTCTGAGACGACGAGGCCGGTGGCCCATTCCATCACCCGGCGTTCCCAGGGCCCGCCCGCCGCCGGCAAAGACGCGGCGGCCGGGCGAACCGGCCCGCCAACCCCGAAGGGCGCCAGGCCGAGCCCCAGGACGGTCCGGTAGACCGCGGGGTCCAGCCGCCCGCCCCATTCCTCCAGCCAGGTCCGGGGACCCCCGGCCCGACCTGACCACGGGAGGGCGGCCACCCCGGCGATCATGAGCCCCAATGCCAGAACGCCCCCCACCGCGTAAAGGGGCGCGCCCCGGCGGTGAGCCCGGCGGCGCGCCATGCCATGGCCCTCCTTCGCTTCCCGGCAGCCGCCAGACAAAAACAGGCGCCGGTGGGCTACCTTTTATCGGTATCCGCGGCGCCCCGGGATTAGAACGGGCCGGTTCTAGCGAAGCTCAGTGGGCACGACGGCGTCAACGAGGCCGATGGCCAGCGCCGCCAGGAGCGCTCCCAGGATGGTGACGGTCATGGCGGGCACGAAGAACTGGGCCACCCAGATGACGACGGCCGCCGTCAGGAAGCCCAGCACGCCCCGGGCCTGTGGCGAGACCCTCCGTCCGAGCACGGCCTCCACCGCCCAGCCGATGACGGCGATGACCACCGCCGCCAGGAGCGCGTTGAGAAAGCCGCCAACCTGGAAGCCCGGCAGAATGAAGCTCAGAAACAGAAGGACCAGCGCGGAGACGATAAACCGGACGACAGCACCCAACCAGTTCAATGGGTCACCTCCTCGGCCCGGCCGCCCACCACGCGAGGGAGGCAGGGCGACGGATGATGGCCGGCGCCGCCCGCCGGGCCGGCGCGGTGCACGGCGGTTTCAGGGTTGCCGGAAGGCCCAGGGTTTATGCACCGCGGCCCGTGCCGGGCCCGGCCGGGCGCGCGACGGGCCGTGGCCTGCGGCCGGGCTCAGGCGTGGCGCCAGGCAGGCCCCGAGTCCCGTTGAATTTCCTGCCCGCCGGTGGTACACTTGTCGTTGTCCGGCAGGGTCGGGGGGTGATCCAGCAATGGCCAAGCAGTCAGCGGAGAAGCGGGCTCGCCAGGCGCAGGGACGCCGGCTCCGGAACCGGTCATTCAGGTCGGCCGTGAAGAGCGCGGTGCGGAAGTTTGAAGCCGCCCTTGGCGGTGGCGACCAGGCCGCGGTGCTCCACGCCCTGACCCAGGCGGTGAGCACGGTCGACCGGGCCGCCCAGAAAGGCGCCATTCACCGCAACGTGGCCGCCCGCCACAAGTCCCGCCTCTTTACCAGATACCACAAGGCCTACCCGGTGAGGGACTTCGGGGCGCCGGCCGGGGAAGCGGCCGAATAGCGCGGGCGAGTTCTATGACCGCCAGTTCCAGGGCCAGTTCGGGTTCGAGCCGGCCCGTTTTTATTGCGAGGTCCGTACGGAGCAGCACGCCCAGGGCTTCCTCCAGCCGCTCGGCGGTGAAACGGGCCGCCTGCCGCCGCGCCTTCGAGCCGACGTAGGGATGGACCTTGAGGGCGCGGGCGAGGTCAGCGTCGGTGCGGTGGGTGGCGCCCAGCGCCAGGGCGCCCCAGATCAGCCGCACCTGCCGGGCCAGCATGAACAGGAGCATCAGGGGTTCGGCCGCCCGGTCGAGCAGCCGCCTGAGGTGGCGCAGGGCCTCGGCGGGTTCCCCCTGACCCACCGCGTCGACCAGGTTGAACACGCTGCTCTCACCGATGGAAGAGGCCACCGCCGCCACGTCGTCCGGGCCGATGGCGCGGGCGTCTCCCGCGTAGGCGACGAGCTTCTTGAGTTCGTGTCCCAGCCGGCCCAGGTCGGTTCCTGCCTCGGCCACCAGCGCCCCCACGGCGTCGGGATGGATTGTCTTCTGGTGGCGACGGGCCTGGCTTCTGACCCAGACGGCCGCGTCGGCGGCGCCAAAAGGTGTGCAGCGGTAGACCTTGCCCCGGCCGGCCACGGCCCGGACCAGTGCGGACCGGCCGTCCACGTCGTCGTCCCGCTGGTAAAGGCAGAGGCAGGCCCCCTCGGGCACCCCGCGGACCACCGCCACCCAGTCCCGCTCACCGCCGGCCGCCTGGCCCGCCCCCGCCTGGCCCGCCCCCGCCTGGCGGGCGCTCTCGCCGGCCATGTCGGCGTCACCGTCCGGGGCCGCCTGGCCGGCGGTGCCGCCCCGGGACCGCAGGACTGGCAGGTCGCGCACCACCACCAGCCGGCCGGCCCCGAAGAAGGTGACGGTGCCCGCAAGCGCCGCCACCTGGCCGGGGTCGGCCGCCTCGCCCTCCACCACCGCCAGGCCGAAGGGGTCGCCGCCGGCCACCACCCGGCCGGCCAGTTCCCGCAAGAGGGTCTCACGCAGGAACGCCTCGGAGCCGTAGATCAGGACCACGGGCGGGATCGGGTCTTGCCTGATGGAGACCAGGGCCCGCTCGAACTCTTTGAGCTTCACCCGCGCCACCTTCTCCGCCCGGATGGGTTCTCCGGGCCAGCGGCCGGAGCCTGCCGTGCGACCTCCCGGCTTCCCGGGCCCCCGTTGCCTCCGGTTCCAGGTCCACGGTGAACCGCTCCCGGGAGCGCCAGGCGCTCACCGTGAGCCGCCGCCCGTCGGTGGCCAGGGTGACCGCGCCGTCGAGGTCGGTCCGGAGTACCCTGGCGCCGGCCGCCTCCAGCCGTCGCACCACGGCCGCGCTCGGGTGGCCGAAAGAATTGGCGCCCACCTGGATCACGGCGACCCGGGGCCGGACCGCCGCCACCAGATCTTCGCCCGTGGCCGACGCGGCCCCGTGGTGGCCGACCTTCAACACCGTCGCCTGGAGGCCGGCGCCGGCGTGGCGGACCAGTTCGGCTTCGGCGGCTCCTTCCAGGTCTCCGGTCAAGAGAAAGCTGGCCCGGCCGTACTCGAGCCGGAGGACGAGGGAGTTGGCGTTCAGGTCCGAGCCGGCCGCGCTCAGCAGGGGCTCCGGAGGGTGCAGCACCTGAAGCCGCGCTCCCCGGCCCAGGTCGAAGCTGTCCCCCCGGCGGCCCACCACGAAGGGGACCGAGCGGTCCAGGGCCGCCCGGAGAATGGCCTCGTATGCCGGGATGGGGTTCGGCTGGCCGGAGTCCAGGATGGCGCCGACGCGGACCTGGCGGACCACGCTCACCAGACCGCCGACGTGGTCTTCGTGGGGGTGGGAGAGCACCACCCAGGCCACCCGGCGGATCCCCCGCCGGCGAAGGTCGGGCAGGATCACCCGTTCCCCGTGGTCCCAGCCGGAAGCGCTGCCGCCGTCGATCAGGACCGCGCCGCGGGCCGGGGTCAGGACCAGTGCGGCGTCTCCCTGGCCGACGTCGTAAAAGACCACCTCCAGCGGCCGTGGAAAGACAATGGTAGCGAGCAGGGAAAGGAGCACGACCAGCGCGCCTGCGGCCAGGAGCCGGCGGGCGGCCCGTGCGTGGCGGGCGGGCACCCAGCCGAAGGCGACCGCCAGGCCCAGGAAGTAAAGGGCCACCCAGGCCGGCCGGGGGGTCGGCACGGCCAGCAGGGCGCCGGGAAGCCGGCCGATACCTTCGACGGCGGCGAGCAGCAGGCCGAGGGCCGCCCGGTTGACCAGGTTGACCGCGGCGGCCAGCGGCAACCACACCAGACCCAGCAGTCCCGCCGCCCCGCCGCTCACCACCAGCCAGCCGGCCAGCGGGACGGCCACCAGGTTGGCCACCAGGCCGTAGGCGGGCAGGGCGTTGAAGTGCCAGGCGGCAAGCGGCGCCACAGCCACTTCGGCGGCGGCCGTCGCCGCCGTCACTCCCAGCGGGGCCCGGGGCACGGCCGGTAGCCGGGCGGCCGCCAGCGCGCCCAGCGGGCCGGCCATGGTCGCGAGCCCGGCCGTGGCGGCAAACGAGAGCTGAAAGCCGGGTTCGTACAGGGCCAGCGGCTCCCAGGCCAGGATGGCCAGGGCCGCCGCGGCCAGCGCGGTCCAGAAGTCGCGCCGGCGGCGCGCGACCCCGGCCACCAGCGCCAGGCCGCCCATGACCGAGGCCCGCACCACCGAGGCGTCTCCCTCGGCCAGGAGCGCGTAGAAGGCGATGATGGCCAGGCCGGCCGGGACCGTGACGCCCGCCGGCACCCGGAGGGCCCGCATCGCCAGCGTGGCACTGAGGATGACGAAGGCCACGTTGGAGCCGGATACCGCCAGCAGGTGAAAGACCCCCGTCACCCGGAAGGCCTCGCGGGTGGGGGCGGGAATCGCGTCCGTGGTGCCGTAGAGCAGCCCTTCCAGCACCGCGGCGTGGACCGGCGGGAGCGTCTCGCGGTAGACCCGGCCCAGCGCCAGCCGGACCGACGCCGCCGCTCCCTGCGGGCCGGCCGGCGCCCGCCCGGCCCGTTCCACGTCGGCTTCTCTCGCCAGAAGAATGCCGCGGATGCCGCGGCGGGCAAGGTGGGCCCGGGCGTCGAACTCGCCGGGGTTGCCGGGGCCCCGGGGGGTCTCCAGCCGGCCGGCGGCGCGGACCCGGTCGCCCGCCCGCCAGGCGGGGCCCGCGTGGTCATCGGGCCCGTTTTCCGCGGCCGCAGGCCGGTGGCCGGCCAGGCGCACCAGCACCCGGGGTTGGGCGAGCCGTGGGATGGACGCGCCGCCCACCTGCTCCACCCGGAGCACCAGCCGGTCCGGGCGGGAGTCCGGCTGCACGACGCCGGTGAGGATCACCCGCCGCCCGAGCCAGGAGCCCAGCGGTCCCGGCAGGGGTGCCAGGGCCTGGCCCGCCCGGATGCCCCCGGCGGCGCAGGAAAGCAGCAGGAGGAAGACGGCGCCCGGGACCGCGCTGCCCCGCCGCAGGCTCAGCCAGCCGGTGGCCGCCGCGCCCGCCACGGTAGCGGCCAGCAACGCCCCGAGGGGCACCGCGCCTCCATCGCCGAGACTGGGCCGGAGGGTGGCCACGAGCCAGACCCCCGCCGCGTACGCCAGGGTCAGGCTGGCCAGGGGCCGGTGCCACAACCCGTTCATCCGCGGTTCCCCCCGGGGGCGGCCCGGTGTCCGGAGTTGCCGGCCCCGGGGCACGGTTCGGCGGCCGATTGCCAGTTCCTGCCAGCTCCGCCGCACGGCTCCCGGCCGGAAAACGGTAGGAATCCTTCAGGCAGGCGCGGAACCCGGTGGCTTGAAAGGAGGCCGTCGGCGGCATGGCCCTGGTGGCGCTCATCGTCGGGCTCGCGCTGGGTTCCATCCCCACCGCCTGGCTCGCCGGCCGGGCCGGCGGCAGGAACGTGCTGGCCGAGGGCTCAGGCAACGTGGGCGCGGTCAACGTGGCCCGGACCGTGGGCGGCGGGCTTGGGCTGGCGCTGGGCCTGGCGACCGCCGGTCTCGACCTGGCCAAGGGCGCGGCCGCGGTGCTGCTGGCCCAGCGGCTCTCCGACGACCGGGCCGTCTGGTTCGTGGCGGCGCTGGCGGTGACCTTCGGTCACCAGCGGATGCTGTTCTTCCGCTTCCGCGCCGGCGGAAAGGGGCTCGCCACCTCGGCCGGCGCCGTGCTGGTGCTGGCTCCGGGGCTGGTCGGCCTGGTCGCGGCCATCATCGCCCTGGTGTGGATCCTCGTCCGCAACGTCTACGTGGGCGTGGTGGCCGGTTACTTCGCCGCGCCCATCATCCTGTTTCTCGCCCTGTCCGACCTCCAGTGGTTCGGATTCAGCGCGGCGCTGGCGGCGATGGTGATCGCCCGTCACGTGCCCGACCTGAAGCGGTTCCTCGAAGCCCGCCTGGGGACCCCGGAGCCGGGGTTCGAGGCGGCACCCGAAGGGGGGGCGGCGCCCGAACCGGACCCGGTCGGGCCCAGCCCGGCGCCGGCAGCCGACCCCACGCCCGGCGAGCCGGACCGGCGGCCTCCGGCCGGCGGCGGTTCCGGCTAGCTAGGCCCGGACCCGGCGCTGGGCCGGGCCCCTCACCTTCCTGGTCACCCGCTCGCCGTCGTGGCTGAAGACGGTGACCTTGTCACCCACGACGGTCTCCAGGTGGACCGGGCGGCCCCACAGCCGGTACACCGAGGGCAGGGTCCGCTCGGTGTACGTGGCGTCCAGTTCCCAGCCGTCGAAACAGTGGCGGAGATAGAGCTCGCCCGCCCGGTTGTAGTCGCCGTCCTCCACCACGATCACGGGATGGCCGCCGTTGGTCAGGCTCCTGACGATGCCGTCCCGCACCTGTTCCCAGGCGGTGGCCGAGACCTGCCACTGGTCGCCGACCTTGCGGTAGAGGTACAGGTCCAGTTCGGCCACGAGTTCGCGGGTCAGGTAGTTGCGGACCAGGGACACGTCGGTCTGGGTCTCGCGGACCTCCCACAGGTGGTCCGTACCGTAGCGCCGTTCGATGTCCTCGAGGAGCTTGAAGCCCAGGAGGTACGGGTTGAGCCGGTACCGGCCGCGTTGCAGGATGCCGGAGTGGAGCTTGGCGTACTCGACCGCCTCGGCGTCGGAGAGGTCGAGCCGGCGCATGATGCGGGTGTGCGCCCAGGTGGCCCAGCCCTCGTTGCAGAGCTTGGTCTCGACCTGGGGCCAGAAGTACAGCATCTCGCCGCGCACGATGCCGACGAGGTCCCGCTGCCAGTCGTCGAGGTCGCGGGCGTGCTCGGCGATGAAGCGCAGGAGGTCCTTTTCGGGCCGCTCGGGAAGGCGCTTCGGGGCCGGGGGCGGGGGCTCCGGCGCCGGCTCCCCCAGGGTCAAGAGGTCTGCATAGGGAACGTCATCCTCCGGTGCGTGGCGCCCGCCGGACCTCGCCGCCGGGGCCGGCCCGTCGGGACGGGCGTAGGGGTCGATGTGCTCCTCGATGGCCAGCGCCGCGTCGAGGTACGTCTCAACCAGGTCCTTGCCGTACCGGAACTCGTAGCTCCGGATGCGCTCGGCGGAGGCGGCCATGGTCTCCAGCATGAAGCGCGAGGTTCCCGCGAACCTGAAGTTGTGGCGGAAGAAGTCCGAGTGGCCGTAGACGTGGGCTGCCACCAGCTTCTGCTGAACCAGTGAGTTGCCCTCGAGCAAGAAGGCGTAGCAGGGGTCGGAGTTGATGACCAGTTCGTAGAGGCGCGAGAGGTTGTAGTCGTACTCGGTCTTCATCCGCCAGAAGGCCTTGCCCCGGCTCCAGTGCTGGAAGCGGGTGGGCATGCCGTAGGCCCCGATGGTGTACAGCACGTCGGCGGGGCAGATCTCGAACCGGACGGGGAAGCCGTCAAGTCCCAGGTCGCGGGCGACGCCGTCGATCTCGGCGATGGCCCGCTCCAGGCGGCCGGGCCCCCCGGGGCTCACGCCGTTTGCCCCGGCTGGGCCGCCCCGCGGTCGGTGAAGAAGGCCCGCAGGGCCGGGTACACCTCCGACCGGTCCCGGATGACCACGCTGACAAACCGCGGGTCCTTGACCTTCTGGTAAACGGACATCAGCGTCGAGCTGGACAGGTGGGCGTAGTGAGGGCTGACGATCTCCCCGTAACCCGCGGCGCTCGACACCTCGAGCAGTGCATGGATGAGTTCAACGCATCGGTCGTTGTCGGACGAGAGGTTGTCACCGTCGGAGAAGTGGAAGGGGTAGATGTTGAAATCCTCCGGTGGGAAGCGCTGGCCGATGATCTCCAGGGCCAGCCGGTACACCGACGAGCAGCGGGTCCCCCCCGACTCCCCCTTGGTGAAGAACTCCTGTTCCGTGACTTCCCGGGCCTCGGTGTGGTGGGCCAGGAACACGATCTGGACGTTCTGGTACTTGGTCCTGAGAAACCGGACCATCCAGTAGAAGAAACTCCGGGCGATGTACTTCTCGAAGCTGCCCATCGAGCCCGAGGTGTCCATCATCGCCAGCACCGCGGCCTGCGACTCCCGCCGGATCTCCTCCTCCCAGGTGCGAAAGCGGAGGTCCTCGGGAGCCAGGGGCGTGAAGGAATTCCGGCCGGCCATGGCGTTCCTGCGGAGCGCCTCCAGGAGCGTGCGGCGCTTGTCCACGTTGGACATGAGGCCCGTCCGCCGGACGTCGCCAAAGCGCCAGGTGTCGGTGGGCAGGAGCGCCTCCTTCTTGCGCCGCAGGTTGGGCAGGCCCAGATCCTCGAAGATCAGTTCCTCCAGTTCCTCCAGGGTGACCTCGGTCTCGTAGTAGTCCACGCCCGGCTGCTCGCCGGCCCCGGGGCCCTGGCCAGGCCCCCGGCCCGCCCCGTCCCGGGCGATGATGTCGCCTACCTTTGACCCGCCCTGGCCCTGGCCGGCGTGCTCCCGCTGGCGGAAGTCGTACCTGAACCGGTACTCCTCCAGCGACCGGATGGGGACCTTGAGCACCTTCTTGCCGTCGGACAGGATGATGGACTCCTCGGCCACGATGTCGGCGAGGTTCTTTCTGATGGCGTCCTTGATCTTTTCCTGGTGGCGCTGCTGGTCCAGCCGCCCTTTGCGGTAGAGCGACCAGTCCTCGTGGAAGACGGCGAAGCCGGCCATGGCTCAAGCCCCCCGGGCCTAGCGTGAGAGCAGGGCCGAAGTGTACCTCAGCAGTTCGTTGGCGCAGACCTCGCAATGGCCGTAGTCGTCGATCAGGCGCCGGATGACCTCGTTGACCTTCTTCAGTTGCTCCGGGTCGGGCGTCTTGGTGGACGCGGTGATCCGGATGATGTCTTTGACGTCGGTGAAGAGCTTCTTCTCGATGGCTTCCCTCAGCCGTTCGTGGGTGGTGTAATCGAAGGTCTTGCCCCGGCGGGCGTGGGAGGAGATGCGGATGAGAATTTCCTCCCGGAAAGCCCGCTTCTGGTTTTCCGCCACTCCGATCTGCTCCTCGATGCAGCGCATGAGCTTCTCGTCGGGTTCCAGTTCCTCTCCGGTGACGGGATCGCGAACCCGGTGCTGGTTGCAGTAGGCCTCGATGTGATCCAGGTAGTTGTCAAACAGCGTTCTGGCCGACGACTCGAAGGAGTAGACAAAAGCTTTCTGCACTTCCTTCTTGGCCAGTTCGTCGTACTGGCGCCGGGCCTCGGCGATGAAGTTCAAGAGGCGCTCCCGGTCCTCGCGGGTGATGGAGGGGTGCTGGTCGAGCCCGTCCCTGAGCGCCCGGAGGATGTCCAGGGCGTTCATGCACCTGATCTTCTCCTGGATGAGGGCGGAACTGATGCGGTTGATGACGTAGCGGGGGTCGACACCGGACATGCCCTCGTCCGGGTGCTCGGCCCTGAGTTCCTCCACGTCCTTTTGCTTGAACCCCTCCACGTCCTCGCCGTCGTAGAGCTTGAGCTTCTTCACCAGGTCCATCCCCTGGCGCCGGGACTCCTTGAGCCGGGTCAGGATGGAGAAGGTGGCCGCCGTCCGGAGCGCGTGGGGCGCGATGTGCACGTCGGTCAGGTCCGCCTGGCGGATGAGCTTCTCGTAGATCTTGACTTCCTCGGAGACCTTCAGGTTGTAGGGGATGGGCATCACCAGGATCCGCGACTGCAGCGCCTCGTTTCGCTTGTCCGCGATGAAGTTGCGGAACTCGGTCTCGTTGGTGTGGGCGATGACAACCTCGTCGGCGTAGATGAGGGCGAACCGGCCGGCCTTGAACTGCCCCTCCTGCGACAGGGTGAGCAGGTTGTAGAGGAACTTCTGGTCGGCCTTCAACATCTCCACGAATTCCATGAGCCCCCGGTTGGCCCGGTTCAGTTCCCCGTCGAACCGGTAGGCGCGGGGGTCTGACTCCGAGCCGTACTCGGTGAGGGTGGAGAAATCGATGGAGCCGGTGAGATCGGTGATGTCCTGGCTCTTGGGGTCGGACGGCGAAAACGTGCCGATCCCGATCCGGTCCTGCTCCGAGAAGCAGATCCGGCGAACCTGGACCTCCCCGATGTTTCCCCCGTAGCGCTCCCGGAGCATGAGCCGACAGGAAGGGCACAGGTCACCCTCCACGTAGATGCCGTACTGCTCCCGGAACTCCCGGCGAAGCCCGTGGGGCAAGAGGTGCAGCGGTTCCTCGAACATGGGGCAGCCGGCGATGGCGTAAACCGCCCCCTCGGGCGTCCGGGTGTACCGCTCCAGGCCGCGCTTCAGCAGGGTGACGATGGTGGACTTGCCGCCCGAGACCGGGCCCATCAGGAGCAGGATCCGCTTCCTGACGTCCAGGCGCTTGGCCGCGGCGTGGAAGTACTCCTCCACCAGCCGGTCCAGGGCCCGGTCGAGCCCGAAAAGCTCGCGGGCAAAGAAGTTGTAGCGCCTGGTCCCGTCCTCCAGGACCTCGACGCCCTCGGACACGACCATGTCGTAAATCCTGGCGTGGGCCAGGCGGGCCACCGCCGGGCGGCGGACCACGATTTCCAGGTAATCCTCAAAGGTACCCTCCCAGCGGAGGCTCTCTTCTTCTCGGCGGTGTTGCTCTAGCCGTCTGAGAAACTCCACGGGGACCTCCTCCAGCGCCCGGGCCCCGGACGAGGCCGCTCGTTCACAGCTGCTGGCGAGTGGGTGTCACCATGTATATGGGCCGCGGCCGGCCGCAATCACCGTTTGGCCAGCCCAGGGCAGGTCCCAGGCTGGTGTAATTTAGCGTATGCCACAGGTCGGGGGGCGGACCGCCCGCAGGATCTCGACAGCCAGCGGCGCGGCCGTCGACCCCCCGCGGCCGGGGAGGATTCCACCCCGGCGGTACGAATGGCGTCACCGTCGGCCTGGTCTTCCAGAACCCCGACAGCCAGATCGTGGCCACCATCGTCACCTACGCCGTGGCCGTCCCGTGGAAGCGGGTCGCCGCGGCCAGGCCCAAGGCGGCCCGGGTGTAGGACGGCGGGCGGGGGTCGGAAGCAAAAGGAGCTAGTGGACGGTGACGTACGGCCGCAACTCTTCCAGCTTCCGGTCACCGATCCCGGACACGCCCTTGAGGTCCTCGACGGCGCGGAAAGGTCCGTGGGCCTGCCGGTAGGCCACGATCCGCCGGGCCAGGGTGGAGCCGATACCGGGCAGGGTCTCCAGGAGCGCCTGGTCCGCGGTGTTCACGTTCACCCGCGGCGTCGCGGAGGGCGAACCGCCCGGGTCCACAGGGCCGGAGCGGCCCCAGGTCACCCCGGCGGTCTGGACCTCCTTGCGGGTGGGGATGGCGAGCTGTTGCCCGTCGGAGACGGGGGCGGCCAGGTTGACCGCCTCGAGGGCCGCCTCGTCGGTAGGTCCGCCGGCCAGGGCGAGAGCGTCCACCGCCCGCCTGCCGGCCGCCAGCACGTAAACCCCCGGCCGCTGGACGGCGCCCACCACGTGCACCACCACAGCGCCCGCGGGCCGCACGTCGCCCGCGGGGTACGGCCCCTCGGCCACGGCCGCGTCCGGGCCGGCGTCTCCGGCGGCCGGGGCGCCACTGCCACTGCCGGTCCCGCCGGCCTCCGGCGGCCTGGCCACGGGGTCGGGTTCATCTTCCTCGCCCGCCCCGGGGCCGGGGCCGGCCCGTCGCGCCAGCCCGCCCAGTTGCAGGAGTAACCCCGCCGCCCGGTCGGCCGCGACGGAAAGGCCAGGCTCCTCTCCCACCTGGCGCCGGACCAGGCGGTCGGCCTCCACTGCCTGCCACCAGACCAGGCCTCCCCCGGCCAGGATGGCAGCCACGATCAGCAGGCCGAGCCAGCGCTCGACCCGTCCCCACTCCATCCCGCCTCACCCCACCCGAAACGGGGTTCGGCGACTGGCAGGTATTTCCTGCGCGGTCGGGGCTACCGGAAGCTACGGTACCGCCGTCAGCGGGCGACCAGGTTTACCAGGCGGTCGGGTACCGTTACCACCTGGACCACGGACTTCCCGCGAAGGTAGGCTGAAACCCGCTCCCGCTCCCGGGCGAGCCGGACCAGGTCAGACTCGCTGGTCCCCGCGGCGACGGTCATCCGGTCGCGCACCCTGCCGTTCACCTGGATGACCACGGTGACCTCCTCGGCCCGGACCAGGTCGGGGTCGGCCTGGGGCCAGGCCTGCCGGTGCGCGCTCTCGGTGTGCCCCAGGGCGGCCCAGGCCTCCTCGGCCAGGTGGGGCACGAACGGCGCCAGACAGCGCAACAGGATCTCCAGACCCTCCCGGAGCGCCGCCGGGTCCTGCCGGCCGGCCGGCACCCGCTCCCGGTAGTGATAGAGGGCGTTGGTCATTTCCATGAGCGCCGAGACGGCGGTGTTGAAGTTGTACCGCTCGGCTATGTCGTTGGTGGCCTTGGCCAGGGCCCGGTGAACCTGCCGCCGCAGGGCCACGGTCTCCTCGCCGGCGCCGGGAGCGTCCGGGCCGGCGGGCGGTCCGGCAACCCCGGCGGCGGTCACGACGGGCCGGCAAGCCTGAACCAGGCGCCAGACCCGTTGCAGGTAGCGGTGCATGGGCTCCACGGCGTCCACCCCGGTGGCCGGCCAGTCCCAGCCCTGCTCGGGCGGGGCGGCAAACAGGATGAACAGCCGCAGCGCGTCAGCCCCGTATTTCTCGACGATCTCGTCGGGCGGGACCACGTTGCCCCGGGACTTGGACATCACCTGGCCCTCTTTGGTGACCATGCCCTGGGTCAGCAGGCGCCGGAACGGTTCCTGAAACCTGACCAGCCCCGCGTCGTGAAGCACCTTGACGAAGAACCGGCTGTACAGCAGGTGAAGCACCGCGTGCTCGATGCCGCCGGTATACTGGTGGACCGGCATCCAGTAGCTCACCTCGGCCGGGTCAAACGGGCCGTCCATGGCTTTCGGCGAGCAGAACCTCAGGTAGTACCAGGACGAGTCCACGAAGGTGTCCATGGTGTCGGTCTCCCGGCGCGCCGGGCGGCCGCAGTGAGGGCACGAAGTCTGAACGAAGTCGGGGGCCGTCTCCAGCGGCGACATCCCGCGCGGCCGGATGTCCACCTCCGGCGGCAGCAGCACCGGCAGCCGGTCCTCAGGCACCGGCACCACCCCGCACTCCCGGCAGTAGACGATGGGAATCGGGGCGCCCCAGTACCGCTGCCGCGACACCAGCCAGTCCCGGAGCCGGTAGCTGGTGGCCCGCCGGCCGAGCCCGTGACGCTCCAGGTAGTCGGCGACAGCCTCGCGGCCTGCGGCCGACGGCATGCCGTCAAAGGAACCGGAATTGACCATGATCCCCTCGCCGTCGTAGGCCTCGGTCATGGTTTCGGCGTCCAGGGTCACCCCGGGGGGCTGGATGACCACCCGCACCGGCAGGCCATACTGGCGGGCGAAGTCCAGGTCGCGCTGGTCGTGGGCGGGCACGGCCTGGATGGCGCCGGTCCCGTACTCCATGAGCACGTAGTTGGCGACCCAGATGGGGATCGGCTCGCCGGTCATCGGGTTCGTGGCATAACCGCCGGTGAACACGCCTTCTTTGGCCACCTGATCACCGGCCCGCTCCTCGGCTCCCAGCCTGGCCGTGCGCTCGACAAACTCTTCCACCGCCGCTTCCTGGGCCGTTCCCTTCGCCAGCCGCAGCACAAGCGGATGTTCGGGCGCCAGTACCATGAAGGTGGCCCCGTAGACCGTGTCGTGCCGGGTGGTGAAGACGGTCAGGCGCTCATCGGTTCCCTGAACGGCAAAGTGGATCTCGGCCCCGTGGGACCGGCCGATCCAGTGCTCCTGCATGGCCCTGACCCGCTCGGGCCAGCCCTCCAGGAGCTTCAGGTCGTCCAGCAACCGGTCGGCGTAGGCGGTGATCCGGAAAAACCACTGTTCCAGGTCCTTCCTGGTCACGGGGGACTCGCAGCGCCAGCAGCGCCCGGCCACCACCTGCTCGTTGGCCAGCACCGTCTGGCACTCGGGACACCAGTTGACGGGGGCCTGTTTTCTGTAGGCCAGCCCCCGGCGGTACAGGAACAAGAACAGCCACTGGGTCCACCGGTAGTAGTCCGGCGACGAGCAGGTGACCTCCCGCTCCCAGTCGTAGGAGAAGCCCATTCGCTTGAGTTGCCGGCGCATGTTGGCGATGTTGGCCTCGGTCCACCGGGCCGGGTGGACGCCCCGCTGGATGGCGGCGTTCTCGGCCGGCAGGCCGAAGGAGTCCCAGCCCATGGGGTGCAGCACGTTGTAACCCCGCATCCGGTAGAACCGGGCGATCACGTCGCCGATGGAATAGTTGCGGATGTGGCCCATGTGCAGGTCGCCGGAGGGATACGGGTACATCTCCAGGGCGTAGAAGGGGGGCCGCGTCGGGTCGACCTGGACCTGGTCCAGGCCGTCCGACTCCCATCGGGCCTGCCATCTGGTCTCGACTGCCTGGGGATCGTAGCGGTCCTCGGCCATCAACGCGATGCCTCCTCCGTGGCGGTGCACGGCTGCGAAAGGGCCAGCAAACGGAAGCGCCTCCCGCCCCGGCTGGGGACGGGAGGCTGCCCGCGGTACCACCCCGATTGATAAAGCCACCGTTACGGTGGAGCTGACGGGATTCGAACCCGTGACCTCTTGAATGCCATTCAAGCGCTCTCCCAGCTGAGCTACAGCCCCGAGCGACCTTATCCGCTCGAACCCGCTAACGCCGGGCTGGGCGGCTGGCGCTACCGGGCCGTGACGACCCCTGGCGCCATCGGCTCGCGGGCGAGTTCAGCCCGACCGTCCCCACCGGCCTCGCACCTTCCGGCCGGCTCTCTTCGGGGGGATCCGGACCTACTGCTCCCGCGCATCGCCGTTGGTTTTCCGGCCCGCACCGGAGCCCGGCGGCATCCGCGCGCCAGTCCGGCTGGCCGGCTGGGTTTCCGGCAACTCATTATAGGCGAGGCTTTTCTGGAGTGTCAAGGCAAGCCGGCCCGCCTGAAACGGCTGCCCGGAAGCGTCACGCCAGGTGTGCGGGACGCCCGGCCGGGCGGTTCCGTTCCCGGTCGATGTCGACGGTGACGGCGTCGCCCCACAACCGTTCGAGGGCGTAGAACTCGCGAGCCTGAGGCTGGAAGATGTGGGTCACGAGGCCACCGTAGTCCAGCACGACCCACGATCCGGCGACGTAGCCTTCGCGGTGTCTCGGCTGGGCACCGGCCGCCGCCAGGCGCGCCTCGACCTCTTCGGCCACCGCCTGGACGTGCGGCCGCGAAACACCGGTGCAGATGAGGAAGTAGTCGGTAACCAGGGTCACTTCATGCATGTCCAGCAGCACCACGTCCTGGGCTTTCCGGTCGATCACCGCCTCCACCGCCAGCATGGCCAGGGCCCTGGGGGTCAACGGCAATAAAGGTTCGCCTCCTTCGCTGCGTGCCTCCCCCGTCGTCGAGGCCGGGCGACCGCCACCGCCCGGCCGTCCGATCTTCACCTCTTATTCTTCGCCGGACGCGACCGACTCCTGCCCCGCAAACGCCCCCCGCCGCGCCGCGTCAATTCTTACCAACGCCCAGCGTCGTGTCGGGCCCGACGATCACGGTCACGTCGGCCGAAGCGTCCTCGCCGGCCGCGTTCACGAGTTCGGCCGCCGACGCCACCTCCAGCACCGCCCGGCCGACCCGGCGAAGCTGGTCGCGGTCGCCGGTGTGGCCGATGACCTTGGTCGCCACGTAGTCCTGCCGTTCGGCGTTGGCCACCTGGACGACCTGGAAGCCGTAGGCCTCGAGCCGCGCCGCCATCTGGCCCCCCAGCCCCGGAATAGCTGTCCCGTTGAGCACCTGCACGCGGATCTGGGCGTTCTTCTCCCGGTCGATGCCGCGCAAGAGGGTGTCCACCACTTCCCGGGTGCCGTCCGGGTCGGCCACCCAGTAGCTGACCTGCTGGCCGCCCTCGTTGAGCCAGGCGTCGCGCCCGGGCACCACCGCCATCTCGAGCCGGCCGTCGGCGTCGTCCACCTTGGTGGCCAGACGCACCATGCGCAGCATGTCCTTGGGTTCCAGGTTGGTGTCCACGTAAGGCACCAGGTCGGCGATCATCTGGTGCAGCCGGAAGACGATCCGTAGCCGGTAGAGCCGGTCGACCACCGCCCGGATGAAGTTCTGCTGCCGCTGGACCCGGGCGATGTCACTGTCATTTCTGTAGCGGACGTACTGTAGCGCCTGATCTCCGTTGAGCAGCTGGCAGCCGGCCTTGAGATCGATGACCAGGTCCTGGGCGGGATCCTCGTAGTACATGTCCTTCTCGACGCAGAGTTCCACGCCGCCCAGGGAATCCACCAGCCGGGCGAAGCCGGCGAAGTTGGTTCGCACGAAATAGTGCAGCCTGATTCCCAGGAACTTCTCGACGGTGGCCATGGCCAGGGCGGGCCCGCCGTAGGCGTGGGCGTGCCCGGCCTTCTGCCAGCCGTGGCCGGGAATGGCCACCCGCGTGTCGCGGGGAATGGAGACGAGACCAGCCTCCCGAGTCTCGGGGTCCATGGAGACCACGATGATCGTGTCGGTGCGGGAAGGACAGTCCCGCACGTCCACGTCCAGTACCCGGCCGGTCTTGGGATCCTGGCACGCGTCGACGCCGAGAAAGAGAATGTTGATCCGCTCGTCGGGCCGGGGCTCCCCGACGGCGCCCGGCTCGTCCTGCCCGGGAAGGACGGTGTGAAATTCCCTCAGGGACGCCAGGAGGGTCGACACGTATACCGAACCGCCGAGGGCCACGACCAGCAGCACCGCGCCGACGGCCAGCACCAGTCCCCAGGCGCGGCGGCTCAGTCGCGGGCCGCGGCGAGGGGGTCGTCGCCGTCGAACGCTCGGCCTGGGTCGCCAGTCGGTCAAACCCTGTATGCCTCCCGCGCCCTCACCGCCTGACTCGCGTTGGGCGGCGTGACCTCATGATAGCAGAGGGAAACCGCCGGGAGCAACAAACTCCCAGGTAAACATCAAGCCAGCGCGAGTCGCTCCCGCTCCGTTTAGACGGGCGCGGACAATCCCTGGTTCCCGCGGTCAGAACCTGGCCGGGCGTGGCCTGGCCTCGTTCACGACGAGCGGGCGGCCCTCGAGGGTCGTGCCGTTCATGGCAGCCACGGCCCGCTCGGCGTCGGCGTCTTCGACCTCCACAAATCCGAAGCCACGGGAGCGCCCGGTCTGCCGGTCGGTGATGATCCGGCAGCTCAGGACCTTCACGTGGGCGGCGAAGGCCCGGGCCAGCTCTTCCTCGGTGGTCGCCCAGGGCAGATTCCCCACGTACAGCGTCTTGGCCACCTGGTCTCCTCCTCCCCGCGCTTGGTGTCGACAGGCGCTTCAAGCCCTGGCGTAGAGCCGGTGTTTCTGGATGTAAACCTCGACCGCCTCGGGTACCAGGTAGCGGATGGGTCTACCGTCCCGCACCCGCTGCCGGATGTCGGTGGAGGAGATGGCCACGCCGGGTACTGCCACCCGGTGGAACCGGCGCCCGTGGCCCTGCTCCAGCCTGGCCACCCACTCCTGGAGCCGCCGGGCGGACGTTCCGGGGCGGGTCACGGCGATGAACTGGCAGCTCTCCAGGAGCGCGTCGGACCGGTTCCAGGAGAAGATCTCCATGATGGCGTCGGCGCCGGTGACGAAGAAGATCTCCGCCTCGGGGCCATGTAGCTCCCGGAGCGCCGTGATGGTGTCCACCGTGTAGGAAGGTCCGGGCCGGTCCAGTTCGATCCGGGACACGTCGAACCTGGGGTTCGACGCCGTGGCCAGCAGCGTCATGGCGTAGCGGTGTTCGGCCGCGGTGACGGGTACTTCGGCCTTGTGGGGAGGCTGCCCGGCGGGGACGAACAGGATCCGGTCAAGGCCGAAACTTTCCCGCGCCGATTCGGCGGCCACCAGGTGGCCATAGTGAATCGGGTCGAAAGTTCCCCCCATCACGCCCAGGCGAGTCATCGCCGCCGGTTTGTCCACCCCGGAGACCGTCCTCAGGCCGTTCGCCCCCACGAGCACCCCCTTTGCTTCGCTGGCCACCTGACGATTCCTGCTTTACCAGGCGCCCAGGGGACGGAGGGCTGGTTCTGGCCGGCCAGCTACGTCAACTCGAACTCGGCCCCCTCGACGCGAACAGTGTCGCCGGGTCCAGCCCCGGCTTCCCTGAGGGCACGCAGGGCTCCCATCCGGCCCAGGCGCTCCCTGAAGTAGGCCACGGCTTCCTCGTTCCCCCAGTCGATCCGGCGGGCCAGCCGTTCCACCCGCGGGCCTCGGAGCACGAAGACCTCGCCGTCCCGCTCCACTTTAAACCCCGCCTGGTCGCGGGGCCGGGGCCGGTAAACCCGGCGGGCCGGCCCGGGTGGCGGCCCGGCGGCCGGTTCGGCAGGCAGGGTCTGGAGGAGGCCCGCGATCGCCTGGACGAGTTCGGGCAGCCCTTCCCCGGTCAGCGCCGAGACCGGCACCACGGCGCCATAGCCGCGCTGGGCCAGCCCCCGGCGGACCGTTTGCAGCCGGGCCCGGGCCTCCGGGAGGTCCAGCTTGTTGAGGGCGACGATGGCCGGGCGCCGGACCAGGTCCTGGCTGTAGGCCCGAAGCTCCGCGACCAGGGTTTCGAAGTCCTCGAGGGGATCGCGGCCTTCCAGGCCCGAGGTGTCGAGCACGTAGACGAGAACCCGCGTCCGCTCGACGTGGCGGAGAAACTCGTGTCCCAGTCCCGCCCCCTGGTGCGCGCCGGCGATGAGCCCGGGGATGTCGGCCAGGACAAAGCTCCGGCCGTCTCCGGCGCCCACCACCCCCAGGTAAGGGACCAGCGTGGTGAAGGGGTAATCGGCGATCTTGGGCCGGGCCGCGGACACCCGCGACAGAAGCGTCGACTTGCCGGCGTTGGGCAGGCCCACCAGCCCGGCGTCGGCCAGCACCCTGAGTTCGAGCCTGATCCAGCCCGCCTCACCCGGCTCGCCCCGCTCGGCAAAGCGGGGCACCCGGCGGGCGGCCGTGGCGAACCGGGCGTTGCCCCGCCCGCCGCGGCCGCCCTGGACCACCACCAGGGTCTGGCCCGGCTCGGTCAGGTCGCCGAGCACGTTGCCGGCGTCGTCGCGGACCAGGGTGCCCGGGGGCACCGGGATGACCAGGTCTTCACCGTTCTTGCCGTGCCGCCCCGAGCCCATGCCGTGCTGGCCCCGCCCGGCCTTGAAGTGGCGCTGGTAACGGAAATCGACCAGGGTGCGCAGACCTGGATCTACCCGCAGCACGACGGAGCCACCGTGGCCCCCGTCGCCGCCGTCGGGGCCCCCGCGGGGCACGAACTTCTCCCGGCGGAAGCTGACGCAGCCGTTTCCCCCTGCCCCGCCGCTGACGTGAATCCGGGCCGTGTCGACGAACATGCCGTCCGGCCGGCCTCCCCCGCTCCGGACCCCGCGCCCGGGGACGCCAAAGCGGGCCCCGGAACCCTGGGGTCCGGAGCCCGCTTCACCTTGCACGCCGTGAAGCACCGGAGTTGTCCGGCGCCGGGCCGCCTAACCGATGAGGGCGGGCTCCGGCCTCACGTTCACCTGCTTCTTGTCCTTGCCCAGCCGCTGAAAAGTCACGTAGCCGTCGGCGAGGGCGAAGAGGGTGTCGTCCCGCCCGCGTCCGACGTTCAGGCCGGGATGGACCCGGGTCCCCCGCTGCCGCACGAGAATGCTGCCGGCGGAGACGAACTGGCCGTCGAACCGCTTGGCGCCGAGCCGCTTGGAGCGGGAGTCCCGGCCGTTGCGGGTGCTGCCCTGTCCCTTCTTGTGTGCCATCGGGCCACCTCCTCACCCGGTCCCGGGACTTCGGCCCCGGTTCCTGCTAGGCCTGAATGTTGTCGATCCTGACCCGGGTATAGCCTTGCCGGTGCCCGTAGCGGCGGCGGTAGTTGACCTTTGGCTTGTACTTGAGACCCCGGATCTTCTTGCCCCGCCCGTGCTCCAGCACGGTTCCCACCGCCCGGGCGCCGGGCACGACCGGATTGCCCACCGCCACCTTACCGTCCGCGCGCACCACCAGCACGCGATCGAACGCGACTTCCTGTCCGACGTCCGCGTCAAGCCGTTCCACGGTGATGACATCGCCGGCGGCCACCCGGTACTGCTTGCCGCCGGTTTCAACGATGGCGTACATGGGCGTCCCTTCCGTCCTCCGTAGCCGGGCCGTGCCCCCGGAGCGGGCCACACTGGCCGGCTCAGCAACACCTTATGCTAGCACAGGACCGCAGCCCAGTCAATCGACCGTGTCCCCGACCACGCGGGCCTTGGCGTAGGTGCGGTGGACCTTGGTGATCTCCACCTTCACCCGCTCGCCCACCAGCCTGGAGCCGCCTTCCACGTCCACCACGTAACCCTCGATGCGGGCAATGCCGTCCCAGGTGTTGGCGACGTGGGGTTCTTCCACCTTGACCTCCACCACTTCGCCCTGGCGCACCGGGAGGGCCAGGCGCTCCACTTCCTCACGGGTACCCAGCACCCTGACGCGGGTCTCCGCCAGGTGGCAGGCTTCGGAGCCCCGCACGTAAATGGTTTTCCCCGTTTCCCGCTCCAGTTCCCGCAGGTTGGCGCCGCCAGAGCCGATGACCAGCGCCGCCGGAGCCGGGTGCATCTCGATGAGCATGGCTTCCGCGTCGGAGTCGCGCAGGATGGCCCGGATCTCCCGGCGCACCCGGTTGGCCACCGTCTCCTCCGACTGGACCTTGCCCTTGCCGTCACAGTACGGGCAAGGCTTCATGATCACGTCTTCCAGGCTCTGGCGGGCTTTCTTCCTGGTCATCTCCACCAGGCCCAGCTGGGTGATGCCCAGCACGTGACTGCGGACCCGGTCCCGGGCCAGATGGGCCTCGAGTTGCCGGACCACCTGGCGCCGGTGCCGCTCCGACTCCATGTCGATGAAGTCGATGACGATGATGCCCCCGATATCGCGCAGCCTCAACTGCCGGGCGATCTCCGCCGCCGCCTCCAGGTTGGTCCTGAGCACCGTGTCGGCCAGGTTGGTGGAACCCACGAACTTGCCCGTGTTCACGTCGATGACGGTGAGGGCCTCGGTCTGGTCGATGACCAGGAAGCCGCCGGACTTGAGCCAGACCCGGCGCTTGAGGGCCTTTTCCACCTCGCCCTCGATGCCGTGGGCCTCGAGCACCGGCCGCTGCCGGTTGGTGTAGAGTTGCACCCGGTCCTTCAGATCCGGGGCCATGTCGTCCAGCAGTTCAAGCACCCGGTCGTGCTCGGGCCGGGAGTCGATGACGAATCGGGTCACCTCGTCGTTGAAGCTGTCCCGCACCACCCGGTATACCAGCCCCAGGTCCTTGTGCAGCAGGTGCGGCGCCGGGTTGGAGCGAGCCCGGTTCTGGATCTTGGTCCAGAGCCGGGTGAGAAAGGCGACGTCCTGCTCCAGGGCGGCCGCGTCCTTGCCTTCGGCCACCGTCCGGACGATGAGGCCCATCCCATCGGGCTTGACCTGCTCGGCCAGGTGGCGCAGGCGGTCCCGCTCCCGGGCGTCCCCGATGCGGCGTGACACGCCCACGTAGTCGACGGTGGGCATCAGCACCAGGAACCGCCCGGGCAGGGTGAGCTGGGTGGTGATCCGGGCGCCCTTGGAACCGATGGCCTCCTTGGTGACCTGCACGATGACGTCCTGGTTGGGCTTGAGCACGTCCTTGATGGAGAGGCGGCGGGGGTCGATGTCGAGTTCCTCGTCGTCTTCATCGGCGCCGCGCTGGGGCAGGGCGTCGGTCACGTAGAGAAAGGCGTTGCGCTCCAGGCCGATGTTGACGAAGGCGGCCTGCATGCCGGGGAGGACGTTTTCCACCTTGCCCTTGTAGATGTTGCCTACCGCGCGCTGGTGGACGGGCCGCTCGTACATGAGTTCGACCAGCACGCCGTCTTCCAGCACCGCAACGCGGGTCTCGCCCTGGTCCACGTTGACCAGGATCTCCCGCTGCAGCCGCTTGGCCATGAACTTGTCCACTCCTCGAAAGGTCAAACCTCGTCTTGCGCGCCACTGCGGCGGACGCACGGCCTTTCGGCCGGCCTGGACGGCTCCGGCCCAAATCCAGGGCCGGGCGGTTCGCCGCCGGCGGGACAGCCGGCAAACGCTGTCCCCTGCATAACCTGGCTGTCGAAAGCTTTCACCGGGTAAACGCAGGCCGGCCTCATACCGCTCGAGGCCGGACCCGCCGACCCCTCGCTCCGGTTGCTTGAGCCCGCCTGCCGGGCCCGCTTTGCCGGCCGCCGGAGCGGGCGGCCGCAACCGTCGTTTCCGGTTCAAAGGTCACGCTTATTATACCGCCACGGGAACATGTTTTCCACCGGCCGCCGCTCACCGCGCGAGCACCGTCCCGGCCTGGCGGCGGCCTGGCGGCACCCGGGCGGGCGGCCCGGGCCCGAACCCAGCAGATCGCCGAGGGTCGGCCCGGCACCACCGGCCAGCGCCGCGAGAAGCTGTCCCTCGGTGAGCTGGCCCAGCAGGTGACCACGGCCGTCGGCCACCAGCACCACGTGGTAGGCGTCGGGGCTGAAGTGAACGAGACACTCGGCGACGCGAGCCGTGGCCGCCACGGCCAGGTGGCGGACGGGAAGGATCCCCCGCCGCGAAAGGACGTCGCCCTTGCGCAACAGCGCGTTGATCCGCCGGGCAATGACCATCCGCTCCTCCCGTCCCGCCCGGTAGAGAAAGGCCGCCGTCAGCCAGCCGTTCAACGCCAGGCCGGCCAGGACCGGGCGCCAGCCCGGGGGAGCCAGCCCGGGGAGGGCGGCCGCCGCGCAGCCGGTTGCGGCCGCCGCGAGCCCCCACGCCAGCCCCCGGCCCAGGCGGACCAGTCGCCGGGAGGCGCGGGCCAGGCCCAGCCGCCGCGAGGCCAGCCCCAGATATATCCGCCCGCCGTCCAGCGGCAAGGCGGGCAGCAGGTTGAAGGCGCCGAGCCCCAGGTTGGCCAGGACGGCCCAGTCCAGTAGCCCCCCTGGCGGCGACACGAGGCCGGCCCGGTTCAGCCCTGTCGCCGCCGCCGCCAGGCAGAAACTGAAGAGCGGGCCGGCCGCGGCCACAGCCGCCTCGGTACCGGGCTCGGCGCCCGCGTCGATCCGGGCAATCCCGCCGAAGGGGTACAGTTCCACCGACGCCACCCGGGCGCCGGCCACCCGGGCGGCGGCGGCGTGGGCCAGTTCGTGGAGGAACACACTGCCCAGCACCACCAGGGCCGGCCCGCCGAGGCCGGCGGCGGCCAGCAGGGCGACCCAGAGCACCAGCGCCGGGTGAATGCCGATGGGAAACCCCAGGCCAAGGAAGAGGCGCACCCTCAGCGCTCCTCGCCGGCGACCTCGGGCCCCGGTAGCCAGGCCACGGGGTCCTGAGGCCGGCCCCGCAGCCGGACCTCGAAGTGGAGGTGGGGCCGGAGCGCGATGCCGGTGCGGCCGACGGTGCCCAGCACGTCGCCCTGCCGGACCGGCATCCCGGTCTCGACCAGGACCTCGGCCAGGTGGGCGTAAAAGGTCGTCAGGGCCTCCCCGTGGTCCAGTTCCACCGTACGCCCGTAGCTCTGGCTCCTGGCCACCCGCAGGACCACGCCGTCCTTGACGGCCACGACCGGAGTCCCCTCGGGCGCGTCAAGGTCGATCCCGTCGTGGAAGGTCTCCGTCCTGAACACCGGGTGGATCCGGGGACCGTAGCCCGAGGTGACCACCCCGGTCACCGGCGCGATGAAGGTCGGGCGAACCGCCTCGCGGGCGCTTTCGGAGGCTTTTTCGCCGGCGTTAACCGCCGGCGCGGCCCACGCCCCGGCCAGACCCCGCCACGCGCGAACGGTCCGGCCGCGCCACCCGCCCCGGCCGTCCGTGACGGCGGCGGCCACCGCCCGGGCGGCGGCGGCCAGGTCGTAGGGCCGGTTCGCCGCCTCCAGCAGGTTCTGGGCCCGGGCACGGACGGCCGGGGCGGGACTGGCCCGCAGCTGGACCAGCAGCCCGAAGATGGCCAGGGCCGCCACCCACTGCCGGGCGCTCCGGGATCGGGCGAGGGCCTGCCACCACCCGCCCTCCCCGAGCCCGCGGCGGCCCGGTTTCGGCTGGGGCTTTCGGCGCCGCCACCGCCTGCCCACGGGGCATCCTCCCGTTCCGGTAGGCCATGTATATGGGTGAAAGCGGAGGAGGTATGCTGCGCCGTGCCCCGCCCGGACCGTCGCGGCTCCACCGCGACCGTTGTGGCTGAGCCACGGCCGTGGTAGAATCGAGCCGACAAGTTCATCTTGCGGGTACCGCTAGGGGAGCGTTCGCTGAGAGAGCGGGGCTGGATGCCGCCGCTGACCCTCATGACCTGACCCGGGTAATGCCGGCGTAGGGAAGTGGGCCACCCAGAACCACCGTCACGGCTGCCCCCGGCAGCCGTTCGTGTTCTCCCGGCCGGCGCCCCCTGCGCGTCACCCGTGCGGGAGGTATCCGAGTTGAGCAGGTTCAGCACCCGGGCCGTGGTGGAGGCCGGGGTCATGGTGGGCCTGGCCTTCGCCCTGTCCTTCGTGAAGGTGTTCCAGATGCCCCAGGGGGGCTCGGTCACCGCCGGCAGCATGATCCCCCTCTTGATCCTGGCCATCCGCCACGGGCCCGGGCTCGGCATCACGGCGGGGGTCGCCTACGGCTTGCTCGAGGCGATCCAGGACAGCTACGTGGTGCACCCGGCCCAGTTTCTGCTGGACTATCCGGTCGCCTTCGGGCTCCTGGGAGCGGCCGGCTGGTTTGGTCGGCTGCCAGCGGTCGGAAGCGCCGTGGGCATCGCCGGCCGCTTCGCGGCACATTTTCTCTCCGGGGTCATCTTTTTCGCCCAGTACGCCCCCGAGGGCGTCTCGCCCTGGGCGTACTCGGCCGTCTACAACGGAAGCTACCTGCTGCCCGAACTGGTCATCAGCACCGTTGTCGTCTTCATCCTGGCCCGTACCCTTCTTGCCCGGCTGCCCGCCCCCTCGCCCGGGGCGTCGCCGGGAGCCTCCGGCGGGGCGGAAGCTTGAGCGGTGGCGCGGTCATCGTGGTCGCTCATGGCCCCCTGGGACCCAGGGACCGCTACCGGCCGTGGCTGGCGCCGGGGGCCAGAGTGGTCGCGGCCGACGGAGGGGCCCACAACGCCCTTGCCCTGGGCCTTCAGCCTGACTGGGTCGTCGGCGACCTGGACTCTCTATCCGCGGTCGCCGGGACCCGGCTGCTCGAGGCTGGCGTCCCCTTCCGGCAACTCCCGCGGGCCAAGGACTGGACCGATCTAGAGGTCGCCCTCGAGGTGGCCCTCAGCCTGGCCCCGAGCCGCCTGGTCCTCGTGGCCGGCCTGGGCGGGCGCCTGGACCATACCCTGACCAACCTCCAGTTCTTGCCGGGCCTGGCCCGGCGCGGGCTGGACCCGGTGGCTCTCGGGCCGGCCGGCATCGTCCGGGTCGCCGTGGCGGGCCGGCCGGTCGGGGTGGAGGCTCGCCACGGCCGGCTGGTCTCCCTGGTGCCCCTGACCGGCCGGGTGACCGGGGTGCGGGCGACTGGCTTCAGGTGGCCGCTGGAGGGCGCCAGCCTGGCCTGGGGCCGGTCGCTGGGGGTCTCCAACGAACTGGTGGCCGCCGGGGGCCAGGTTGAGGTCGGACGGGGAGCCCTCCTGGTGATCCAGCCCTGGCCCGGCGGCGAAGGGGAGACGGAGGTGGCCTGGGCGGAAGAAGAAACGGCCGTGCCGTCAGAACTGGATCCGGTGCCGGCGCCGGTGAATGCCGAGGAGTAGTCCGACGGCCGCCGCCTTGGTGACCATGGAGGAACCCCCATAGCTCATGAACGGCAGGGGGATCCCGGTGATGGGCATGATCCCCAGGGTCATGCCCACGTTGACCATGACCTGGAAGGCGAGCATCGACACGATGCCCCCGGCCAGCAGGGTGCCCAGCCGGTCACGGGCCCTGGCGGCGATCCACAGCCCGCGCCACATGAACACGAAGTACAGGAGCAGGAGCAGGGCGGCGCCGGCGAAGCCCAGTTCCTCGCCGATGACCGAGAAGATGAAGTCCGTGTGCTGTTCGGGCAGAAAGTTCAGCTGGGTCTGGGTTCCCTGGAAGAGTCCCCTACCCCAGAGCCCGCCGGACCCGATGGCGATCTTGGACTGGGCCAGGTGGTAGCCCGCCCCCTGCAGGTCAAAGGAGGGGTCGGCGAAGACGATCAGCCGGTTGACCTGGTACTCGCGAAGGGGTAGCGGCACCAGCCCCAGCCGGGGCAGGTCGAGGAAAGCCCGGCCGGCCACCGCAACCCCGTACCGTAAGTACAGCAGGGTCAACCCGGCCGCTCCGCCAAGGGCGGCTCCGGCCAGGGCGGCCAGGGGCTTCCACGCCGCCCCGCTGAGAAACAGCACGCCGAAGACGATGCCCACGAAGACCATGGCTGTCCCCAGGTCCGGCTGGAGCAGGATGAGCGCCATGGGCAGCGCGACGTGCACAAAGGGCGGGATGAACTCGTAGAGCCGGCGGATGGGCTCCTCGCGCCGGGCCAGCTGGCTGGCCAGGGTGAGGATGATGACCAGCTTGGCAAGCTCGGAAGGCTGAACGGGCACGGGGCCCAGCGTGAGCCAGCGCTCGGCACCCTTGGTCTGCTGCCCGACCAGGAGAACGGCCACCAGCAGGCCCAGGTTGGCCACGTAGAGGACGGTGGCCAGCCGGGCCAGTTCCTCGTAGTGGATGAGGGCGACGGCGATCATGACCGCCAGCCCCAGCCCGATCCACAGCAGTTGCCGCTTCAGGTAATAGGCCGGGTCGCCGTTGACGGGAGCCATGTGGCTCGCGCTGTAGACCACCACGGCGCTGGTGGCCATGAGGGCCAGCGTCACGGCGATGAGCAGGTAGTCCAGGTTTCGCCAGAACCGCCGGGCGGTCAAGGTCTGCTCCTTTCCAGCCGCCGGACGGGAACGGTGACCACCAGGTTGACGGCGCCCCGGCGGCTACCCAGCTCGACCTGGAGCCCCGGCTCGCCTACGTCCACGTACCGGGACGCCACCGCCAGCAGATCGGCTTTCAAGCTCTCCAGCAGCACGGGCGCCATGGCCGCCCTGTCGTAGGCGACCACCATCCGGAGCCGCCTGGCGGCCACCGTGGCCGAGCGGCCCGCCCGTCCCCCGACCCAGGCCAGGAAAGCGGCCCTCTTCCGGGTGCCCCGCGGGCCTGCCCGGCGTTCCCGCGACCGGCGCCAGAGACCGGGTCCCCGGGCAAGGCCGGCAGCGGCCCGGGCCAGGTACGCCGTGATCCGCGCCAGGCGGGTCCTGGTCCGCGCCAGGCGTGCCGCCAGCCGCCATCCGGCAAGCCGGTCGCGCACCGCCCGCCACAAGGGTACCACCTCAGCCTGCTCCCAGACCCAGGACCCGGCGCAGCCGGCTCCAGAAGCCGGGCGGGGCGGTCTCGGCCAGGGGGACCGCCTCACCGGCCAGCCGCCGGGAGATGTCCCGCATGGCCTGGGCGGCCGGGGAGTCCTGTCGCATGATGGCCGGCTCGCCCCGGTTGGTGGCGATGACGACCCGCTCGTCCTCGGGCACGAACCCCAGCAGGTCCACCGCCAGGATGTCCACCACGTCGTCGACGTCCATCATCTCGCCGCGGCGCACCAGGTCGGTGCGGACCCGGTTCACGACCAGCCGCGGCTCGCCCAGCCCCTCGGCCTCCAAGAGCCCGATGATCCGGTCGGCGTCGCGGACCGCGGCCACGTCGGGCGTGGTGACGATGACCGCCGCGTCGGCGCCGGCCACCGCGTTCCGAAACCCCTGCTCAATCCCGGCCGGGCTGTCGATGAGGACGACGTCGAACTCCTGCTTGAGTTCCTTGCACAGCCGCTCCATCTGCTCCGGGCTGACGGCGCTCTTGTCCTTGGTCTGGGCCGCGGGCAGAAGGTGCAGTCCCTCGAAGCGCTTGTCCTTGATCAGGGCCTGCTTCAGTCGGCAAAAGCCGTCGACCACGTCGACGATGTCGAAGACGATGCGGTTTTCCAGCCCCAGCACCACGTCGAGGTTGCGCAGGCCGATGTCGGCGTCCACCAGGACGGTCCGCTTGCCCAGCAAGGCAAGGCCGGTGCCCAGATTCGCCGTCAGGGTGGTCTTGCCCACGCCCCCCTTGCCCGAAGTGATGACGATCGCCGTGGGGCCATCCATGGCTTCCGTCTCCTCTCCAGGCGCTACCCGCCCCCGCCCGGCGGGGCCGGGAAGGGCTCGATGACCACCATGCCGTCGCGAAGCCTGGCGATCTCAGGCCCTTGGGCCGCCGAGCGGCGGTCGGCGTCGGGAGCGCCACCCGGCCTGTCGGGTGACCGGGCCACGGTCGGGCCTATCCGAAGCTGCGTCGCCTGCAGGCGGTGGGCGTAGACCACCGCGCCGGGCGTGTCCATGGCGCCCGCGTGGGCCAGCCCGCGCAGGGCGCCCACGACGATCACGTCGCCCCCCGCCACGACCCGGGCCCCGGCGTTGACATCCCCCAGCACCACCACGTTGCCCGGGTACCGCACTTCCTGACCGCAACGGAGCGTCTTTCTGACCAGCAGGGTGCGTTCGTCCGCCCACGCCGCCTCGAACGTGCCCGCCTGTCCGGCCGCCTGCCCGGTCCGGGACGCCCCCGCGGACGGAGTCCCGCCAGCCTCGCCGGCGTCCCCGGGCGGTCTCGCTCCCGCCGGCTGCCGACGCCTGGACCGCACCACCCTGAGGTTCAAGTCTCCCGGCCCCCCCGGCTCGGCTTTCGCGGGTCAGGCTGGGCTTCCTTCCACCGCAGCCCGGGACGCGGCCACTTTCGCCCGCCACCAGCCGGCAACGTTCGCCCGGCCCGACGAACAGGGTCGAGGCCGGCCGAGCCCTGTCGCTCAATCCCCCGCCGGCTCGGCAGGAACCTCCACCGGGGTTACGGGTTGCTCCTCGGCACCGGTTACCGGCTCCCGCAGCCCGAAATACTGAACCAGCACCTCGCGGGCCACCGGCGCCGCCGCGAAGCTGCCGGCCACGCCGTGCTCGACCACAACCGCGACGGCGATCTCGGGGTTTTCGAAGGGGGCAAAAGCCACGAACCAGGAGTGTGGCTGCTCTTCCTTGCCGGTGTCGGGGTCCAGCCGGCCGGCCTGGGCGGTACCGGTCTTGCCGGCCACCTTGACGGGGAAATCCCAGAACAGGTGGGCGGCGGTGCCTGACCCCTCCCGCCCGCCAGGCTCCATCGCCGCCCGGAGCATCCCCCGGCGGACCTCTTCCAGGACGTCGGGCCGGACGCCGGCCGTGCCCATCACCTCGGGGCCGAACTCGGCGACCACCTCACCGCCGGGCCTGACGATTCGCTGGACCAGGTAAGGCCGGTACCGGGTGCCCCCGTTGGCGATGGTAGCCGTGTAGATCGCCATCTGCAGCGCCGAGTAGTCGTTGAAGCCCTGGCCGATGCCCAGGTTGGCGATCTCCGAGGGGTACCAGCGGGGGTCCGGGTGCCCGAAGCGGGCCTTCGCTCCCTCGTAGGGCATGATCCCGACCGCCTCGCCCGGCAACTGGAAACCGGTGGGAATCCCCAGTCCAAAGGCGCTTGCCCAGTCGCCGAAGGGGTCGACCCGCCGCCACTCCCGGCCGGTGACGGGGTCTCTCGACAGGCGCCGGGCCATCTCGTAGAAGAAGACGTTACACGACACCTTGATGGCCTGCTGGACGTCGACCGGCCCGTGCCCGTCCTCCTTCCAGTCCCGTTTGCGGTCGCCGGGAACCAGGTAGAAGCCGGGGCAGCTCACCGTCTGCCCGCGCCCGATCAGGCCCTCTTCAAGTGCCGCCGCGGCCATCACCAGCTTGAAGGTGGAGCCCACCGGGTAGGTGCCGCCCCAGGCCCGCGGGAGCATGGGCCGGAGGGGGTCGCGCTCCAGGGACCTGTAGTACTCGGCCCGCTGGTCGGAAACCAGAAGGTTTGGGTCGAACCCGGGAACCGACGCCATGGCCAGCACGGCGCCGGTGCGGACGTCCAGGGCCACCACGGCGCCGGCCCGGGCGTTGGGCGACCGGTACTTGGGGTTGGGGTGCTCCTGAAGCTTGACAAGAATGTCCCGGAGGGCGGCTTCGGCCACCTGCTGTAGCGCCGCGTCCAGGGTCAGCACCAGGTCGTGGCCGGGTACCGGGTCCTCCTGGCCTTGCTCCTCGACCAGGCGGCCGCGGGCGTCCACCACCACCCGCCGGGCGCCCTTCTCGCCTCGCAGGTGCTCGTCGAAGACGCCCTCGATCCCCGACTGCCCGATCACGTCGCCCATCCGGTAGCCGCCCTGGCGGTAGCGGGGCAGTTCCAGCTGGGCCCGGCTGATCTCGCCCAGAAAGCCGATGACGTGGGCGGCGGACGCGCCGTAAAGGTAGTCGCGGACGGGCTGGACCTCGACGAAGACCCCGGGGAGTTCGAGCTTTCGCTCCTCGATGAGGGTGTGCAGCCGGGGATCGATGTCGGTCCGGAGCCTGACCGGCTCGAAGAGACGGCCCTCGGCCGCCTGCTGGTCGATCCGGGCCCTGATCTCCTCGGGGGTCATGTCCAGCAGCGGCGCCAGTCGCTGGATGAGGGGCTCCAGTTCCGCCCGGTTGTGCTTCAGCACCAGCAGCGACACGTGCCAGGCCGGCCGGGTCGTCACCAGCACCCGGCCGGTCCGGTCATACATGGTGCCCCGGGGCGCCAGGAGGGGGTACAGGCGGACGGAGTTGACCTCCGCCCGGCGCTGGAAGTACTGCTGCTGCGCGATCTGCAGCCTCGCCAGCCGGCCGACCAGCACCAGGAACATGAGGGCCAGCACCCCGGAAAAGAAGGCCAGACGCCGGTTCGGCCGCTCTTCCCCGGTCCTGGGCCGGATGCCGACCGTCAGATCTCCAGCCACCGGCAGGTCTCCCGTTCCCGGCTAATCGGCCGCCGCCTGCTCCTGGTGCCGCCTGACGCTGGCGGCAATCCGGTAGGCCAGCGGGGAAAAAGCGGCGGTGTACAGGGCGGTCGGGAGCACGTTCTCCGTCAGCGCCCAGACCGGTCTGAGGACGGGAACCGGCCCCAGGCCGCGCAGGGCCAGGTAGACCAGGCTTTCTCCCGCGGCGGCGGCCATGAAGACCACACCTATCGGTACCAGCAGGTTTTCCTTGAAGACCCGGGTTTCCACCAAGCCGGCCCCCCACGCC
The DNA here is from genome assembly GCA_020725105.1 of Symbiobacterium thermophilum. Classification (GTDB taxonomy): domain Bacteria; phylum Bacillota; class Sulfobacillia; order DYFQ01; family DYFQ01; genus DYFQ01. Next base: position 38,153 of record DYFQ01000006.1, read on the forward strand.
ACCAGGCCCTTGGTGGCCAGGTGCAACCCGATGAACTGGCCGAACGCCAGGTCTTGCAGGGCGCCGGCCACCACGCCGGCCCACAGGCCCTCGCGGCGCCCGAACACCAGCGCCCACCCTACCGCCAGCACGAGCAACAGGTCGGGAACGACTCCCCGGACGGCCATGGCCGGAGCGGCGGTGGTCTGCAGCACCAGGGTGATCAGGGCCAGCCCCACAAGGAGGAGCCACCGCTCTTTCAGGTCCGCGTCACCGCCCCTCGGCGTCGGGGAAGTCTGCCAGCGGCTGCCAGCTCACTATGATCAGGACCTCCGTCAGCCGGGCCAGGTCGACAGCCGGGCGCACGGCGGCGAACCTGACCAGTCCCAGGTGCTCCCGCTCCACCCACGTGACCTCCCCGATGATGAGCCCGGGCGGAAACAGGCCGCCCAGTCCCGAGGTGACCACCCTGTCGCCCACCGTCACCCGGGCGTCCCGGGAAAACAGGCGAAGCTGCAACTCGTCGGGACGGCCCGGGGCTCCCAGCACCACGCCGGCGTCCCGGGAGGACTGGATCAGGGCGCCAACTGCCGAGTCGGGATCGGTGAGCAGGAGGACCGTGGCGGTTCGGGCCGAAACCCGGACCACCCGGCCCACCAGCCGGCCCGCCGCCACCACCGGCATGTCCTTTTTCACCCCGTGGAGCGTGCCCTTGTTGACGGCCAGCCGGTTGAACCAGTTGTCCGGGTTGCGGTAGATGACCTCGGCGGCCACGAACTGGTGCTCTCCCCGCTGGGCGAAGCCAAGGAACTCTCGCAGCCGGTGGTTCTCGGCCAGAACCTCCTCCCACTCGGCCTCCAGGGCGGTCAGGCGTTCCACCTCGGCCCGCAGCCGCGCGTTCTCCGCCAGCAGCGACCGGTACTCGGCTACCAGCCTGGTTCCCGCCTGGATCCGGCTCACCACCTCGGACGCCCAGCGCTGGGCGGGGGCCAGGGCGTCCAGGAACCAGGCCTCCAGGCTGGTGAGGCGGTCGCGTTCCCGTGCCGTGAGGCTTGCCAGGAGCACCACGGCGACCACCGTGACCGCGGAGACCAGGGGCTTCTTGTACCGGGCCAGCACGGACACGCTCTCACCGTCTCTCGGCGACGCGCGGTCCGGCCGGTGGCCGGGCCCCGGGTTGCCCGGGGCTCAGCCGGCCCGGCGAGGGGTGACCAGAATGCGGCGCAGGCTGTCGATTTCCTCCAGCACCTTGCCGGTCCCCCGGACCACGCACAGAAGCGGCTCCTCCGTCAGCACCACCGGCATACCCGTCTCCTGGCTGACCAGACGGTCCAGCCCGCGCAAGAGCGACCCGCCGCCGGTCATCACGACCCCCCGGTCCATGATGTCGGCCGCAAGTTCGGGCGGAGTCCGCTCCAGGCACACCCGGATGGCTTCCACGATGGCGGCCACGGGCTCCGAAAGGGCCCGCTGGATCTCGTCGGCGGTCACCCGCAGCGTCTTGGGTAACCCGGAAACCAGGTCGCGGCCGCGAACGTCCATGCCCCCGTCCTTGTCGTCCACGGGATAGGCGGAGCCGATCTGGATCTTTATCTGCTCGGCGGTGCGCTCACCGATAGCCAGGTTGTAGGTGCGCTTTACGTAGTTGACGATGGCCTCGTCCATCTCGTCGCCGGCCACCCGGATGGAGCGGCTGGTGACGATGCCACCCAGGGAGATCACGGCCACCTCCGAGGTGCCGCCGCCGATGTCCACGATGAGGTTGCCGGTGGGCTCGTGCACCGGCAGGCCGGCGCCGATGGCCGCGGCCATCGGCTCTTCGATCAGATACGCCTCGCGGGCTCCGGCCTGCAGGGTTGCGTCGATGACGGCCCGCTTCTCCACCTCGGTGATGCCGGTGGGCACGGCCACCACCACCCGCGGCCGTACCAGGGTCCGGCGGGCGTGGGCCTTGGCGATGAAGTGTTTCAGCATGGTCTGGGTGACCTCGAAGTCGGCGATGACGCCGTCCTTCATCGGGCGGATGGCGATGATGTTGCCCGGGGTCCGGCCGATCATCAGCTTGGCCTCGTCCCCCACCGCCAGCACCTGCCGGGTCTCCCGCTGCAGGGCCACCACCGAAGGCTCCTGGAGGACGATGCCCCGGCCCTTGACATAGACGAGGGTATTGGCCGTTCCCAGGTCCACCCCCATGTCGCGGGAGATGTACCCGTAGATGAACCCCAGCATGACCTGTCTCCTTTCCCGATGGCCCGGCACCCGCGCGGCCGGGCGCCCCGGGAATCCCGCCCGCGACCTCTGGCTAGCCGATCCCCTGCTCGCGAAAGCTCACGTAGCGGTTATCCCCGATGATGATGTGGTCCAGCACCTCGATGCCCATCAGCTTGCCGACCTCCGTCAGCCGCCGGGTGACCTCCAGGTCTTCCCGGCTCGGGGTCGGATCCCCGCTGGGATGATTGTGGGCCAGGATGATGGCGGCGGCCGACCGCCGGATGGCCCGCTTGAAAACCTCCCGGGGATGGACGATGGACGAGGCAAGCCCGCCCACGCTCACCGTCTCAACACCCAGCACCTGGTGTTTGGCGTTCAGCAGCACCACCCGGAACTGTTCCTGGTCAAGGTAGCGCATGTCCTCCATGAGCAGGCTGCCCGCGTCCCGGGGCGACCTGATGGCCGACCGATCGGCCGCGGTTCCGGCCAGCCGCCGGCCGAGCTCGAGGGCGGCTTTCAACCTGGCCGCCTTGGCCGGGCCCACCCCCGGCACCTGGGCCAGTTCCGCCAGGGACAGTTCCGCGAGCCGGCGCAGCCCGCCCGAACCGGCGCCGTCTCCCTGCAAGAGTAGCCGGGAAAGGTCCACCGCCGTCTCCCCGCGCCGGCCGGTGCCCAGGAGCACGGCCACCAGTTCCGCGTCGGACAGGGCCTGCGCCCCGTGTCTGGCCATCCGTTCCCGTGGCCGGTCGTCGGCGGGTAGCTGTTTCAAGGTGGGTCGGTACCGCAGCGGCACGCCGCCACCTCCTCCAGAGACCGGGCGGCCACCTGCCTTGCGGGCCTGGCCGCCAGCCGGCGCCCAGGCCGGACCCACCCTCAGGCCAGCACGGCGCTAGCCGAACACCCTCACTCCGAACTCCGACAGAAGGTCCGCCAGGCGGGCCAGGGGCAGGCCCACCACGTTGAAGTAGTCACCCTCGATCCGCCGGACGAAGACGGCGGCCCGCCCCTGGACCGCGTAAGCTCCCGCCTTGTCCAGAGCCTCTCCGGTGTCCAGGTACCCCTCCAGGTCGTCGGGGGCGATGGCCCCCATGACCACCCGGGTGGCTTCGACGGCCTGGGCCTCCCGGCCGCTCGCGGGATCCAGCACCACCACGCCGGTGTAGACCCAATGGTCTCGTCCAGCCAATCTTCGCAGCATGGACGCTGCCTCCTGCCGGTCAGCGGGCTTGCCCAGGATTTCCCGATCCACCACCACGATGGTGTCGGCGGCCACCACCAGGGCGTCCGGCACCCGGGGCGCCACCGCCATGGCCTTCCGGCGGGCCAGCGAAAGCGCAATGGCCTCGGGAGGCCCGTCCATGCCCGCCAGGTCCTCCGGGACGTCGGGCGCGATCACCTCGAACACGAGCCCCAACTGGCTCAGCAGTTCCTGCCGCCGGGGCGACGACGAGGCCAGGACCAGCCGCCGGAACCCGAAATGGCCGGCCGCCAGGGCGCCGCTGGAAGAACTGGCATGATCAGGATGACCCACGGGAGCAGGCCTTATGCAGCCCGCAGGCCGGTCACCGCAGGACCTCCGGGAGGGCAATGTAAAGTTCCACCCCCGTCATGAACGCCTGGTAACCCTGGCGTTCCGCCGCCGCCGGCCGGGGCAGTCCGGCCGCCACGGCGGCTTCCAGGCTGGCCTGTCCCGCCCGCAGGTGGCCGGCAAGCTGCTCCAGGCGCCTGGCGGCGTCCAGGAGGGCCGGCGGCGGCGAGGCCACGTCCTGCAGGGCCTCCAGCGCCGAGCGGGTCTGGGTCTCGAGGGCGCCCAGCGCTTCGGCCGCCTGGGCCAGCCGGGTCCGGCCGGCGTCGGCGGTGAGGCGGCCCCGGTGGTAGTCCAGCCAGAACCCGTCCTGGCCCTGCAGGGCCAGCCATGCAGCTTCCCACGCCGCCTCGAGGGCGCGAACGGCCGGTGCCGGGCCGGTCAGCCGGACCGGGCCCGGGTTGAGCAAGAGCCGCGCCACGAAGTTCTCGTACCCCTGGCGGCTGAGGGCGGCGGAGATGCCGCGGGTCCAGTCCTCGTCCCCGGAGTAGGCGGCGCGGATCTTGAACGGGGGACCCGGCAGCACCACGGCGGCCGTACCGCTTGTGTCGAGCCGCGCCCGGAGGGATTCGGCGTTGGACAGCTGGGAGAAGACTCCCAGCTGAACCGCGTACCAGGTGGCGGCGGGCAGCGAAACGGTGACTGACTCCGTCGCCGGCGGCGCCGCTGGAGGCTGGGAGGTGGCGGGCGCGGGCTGGGCGGCCGGCGGCTCGGTGGCCGGAGGCTGGGCCGTCGAGGGCGGCTCGGTGGCCGGGCCGGCATCGCCGCCGGTCCCTTCCGGGGCGGGGGTCACCAGGGACGGCAGGTCCCGGTCGCGCGCCCCGGCCAGCAGCACGGCCATGAAGTACCGGCCCAGGAGGGAGCCGACCACGAAGGCCAGCAGAGACAGGAAGAGCACGGTGGCCCAGAGGGCCAGCCGGCCCTGCCCCTTGACTCGCTTTCTCTTGCGCGAACGCCGGGTGATGACCGGCACGGCGCCAACCCTCCCGCCCGAGACGGGGCCCGAGATTCCTCACGGCCCACCGATCAGCCGCTCAGTCCGCCTGAACGGTCGCCAGTTCCCGCCCGGCGGCGTCCACGAAGACAAAGCGCCAGGGGGGCTTCCCGAGCCGGGCCCGGTCGACGCAGACGGCGTCCCGGGGCGCCGTGAGCACCATGATCACCATCTCGTCGGGCCCGGGGTCACGAAAGGACAGTTCAACCCGGCATCCATCCGGCTGCCGCCGCACCGCCTCGATGCGCACGGCGTAGCCTCCGGACGGGCACTCGCCCCGGGCCACGTCGAGCACCACGTAACGGCCAAGGTCCACCGGCGGGGGATCCGCAAAGGCCCCGGACCATTCCCCGGGGCCGGTGATCACCCGGTAGGCCGGGGTGTAAGGCGCCCGGGGAGTGGCCCGGGCCAGGCCCGGGTCCCTGAAGAAGGGTAGCGCTGCCTGGTCCATGCCACTGCCTCCCTGCTTCGGCGCCCCGCGGTCAGAACTCCGGCGACACCGCTGCCTGGTCGGTGCCCAGGCGCTCCCGGAGCCACGGACGGGCCTCCCCGACCAGGTAGAGCGAGCCCGTGATACACAGCAATTCGCCGCGGCCCAGCCCGTCGAGCCCGCGCTCCAGCGCCTCGCCCACCGTCGGGGCCACCAGCACTTCGCCCCGGGTGTGGTTTCGCGCCAGCGCCGCCAGGGCCTCGGGAGCCATGGCCCGGGGACCGGGGGGCCGCGTGCAGACCACCCGGCCGGCCAGCGGGGCCAGGACCTTGACGATACCCGCGGCGTCCTTGTCGGCCAGGACGCCCAGGACCAGCACCAGCCGGGTCCAGGGGAAGAGGTCCTCGAGCGCGCGGGCCAGGGTCGCGGCCGCGGCCGGGTTGTGGGCGCCGTCGATCACGGCCATCGGGTTCCAGCTCATCACTTCCAGCCGGCCCGGCCAGCGGACTTCCTGCAGCCCGGCGCGGATGGCCGTCTCCCCGAGGTCCAGGCCCCGGGAGGAGAGCGCCTGGCAGGCGCAGATGGCGGCGGCGGCGTTCTGCTGCTGGTGCCGGCCGAGCAGGTACACGTACACGTTTTCCAGCCTCCCCAGCGGCCCCTCGAAGTGGATGATGGAACCGTGGTAGGAGGCGGACCGCTCCTCGAAGCGGTACTCCCGGTCCAGGCGAAAGAGGCGGTTCCCCTGTTCCCGCGCCACCGACTCGACAACGGCCAGGGCGTCCGGATCGGTGGCGCTGGTGACGGTCACGCCACCCGGCTTGATGATCCCGGCCTTCTCCCCGGCTATCTCGCCGACGGTCTGACCAAGCCGGTCGGTGTGGTCCAGGGCGACCTGGGTGATGACGGACGCCAGAGGGTCGGCCACCACGTTGGTGGCGTCGTACCGGCCGCCAAGCCCCACCTCGAGCACGACCACGTCCACGGCCTGGCGGGCAAAGTACAGAAACGCCACGGCGGTGATGAGTTCGAACTCGGTGGGCGACTCCTCCCCGGCGGCCACCATGGCCTCGACCGCCGGCCGGACCTCCGACACCAGCCTCGCCAGATCAGGCTGGGCGATGAACTGCCGGTTGACCTGGATCCGCTCGCGGAAGTCTTCGACGTAGGGTGAGATGTAAAGCCCGGTGCGCAGCCCCGCGGCCTGGAAGATGGACGCCAGCATGGCGGAGACGGAGCCCTTGCCGTTGGTCCCGCCGACGTGGACGACCCTCAGCCCGTCGTGGGGCCGGCCAAGCCGGTCAAGCAGCGACCTGACCCGTTCCAGGCCCAGCCGGACCCCGAACCGCTGAAAGCCGTGGATGTAGGCCAGAGCTTCCCTGTATTCCACTGCCAGCCTCCCGCCCGCCGTGCCCGTCTGCCCTCCCTTTCCCCGGCGCGGCGCGGTTTCCCTGTCCCCGGCGCGGCGCGGTTTCCCCGTCGCCGGGGGGCTTGACGGCACGGCCACCCTTCTTGATCCAAGCTTTATCCTGCCGCCACCCCTCCTGAACGGGACAGGGCTACGATGCCCCCGGAACGACCAATGGCACGGAAGGAGTGAAGACGTCATGCAGAGCTTCAAGGCAGTCCGGACCCGTGTCGTCGTGGCGGTGGTCGCCGTTCTGGCGGTGGCCCTGGCGGCCGGGCCGGCCCTGGCCGCCGGCTGGGGCCGCGGGATGGCGTGGGGCGGCACCGGCCGCACCGGCATCCCGGCCCAGCGGCCGATGGCGCCGATGATGGGTACGCAGGCCATGCTGGGCCTCGACACCGTGGCCAAACTGCTGGGCGAGGACCCCGCCACCATCGCCGCCGAGCGGCAGGGCGGCAAGTCCCTGGCCGAGATCGCCGCGGCCCGGGGCGTCAGCGAGGAAGCGCTGGTCCAGGCGCTCCTGGACGCCCACCGGGCGGCCCTTGACGCCGCCGCGGCGGCCGGCCGGATCACCCGGGAGCAGGCCGACGCCATGCTCGGGGTAATGGGGGAGCGCATCGCCCAGGCGATCCACCGGACCGACACCGGCCCCTTCGGGCGCGGTTTCGGGCGCGGAGCGGGCCTCGGCCGGGGTGCGCGTCACGGGGTCTGCCCCTTCAGCAATACCCCGCCGGCCTCGGACGCGACGAACCAGTAACGGCAATGCGTGACGGCCGGCAGTAAACGGGTTGACCAGGTCCCAGGGGAGGCGCGGCGGCCCGGGCATCCTAATCCCGGAGCCCGGCCAGCCGCGCCTTCAGCCGCTGGACGAGTTCCTCCGCCTCCGCCGCCTTCTGCTCCTCACGCCGCACCACTTCTTCCGGGGCGCGCGAGCGGAACATGGGGTCCCCCAGCCGCTGGCGGGCCCGGGCGAGGGTCGTGGCGGCCGCGGCCAGATCCTTCTCCAGCCGGGCGATCTCCCGGTCGAGGTCCACCAGACCCGCCAGGGGGAGGTAGATCTCGCAGCCGGGAACCACCGCCGCCAGGGCCTGGGGCGGTGGCCCCTGCCCGGGCCTGGCTGCCGACAGGTCCAGCCGGCCGGCGGCGGCGAGGCGCGCCACGTAGTCGCGGGCCCCGTCGAGCACCGCCAGGGCCTCCGGCGACGTCGCCCGCAGGACGGCATAGGCCCGCCGGGTCGGGGGCAGGTTCACCTCGGAGCGGAGGTTTCTGAGGGCCCTCGTGACCGCCATGACCAGTTCCATCCGGCTCTCGGCCTCGGCGTCGGCCAGCGCCGCGTCCGGGGCGGGCCACGGCGCCAGGGCCAGGGTTTCTCGATCCCCTCGCCGGCGCGGCAGCCGCTGCCAGACGTCCTCCGACAGAAACGGCATGAAGGGGTGCAGGAGCCGCATGGTCCCCTCCATGACCTGCCAGAGGGTCTGCTGCGCCACCCGGCGCGCGGCCGGGCCGTCACCGTAGAGCCTGGCCTTGGCAAGCTCGATGTACCAGTCGCAGAGCTCGGACCAGACGAAGTCGTAGAGCACGCGGGCGGCCTCGCCAAGTTCGAACCGGTCCAGCAGCCGGGTGACCTCGCCGGCGGCCCGCCGGTAGCGGGAGAGAATCCAGCGGTCGGCCAGTTCCAGCCCGTCCGGTCGCGCCTCGCCCGCCGCCGCCTCGCCCGGCCCGGAGGGCTCGAAGTCGGCCAGGTTCTGCAGGGTGAACCGGGCGGCGTTCCAGATCTTGTTGGCGAAATTCCGGGCGCCCTCGATCTTCTCGCTCGAGTAACGCATGTCGTTGCCCGGCGTGTTCCCGGTGATGAGCGACCACCGGAGGGTGTCGGCCCCCACCGCCTCGATGATCTCCAGCGGGTCCATGGCGTTGCCCCGGGACTTGGACATCTTGCGGCCCTCGGCGTCCCGGATGAGCCCGTGGAGGAACACCGTCCGGAAGGGCACCTCCCTCATGAACTCCAGGCCCATGAACATCATCCGCGCCACCCAGAAGAACAGGATGTCGTAACCGGTCACCAGCACCGAGGTGGGATAGAACACCTCCAGGTCCCGGGTGCGCTCGGGCCAGCCCAGAGTGGAGAAGGGCCACAGCGCCGAGGAAAACCAGGTGTCGAGCACGTCGGGGTCCTGCACCAGGTCCCCTGAGCCGCACTCGGCGCAGGCGGCGGGGGCTTCGGTGTCCACCGTCAGGTGGCCGGCCTGGCAGGTCCAGGCGGGGATGCGGTGGCCCCACCACAGCTGCCGCGACACCGGCCAGTCCCGGATGTTCTCCAGCCAGTGGAAGTACACTTTTTCGAAGCGCTCGGGGACGATCCGGGTCCGGCCGTCCCGCACGGCGGCCATGGCCGGCTCGGCCAGGGGCCGCGTCTTCACGAACCACTGGCGGGACACCAGCGGCTCCACCACCGTCTCGCAGCGGTAGCAGTGGCCCACCGCGTGCCGGTGGGGCTCCACCTTCTCGAGATGGCCCTCGGCCTGGAGTTGCCGCACCAGGGCTTCCCGGCAGGCGTGGCGGTCCAGGCCCGCGTACGGCCCGGCCTCGGCCGTCATCCTGGCGTCCTCGTCGATGGCCTTCACCAGGCCCAGGCCGTGCCGGCGGCCCAGTTCGAAGTCGTCGGGGTCGTGGGCCGGGGTCACCTTCACCGCGCCGGTGCCGAACTCCCGGTCCACCCACGGGTCGGCGACGATGGGCAGCCGCCGCCCCAGCACCGGCAGGAGGGCGGTGCGGCCCACCTGGTCCCGGTACCGCGGGTCGTCGGGGTGCACCGCCACGCCGGTGTCCCCCAGCATGGTCTCGGGGCGGGTGGTGGCCACGGAGATGGAGCCGCCGCCCTCCACCGGGTAACGGACGGTGTAGAGCTTGCCGTCGTGCTCCTCGTGCTCCACCTCGAGATCGGCCAGGGTGGTCCGGCAGCGGGGGCACCAGTTGACGATGTACTCGCCCCGGTAGATGAGGCCGCGCCGGTAGAGGTGGACAAACACCTCCCGCACCGCCCGGGAGCGGGGCTCGTCAAGGGTGAAGGCGGTGCGGGACCAGTCGCACGAGGCCCCCAGCCGCTTCAGCTGGCCCAGGATGGTCGCCTCGTACTCATCCTTCCAGGCCCACACCCGCTCCAGAAACCGCTCCCGGCCCAGTTCCTGCCGGTTCAGGCCCTCCTCGGCCAGGCGCTTCTCCACCACGTACTGGGTAGCGATGCCGGCGTGGTCGGTGCCGGGCAGCCACAGGGTCTCGTAGCCCTGCATCCGCCGCCAGCGGATTAGGACGTCCTGAATGGTGTTGTCGAGCGCGTGCCCCATGTGCAGCGACCCGGTGACGTTGGGCGGTGGGATCACGATGCAGTAGGGTTCCCGGCCGGACTCGGGATCAGCCCGGAAGGTGTCCGATTCCAGCCAGTGCCGGGTCCACCGCTCCTCCGCCGCCCGGAAGTCGTAAGTGGGCGGGAGGTCGGCCGGATCCGGCCGGTCCGGAGACCGGGCCGCTCGGGACGACATGCCGGATCACCTCCACAAAAGCTTGCGGGGGCTCTGCCCGCTGGAAACTCGAACGTCCCCTCGCCCAAAGGGCGAAAGGGGACGTCTTTCGCGGTACCACCTTTGTTCCTGGTCCGTGCCCCGCCAGGGGGCGGACCCGGCCCTCGGCGCGCCGCTAACGGGGCGCGGACCGGCCGAGCCTGACAGCCCTTCAGCCCGGCGGCTCGGGGGCGACCTTCGGCGGTAGTACCCCGGGGAACCTTGCAGCCGGTGAGTTCCCCTCGCTGGGAGGCCTGGGCCGCCTACTCCTCCCCGTCGTCGCCGCGCGACGGCCCATGCGAGCACGGGCCGTGAATGAAGTTACCACGATTTTAGCCCGGGGTCGGGGCGGTGTCAACCCGGCCAACCCGGCAGCGGTACCCAGACCGGCCAGAAGTAGTCAAGGCACGGCGGCAGGAGACCCTCCGGAGGTCACGAATGCTTGACCGCTGCGCTCTAGAGAGGAGGACTTGCACGAGTGAAAAGGTACAGGCGTTTGGGGACGCTGGTGGCACTGGGCCTGGCAGCGCTGCTGGTGCTCTCGGGCTGCCGGCCGGCGGCGGAGGCCCCTCCGCCCGCGGGCGAGGCGCCGGCACCCAAGCTCAGGGTCGGCATCGTATACGACGTGGGTGGCCGCGGAGACCTTTCCTTCAACGACATGGCCTACGCCGGGCTGGAGCGGGCCCAGCGGGAGTTCGGGGACCGGATCGAGACCAGGGACCTGGAACCCGCCGCGGGCGGCGAGAACCGCGAGGAGCTCTTGCGCCTGCTGGCCAGCGAAGGCTACGACCTGATCTTCGGCATCGGCTTTCTGTTCACCGACAGCATCGAACGGGTGGCCAAGGAGTTCCCCAACGTCAAGTTCGGCCTGGTGGACGGCTTCATCGCCGACCTCGGACCCCAGTCCAACGTGGTCTGCCTGCTCTTCAACGAGCACGAGGGCTCGTTCCTGGTGGGCGCCGCGGCGGCGCTGAAGTCCAAGACGGGCAAGGTCGGCTTCGTCGGCGGGATGCGGATCCCCCTCATCGAGAAGTTCGAGGCGGGTTACATCGCCGGCGCCAAGTACGTGAACCCGGCCATCGAGGTCTTCTCCGACTACGCCGGCACCACCGGCGAGGCCTTCCGCGACCCGGTGAAAGGCCGTGAACTGGCCCTGTCCCACTACGACCGCGGGGCCGACATCATCTACCACGCCTCGGGCGGGACCGGCATCGGCGTCTTCGAGGCGGCGGTGGAGAAGAACAAGCTGGCCATCGGGGTCGACGCCGACCAGTCGCTGACGGTCAAGCCTGATCAGCGGGCCCACATCCTGACCAGCATGATGAAGCGGGTGGACGTGTCGGTCTACGAGACCATCAAGGCGCTGGTGGAACAGCGCTTTGAGGGCGGTTACCGCAACTTCGGCCTGGCCGACGACGGTGTGGGCTACGCCGAGAATCAGTACAACCGGGACACGATCGCCGACATCAAGCCCGAACTGGAGCGACTGAAGCAGAAGATCGTGGCCGGGGAGATCAAGGTGCCCTCCAGCCGCAAGGAACTGGAGGCCTTCCTCGAGACCCTGCCAACCCGCTAACGGTGGACGCGGCAAAGGGGTGGGGATCCCGGCGGCTCCCACCCTTGCCGTGTTTTGCCGCCTGAGGTGCCGGGGCCGGGTGACCGGCCCCGGCCGCGCGGGCCGGAGGGATCAGGTGGCGGCTTGAACGAGTTCTTGCTTGAACTGCGGGGCATCACCAAGCGCTTTCCGGGTGTCGTGGCCAACGACGACATCCACCTCCGGGTGCGCCGGGGGGAGATCCACGCCGTCGTCGGCGAAAACGGGGCCGGCAAGTCCACCCTGATGAAGATCCTCTACGGCCTCTACCAGCCCGACGAGGGCCAGATCCTGCTGCACGGAGCCCCGACCGCCATCCCCCACCCCCGGGCCGCGCTGGGGCTCGGGATCGGCATGGTGCACCAGCACTTCATGCTGATCCCCCGGTTCACCGTGGCCGAGAACGTGGTCCTGGGCTCCGAGCGGGCCGCCTGGGGCATCCTTCACCCCCGCCGGGCCGAGGCGGAGGTGGCGGCGCTCTGCCGCCGGTACGGGCTGGCCCTGGATCCCGCGGCCGAGGTGGGCGGCCTCTCCGTAGGGGAGCAGCAACGGGTCGAGATCCTCAAGGTGCTCTACCGGGGGGCCGGACTCCTCATCCTGGACGAGCCCACGGCGGTGCTGGCCCCTCAGGAGGTCGCCGAACTCTTCGCCAACCTGCGCCGCCTCAAGGAGCAGGGCAAGACCATCATCTTCATCAGCCACAAGCTCCAGGAGGTCCTGGAGATCGCCGACCAGATCACGGTGCTGCGCCGGGGCAGGGTGGTCGGCAGCGTGCCGGCGGCCGGAACCACCCGGGCCGGGCTGGCCGAGATGATGGTGGGTCGCCCCGTGCTCCTGGAACTCCAGCGTCCCGACACGACCCCCGGCGAGGTCCGCCTGGCCGCCGAGGGACTGTCGGTGGCCGGCAGCCGGGGCCGGCCCGCCGTTCGCGGGGTGTCGTTTTCCGTGCGGGCCGGCGAGATCTACGGCCTCGCCGGCGTGGAAGGCAACGGCCAGAGTGAGCTCTCCGAAGCCCTGGTGGGCCTGCGGCCCATCACCGCCGGGCGCCTGCTGATCGCCGGGCGCGACGCCACCGGCCTGTCCCCCCGGGAGGTGCGCCTGCTGGGCGTGGCCCACATCCCCGAGGACCGTCACCGGCGCGGCCTGGTGCTGCCCATGGAGGTCTACGAAAACATGATCCTGGGCCACCACTTCCGGCCGGTCTTCAACCGGGGCCCGCTGCTGGCGGCGGCGGAAGCCAGGGCCTTTGCCGCCGAGCGGGTGAAGAAGTACGACGTCCGGGTCCCGTCGGTCCGCACCCCGGCCCTGGCGCTTTCCGGCGGCAACCAGCAGAAGGCGGTGGTCGCCCGGGAGTTCAGCTTCGAGCCGCGGGTGCTGGTGGCGGCCCAGCCCACCCGGGGGCTGGACATCGGGGCTACCGAGTTCGTCGGGCAGGAACTGCTCCGGGCCAAGGAGCGGGGCATGGCCGTGGTGCTGGTGTCGTCGGACCTGGACGAGGTGCTGGCCCTGGCCGACCGCGTCGGGGTCATGTATAACGGCGAACTGGTGGCCGAGTTCAGGGCCGGCGAGGTCACCCTGGCCGAACTGGGCCTGTACATGACGGGCGCCCGGCGGCAAGCGGAGCCGGGAGGTGAGCCGGCGCCGTGAAGCCAGCCGCCGGCCGGCGCCTGAAGCCGGGTTTGAGACCGGGCCTGAGCCCGCGCTGGCGCCTGTGGCTGTTGCAGGTTTTGGCGCCGCTTCTGGCCATCCTCTTCGGGGCCCTGGTGGCCTCGGTCATCATCCTTTTCATCGGCAAGGACCCGCTGGCGGTCTACGGCCTCATGCTCCGCTTCAGCCTGACCCGCCCCGACAGCATCGCCTCCATCCTGTTCAAGGCGACGCCGCTCATCTTCGCCGGCCTGGCGGTGGCCATGAGCTTCCGGGCCGCGCTGTGGAACATCGGGGTGGAGGGCCAGTACTACGTCGGCGCCCTCTGCGCCGCCCTGGTGGCCTTCGGGGTAAAGGGTCTGCCGGTCGTGGTTCACCTGCCCCTCACCCTGCTGGCGGCGGTGGCCGGCGGCATGGCCTGGGCGCTGTTGCCCATCGTGCTGAAGCTGCGGCGGGGGGCCCACGAGGTCATCACCACCATCATGATGAACCACATCGCCGCCGCCGTGCTCCTGTACCTGCTGGCCGATGTCTTGCGGGACCCGGCGCAGGCGGGGACGCCCCGGGTCAGGACGCCGGTGTTCGAGCCGACGGCCCTGGTCCCGTCGCTCCGGCCGCTCCTGGACGCCGTCGGCTTCCGGATCCCCGGTTACTCCAGCCTGAACTGGCTGTTGCCCGCCGGGTTGCTCCTGGCCGGCCTGCTGTACCTCTTTCTCACCCGCACCCGCTTCGGCTACGAGGTGCGGGCGGTGGCCCTGAACCCGGACGCGGCCGAGGCGGCCGGCATCCGCATCGCCCGGGTACAGTTCCTGATGTTTCTTTTGAGCGGCGGTATCGCCGGGCTGGTAGGGCTCAACGACGTGCTGGGCTTCTTCGGCTACCTGGACATCGACTTCCCCAAGGGGCTCGGTTTCCTGGGCATCTCGGTGGCGCTCCTGGCCAAGAACAACCCGCTGGGCGTCATCCTGGCCGCGCTGCTCATCGGCTTTCTTGACCGGGGCGCCCAGGGCGTGCAGGTCTTCGCCGGGGTGCCGCGGGAGGTCATCACCATCCTGCAGGCGGTGATCATCCTGGCCATCGTGGTGGCCTACGAACTCCTCACCCGCTACGTCCGGGTCCTCCGCAAGCGGGAGGCGGAACGGGCGGCGCCGCCCGCCGCGCCGTCCGGGACGCTTGCCGCGGCTGCGCCCGGCGGCCCGGGTCCGGGGGGTGGCGGTTGATGGAGACGCTGGCGTCCCTCTTCAGCCTGGCGCTCCTGGCGTCGGCCGTCCGGCTGACGGTGCCCGTCCTCCTGGCCGCCCTGGGGGCCGTCTTCTCCGAGCGCGGCGGGGTCATCAACATCGGCCTCGAAGGCATCATGATCATGGGCACCTTCTTCGGCGCCGTGGGCACCTACTACGGGGGCCCGGTGGTGGGGCTTCTGGCGGCCGTCGCGGCCGGTGTCGTCTTCTCCGCCGTCCACGGCCTGCTGGCCATCACCTTACGGGTGGACCAGATCATCAGCGGCGTGGTCCTGAACATGCTGGCCGTCGGGCTGGCCAGGTTTCTCAACATCATGCTCTTCGGCGTGGCCACCCAGTCCCCGGGCATCCGTGGCTTCACCCCGCTGAGCATCCCGGTGCTCCGCGACATCCCGGCGCTCAAGCCCATCGCCGCCGGCATCTCACCCCTCATCCCGCTGGCGCTGGCGCTCGTGGTCGCGGGCCACTGGGTGCTGGTGCGCACCACTTTCGGGCTCCGGCTCAGGGCGGTGGGCGAGAACCCGCTGGCCGCCGACACGGTGGGCGTCAACGTGTTTCTCATGCGCTACCTCGGCGTGCTCATCAGCGGCGCCCTGGCGGGGATGGCCGGCGCCTACCTCTCCATCGAGCAGGGTCGGGGTTACCTGGAGGGAATGACCCAGGGCCGCGGCTTCATCGCCCTGGCCGCCATGATCTTCGGCAACTGGTGGCCGGTGGGCGCCCTGGGCGCCTCGGCGCTGTTCGGCTACTTCGACGCCCTGAGCCTCCGGGTGGTGGCCCTGAACGTGCCCTACCAGTTCCTGAACGTGCTCCCCCACATCGTGACCATCCTGGTGCTGGCGGGCTTCGTGCGCCGGGCCCGGCCACCGGCCGCCGACGGGATCCCCTACGCCAAAGAGGAGCAAGGATGACTTCCGGCACCGTGGTGGTGGTGGGCGGGGCCGGCGTGGACGTCAAGGCCTCGCCGGCCGGCGCCCTGGCGCGGGCCACCTCCAACCCGGGGCGGGTGCGGCTTTCGGCCGGCGGCGCCGCCCGGAACGTGGCCGAGAACCTGGCCCGCCTGGGCGAGCGAGTGAAGCTGGTGGCGGCCGTGGGCGACGACCCCCTCGCCGACCTGGTGCTGGGGCCGACGGCGGCGGCCGGGGTCGACGTGACCGGCGTCCGCAGGGTAGCCGCTCCCACCGGGGTTTACGCGGCCGTGCTGGCCGGCGGCGAACTGGAGGTGGCCGTGGCCCAGCAGGGAGCCGCCGAGGCCCTCACCCCGGCTGATCTGAGCCGCGAGGCGGCCACCCTGCGGGATGCCGCCTGCGTGGTTCTGGACGCCAACCTGTTGCCGGAAACGGCCTCCGAGGCCGCCCGGCTGGCCAGAGGCGTCCCCCTGTGCCTGTTGCCGACGTCAGCCGCCAAAGCGCCCCGGCTGGCGCCGCTTCTGCCCCTGGCCGGCCTCTGCGTCCTGAGCGCCCGTGAGGCGGCCGTCCTGACGGGCCAGCCGGCGGCCGGTGACTCCGATCGGGGCCTGGCGGTGGCGCGGGCCGTGGCCCGGCTGGGTGCCCGGGCCGTCGTCCTCACGCTGGGCCCGGCGGGCCTGGGCTGGTGGTCGGAGGCGGGCGGCTGGTGGCAGGCCGCCTTGCCCGCCCGGGTGGTGGACGCGACCGGGGCGGGCGACGCCGCGGCGGCGGCAGCCGTCTGGGCCTGGCGGCGGAAGCTGGAGCCCCCCCGGGTGCTGCGCCTGGCGGCGGCGGCCGCGGCCCTCACCGTTGCGTCGGAGGAAACGGTGGCGCCCCAGCTTGGACCGGAGGTGCTGGAGGCCCATGGCCGCTGACCGGATGAGAACTCCCTTCAAGCTCGCCGAACCGGTGCGCCAGGCCTTGGCCGCCGGCCGGCCCGTCGTGGCCCTGGAGTCGGCGGTGGTCTCCCACGGGCTGCCTCACCCGGTGAGCCTTGACGCCGCGGCGCGGCTGGAGGCGGCGGTACGGGCGGCGGGAGCCGTACCCGCCACCGTGGCCGTGCTGGCCGGTGAGCTCGTGGTCGGCGCCTCCCCGGAGGAACTGGCCCGGCTGGTCGAACCCGGCGCCGTGAAGCTCGCGGCGCGGGACCTGCCGGCGGCCGTGGTCCGCCGGCTCACCGGCGGCACCACCGTCTCGGCCACCCTGGCCGCGGCCGAAGGGGCGGGCATCGCGGTGCTGGCCACCGGCGGCATCGGCGGGGTGCACCTGGGCGCCGAGGTCACCGGCGACGTCTCGCCGGACCTGGTGGAGCTTTCCCGCCGGGCGGTGGCCGTCGTGTGCTCGGGAGCCAAAGCGGTGTGTGACGCCGGCCGGACCCTGGAGTATCTGGAGACGCTGGGCGTTCCGGTGGTCGGGGTCGGCACCGGCCGCTTTCCCTGCTTCTACGCCGCCGACAGCGGTTATGCGGTGCCGTTCACGGCGAGCGGCCCCGACGAAGTGGCCCGCTGGATCCGGGCCCTGCGCCGGCTGGGGGAGCGGCGGGGGTTGCTGGTGGTCCACCCGGTGCCGGCGCGGGCGGCCCTGGACCCGGGAACCGTTCGGGCGGCGGTGGGCCAGGCCCGGCGGGAGGCCGAGGCACGAGGAGTGGCCGGCAAAGACCTGACCCCGTACCTGCTGGCCGCCCTGAACCGGCTGACGGCCGGAAAGACCCTCGAAACCAACCTGGCGCTCCTGGAGGCCAACGCGGCGCTGGCGGGACGGATCGCGACTGCCCTGGCCGGCTAGCCGCCCTGCTCCAGGACGGCTTCGCCGCTTCGAGCCCGGCCGCCGGTCCCCGCTTCCAGGCGCGCCCGGTACGCGTCGCGATTCAGTGACATCAGGATCAGGTCCGGTTGGGCAGCCTGCGCCGGCCGCCGCCGCCCCAGGCGGAGCACGGCGGTCTTACGAAAGCCACACTTCTCGTAGCAGCGAATCGCCCGCGCGTTGTCGGCGTAGACCCGGAGGTAGAGGTGGCGGAGGCCAAGCCGCCCAAAGGCGTAGGGCAACACGGCCTGGACGGCGGCGGTGCCGTAACCCTTCCCCCAGTAGACCCGCTCGCCGATGCAGACCGTCAGCTCGGCCAGTCCCTGTCGCCACGCGATATGGTGGAGTTCCACCGTACCGATGAGCGAGCCGTCGGGCGTCTCGATGGCCAGGGCCCGGTGGTTGAGCCCGGCACGCACCCGGCGGAACCAGTCCACCAGGCTCCACCGGGTGGGGAACTTCTTCCCCATCCACCTGATTATCTCGCCGTCCTCGTCCCAGCGCACGACCGCCTGGAGGTCCGACCTGTCCAGGGGCCGCAGGACCACCCGGGTCCCGTTGGACTCCACCGCCGACGCCCCTCATCAACCCGGCGCCCCGGAGCAGGCCCCCGGGGCGGCGGGTTGTCGATGGCCCACCTATTCGCTGGGCCCGGTGGCGGACCCTGGTGGGAATTGGAGGAATCGGGCTCAGGCGGTCTGCCGGGCCAGCCTGGCCGAGAGCAACCCGTGCCGCTCCAGCGCGGCGTCCACGATCCACAGGACCAGGTCCTCGTAGGCCACGCCGCCCACCTGGGCCATGCGGGGCAGGTCCGAATACCCCGGGCAGAGACCGGGCAACGGGTTGATCTCCAGGACGTAGGGGTTGCCCGCCGCGTCAAGGCGGATGTCGACCCGCCCCACGTCGTAGCAGCGGATGGCGCGGTAGGCGGCGATGGCCAGTCGCTCCAGGCGCCCGGCCAGTTCGGCCGGGATGTCGGCCGGGCAGGCAAAGTAGTCCCAGGTGTCCCATTCCTGCTTGAACCGGTAGGAGTAAACTGCCCCGTGTTCCGGGTCGGGGACCCGGTCGAAGAGCACCTCCAGGATGGGAAACACGTGGTAGTCGCGGTTGCCCAGGACGCCCACGGTGAACTCCCGCCCGGGCAGGAACTCCTCGACCAGGGCGGGCCCCCCATAGCTCGCGTGAAGCCACTCCACCTGGGCCACCAGTTCCCGCTTGTCCCGGACCACCGACGCCGGGGTGACACCCATGCTGGAGCCCTCCCGGGCCGGCTTGACAAACAGCGGGAACCTGAGGCTCCGCCTGAGGACGATGGGATCACCCGGGTAGAAGGTCTGCCCGCGGGGCACCGGCACCCCCTCGGCCGCCCACACCCGCTTGGCCATGGGCTTGTCAAGGGCCAGGGCCAGGGTGAGCGGGCCCGAGCCGGTGTAGGGTATGCCCAGCATCTCCAGGATGGCGGGCACGTGAGACTCGCGGGACTCGCCCCGGAGCCCCTCGGCCAGGTTGAAGACCAGGTCGGGCCGGAGCCGGCGCAGCCGCGGGTAGAGTTCCTCGTCGGCCTCCAGCCGCGTGACGGCGTACCCGGCGCCGGTAAGCGCGTCGGCCACCGCGCAAATGGTGCGGGGCGAGTCGTACTCGGCGTAGCGGTCCGGAGGTTCGTCCTCCTCGGCGGCGGCCTCCGGCTTCAAGTTGAAGACAAGGCCGATGTGGGTGCGCTTCAAGGGATCGGTTCTCCTTCCTCTCAGGAACTGGGGACCGGGACTACGGCACCGCTACCCGGGTGCCTCGGGTCGAGTGGTTCACCTGACCCTTCCCTGTCCCATCGCCTCCCTCATCGAGGTGGAAACCGATCCGCCGCGCAGGAGTCCATTGTTCCCTGGCTGGCTCCTATTTTACTCCGCCACAAACCCCTGTCAATCGGCCAAACGGCCGTTGATCCCGATACAAGAACCGGTCAACCGGCGCCATCCTGGCGACAGCGGCCCATGACCCCTCGCAGGACCGCCCCGTCCACGTTGCCTCCCGTCAGGACCACTGCCACCCGCCGGCCGGAAAATGCCCGGCCCGCCTCGAGCAGGGCCGCCACGCCCACGGCTCCCGACCCCTCGACCACCAGCCGCTCCCGTTCCAGGCACCAGACCATGGCCCGGGCGATGGCCGGTTCCGAAACCGTCCACACGCCGTCCAGCCAGGCGCGGCAGCGCTCGAAACTGGAGCGGCTCGTCCGGCCGGCCAGCCCGTCGGCGAGGCTGGGGCCGATGGGGACCTCCACGAAGCGCCCGGCGCCGAAAGAAGCGGCCATCGGCGCCGAGGCCTCGGGCTGCACGCCGATGACCCGGACGCCGGGCCTCGCCTCCTTCACGGCCATGGCCACGCCCGCGGCCAGGCCGCCGCCGCCCACCGGCACCACGACGTCGTCGACCTCGGGCCAGTCCTCGGCCAGTTCCAGGCCGACGGTCCCCTGGCCCTCGCCGACCCGCGGGTCGTCAAAGGCGTGCACGAAAAGGGCTTTCGTCTGGCTGGCCAGCTCCAGCGCGGCGTCCTCCGCCTCGTCGTAGGTGGCGCCACGTTCCACGACCCGGGCTCCCAGGCGACGGGTGGCCTCCACCTTGCCCCGGCTGGCTCCCGTGGGGACCATCAGCGTGGCCTCGAAGCCAAGGCCCCTTGCGGCGTGGGCCACGCCCAGCGCGTGATTGCCGGCCGAAGCCGCCACCAGGCCGACCCCCCTCGCCGCGGGACCGAGGCTCAGCAGAAAGTTGTACGCCCCCCGCACCTTGAAAGAGCGGGTCACCTGCCAGCACTCGAGCTTCAGCGCGACCTCTGCGCCGGTGGCCTCGCTCAGAGCCGGCGAGGGCACCAGCGGCGTGCGGCGGACAAAGGGGCGGATCCGGCGGGCCGCAGCCGTTGCCGCCACGATCGGGTGTCGCAGGTGGCCGGTCTTGAAAGAGTCACGAGCTTCCGCGTGCTTCTTCACAGCTCTTGTGCCTCGATTACGCTTGCCTGATGCAAGCGCCACCAGGCGCTCTCCAGGCCCAGCGACTGCAGACGGGGCAGCCGCTGCAGCCCGGTTGCGGGATCCCAGCCCTGCAGAGCATAGTACTTCGTCAGCATCGCATCGAAAGCGTCCCGGTCGATCCGGCAGCCGGAGAAGATGCCCCCGCTGACCGGCACGCTCATCACCCGTTCGGGCAGGTAATCGTCGCGTCGACTCATACGACCATGCAAAGTGTTGAACGCTCTCTCCACGTTGACAATGCGATGGCCGATAGTGAGCAGCTCACCTTCGCTCAGCTCAGCAGTGCCCGTGGCCTTCAGCAACCGGCACAGGTTGCCGGGGTCGGCAAGAGCTACATCGTACCAACCATAGACCAGATAGCAAAGGCCCAAGCAATCTATGACAGCCTTGTAGGCGTCAAACCAGTACACCAGACGCTCTTTACCGGTGTACGCTGTCGGATCTCCCGCCGCAGGACAGCCGAAGAGCGATGCTCCCGCTTCGGCGGACAGCTGACGGTTCTCCGTTTGCGGGCTGCCCCCCAGGTGCCCGCCGCCACGGGTGCTTACCGCGACTCCTAGCGCCCAGGCCCGGTGAGACCGCAGGGCCTGTTCGTTGATGCCGACACCCTTCACGTGCATGGCGGCCTTCACCGCCGCGCCGCCAACCTGTTGTGCGGCCAGGGAGACGCCTTCCGCCAGCAGATCCCCCAGTCCTTCCCGGTGCGCTATCTGCCGGACCAGTTTCAGAGCCTGCCTGCTGTCGCCAAAGCGGACCGTTGACCCCCGCCAGGTGTGGGCGGAAAGCCAGCCGTGCTCGAATCCTTCCATGGCCCATGCTACGGTTGCGGAGGTGCCATCAACGTCAAGACCTAGCGCGTTGCAGGCCGCGTGGACTTCAAGGATGGCCCGCCGGTCGCAGACGTCCCAGTTCGGGCCAAAGCCCCGCACTGAATTGGCGTGCATCCCCTCGCACAGGCGCCCGTTCGGCAACCGGTACAGGTGAAGGCACCTGATGAAACAGCCCGGGCAACCGGTCCTACCCACCTCGTACTCGGCTTTGAAGGCAGTCTCGCTGATTAACCGGTTCTTTTGGACCGGCCAGTATTCGTCCTGAAGGTTCCGAACCGATGCGGGCGCCCCGCCGCTCCACCCTCCCGCTGCCGCCATGCCGTGCGTCCCAGCGCGCCGGAGAACAGAGGCCGCCTCGGAGGCTTTTAGCTTCCAGACTAGCCGCCGCGCCAGCTCGAGAAAGTCGGAACTCGGGGCCGAGTTGGGTGAGGACGGGGGAGCGGCGATGGCTTTCAGGTTCTTGGCTCCAAGAATGGCACCAACTCCCCCCCACGCCGCCGCGTGCGAACCGTCCACCATCAAGCAGGCAATCCTCACCAGATTCTCCCCGGCCGGACCGATGGATCCTATGCTCAGTGCGGGTTCACCGTAACGTTGCCTGAGCGCCTCCTCGGTTTCCCAGGTCGACAGACCCCACAGCCACCCGGCTGGAAGAATGTGGACGCCCTCTTGATCAACATGAAGATACACGGGACGCTGGGCCTGCCCCGTGATCACCAAAGCGTCGAGCCCGGCCCCGCGCAGCGCCCCGGCCAGACCGCCACCTGCTGAGGAATAGCTGATGCCGTTAGACAGAAGATTCTTCGTGCCCACGCTAAGCCGGCACGCAGCGGGGACCCGGGACCCTGCAACTGCTCCAGGAGCCACGACGACTACGTTGTCCGGAGCCAGGGGGTTCACCGATGGACTGACTCGGTCCCAGATAAACCAGCTGGCCAGGCCTCGGCCGCCAAGCCAGGTGCAGCGGTCATGCGACCGGGTGATTTCTACGGATCGGTGGGACAGGTCCACCCATGCAACGGTGACTGGAGCCGCTCCCGACGCGCCCAACCCCCTTGCCACCGGCCGAGCCACAGGCGGGTCTACGCCCTTGCCTCCCGATCATAGGGCTTGAGGAGAGCCTGCGGTGCCTGAGCGCCACGGTAGGCTCGGATGGCCACCAGCACGACGAACACGTAGGGCAACATCAGCATGAACTGGGGAGGGACGGTCTGGATGGTCAGTCCCAGCCGGTATTGCAGGGCGTCAACGTAGCCAAACAGCCACGCCCCCATCAGCGTACCAAACGGCACCCAGCGGCCCAGTATCACCAGCATCAACGAGATCCAACCGCGACCGCCCACCATGCCCTCGCTGTAAGTACCGGTTAGCATCATGGGAAGCAGCGCTCCGGCCACTCCGATCAACATACCGCCTATCATTAGGCAGGCGTAGCGAAGCCTTGTAACGGGGATGCCAAGGGAGTCCGCACACCGTGGGTTCTCACCGGTCGCTCTGACTCGTAACCCGATGGTGGTATGAAACAGGAACAGGTGCATGATGGCAACAACACCGATGACCACGTAGGACGGGGCCGGCACTCGGAAAAGCCAGCGGCCAACTATGGGGAGCTCGCTCA
Source organism: Symbiobacterium thermophilum (assembly GCA_020725105.1). Taxonomy (GTDB): domain Bacteria; phylum Bacillota; class Sulfobacillia; order DYFQ01; family DYFQ01; genus DYFQ01. The sequence goes on from DYFQ01000006.1 coordinate 61,013, forward strand.
GGACTGGCACCTCAACGGCCGGAAAGGTGGCAATCATCGGGGGCAGGAAGCGCAGTCCGATGACCATCCGGTACAGCAGCGACGAGAGGCCGGTGCCCAGTATGAACAAGGCGAGGCCAATCGTCAGCTGCGGGGCATGGAGCGTAATCGCCGCGTAACCAAGGACAAGCCCGAGAATTGCCGCTGCCAGGGCTGCCGCCACCAGCCCAAACAGCTTGGCACCGGTAACGTATGCGACCAGGAAGCCAACCACCGCTCCTAAAGCCATCATGCCTTCGATGGAAACGTTCAGGATGCCGGAGCGTTGGATCAGAAGTTCGCCCTGGGCCGCCAATACCAGAGGCGTTGCTACAAACACCATCTGGCGGAGCACTTCAGGGTCAAAGAAGAACTGCCACCCCATGCATGTCCTCTCCTGTGGCCGGGGGCCGGAGTCAGATCACGTAACGTTCCCTGCGAGCTCGCAGAGCCTCAACGACCATGATGACGATGACCACGAGCGCCTGGACGAGGAAGACGGCGCTAGCCGGGAATCCCACCGTTCGTTGCAGAGAGTCGGATCCAGCGACCAGCACGGCAAAAGCAAAACTGACTGGGATCAACACCAACGGGTGGTAGCGCGCCAGAACGGCTACCAGGATTCCCATGAACCCATACCCGGGCGTCAAGCCCACGAGCAACCTCTCATGGACTCCTGCCACCTCGATTGCCCCGGCCAGGCCCGACAGGCCCCCACCAAGGGTCAGGGCGATCAGCTGGACGCGTGTAACCCCAATCCCAGCGATGAGCGCGGCTCGGGCATTGGCACCGACCGCGCGCATCTCGTAACCAGGAACGGTGCGATAAAGCAACCCCCAAGTGAGCACGGCGACGGCACAGGCTAGCAGCACTCCGGTATGGGCACCGCCCCTCGTGATGAGCATTGGCAAGGCAGCGGTACGGGGAATGGGGTACGTGATCGCCTCACCGGCCGTCGGGTCGTTCCATGGCCCGGTGCACAAGAATTCCACGAGGTAAGCCGCCACGAAGTTTAGCATGACGGTGGTAAAGATCTCACTGACGCCCCAGGCGGCACGCAGTACCCCTGCGATAAGCACAAATGCGGCACCGGCCATCGCTCCGCCCGCCAGCACCAGCGGTACCATTTGCCAGGCGGGTAGCCCGGCCGGTGCCAGGCTAAGGCCGATGCCCGTTGCCAGTACACCGCCCACGTAGATCTGACCATCCATGCCGATATTTGCGAGCCCGACTTGACGGCTGAGTGAAAAGGTTATCGCTACCAAGAGCAACGGTGTCATACGGTTCAGGGTCTGGGCAAACCCACCGATGCTACCCAGGGAGTCGTTGAGTGCCGTCTTGTATGCAACCCAGGGATCGTGGCGAAGGATGGCGATGACCAGCGTGTTTATGGCCAGTGCCGCTGCGAGAGCCGCAACATACATCCCGATGCTCAACTGCCTGGTCACGCGTTGCCCCGATGGGCGCCGGGAGTTCACGTGTTGCACCTGAACGCACCTGCAATCTGTGTGATCATGCAGCTGAACCCAGCATTGCCTCGCCAATGGAGTAACGGTCGTAGCCAGGTCCGTCGAACTCAGCTACCGTTTGGCCCCGATGCAGCACCACGATGTGATGACACAGGCCGATGAGCTCGTCAAGATCCTCAGACACCAGTAACACTGCCCCACCGCGACCGACCACCGACCGTAGCTGCTGGTGAACATGTTGGACGGCCCGTACGTCCAAGCCCCGGGAGGGGTTAAGCGCCACTACTACCGGCTCAGCTCGGATCCGGCAAGTTTCAACGGCTCTTGCCAGAATCAGTTTTTGGATGTTACCGCCGGAAAGGTAGGTTGACGGGATCAGCGGATGCGGAGCCCGTACGGCATGCTGCTCAATGGCATTTCGTCCCAGCTGCATGGCGCGAGCAAAGTCGTACCAGACGTTCGGAAACAGGTGCCGATGCAGGCCCAGGACCACCGTCTCCGCCAGGGTCATCCCGGGGAGAATGCCGTCCCGCACCCGGTCTTCGGGTACCAGGACCAGGCCTCGGTCCAGCCGGTCACGGATGGGCAACTTTGTGATGTCCACGCCAGACAATCTGATGCGCCCAGCCGCGACAGGCAGTAGTCCCACCAGTAGTTCCGCCAGCTCCCGCTGACCGCTCCCTGCCACGCCGGCCACACCGACGATCTCGCCCGCACGCAGCCGAAAGCTGATGCCTTGAAGCCGTAGCCGGTTGTGGGTACCTACTGTGCTGGTTTCTTCCACCTCCAACAGCACGGGAGCGTCCGGTGCCGGCGGGGCGGGCCTGGCGGTCTCCAGTAGCTTGGTGGCTGCCGCCGGCGGCTCGCCCATCATCCATTGAACCAGGAGTTCCTCGGTACCGCCGGCTGCAGGCAGGCTGGCAACCACACGCCCGCCCCGCATCACTGTCAGGCGGTCGCCGACTCGAAGCGCGTCCCGGAGTTTGTGGGTGACGAGCAGGATGGCCAGCCCACTGGCGGCCAACCGCTGAAGCGTGACAAGAAGTGTGTCCACTTCCTGCGGAGTGAGAAAGGTCGTTGGTTCATCGAGGATGAGGATGCGAGCCCGGCGGTACAACATCTTTAGAATCTCAACTTTTTGCTGCAAACCGACGGGCAGGTCCCTGACTCGGGCGTCGATGTCCACCTCAACCCCATGCTCACTGGCCAGCTGACGTACGGCCTGGTGACACCGACGCCGCGTCAGTGCGAACCGGCCACCTTCTGCACCGAGGACGACGTTTTCCCAAACGCTGAGGTTGTCCACCAGCTCAAAGTGCTGATGTACCATGGTCACGCCAAGCTTGAGGGCATCCGCCGGTGTTCTGACGGCAAACTGCTGGCCATTCACCAGCACTTCTCCCTGGTCCGGGCGGTAAAGGCCGGCGAGGACACACATCAGCGACGTCTTCCCGGCGCCGTTCTCACCCAGAACGACGTGAATCTCGCCCGGATATACGTCCAGCGAAGCCCCAGCTAGTGCCTGGATGGACCCAAAACGCTTCCAGACGTTTACCAGCCGGACAAGGGGTTGTTTTGTGATTGGGCTACCTCCCCCGAACTTGAGTTCACACCGGAGCTGGTCCGGGCACTGGTAATCTCTCGCCGGATCAGGAAACATGTCTTACGCGGCCGGCCAGGGTCTCGGATGTCTCCCCCCATCAGGTCTGGCGGGTGCTCAGACGGCACGGCATCCACCTCAGACGCGGAAGGAGTTGGTGCGTGAGCACTGATCCCGAGTTCACTTCGAAGGCGGCGGACATCGTCGGCCTCTACCTGGACCCGCCAAGCAACGCAGTGGTCTTGTGCGTGGACGAAAAGCCGCGCATCCAGGCGCTGGAACGGGCCCAGGGCTGGCTGAGGCTGCCTGATGGCCGGGCGCTGACCGGCTTCAGCCACCATTACCAGAGACACGGGACCACCACCCTGTTTGCCGCCCTGGACGTGGCCACCGGGCTGGTGAAGACGGCCACTTCAAGCGCCGGCGGCGCCGGGAGTTTTTGGACTTCATGAACGACGTGGTCGCCGACTACCCTGAGCGGGAGATCCACGTCATCCTGGATAACCTCAACACCCACAAGCCCAAGCGGGACCGTTGGCTCCGCGGATCGGCCGATTGACGCCTACAACGCCGAGGCGGCGCCCTTTGAATGGCGCAAGCCGGTCGTGTGCCCTACAAGGCCTGCGACGAAAGTGCGCTGACTTATGCAACTAAGCACTAGTCGCGAATCTCGTCAGTGATCTCGGGGAGTTGGATGGCACCGGACGCAACTTGCTCGAAGATCAGCTGGACCCGACTGGCCGTCTCGGGCGAGACGTTCTGGATGGCTGCCAGGGCCATACCGTTGCCCGGCCGCATCTCCTCGTAACCACCCCGTGTGCCGGCCAAGATCTGCCCGAGCACCTTCTTGTAGGGGACGGCAAAGTCCAGCAGTAACGAGGTGGTAAAATTGTTCGGAGCCAGGTTCGCCTTGTCCGTGTAAAAGGTAGTGAGCAGGACGGGTGTCTCCTTGGCGGCCTCGATGACGCCGTAGGCGCCCAGGTTCACGATGAGGATGATAAAGTCGACGCCCGTCCCGATCTGCGCCTCAGCCGCCTGGCGAGCCTTGACCGGGTCGTTCTGGTCACCCACGAAGGTGTAGACCACTTCAGCGTTGGGATTCAGTTCCCTGACAGCCTGTTTGATGGCGTTGATGGACGCAACGAAGTCCGGTAGCCGAATACCGACGACGACGCCAATCTTGTTGGACTTGGTAGCCAGCGCGGCCAGGGCGCCCAAGCCATAGAAGCCCTGATAAAACTTGCGCCCTATGTTCCAAACGTTGGAAGGCAGGTCCGGCAGGGGGCCGCTTGACTCGGCAATGAACGTGACGTCAGGGAACATGGGGGCGAGCTTACGGACGGTCGTCACGTATTGCCCACCGTGGAACGCCACTATAGTGTATCCGTCGTTGATAAAACCCCGTGCCACCCTCTCGGCATCTGCCGGCGGTACCTGCTCCTGGTACTTGGCGGTCACGCCGAATTGTCGCTCCAACTCCAGCAGGGCCAGGTAACCCACGAAATTGTAATCGGCGTCCTGAACTGTTCCAGGCAGGATCATGGCCAGCTTCGGTTTGGGCTGCTCAGCCGGCGCGGGCTCGGCTGCCTTGCCGGCCGGTTTGCTAACGCAACCACTCAGGAATAACGCCGCAACCAGTACGAGGCCGAACATTTTTCGAAGTGCCGCCGGCGTGCACATATTGCAACCTCCCATACTGGCGGAACCAGCGCACCGATCACCGCAAACTTATATACGGCCCCTTGTCCGAAGTGTTCCCCGGCTCACACATGTGGTTACAGCGTTTGATGCTCTATGAGCACAGTCCTTTGGGAACGTCTTCTAAAATTGAGGGCGTGTGTTTGTAAAATGTGTCCGACTGCGCTCTGCCCGGGACAGGCCTTCGGCTGACCCAAATACCTGCGGGGTGCCGATGAAGGCCAGGCGTGACTGGTGGTTGCCGGCCCGACAGTAGTGGAAAGGCGTTCTAGCCCCGATGCCTGTGGAAGAAGCGGCTCATCCGGCCAAGTGCCTCCTCCAGCCGGTCGGTGTCGTAGCCGAAGCCCAGCCGGAAGTGCCCCTCCTGCTCGAAGCAGGAGCCGGGAATGGTGAGGACCCCTTCCTCCTCGATGAGCCGGTGGCAGAACTCCTCGGAGGGGAGGTCCAGGTGGTAGCGGGGAAAGCAAACCACACCGGCCCGAGGCGGAACGTAGGAGACGAACGCCTGGTGCTCGCGGACCCAGCCGTCGAAGATCCGGAAGTTGGTCCTGGCCAGCCGCAGGCTGCGATCCATCACTCGCTCGTGGTGGGTCAACAGGATCGTCGCCAGAAACTCCGACGGCCAGGGGTTACAGAGGGACGTGTAGTCCCTCTGCTCCCAGCAGGCCTGGATCACCTCGGGCGGCCCGGCCACCCAGCCGATGCGCAGCCCCGGCGCGGCCAGTGCCTTGGAGGCGCTGCCCACGTGGACGGCCCGGGGGTCGAGGGCGCGGGCCATCGGGGCGGGCCGGTCGCTGTGGTTCAGCCACAGGCCGTAGTACACCTCGTCGCAGAGCAGGTAGAAGCCTCGCTCGGCGGCCAGGTCGCACAGGGCCTGGAGTTCCTCCCGCGTGAAGATGCTGCCGGTGGGGTTCTGCGGGTGGTTGACGACTACCAGCCGGGTCCTGTCGTCCAGCAGCCGGACCAGGGCATCCAGGTCGGGGCGGTAGCCATCCTCTTCCCGTAGAAGCCACCGCTTCACCCGGGCGCCGAGGGCCTCGGCCACCGAGTAGAGGGCCTGGTACATGGGAAACTGGGTGATGACCGTGTCGCCCGGCCGAACCAGAGCCTTCGACACCAGGTAATCCGCCTCGATGGCCCCGATGGTGACCAGCACCTGGTCGGGCGGGGTGTTGGGTACGTAGCGGCTGACCGCCTCCCGCAGGGCCGGGGTACCGTTGGACTCGAGGTAGCCCAGCCGGCGCCCCAGGACCTCGTCGGGCCAGCCGTCCAGGCCCGCCAGGGCCAGGATCTCCCGGGTGGTGAGCGGCTTTATGCTGGTCTCGGCGACGTTGATCTCGGTGGTGAACTCGTACCGGGCAAACCAGCGTTCGATGGCAAAGGGTCTGACCCGCACGGCCATGTCCTCCTCCGGCCGGGCCGGGGCCCGCCGACCGCGGCCCGGTCCCGCCCGCTAGACCAGTTCGCGCAGCCAGCGCCAGACCGCCTCGACGCCGGCCCCCGTCCGGGCCGAGAAGCTGATGACCGGCGCCGCCGCCTCAGGCAGCCCCAGCCCCGCCCTGACGGCGTCCAGGTGGCTGGCCAGGCGACTCTTGCCCAGCTTGTCGGACTTGGTGGCCGCCACCAGGTGGGGCACGGCGAAGTGGCGCATCCAGGCCATCATCTCCCGGTCGTCGGCAGTGGGCGGGTGGCGGACGTCAACCACGTGAACCAGGCCGGCCAGCCCGGGACGGTCGTGCAGGTAGGCCTCGATCAGTTCCCCCCACGCCGCCCGCACGGCCCCGGAAACCCGGGCGTAGCCATAGCCGGGCAGGTCGACCAGGTAGAACCCCCGGCCGACCCCTTCGACCCGGTAGAACATGAGCGCCCGCGTCTTGCCGGGCCGGCCGCTGACGGGGGCCAGGTCCTTCCGGCCAAAGAGGGCGTTTATGAAGGCCGACTTGCCCACGTTGGACCGGCCCACCAGCGCCACCTCGGGCAGGGTACCCGGGGGGATCTCCTCCGGACGCCGGCAGACCAGTTCCAGCCTGGCCGAGGGTCGCGCCACCCCGCTACCTCCCCGGCCCGCCGCCGGTCACTGGACCTGGACGTGCACATCCCTGGCAGGTTCGATTTCCGGCTCGGCGTCGAGGAGCCCTGCCCGGGCGGCGAAGTCGATCCCGTCCACCAGCGCGTGGGCCAGCACTTCGTCCATGTGGCTCACCAGCACGAAGTCCATCTTTCTCCGTACGTTGGCGGGAACCTCGTCGAGGTCCTTTCTGTTTTCCTCGGGCAGGATGACCCGGTGGATGCCCGCCCGGTGGGCGGCCAGGACCTTTTCCTTCACGCCGCCGACGGGCAGGACCCGGCCCCGCAGCGTGATCTCCCCGGTCATGGCCACGTCCCGCCGGACGCGCCGGCCGGAGAGGGCGGAGACGACGGCCACGGCCATGGTGATCCCGGCCGACGGGCCTTCCTTGGGGATGGCGCCTTCGGGAACGTGGATGTGCAGGTCGTACTGTTCGTAGAAATTCTCGTTGATGCCCAGTTCGGCGCTGCGGCTCCGGATGTAGCTGAACCCGGCCTGGGCCGACTCCTTCATGACCTCGCCGAGCTTGCCAGTGAGCAGGAGCCCGCCCTTGCCCTTCATGACGGTGACCTCGATGGGCATGACGTCGCCACCCACCTCGGTCACGACGAGCCCGGTGGCGATGCCCGTTTCGTCCTGGCGTTCCGCGACCCCGAACCGGTAGCGGGGCGTACCCAGGAAGGTGTGGAGGTTCTGCGCCGTCACCCGGGTGGTCTCGGTCCGGCCGCGGACCACTTCCCGGGCGGTCTTGCGGCAGATGGACGCCATCTCCCGCTCCAGGTTGCGAACGCCGGCCTCCCGGGTGTAGCGGCGGACGATGCTCCGGATGGCGTTCTCCGAAATGGAGAGGTGGCGCGGCTCCAGTCCGTGCTCCTTCAGGAGCTTGGGCACGAGGTGGCGCCGGGCGATGGCCACCTTTTCCTCCTCGGTGTAGCCGCCGAGGTAGATGACTTCCATCCGGTCCAGGAGCGCCCTGGGGATGGCCCAGCTGGTGTTGGCCGTGGTGATGAACAGCACCCGCGAAAGGTCGAAGGGAAGCTCGATGTAGTGGTCGGAGAAGCTGTTGTTCTGCTCCGGGTCCAGCACCTCCAGGAGCGCCGCCGCCGGATCGCCCCTGAAGTCCGAGGACATCTTGTCGACCTCGTCCATGAGGAAGACGGGGTTCCTGGACCCGGCCTGGCGCATCCCCTGGATGATCCGGCCGGGGAGCGCGCCCACGTACGTCCGCCGGTGGCCCCGGATCTCGGCCTCGTCCCGGACACCGCCCAGCGAGATGCGGACGAACTTCCGCTCCATGGCCCGGGCGATCGACTTGGCCAGCGAGGTCTTGCCCACCCCCGGCGGTCCGACGAAGCAGAGGATGGGCCCCTTCAGCCTGTTGGCCAGCTTCCGGATGGCCAGGTACTCCAGGATCCGTTCCTTGGGCTTCTGCAGGCCGTAGTGGTCCTCGTCGAGGATCCGGGCGACCTGGTCGATGTCGAGCCGGTCCTCGGTCTGCTGGGTCCAGGGCAGCGCCAGGATCCAGTCGAGGTAGTTTCGGACCACCACCGCCTCGGCGGCCATGGGCGGCATCTTCTCCAGGCGGTCAAGTTCCTTCAGCGCCTTCTCCTCGACCTCGGGCGGGAGCCTCAGCTGCCTGATCTTCTCCCGCAACTCCTCGACCTCGGAGGACCGGTCCTCCTTGTCGCCGAGTTCCCGGTGAATGGCTTTCAGCTGCTCCCGGAGGTAGTACTCCTTCTGGGAGCGCTCCATCTGCTTCCGGACCCGGACGTTGATCTTGCGCTCCAGTTCGAGGATCTCGATCTCCCGGCGCAGGATCTCCAGGACGGTCTCCAGCCGCTCCTTGACGGGCACGGCCTCCAGAATCAACTGGCGGTCGTCGGCCTTCAACGGAAGATGGCCCACGACGGTGTCCGCCAGCCGGCCGGGATCGTCCACCGCCGCCACCGACAGCACGGCGTCGGAAGAGACGCGACGGCTGAGCTTCACGTACTGCTCGAACTCCTGGACGACAGCCCGCATGAGGGCCTCGATCTCCGACGTCTTGGGCTGGAACTCGTCAAACTCCTGGACGGTGACGCGGAAGTAGGGCTGGTGACGGGTGAAATCCAGCACCCGGGCGCGGGCCAGTCCCTCGACCAGCACCCGGAGGGTGCCGCCGGACAGCTTGATCACCTGCTTGATCTCGGCCAGGGTGCCGATGGAGTAGATGTCGGACGGTCCGGGGTTGTCGACCCTGGTGTCGCGCTGCGAGGCAAGCATGATCAGGCGGTCCCCGAGCAACGCGGTGTCCACCGCGGCCATGGACATCTCCCGGCCCACTTCCAGGTGGACTGCCAGGTGGGGAAACACGGTCATTCCGCGCAGCGGCAGGAGGGGAAGTTCTCGTATCCGTCTGAACCTGGGATCTTGGGCCACTGAAGAACCTCCTCACAATTGCCTGCCACGGTGCCTGCCCGTATCATATTAGTCGATGCCTGGCGCCCGGGACGGCCGTTCCCCCGGATTGCCGGGGACAGCCCCGAGCGGGCCGAGATCGATTGAACCTGGTATTTCGTGTCGCGAGACAGAGATCCCTTTTAAAGTTTACATAAACCATTGGCAGGCCGGCACGGGTAATGTATGGCAGCAGACCGTATCCTGACCACTACTGGATTCGCCTACCGGCCGGAATTATTGTCCGTGACTGGCGGAAGCTGACGTTCGCCCGGCGGAAGAAGGGAGGGCCCCCGGTTGGACAAGGCGCCGCTTTCCCCGCGCAGGGTCAGGGATTCCACGGTCGAGGTCACCCACCTGGTCATGCCCAACGAGGCCAACGTATACGGGACCGTGTTTGGCGGCATCGTGATGCAACAGATTGACATCGCCGCGTCCATCGCCGCCATGCGGCACGCCCGCCGGCCGGTGGTCACCGCCTCCATCGACAGCCTGGACTTCAGGCGGCCCATCCGGGTCGGCCAGGCGATGATCCTCCGGGCGGCCGTCAACTGGGCCGGCCGCACCTCGATGGAGGTGGGGGTCCAGGTCCTGTCAGAAGACCTGATGACCGGCGTCCGCGAGACCACCAACGCGGCGTACCTGACCTTCGTGGCCGTTGACGAGCGAGGCAGGCCGAGCCCGGTGCCGCCGCTTCAGCCCGAGACCGATGAGGAGCGCCGGCGCTTTTCCGAAGCGGTTGAGCGCCGCCGGCAACGGCTGGAGCGCCTGCGCCGCGAGCCGGGCTAGACCAGGCGCCGTCACGGCGCCTGGGCGGGGGCCGTCGCCGCCGGCCGGTAGCGGGGAGCCTTGAGGTCCAGGAAGGGATGGACCTCCCGGACGCGGTCGGCCAGTGCCAGCACCGTCTGGCGGATGTCCCACTGAGCCTCCGGTTTCCCTCTGAGATTGACCAGGTGGAACGCTTCCCAGAGGTCGAAGTCCGCCAGCACCCTCCGGCGGTGGGCGTTGGTCACCAGGTACGCCTCGGCCCCGGGGACTTCGGCCGCGACCCGCCGGTAAGCCGCCTCGGCGGTCGCCACCGCCTCGTCAAGGACCTCGACCAGCCCGGCGGCCGCGATCCGCGGCGGCACGGTGATGCCGTTGTCAATACTCGGCGCCTGGGGCAGGAATCGGACCTTGCGGGAGTGACGCAGCAACTGGTGCCAGTTGGCCTCGGAGACGGTGAACTCCGCCTGGTACCGGACGAAGGTGAAGGCCTCGACCGGGTGGTCGTGGGGGCCCAGCCGTTCGAGGGCCTCGGCCACCAGCCGCTCGCGTTGCGCCGGTGAAAGGGCGGCCACCGCGCCGTCCACGTCGCCGGCGGGGCCGGCGGAGTTGCCGTAAAGGAGCGCCCGCGCCAGCAGGTTCAGGGCGGCCCCCGGCGCCTGTCCCCTGCCCGTCCATTCCAGCAGCCGCACCTCGGGCCCTGCGTGCCGCCCGGCCGGCGGGCCCGGGGCCCCCGGCTCCCCGGCCGCGGCGCCCTTGCCGGCAAGACCAAGGAGGGCGGCGGCCACGGCCAGCCGCTCGCGGGTGTGAATCCGGTAGGGGTCCGGGTCGGCGTAGCGCAGGAGGGTTGGCACCACGGTGCTGACTTCCGCCCGGATGGCCTGACCCAGGGCGGCGAGTTCCGGCACCCCGGCCGAGAGCAGGGTCACGATGGCGTCCCGCAGCGCCCGGGCGTTGCCCACCATTCCCAGGTTGGTGTGGACGGCCAGGGTCAGGGCATAGCGGGCGTCTTCGAAGCTGAGTTTTTCCACCCGGCCAAGAAACGCCTGGTCGGTCTCCTCGGGGCGGCGGTCCACGTTTCGCAACAAGAAAGGCACCAGGGACCGATGAAGCCGCTGGTAGAACTGATAGGTCGCCTCCATGGCCGCTCGAAAGGCGGCCCGAACCCCTTCCCGCCCGGGCTCCAGAAGCGCCGGTGGCAGGTAGTAGTCACCCGGCCGGGGCATCTGGTACCGCTGGGAGTACTCGATGAACGAGAGGAACGGATTGGCCAGTTCCAGGCAGGCCGACGCCAGGCGGGAGACCTTCTCGACGCCCACCGCGATGCCCGAGCTGAGTTCCGCCACCGACGCGTGACCGTAGTGGACCACCCACTTCTCGTGAAAGCGTGACGCCCGCTCCGCCGCGGCGGCGCCGTAGTCCGGCCCGCTAAACCCGGCCGCCAGTTCCCCCAGGTCTATCTCGCGGTCGCGAATCAGGCTGAGCAGGTTTTCCCGGAAGCTTCTGGGGCTGCGGCTCACGTAGGCGAAGATGACCGCCACGACTTCCGGGGGGAGGTTGTAGATGACGTAGACGTTCCGGTCGACGTTGGACACGTGGCGGCTGAGCACCGCCAGCTCTTCGGGGCTGTAGGACGGCGGCCCGCCTGCGGCGGGGCCTGCCTCAAGCCTCGTGTCCGACACGCTGGCCACCTCCGGGCGAGACGGTCCGGCATTGTTGACTCCTCTTTTCGCCGGCCGGGCGCGAGTGCCTGCCGCCGATGAAGGGGGAAGCCAGGCCCGGCGGCGAACGGCTCTCCCCTGTGAGGCGGTCTCGCGAGGCCACCTCGTGAGGCGACGCCAGGCAGGAGGAGTTCACGCATGAGCCAGCCGTTTTGCCTCGCCGACCTCTATCGCCTGCGCACCCCGAGCCAGCCGGCCGTGTCGCCGGACGGGCGCCGGGTGGCCTTCATCCTGCAGGGGTTCAGAAAGAAGGAGAACGACCGTTACCAGAACCTCTGGCTCGCCGGGACCGACGGCCGGGAAGCCCCTCACCGGCTCACCCGGGGCTTCACGAAGGACAGCGCGCCCGCCTGGTCGCCGGACGGGCGGTTACTCGCCTTCCTCTCGACACGGGAGCACGAACTGGAGGTGGCGGCCGCCCTGGCAGAACAGGAAGGGCCGGCCGGTGGCTCGGGGAGGGACGGCGCCCCATCCGGCCAGGGATCTGACTCCGGGGCCGGCCTCGACGAGCCCAAGCCCCAGATCTGGGTCTTTGACATGGAGCAGGGCGGCGAACCCCGCCAGCTGACCTGGCGCGAAGAAGGAGTGAGTCAGTTCGACTGGTCCCCCGACGGCACCCGGATCGTGTTCGCGTCCCGTGACCCGACCCCGGCCCAGCGGGATTACCTCAAGAGCATCCGGGGCAAGCAGGCCGGCGGGCAAGGCAAGGGGGCCGACGAGGCCCGGGGGCCCCTGGTAATCGGCCGGGTGCAGCACAAGCACGACGCTCACGGTTACCTTGACGAGGTCCGGACCCATCTGTTCGTGGTGGACGTGGCCAACCGGGAGGCGCGGCGGCTGACCCAAGGACCGTGCGACGAGACGGACCCACGCTGGTCCCCGGACGGCCGCTGGATTGTGTTTGTCTCCAACCGGACGGGCGATCCCGACAACAACCGGCGAACCGACCTGTGGCTGGTGAGCCCCGACGGGAAAGAGGCGCGCCGCCTCACCCGTGGCGACGTGGACGCGCGCCTGCCCCGCTGGTCACCCGACGGCCGCCACGTGGCCTTCGTCGCCGCGGCCCGGGAGCCGGAGAACGGCTACGTGCTCCGGCACCTGATGTGCGTCTCCGCGGCCGACGCCCTGCCCGTGGCCAACCTGGAAAGCTGCGTCGGCGAGGGGTGGTCAAGCATCGGCGGGATCGTGCCGGACGCCGTCGCCGGCGACCCCGTGCCCAGCGCCCGCGTGTACCCGGTCGCCACCTCGCGCACGCCCGTCCGCACGCTCACCGGCGACCTGGACCGGACCGTGCTGGGCGATCCGGTCTGGCTCGACCGTGAGCGCCTGGTGGTGCTGGTGGCGGACCGGGGCCAGACCCGCCTGGCCCTGACCTCCCTCGACGGCGGGCCCACCTTCGCGTTCCCCGTGGCCGACCGGGGGTGCACCCTCCACGGCGCCCACGCGTCGGGAGAGACCGTGGTGGTGCTGCTCGACCGGCCGGGGTCGGGTCCCGACCTCTTTGCCGTCGCCCCCAGCGACCTGGGGCGGCAAGGCGCCGAGGACCGGGCGGTCCGGCTGACGGCGGTGAACGCGGCGGTGTTCGCCGGGCGGACCCCGGCCCGCTACGAGCGGATCGAGTTCAACAACTCCGACGGTGACGCCGTCGAGGCGCTGGTGGCCCTGCCGCCGGGCTTTGACCCGGCCCGGGGGCGCGCGCCCCTGATCGTCCATCCCCACGGTGGGCCCATGTGGCACGATACCCCGGCCTTCCAGTTTGACGAGCAGTACTGGGCCGGCCAGGGCTACCTGGTGTTGCTGGTCAACTACCGCGGCTCCATCGGCTACGGCGAGGCCTTTTGCCGCGTCATCCAGGGTCGCTGGGGGCCTCTAGAGCACGACGACCTGATGTCGGGCGTCCAGGCCGTCATCGACCGCGGCTGGGCCGACCCGGACCGCCTGTTCTGCACCGGCTTCTCGCAGGGCGGGATCATGACCAACTGGGCCGTGGGCCACAGCCACGTGTTCCGGGCCGCCGTGACCGAGCACGGCATGTGGGATTACGTGGCCGCGTTCGGCACGGACGACTGCCATCTGTGGTGGCAGGACGACCTGGGCGTACCCTGGCAGAACGAGGCTGGTTACCGGGCGATTTCACCGATGGCCGGGGTGACCGGCATTCGCACCCCGCTCCTGATAACCGCCGGCGAGGTCGACTGGCGGTGTCCCTTGAGTCAGGCGGAACAGCTCTACCTGGCCCTCAAGAAGCGCGGGGTGCCGACAAAACTCGTCATCTACCAGGGAGAGCGCCACGCCGTCGACCGCCCCCGGCGCGCCGTGGACCGCCTCCGGCGTATCTGCCGCTGGTTCGCCGAGTACGGCGGGCAACCCTTCAGCGACGCCTCCGCCGAGGGTTACCCCCCTGACTGAGGGCCGCCGGGAACCGGCTGGTGCTTCACCGTGACCGGGTTCACCTGGACCTACCGTCGCTGGCCCGCCTCTTCGACCTGCTGGCCTGGGCAGCCAGCCCACCTGACGGCACGCTGAGACTGGCCGCCCCGGAAGTGCCCTGAACGGCCGGGGCACCGGTCAGCCGCCCGAACCGCCGGCCACCGTCTGGGCCGGCAACGGCAGGGGCCGCGGGCCGCCGGGGACCGTCTGCGGGCGCCCGGGCTCTGGCTCGCCGGCGTGGGAACTGGCGGCCGCCGGTTCAGGCACCGCCTCGGCGGCCGGCTCCCGGGCAGCCGGCGCCCGCGCCTCGACCGCGGCCTGAACAACCTCGTCCACCAGGGCGAGCCGCAGGGCCTCCTCGAGGGTGTCCACGGGGACGATCTCCAGGTCCTTCTCTTCGGCGAACATCTCCTGCCAGTTCTCGCGGGGGATGAGAACCCGTCTGGCGCCAGCCTGGCGTGCCGCCTCCAGCTTGGCCACGAGCCCGCCGACCGGACGGACGGTGCCCCGGATGGAGATCTCGCCGGTCACGGCGGCGCGGTTGTCCAAGGGCCGCTGGGTCAGGGCGGAATAGATGGCGCAGGCGATGGCCAGTCCTGCCGAGGGGCCGTCCATGGGCACGCCGCCGGGAAAGTTGACGTGAATGTCGTAGTCCCGCGGGTCCACGCCCAGCAGTGAACGGAGTACGGTGACCACGTTTTCCACCGAGCCCTTGGCCATGGACTTGCGGCGGTAGGTGTGGCCATAGCCTCCCATTTCCTCTTCCTCGATCATGCCGGTGACAATGATCTGGCCCTTGCCCCGGCCGGCGGAAGTGGCAGCCACCTCGATCTCCACCAGCATACCCTGGTTGGGACCGTGGACCGCCAGGCCGTTCACCAGGCCCACCTGGGGGGCGGGTGGGACCTTCTTCTCGGGCCGGGGGGAGTACTGGCCGGCGTTGACGACCCATTCGATGTCCTCGGTGGTGATGGTCTGGCGGCGTTCGCTGATGGTGACGCCGGCCGCGATCTGGACGATGTTGACCGCCTCCCGCCCGTTGGTGGCGTAGCGCTGGATGACCTCGACGGCGCCGTCCTCCATGGGGATGTGTATCTTATGGGCGGCGTTCCGGGCAATGATGGCCACCTCGGCGGGGGTCAGCGCCCGGAAGAATACCTCGAGGCACCGGGACCGGATGGCGGGCGGGATGTCGTGGGGCATCCTGGTGGTGGCGCCCACCAGCCGGAAGTCGGCGGGCAGACCGTTTTCGAAGATGTCCTGGATGTGGCGGGGGATGTTGGGGTCTTCCGCGCTGTAGTAGGCGCTTTCCAGAAAGACCTTGCGGTCTTCCAGGACCTTCAAGAGCTTGTTCATCTGAACGGGGTGCAGTTCGCCGATCTCGTCGATGAACAGGATACCGCCGTGGGCCTTGGTCACCGCCCCCGGCTTGGGCTGGGGGATGCCGGCCATCCCCAGCGGGCCCGCCCCCTGGTATATGGGGTCGTGGACCGACCCGATGAGGGGATCGGCGATGCCCCGCTCGTCGAAGCGGGCGGTGGTGGCGTCGAGCTCGATGAACCTGGCGTGCTCCTTGAAGGGCGAGTCGGGGTTACGCTTGGCTTCCTCCAGAACCAGCCGGGCGGCGGCCGTCTTGCCGACGCCCGGCGGACCGTAGATGATGACGTGCTGCGGGTTGGGGCCGCACAGCGCGGCCCGCAGGGCCTTCAAGCCTTCCGCCTGGCCGATGATGTCTTCAAACCGCGTCGGCCGGGTCTTCTCCGACAGGGGTTCGGTCAGCCGGATCTCCCGGAGCTTCTGCAACTTGTCCAGTTCCTTCCGGGATTCCCGGTCCACGGCCACGCGGGTTCCCTGCTGGGACTTGAGCAGGTTCCAGAAATACAGACCGATGACCACGGCGAAGAAAAACTGGATCAGGGTGATGATGTTACCGAGGTGCATCGGGTTCCACTCCCCCACGGCGGTGTCCCTGGCGGCGGGAAAGAAGTGAAAAGTGCCGCTAGACCTCCGTTTGTAGTATCCCTCGCGGGGGCGGGCCCATGCCGGCCGGAGCGGGTCTGGCCCGCCCGGCCGGCCGGGGAATTGCTGGCTAGGCCGTCTCTTCCTTCTTGCGGGCCTTGCGGGCGTCAGCCATGATGAGCAGCGGTTCCTCGCGGTTGAGCACCACTTCCCTGGTGACCACGCAGCGGGCCACGTCGCCCCGGGACGGCACCTCGTACATCACGTTCAGCATGAGGTCCTCGATGATGGCCCGCAGGCCGCGGGCGCCGGAGTTCCGGCGCATGGCCTCCCTGGCGATGGCCCGCAAGGCGTCCTCCTTGAACTCCAGGTCGGTGCCGTCCAGTTCGAACAGTTTCTGATACTGCTTGACCAGGGCGTTCTTGGGCTCGGTGAGAATGCGGATCAGCGCTTCCTCGTCAAGGGCGTCAAGGGTGACGATGATGGGCAACCGGCCGACGAACTCGGGAATGAGCCCGAACTTCAACAGGTCCTGGGGCATGATCTTGTCCAGGATCTCCCCGATCCGCATCTCCTGGCGGCTGGAGACGGCCGAGGAAAAGCCCATCGCCTTCTTCCCGGTCCGGTTCTGGATGATCTTCTCGATGCCCTCGAAGGCGCCGCCGCAGATGAACAGGATGTTGGTGGTGTCGATCTGGATGAATTCCTGGTGGGGGTGCTTGCGCCCGCCCTGCGGCGGCACACTGGCCACGGTCCCTTCCAGTATCTTCAGGAGCGCCTGCTGCACGCCCTCGCCCGACACGTCCCGGGTGATGGACGGGTTCTCCGATTTGCGGGCAATCTTGTCGATCTCGTCGATGTAAACGATACCCTTTTCCGCCTTCTCGATGTCGTAGTCGGCGGCCTGGATGAGCTTGAGGAGGATGTTCTCCACGTCCTCGCCCACGTAGCCGGCCTCGGTCAGCGAGGTGGCGTCGGCGATGGCGAAGGGAACGTTCAGGATCTTGGCCAGGGTCTGGGCGAGCAGGGTCTTGCCGCAGCCGGTCGGCCCCAGCATGATGATGTTGGACTTCTGAAGCTCGACGTCGTGAACCTTGCCGCCCAGGTTGATTCGCTTGTAGTGGTTGTAGACGGCCACCGACAGGATCCGCTTCGCCTTCTCCTGGCCGATGACGTACTCGTCCAGGACGGCCTTGATCTCGCGCGGTTTGGGGACATCGCTGAGGTCGAACTCCTTCTCCTCGCTGAGTTCTTCCTCGATGATCTCGTTGCAAAGCTCGATGCACTCGTCACAGATGTAAACTCCCGGCCCGGCGACCAGGCGCTTCACCTGCTCCTGGACCTTGCCACAGAAAGAGCACTTGAGCTGGCCTTTTTCGTCGGTGAACTTGAACATGTTTCCACCCTTCCGGGAGGCTCAGGCAGCACCGGGCCCGGTGCCCGCAACCGGCGCGGCTACCCGGTCCCCTCGCCAGGGAGGGAAAATGCCTTTCGGCCAGCGGCCGTGATTTTCCTGCTCAGGGTAAGGGGCCCGGGGTTACTCCCGCTTGCCCCGGGTGACCAGGATGTCGTCGATGACGCCGTAAGCCCGTGCCTCTTCTGGCGACATGTAGTAGTTGCGGTCGGTGTCGCGCTCAACTCGTTCGATAGGTTGCCCGGTGTGTTTGGCGATTATCTGGTTCAGGATCTGGCGCGTCTTGAGGATTTCCTTGGCTTCGATCTCAATCTCGACCGCCTGGCCGCCCACCTGGCCCACCGGCTGGTGGATCATGATCCTGGTGTGGGGCAGCGAATAGCGCTTGCCTTTGGCGCCGCCCATCAGGATCACCGCTCCCATGCTGGCCGCCAGCCCCACGCAGGTGGTCCTGACGTCGGGCTTGATGTACTGCATGGTGTCGTAGATGGCCAGGCCGGCGTAGACCGAGCCGCCAGGCGAGTTGATGTAGAGGTCGATGTCCCGCTCGGGATCCTCGCTTTCCAGGAAGATCAACTGGGCCACCACCAGATTGGCCACCGTGTCGTCGATGGGGGTGCCCAGAAAGACGATTCGCTCCTTCAGCAGCCGGGAATAGATGTCAAAGGCCCGCTCGCCCCGGCCGGTCTGCTCGACGACCATCGGGACGAGGTAGTTGGCGGGACCCTCCAGTTTTGGGCTTGCCATCTAAGTCGTTCCCCCTACCATTATATTTCGCCCGGTCGGGCCGCCCTGTTGAAACCTACCCCTCAGGCCCGCGCGGGGGTTCGGGTTAGGGTTCGGGTTCCGTCGCGGCTGCCTCAGCCTGAGCGGCGGCCCGGTTTCGGGCGTGGTCCGCCAGAAAGCTGGCGGCCTTTTCCAGCCTGATGGCATGGGCCAGTCCTTCCCGGTTGGCCGGGTCCCGGAACAAAGTCCTGATCCGGTCGCCGCCCCGGCCGTACGCCCCGGCCGTCTGCTGGATCCGGGTCTCGACTTCCTGCTCCGTGACGCTGATGCCCTCCACCCGGGCGACGGCCTCCAGAACCAGTTCTTCCTTTACCTCCCGCTCGGCCCGGGGCCGCAGGTCGGCCCGAAGCCGGTCCTGGTCGATGCCGGCCTGCTGGAGGTATTGCTCCAGGGTCAGGCCCCGGCGCGCCAGTTGCTCGGTGAAGTCCTGGACCACACGGTCCAGCCGGCGGTCGACCATGGAGGGAGGCAGGTCCACCTGGGCCGCGTCGACCACCTGCCGTACCACGGCGTCACGCAGGGCCTGCCGGGCTTCCTGATGCCGCAGGGCTTCCAACCCTTGCCGGACGGTCGAGATCAGTTCCCCGACGGTCTCCCCGGCGCCGAGCCGCCGGGCAAGCTCGTCGTCCAGGTCGGGCAGCCGCCGGGCCTTGATCTCCCGGACGGTCACCTCGAACTCCGCTTCCTTGGCCGCCAGGTCGGGGTTGGCGTACGACTCGGGGAAGCGCACGGTGACGGTGCGGGTCTCGTTCACCCGGGCGCCGAGGAGCCCCCGTTCGAAATCGTCCAGCAGCCCGCCACCGCCGACCTCGACAGTCTGACCCTTGGCGGCCCCACCCTCGAAGGGCTCGCCCCCGACGGTGCCCCGGTAGTCGATGACCGCCACCTGGCCGCCGGACACGGTGTCGGTGTCGGCGGGCACCAGTTCGGCCAGCCGCTCCCGCAGCGCCTGGAGTTCAGCCTGCACTTCTTCCTCGGTCACCGGCGGCCGCGGAACGTCCACCTCCACGCCCCGGTAGGCCCCGAGCTTGACCCCCGGCTTCACTTCGACCGTCACCTTGAAGACAAGAGGTTCGTCCCGCTCGTGGCGGACGATCTCCAGCTCGGGCCGGCCGATCGGCTCCACCTGGGCGTGAGCCAGCGCCCGGGGATAGTTCCGGTCCAGCAAGATCTCGAGAGCCTCCTTGCGCAGAGCGTGGGCACCGACGTAGCGTTCGACCAGGCCCATGGGGGCCCGGCCCCGCCGGAAACCCGGGATGTGCACCCGCCCGGCGAACTTCCGGTAGCTTTCCTCCCAGGCCCGGCTGACTTCGGCCTTGTCTACCTCGACCTCCAGCCTGACCCGGTGCCTGTCCAGTTGCTCCAGGGCTACCCGCATGACCGCCCTCCCAACCGCCGCCGACCGCCGGCCACGCCGCCGGCGCCGCGCCCGCAGGGACCATGGCCTCCGACCCGCCATGGCGCCCCATTGAAAAAACGCCCCGCAAGTGGGGCGCTACCTGGAAAAAGCCACCTAATTATACCACGGGCGGGCAAGAGTGCAACCGGCCACGAAGCCGTGGCCACCCCGGCGGCCCGCACCCGCGCCCTGAGCAACCACCGCCGGAGCGCCACCCGACAACCGGCCGGATGAGCGGACGACGGGTTTCGAACCCGCGACCTTCGCCTTGGCAAGGCGACGCTCTACCACTGAGCTACGTCCGCCTGGACTTCCTCCGGGTTCCATCCTGGTCTGCTACCGCCCGGAGCCTGTGCGAGGAGTGGGACTCGAACCCACACGCCCCGAGGGGCACAGGATCCTAAGTCCTGAGCGTCTACCAGTTCCGCCATCCTCGCCGGCGCGCGCCTTCGTGGGGGCCAGGAGGGACTTGAACCCTCAACCTCGGGCTTAAAAGGCCCTTGCTCTACCATTGAGCTACTGGCCCAAGCCGGCCCCGACACAAGACCCCGATCAGCAAAGCTGCTGGGGCGCTAGGATTCGAACCTAGGATCGCGGATCCAAAGTCCGCTGCCTTACCGCTTGGCTACGCCCCAACAGACCGGAAAACCTTGGGGTGAGCGACGGGATTTGAACCCGCGACCTCGGGAGCCACAGTCCCGCGCTCTGACCAGCTGAGCTACGCTCACCATGCCGTCCGCGCGCCCGGGAGGACTCGAACCCCCAACCCTCCGAGTAGAAGTCGGACGCTCTGTCCAGTTGAGCTACGGGCGCGAGCGGGTGATGGGAATCGAACCCACGTATGAGCCTTGGAAGGGCCCCGCTCTACCATTGAGCTACACCCGCGGAAATCGCAGAGATAAGTATAGCACAGGCCCTGGGGGCGGTCAAAAGCAGCAAGCGCGCCAGACCGCTGCTAGCGCGCGTTTGCGGGCCCATCCGCAGGCCGGTCGGGGCGGCCGGATTCGAACCGGCGACCTCTTGCTCCCAAAGCAAGCGCGCTGCCAAACTGCGCCACGCCCCGCAAGATCACGACATCGTCAGAACGAGGTATTCTAAAGTATAAGGTGGCCGTAGCAGCCAGTCAATCGACGGGCTCCGGCCCGAGGGCGAGAACCTGGCGGATCAACGGCCGCGCCGCCCTGAGCGCCCGCCCGCGATGGCTGACCGCCGCCTTTTCGTCAGGGGTCAGTTCGGCAAAGGTGCGGCCCAGCTCGGGCACGAGGAAGACCGGATCGTACCCGAAGCCGCCGCGGCCCCGGGGCGCGGTAGCGATCAACCCTTCGCAACGGCCCTCGGCGACGTAGACGGCCCCGCCCGGCAGGGCGACGGCGACGGCGGCCCGGAACCGGGCGGTCCTGGCCGCCGGGGGGAGGCCCTCCAGCATTGCCAGGAGCTTCTGGTAGCGGCCTTCGTCATCGAGGCCCGGGCCGCCGAAGCGGGCCGAGTGAATTCCCGGCAGTCCGCCCAGGGCGTCCACCTCGAGCCCCGAGTCCTCGCCCAGCGCCGGCAGGCCGAGCCGCCTGACCGCGCTCTGGGCCTTCAGGATGGCGTTTTCGGCAAAGCTGACCGCGGTTTCCCGCACTTGGGGCCCGGCCGGCAGCAACTCGGCCACCGGAACCGTCTCCAGCGGCAGGTCGGCCAGGATGGCCCGCATCTCCCGGAGCTTCCCGGGATTGCGCGTGGCCAGCACCAGGCGGGGCCAGCACCCCGCCCCGTCACCGCCCACCGGGCTCAGTCCCGACCGCGGGTTCCGGTGGCGGTTCGGCCCTGGGCACCCGGCCGATCCGCTCGGCCAGCTCACCCAGGACTTCCCGCTGGACCTGGAACACCCGGGGCATCACCCGCCGGGCCAGTTCCAGCAGGCGGTCCAGTTCCG
Source organism: Symbiobacterium thermophilum (assembly GCA_020725105.1). GTDB lineage: Bacteria > Bacillota > Sulfobacillia > DYFQ01 > DYFQ01 > DYFQ01. The sequence continues at coordinate 82,694 of DYFQ01000006.1, forward strand.
CCCAGGCAAACGGGGCCTGCTCGCCGGAGCCCTGAACTTCCACCAGTTCACCGGCGCCGGTCAGCACCACGTTCATGTCCACCCGGGCCCGGACGTCTTCAGCGTAGCACAGGTCGGCCACGGCGACGCCATCGACCACCCCCACGCTGATGGCGGCGACCAGGTCGGCCACGGGCAACTCCTCCAGAACCCCCTCGCGGCGGAGCCCGTCCAGGGCATCCACCAGGGCCACGAAGGCGCCGGTGACGGCCGCCGTCCGGGTACCTCCGTCAGCCTGGATGACGTCACAGTCCAGGGTGACCGTACGCTCGCCCAGCGCGGGAAGGTTGGTGACCGCCCGCAGGGAACGGCCGATGAGCCGCTGGATCTCGTAGGTCCGGCCGGACGTCCTCCCGGGCCCTTCCCTCGGGTGCCGCTCGGCCGTGGACCGGGGCAGCATGCCGTACTCGGCCGTCACCCACCCCTGCCCGGAGCCCTTGAGCCAGGGTGGCACCCGGTCCTCCACCGTCGCCGCGCAGAGCACCCATGTGTCGCCGGCCTCGACCCAGACCGAGCCTGCCGCGTGGCGCAAGAAGTGCCGTTTGAGGACCAGTGGGCGCAACTGGTCGGGCCGCCGCCCGTCGGGCCGGACCGCGCTCATGCCCCCGCCACCGCCGCCCAGATGACCCGGGCCATGGTCAGGACGGCCATGACCGCCTCCCGGGCGCCGGCGGCCAGGGTCAGGGCCAGCAGAACCCTGAGCGCCACCGCCCACCCGGCGGTGGGCCGGGCCATGACGCCTTCCCAGCGAACCTCGGCCAGGGCGAGCCAGGCCACGTAGAAGCCGATCACGTAGGCCCCCAGGTACCAGGTGGCGGTGGTCAACTCGAGCGCTCCCTCACTTTCCCTTGCGGTACTCCAGCATCGGCCCCACGGCCCGCCGGGTTTCCATGACCGTGACAAACCCCTCGGGCTGCTGTTCCTCTATGTGCCGCAAGACCGACCGGAGCTGGCGCCGGCGGACGGTGACGAAGAGAATCTTCCGCGGTCCGCTCCGGCCCGAGCCCTCAAGGACCGTGACCCCGAAGCCCCGCTCTCTCAGGCCGTCCACCAGCACGCCGACGGCCTCCTCGACGCGGGGCACCGCCATCACCGTGACGTGGCCCAGGGCTAGCTTCTCCTCGATGAAGCCACCGGCATAGGTTCCCGCCGCGAAGCCCAGCGCGTAGACCACCAGGTTCAGCGGTTCATTCAGGCCGGTGATCACCTTGGCCAGGGCCAGGATGAACACGCTGACTTCAAAAAAGCCGGTGACCGCGGCCAGCAGCCGCTGCCCCCGTACCAGGAAGAGGATGCGGGTGCTGCCCAGGGAGACGTCGAGCACCCGGGCGAAGAAGATGAACAGGTAGCCTCCGACCATGTCCGGCGACAACCGGGAACCCCTCCCGAACAACCTCGCATCGGGACCGCACTCGAAAACAAGAAGGGCCACGCCGTGGCCCACTTCGCACCGGCCCGGCCGACCCCTCTTTCCCGTGAGGCGCGATGCTCCGCCGGGGGTCAGCCGGACGAGGCCCTGACCACCTCCGCCTGGGTCATCAGGGCGTGCAACTGCTCCAGCGAGCGCACCAGCCGCTCGCGATCGGCGTCGTCGATTTCCCGCAAGATCCCCGCCAGGTAACGGCGCCGGGCCGCGAGGACCTCCTTGATGACCTCGTGACCCTTTGGCCTGACCTTGAGCCGGATTACCCGCCGGTCCCTGGGGTCGCGCTCCCGTTCGATAAGGCCGTTCCGTTCCATGCGATCGATGAGGTCCGTTGCCGTGCTGCACGCCAGGTACATCTTTTCCCCGAGCTCGCCCATGGTGATGTCGCGGAACTCGTCGAGCACCAGCAGCGCGTCGAACTGGGGCGGGGTGATGTCGAAGTCCTGCAGGATGTCGCGCCCGCGCTTGCGGACGATGATGGCCACCTGCCGGAGCAGGCACTCAACCTCGTGTACGACCTGCGGTTCCACCGGACTCGGCAGCGTTGTCGCCTCACGTCGCCGGGCGTCCACCGCGCTCCGCACCCTCCTTCCGGCGCTGCACTAACCTCATGATACCAGCCCGCCAGAACAAGTGTCAACGAAGGTCCTATCCGGCGCGCCAGGATGCGCGGTGAAACTCATTCGCTGAAATCAGGGGCCAAACGGCTAATTCTCGGATTTCCGCCGGAATCAAGGCCCGGCGCCGGAAAAGGAACGCCCCGGCCGGCGGGCCGGGGCCAGGTGTGGGGGGACTGACCGTGGCGGTGTCGCGTTCATTCCAACCCTTACAGGGCATGACGCGTCATCAGGCCTGGTAATTTCTGCCAGGCGCCTTGCTGAACCAGAACCGGGCCCCGGACAGGTTCGGTGGCATGGTACGGCCCGCGAGGCCCGCGGGTGCTGGGCGCCTCGGACTGCACCCGGGACAGGCGCCCAATTCAGCCGGCTACCGTTCATATGCTGTGAGCGAGGGTGTGCCGCGAGCGGAGGGAACCCGGTGGCCGACCGCGACATCCTGCACCAGGTACTGGCGGCAACAGAGGCGGAGCGCAGGCGGCTCGGTCGCGACATTCACGACGGGATCGCCCAGGCGCTGGCCCAGTTGCTGATCGCCATCAACCTGGTAGAAACCATGCTGGATCACGATCCCCGCCGGGCCCGCAGGGAACTCCGGACCCTCCGGCGGCTGGCGGCCGCCACCCTGGACGAGGTCCGGCGAATCGTCGCCGACCTCCGCCCGCTGCACCTGGAACGGGGACTGGTGAACGGCCTGCGCCAGTTCCTGGCCGAACTCAAGTACGAGCACCACTTCGAGGTGGCCCTGGCGGTCACCGGCACGCCTCCGGAACTCAATCCGACCGTGGCGACTGCCGCCTTCCGGATCGTCCAGGAAGCGCTGGCCAACGCCAGGCGGCACGCCGACGCCCGGCGAGTCGGGGTGCGCCTGCGCTTCGGCCGGCGGGCCCTGGTCCTGCTGGTGCGGGACGACGGCAACGGCTTCCGGCTGCCCGCCCGACTGGACCACCTGCCTCAGCTCGGCCGCTACGGCCTGGTCAGTATCGATGAGCGGGTCACCGCCCTGGGTGGCCGCTGGCGCGTGGTCACGGCGCCCGGGCGGGGTACCAGGCTGCTGGCGGCCCTGCCCTACGCGGCGGAGCCGCCCGGGCCTGGCGCCGGACAGTCGGGCGCCGCCGGCGGGCCGGCCGGGGCGGCGGGCGCCGGACAGGTCTCCGGAACTACGGGCTCTCGCGCCGGCGGACCGGGGCGGGGCTGGCTCGGCCGGCTGGTCGCCCGGCTCGTCGCCTGGCTGCGGCCGGGGCCGCCTTCGGCGCCTGCCGGCGCCGGTCAGGAGGGAGAGAGGCATGGCTCCCCCGCCCATCCGCGTGCTGCTGGCCGATGACCACACCCTTTTCCGGGAGGGGCTGCGCCGGCTGCTGGAGACCGATCCCCGGCTCCGCGTGGTTGGCGAGAGTTCCACGGCGGACGACGCGGTTCGCAAAGCCGTCGCCCTCAAGCCCGACGTGGTGCTCCTGGACGTGAGCATGCCGGGCCTGCCGGCCTGGGAGGCGGTGGCCGCCATCCGCCGGCGGGTGCCAGGGGCAACGGTGGTCGCCCTGACCATGCACGGCGACTCCGAGACGGTGCTCCGGATGATCCGCGCCGGCAGCCGGGGTTACTGGATCAAGTCGGCAACGGCCCCCGAGCTCATCGACGCGGTCAGGCTGGCCGCGGCCGGCGGGGCGAGCTTCCACCCGCAGGCCCTGCACGCAGCCCTCGCGGCCGCCGGGGCGGAGGCCACGCCCCCTACCGCCGGCGACGCGGCGGGTCCCGCCGAGGAGACAGGCTTGAGCCCGCGGGAACGGGAGGTTCTGGCCCTGGTCGGGCGGGGGTGGTCCAACCGGGAGATCGCGGCCCGCCTCTACCTGAGTGAGAAGACGGTCAGGAACCACCTGGCCAACGCCCGGGGCAAGCTGGGGCTGGCCAATCGCACCCAGCTGGCGCTCTGGGCCGTCCTGAAGGGCCTGAGTCCCCTGGCGCCCCCGGCAGGAAGCGGGCCTTCGGGCCGTGGCGGCGGAAAAGGGGGGTTATGAACCGCGGGACCGGCCGGCTGGCCGGTCCCTCAGCCTTGAAAATGGTGGAGGCGGCCGGGAGTCGAACCCGGCGTCTCGAAACGCCGCGGCAAGAGCTTCTACGAGCGTAGCTCCTGTTCAGGTTTCGCCCCCGGCGCCTCCCAGGAGCAGGATGCGCCAGGCGCTAGCCCGGTTATGCTTCCCCGCCTGGCCGCGGGCCGAGGCTCGGCGGGTAGCCTGCCAGGGTTGACGCCCGGGCGGCCCGGCAGGCGGGGCCATCGCGGGCGTTAGCGGTGCTAAGCCGCCAGCGCTACAGGTTCGTTGGCAGTTGATTTGCCCCCCGCTGTTTAACGAGGCGCGAGGAACCTCGGCTCGCTTCTCTCACCCCGGCCGTCCCGATCGACTCCACTCGCCCCCGAAACTTCGCCCCGTACGCCACCAGGGCCACGACCCGGCTGACCCGCCACGGCCGCCCGTCACTACGCCTGCTGCCGTTCCTTGAACGCCCGGTCGATCTCCCGCCGCGCGTCCCGCTCGGCGATGGCCCGGCGCTTGTCGTACTGGCGCTTGCCGCGGGCCAGGGCAAGTTCGACCTTGGCGTACCCACCTTTAAAGTACACCCTGAGCGGCACGAGCGTATACCCTTTTTCGCGGGTCCGGCCGATGAGCCGGTTGATCTCCTCCCGGTGCAGCAAGAGCTTGCGCGGCCGCATTGGTTCGTGATTGAACCGGTTGCCGGCCTCGTACGGGCTTATGTGAACGTTGTACAGCCAGACCTCGCCGTCATTGACCTGCGCGTAGCCGTCCCGCAGGTTACAGTGGCCACGGCGTAGCGACTTGACCTCGGTTCCGGTCAGCACCAGCCCGGCCTCGAACTTTTCCTCAAGGTGGTAGTCGTGCCGGGCCTTGCGGTTTTCCGCCACGTGGACGATGCGCTTGTCTTTTCCGGCCTCGGCCGTCATGGCGGAGACTCCCCGGCGACAACACGGCCTCCGTGCTGGCCGTATGCCGCGGGATCCTGGCCCGGCCGCCCCGGAGGCTTGTGTGTAACGGCGACGATGTCTTGTCAACCCTGCGCTTTGATTGTAGGCTTCGCGGGCCGGTGTGTCAAGGAACGCGCCGCCGGCGCCCGTCCCGCTTGCCCCGGCCGCGCCGGCCTTCGCCCGCCCGGCGCTTGCCGGAAGCCTCGGTTTGTTCTGGCGCCCGGGGTTCACCCGCCGCCGGCTCCTTGGCGGCGGCCTCGGGCGGCGCGCCGGGGGCCGGGCCGCCCGGCTGCCTGGTCCGGAACAGGCCGTAACCCGCCAGTTCCGGCGGTTCGGCTCCGACCAGGCCGAAGTCCACCTGCCGCTGGGCCGCGTCGACCCGCAGCACCCTCACCCGCACCCAGTCGCCCAGTCGGTAGGTCTTGCCCGTGGACTGGCCGACCAGCGCGTAGTGCTTTTCCTCGTAGCTGTAGTAGTCGTCGGTCAGGTTGGACACGTGAACCAGGCCCTCCACGGTGTTCTCCAGGGACACGAAGAGGCCGAAGGCGGTGACCCCGGCCACGATGCCGTCGTAAACCTGGCCCACCTTGTCCTGCATGAACTGGACCTTTTTCAACTCGACGCTCTCGCGCTCGGCCTCCTCGGCCAGCCGCTCCCGCTCCGACGCCAGTTCCGCCACCTCAGGCAGGAGCCGGCGGAGCACGGCGGCGCGGCGGGCCGGGAGCCTGCCCCTGGCCGCCAGGTGCTCGGTGATGATCCGGTGGATCTGAAGGTCCGGGTAGCGGCGGATGGGTGAGGTGAAGTGGGTGTAGTGCTCGGCCGCCAGCCCGAAGTGCCCCCTGGGCTCGGCGGCGTAGCGCGCCAGCTTCAGCGAGCGCAGCACCACCGTCTGCACCAGGTGTTCCTCGGGCCGCCCCTGGACCCGGTCGAGGATGGCCTGCAACTGCTTGGGCTCGACCCGCTCCGGGTCGGACACGTGCAGGCCGAAGTGGAACAGAAACTCGTCGAGGGCTTCCACGCCGGCCGGGTCGGGGGGCTCGTGAATCCGGTACAGAAACGGCACCCTGGCCCCGAGGTACTGGCGGGCCACGGTCTCGTTGGCCACCAGCATGAACTCCTCGATGATCTGGTCGGCCACGCTGCGCTTGTAGAGGGAAACCTTCACCGGACGCCCCTCGGCGTCGAGGGTGACCCTGGCCTCGGGAAAGTTGAAGTCCAGGCTGCCCCGCTCGAACCGCCGGGCCCGGAGCGCCATCGCCAGCGCCTCCATGGCCCGCAGCGTCGGCACCAGGTCGCGATACCTGGCCGTGACCACCGGGTTCTTCTGCACCAGGATCTTGGCCACGTCCTCGTAGGTCGTCCGCTCCCGCGAGTGGATGACGCTCTTGGCGATCCGGTGGTCCAGCACCCGGCCGTCGGGGGTCAGCGTCATGAGGCACGAAAGGGTGAGCCGGTCAACCCGGGGGTTCAGGCTGCAGATACCGTTGGACAGCCTCGGCGGCAGCATGGGCAACACCCGGTCCACCAGGTACACGCTGGTGCCCCGCCGCCTGGCCTCCTGATCGAGGGCGGACCCCTCCCGCACGTAGTGGCTGACGTCGGCGATGTGGACCCCGAGCCGCAGGTTGCCATCGTCCAGCTGTTCCAGCGACACCGCATCGTCCAGGTCCTTGGCGTCCTCGCCGTCGATGGTGATCACCGGCAGGTCCCGGAGGTCAAGGCGTCCCTGGACCTCCTCGGGCGCCACGGCGTCCGGTACCTGGTCGGCCTCGGCCAGCACCTCCGGGGGAAAGGTCTCCGGCAGGCCGTACTTGCGGATGATGACGGCCACGTCGACCCCGGGCGCGTCGGCCGGCCCCAGCCGCTCGATCACCCGGCCCTCGGGATTCCGCCGGGCGGCGGGCCAGCGGGTGATCTCGACGACCACCTTCTCGCCGGCCCGGGCGCCGGCCGTGTCCCCGCGGGGCACGAACACGTCGTGGCGGATCCGCCGGTCGTCGGGGGTGACCACGCCGAAGTGCCGGCCGGGCTCGAAGGCGCCCACCAGCGTCTTGTGGGCCCGCTCCAGGATCCGGATGACCTCCCCCTCGAGGCCGCGCCCGCCCCGGCCGCGCGAGTGGATCCTGGCGATCACCCGGTCGCCGT
>DYFQ01000049.1 GCA_020725105.1 Symbiobacterium thermophilum
GTGGGGCTGGTCGGGCCAGTGGGGCTGGTCGGGCCAGTGGGGCTGGTCGGGCCAGCGCGGCCGCTAGCTCCGGCGATCAGGGCCGCCGGTGGCACCACCGCCCTGGTCGCCGGCGCCCCCCTCGCCCGGTGGGGGGCCTGGCACCGGCGCTGGCTCGCCGAGGCGCTTCAGGGCCAGGCGGTACCCGTCCGCTCCGTAGTGCAAGAAGCGCTTGATCCGGCTGATGGTGGCGGTGCTCATCCCCGTCCGCCCGACGATCTCGTCGTAGGTGGCGCCGGCGGCCAGCAGCCTGGCCACCTGCCAGCGCTGGGCCAGCGACTTCAGCTCGCCGATGGTGCAGAGGTCGTAAAAGAAACGGTAGCACTCCTCCACCGTTTCGAGGGAAAGCACCGCTTCGAAAAGGCGGTCGATGGCCTCTTCCTTGATCCGCGGGTCAAAGGCCACGCACATCCCCCCGGCCGGAGCGGGTGGTGCTGGCTTCGGCCGGCCGGCTGGAAAGTCCTGCTTGTCCCGGGGCCCCGCCGCCCGTTGCCGGCCCGGGGGCGCGCGCCCCGGCGAGCCCCCGGGGGATCAACGGCTCCGGCGGGCGGGGGGGGGGGACCTTGAACCTGGTCACCTCGTCACCCGGGTCGCCCTCGCCGTCGGCGTGGAGCGGGCCGCGTTCGGCGACCCCCGGGGGGCCTGGCGCCTTGCCCCGGACCGGGCCACCCTTTGGCTCGCCACCGGTCTGGTCCCGTTCCCCGGGTTCACCGGGCGCCTCGCCTTCGGGCGTCTTATCCTCGCCGGAGCCACCCCGGGTTTCACCCGTGCCGCCGGGGGCTTCACCTCCGCCCGGTTCGCCGGGGGTCCGGGTTCCGCCCGCTTCCTCCGGGCCTTGCCCGTCCGGAGCCTCACCATGCGTTTCTGCGCCGGGCGGTCCGGCGGTGCCCGGACCCATGCCCCGGTCGGGACCAGCCTTATCGGGCCGGCCCGCGGGGCCGCCTGCTCCGTCGGGATCCTGGGGCGCCGCCCGGGACTCCTCAGGCCTGACCGCGGGTACGGAGGCCGGGACCGGTCCGGGCCGCGGTTCGGCAGCCGCTTCAGCCTCGACCTGGCTCGCCGCCTCCTCGGCGGCCGGAGTGCTCTTGCCGCGGCCGCGCTCGCCGGGCCAGACCGCCGGCTCCTTTCCGACCGGGTCCTTGCCGCTCTTCTTGATCTCTTGCTCGAACTGGTCCAGGATGGTCCGGGTCGCCGCGTCGCGCTGGGCGGCGGGGGTCCGGTCGAGTTCCCGGGCCTTCCGGGCCAGTTCCTTGAGGCTTTCGGCCGCCTGCTTGCCGGCCTCCTGCAGGACCTGGGCCAGGTTGCCGGCGACGGCATCGGGCTCCAGGTCGAGGTCGGCCTGGCGGGCGGCGACGTACAGGCCAAGCTTCCCCGGGGACAACTGGAGCTTCTTGGCCTCCTCCCTGACGGCCGGGGGAACGGGGATGGTTTCCACCACCGCTTCCACGCGGGCCTCGGCCAGGACGGCCCGGACCGTCACTGCCGCCTGCAGGCGGGCCTGAACGGCTTCCAGCCGCGCCTTGAGCCCGCTGTCCAGGGAACCGGCGGGCGCCACCGCCAGCAGCACCAGGTGCTCGCCGTCCGGCGCCAGATAGCCCAGGTCCACCGCCAGCTGGGTCACGCTGGCCAGCACCTGGTCCAGGGGCCGGCGGTAGAATCCCTCCCGGCCGAGCCCGGCCAGCAGGCGCTGGCCGTCGGCGTTGTTGGCCACGGCGTCGACCACGCGCTCCCGGGCGTCGACCGTCAGGTCCAGGCTGGGATTGATGTCCACCGTGACGTAGGCCAGTTCGGCGGCGGGAAGCGACTGGTACCAGAAAGCGCCCACCGGGACGAGGGCCAAGGCCAGGACGGCTGCGGCGAGGGCCACGGGGCGCCACCGGATTGCCGGGCGGAGCCGCCACCACGCGGCGGCCGTGCGGCGGCCGGCAGCGGCGGGCAGGGCCACCTCGTCCCCGATGGCGTAGCCATACCCCGGCAGGGTCAGCCGGCGAAACTCGCCCTCCGTGGTCAGGACGACGGCCCGGTTGCCTTTGACCTCCAGGACGACGGCCCGTTCCGGGTGCTCGTCCCGGCTTGTCGGTTCACCTTTTCGGCTAGCGATCACCAGCATCACGTCCTGCGTCCCTGTCGGTCGCCAGGCGAACGTACTCCTTCAGGTGCGCCAGGTCCTCGATGAGGATGAGGGCAACGGCGATGATGTACTTGCGCTGTCGCTCCAGGGCCTTCCGGGAGAGATCCACCTGCCGCGTCAGGGCCTTCAGGGGCAACTCCCCCCGGGCGAGCAGGTGCTCCCGGTGCTCCGGGGTGGAGGCGATCACCCTGGCGACGGCGATGGCACGCTCCCTGGCATCCTGGTGCCGCGGCGACATCCTGACCAGCTCGTCCAGGCTGATCCCGAACCCGGCCAGCAACTGGCGGAACCGCAGGATCTCTTCCTTCCGTTCGAGGGCCTCCACCCCGGCGGCGTAGGCCGCCATCGCCTGAGAATGCTCGACGGTATTGGAGATCCGGCCTTCCTCGTCCTCCTCCTCGAAGGCGGTCAGCGGGATCTCCCGCCGCCGTGCCTTGTTCTGGCGAAAGTGATCGATGATCCGGCGGCGGATGACGGTCTCGGCAAAGGGCAGAAAGCCCTTCCCCTTGCGGGGGTCGAAGCTGTCGATAGCCTCGTCGAAGGCCATCAGCCCGATGCTGGCCTCGTCATCCTGGCCCAGCTTCAGGTACCGCCCGGCAACCTGCGCCGCCGTCTTCAGGATGAAAGGCGTGAATCGCCGGACCAGCTCTTCCCTTGCCGGGGCGCTGCCGTTCCGGGCCAGTTCCAGCAGCCGGTCCGGCGACGAGGTCCGCACCGCGGCCGGTTCCCCGCGATAGCGCGGAGACGCCACCGCCGTCACCTCGCCACTCAAAGAGTTCGGGGCCGGGCCCGCCTTTGGAAGGGTAGCCGGCCACTTCCACTGGTTTCCGGAGGGTGGCGACAGGCTTCGCGGCACGGGCAAGCGGCTCCTCCCGCTGCGCTGGTGAGGGACCCGGCAGACCTGCCGGCGGCCGGGCCCCCTGCTCCGCACCCCGAGGGGCTCCACCTTCAGCATCGACCGCCCGGCGCACGGGGTTAACGGCCGGTGGCGGGCGAGCTAGCGCCGGCCGAGCCAGGCCAGCAGGGTAAGCCCTGCCGTCAGCACCAGACTCAGCAGGATGGACGTGCCCAGAGGGAAGTAGAAGGTGAAGTTGCCCCGCTGGACGACGATGTCGCCGGGCAGCCGCCCGAGGCCCAACACGCGGCCGCCGAAGCTCAGGGCCAGCCCCAGGACGACCAGGCCCAGCCCCACGTAGACCAGCAGCCGACCCAGCTGCTCCCACGCCGGCACGGTGCATCCCTCCCGAACCTCACCCGGCGGGGCCGCCGCCCGCCCCACCCGCACGACGCTGCCCTCAGGACTCCTGGCCTTCCGCCTCCAGCTCGTCGAACAGGGTGGGCTGGGCGTCCGGCGTCCCCGCCGGCGGCGCCAGCCCCAGGTGGCCGTAGGCCCAGCGGGTCATCACCCGCCCCCTGGGGGTCCGCTGCAAAAAGCCGATCTGCATGAGGTACGGCTCGTACACGTCCTCGATGGTTTCGGGCTCCTCGCTGATGGCGGCCGCCATGGTATCCAGGCCGACCGGGCCGCCACCGAAGGCCTCCGCCATCAGGCGGAGGAGCTTGTGGTCCACCCGGTCGAGGCCCAGCGCGTCCACCTCCAGCAGTTCCAGGGCGTCCCTGGCCACCTGCCCGGTGATCACCCCGTCCGCCCTGACCTGCGCGAAGTCCCGTACCCGCTTCAGCAGCCGGTTGGCCACCCGGGGCGTGCCCCGGGAACGGCGGGCGATCTCCGACGCTCCCTCCGGCTCGAGCTCGACCCCCAGGATCCGCGCGGCGCGGGTGACGATCCGGGTGAGGTCTTGGGGGTCGTAGTACTCCATCCGGACCACCACCCCGAACCGGTCCCGGAGCGGGGAGGTGAGCCGGCCCGCCCGGGTGGTGGCGCCGATCAGGGTGAACCGGGGCAGTTCCAGCCGCAACGTACGGGCGCTCGGCCCCTTGCCGATGATTATGTCCAGGGCATAGTCTTCCATTGCCGGGTACAGGATCTCTTCGACCGTCCGGGGCAGGCGGTGGACCTCGTCGATGAACAGCACGTCCCGGTCGGCCAGGTTGGTGAGAATGGCCGCCAGGTCGCCCGGGCGCTCCAGCGCCGGCCCCGAAGTGGTGCGGATACCCACCCCGAGCTCGTTGGCGATGATGTGGGCCAGGGTCGTCTTGCCCAGGCCCGGCGGGCCGTAGAGCAGCACGTGGTCCAGGGCCTCATCCCGCTCCCGGGCCGCCTGGATGAAGATCTCCAGCCGCTCCTTGGCCGGTTCCTGGCCGGGAAACTCACCGAAGCGGCGCGGCCGCAGGGTGTCCAGGACCCGGTCTTCCTCCCGGCGCTCGGGCGCGATCAGTCGCTCCTCCACGGCATCCCGTCCCCCCACCTACTCGACCCGGGCCAGGTGTTTAAGCCCGTGGCGGACCAGCGCCTTGGCGTTGGCGTCAGGTCCCAGTTCCGCGCGGGCTCGCCGTACCGCCTCGGCGGCCTCGCTCCGGGGGTAGCCCAGGGCCACCAGGGCCTCGGCGGCCTCCTCCGCCGGGCCGTGAGCCGGCGCGGCGGCCGGCGCCTGCCCCGCCACCACGTCGGCCAGGGGATAGCCGATTCGCTCCCGGAGTTCCAGGATCAGCCGCTGGGCCGTCTTCTTCCCCACGCCGGGCAGGCGGGTCAGCGCGGCGACGTCCTCGAAGGCCACGGCCATCAGGAAGCGCTCCGGGGTCGTGGCCGACAGGATGCCCAGCGCCGCCCGGGAACCGATCCCGGTCACCCCGAGCAGCAGCCGGAACAGCTGGCACTCGGCGGGGCTGGCGAACCCGAAGAGCACCAGGCTGTCCTCGCGCACCTGAAGGTGGGTGTACAGGGTGGTCGTCTCCCCGGGCGCCGGCGCTCTGGCCAGCGTGGAAGTGGGAACCACCAGTTCGTAGCCGACACCGCCCACCTCCAGGACGACGGTCTGGGCGCCCGTCCGGACCAGCGAGCCCCGCAAGAAGGAGATCATCCGCGGCCCCTCCGGCCTGCCGGCCTCGCCGCCGGGCGGCCGGAACCCGACGTCTCCCGCAGCCGGGCGGCCAGGGGCCGCCGGTGCAGGCAGGCGATGGCCACCGCCAGGGCGTCGGCGGCGTCGGCCGGCCGGGGCGGCTCGGTCAGTCCCAGCAGGCGCTGGACCATCTTCTGCACCTGTACCTTGTCGGCTCGGCCGTACCCGGTGACCGCCGTCTTGACCTCGAGGGGCGAGAGCGCCACCACCTCCAGGCCCGCGCGGTCGGCCGCCAGCAGCACGACCCCCCGGGCATGGCCCACCGCCAGCGCGCTTCTCACGTTCCGGTTGAAGAAGATCTCCTCCACGGCCAGACAGTCCGGACCGTACCTGGCCACCAGGGCCTCCACGCCGCGGGCGATCTCCCCCAGCCGGCTGGCCAGAGAAAGCGCCGCGTCGGTCTCGATGACCCCCGCCGCCAGGGCTTCCAGGCGTCCCGACGATTCCCGGACGACCCCGAAGCCCGTCGTGGCGGTGCCGGGATCCACGCCCAGCACGATCACGCCCCGGCCGCACCCCTCTTTCAGTGGCTGGATTCTCGGCCAGTCCCTGGTCATCCCTGCCAGGCATGAAATTCCCGCTCCAGAAACCACCGTTCCTGAAAACGTAAGCATTCATGCGTAAATGCCTGCTTACCGGCCGAACAGTGTTCCCGACGGTATCGGTGACGTCGATGATCCGGCCGAAACCCCTGCCCGGCCATCGCCGCCCGGATGTGGGCTGCCTGGCGGTCCAGATCCCCCTTGGTGGGTCTCGCCCCGGAGGCGGCGGATCTCCGATTCCGGGATTCGCCGCTTCCCGCCGGGCGTACGCAGGACCCGAATCTTCCCCTGCTGTTCCCAGCGGCGGATGGTGTCGGGGCGGACACCGAGGAGAGCGGCCGGGAAGCAGACGCGGTGCGGCGAGGCTAGTGGGTGAGTCCTTCCAGGAACTCCAGGACGGCGGCGTCACCCTCCAGTTCGATGCCGGCCTCCAGGCGCTCCAGGTCGGCCTGGCGGAGGCGGTCGACGGTCAGGTCGGTGACCTCCTTGAGCACCACCAGCGGCCAGCGGCGGCCGTAGTAGACCGCCACGCGGCCGTCCTTCAGGGTGATCAGGCGGAAGCGCTCCAGTTCATCGCACATGGCGTCGTAGGTACGGGCCAGCACGACGCGGCGGGAACTGAAGGACTCGACGGACCACTCGGGATAGAGCTGGGCCAGTTCCTCCCGGGCGGCCCCGGCCACCCGGCGGGGCGGGGCGCGGTACTCCACCACTTCCCGGAGACAGGCCGGTGCCCGCCACACAAAGACCAGTTCGGCGTCGGGGTCCACCACCTCGGGGGAGCTTCCGGCGGGGGCGGGCTCGGCCGGGGGGACCGGTTGTCGCGCCGCCTGCCACGGCCACTCCAGGCTTCCCGATTCCCGCCAGGCGGTGGCCGCCGCAAGGCCGACGCCGATGAGCGCCGCCACTACCGTCGCGAGGCCGAACGCCAGGGCTCTGCGGCCCACCCGACCCACCTCCAGGCGTAGGGTGCGTCGGGCGCCGGAAAATATCAGCCGCCGCCCGGACGGGGCAGGCGGCGGTCAGCGCTGCTCAGCTCTCCTCGCTGAGGTTGGTCCAGACGGCCTGGACGTCGTCGTGGTCCTCGAGCGCCTCCACCAGCCGGTCCACCTGGGCCACCTGTTCGGGAGGCAGGCTCACCGTGGTCTGGGGAAGCCTGGCAACCCCGGCGTAGCCGATGGGCAGGCCGGCCTCCTCCAGCCGCGCCTTGACCCGGGCCAGGTCTTCGGGCGCCGTCAGCAGTTCGTACGCGTCGGCCCGGACCTGGAAGTCCTCGGCACCCGCGTCGGCCGCCAGGAGCAACAACTCGTCCTCGTCCACCGTTGCCTGCTCCCGCTCAACAAGGACGAGGCCCCGCGGCTCGAACAGCCAGGCCACGCACCCGGCCTCGCCGAGGTTGCCCCCGTGCCTGGTGAAGAGGTGGCGGATCTCCTGGGCCGTGCGGTTGCGGTTGTCGGTGAGAATCTCCAGGAGAAAGGCCACCCCGCCCGGCCCGTAGCCTTCATAGGTCAACTGTTCGTAGTGGACATCGTCCTGCTGGCCGGTGCCTTTCAGGATGGCCCGCTGGATGTTGTCCAGCGGCATGTTGGCCTCCCGGGCCCGGTCGATGGCGGCCCGGAGGCGCGGGTTGGCTTCGGGGTCCCCGCCGCCCTCCCGGGCGGCAACCATCAGTTCCCGGCCCAGCTTGGAGAAGATCTTCCCCTTGCGAGCGTCCACGGCCGCTTTGCGGCGCTTGATATTGGCCCACTTGGAATGGCCTGCCATCTTGACCCGTCCTCGCTGGCCTTCAGGGGAGGCCGCCCGTTCGCGGGGGGCGACGGCGGCGCCGGCCGTCCGCTAGACGTCGGCGACGGGCGGCATCCGCCGCTTGTGCTCGGACAGTGCGGCCAGACGCCGGATCCGCTCGGCCGCCTCCGGCTCGGCCCGGCCGGTCAGGAGGTAGCGGTCCAGCGCCTCGTAGCTGAGCCCCAACTCGCCCTCGTCGGTCTGTCCCACCCACAGGCCGGCCGACGGCACCCGGTTCACGATCCGCTCCGGGAGCCCCAGGTGGCTGGCCAGCGCCCGAACCTCCTGCTTGACCAGCCCGCCCAGGGGGAGCAGGTCCACGCCCCCATCGCCGTACTTGGTGAAGTAGCCGACGGCCAGTTCCGAGCGGTTGCCCGTGCCCACCACCAGGTAGCTCAGGCGGTTGGCCAGGGCGTAGAGGGTCATCATCCGCAGCCGGGGCTTGAGGTTGGCCCGGGCCAGCCTGGTCCGTTCCTCGTCTTCCGGAGCGGTGAGTTGGGGCGGCACGGCGGCCGAGCCCAGGGCCACCAGAAACGCGTCGTAGACCGGCCCCAGGTCGACCTCGACCACCGGCAACCCCAGTGTCCCGGCGACGAGCCTGGCGTCGGCCACGTCCTCGGGCTGGCTGTGGCACGGCATCACCGCCGCCAGGGTCGCTCCGGGAAAGGCCCGCCGGCACAGCGCCGCCACCACCGCCGAGTCCACCCCACCCGAAAGCCCGACCACGCACCCCCGGGCGCCGGCCTCGGCCACCCGGTCCTTGAGCCACGTCGTCAGGGTCTGTTGCAGAACGGCCGGGTCACGGGTCACCCGGACCTGCTGAACCACGAGCTTCCCTCCCGCCTGAGGGGTGCTTGCGGATCCAGACCTCGTAGTCGGTGGGGCCGACCTTGTCCACCGCCAGCACCTGATGGCCGTCCAGGGCCACGTTCCGCGGCAACGCCCGCGCGCCGGCCTCGTGGTCCAGGACCACCTTCAGCACCTGGCCCGGCCGGAGGCCCTTGAGGGCGAGCCGTGGCTTGATGAAGGTCCATGGGCAGACGGTGCCTTTGATGTCCAGAACCGCGTCGGCCCGGCGCCCGCCGGCCTCCTTCACCCGCAATCCTCCCTGGCACGGCCGCCTTGCTTCCAGCTTATCGCCGGCTTTCCAAAGGCGTCAAGGCGAGTCGGCCCGGACCGGCTTCTCGACCTGCTGGCCGCCGAGCCCGCGGAGTGCTCCGCCGGCCCATCGTCACCGACGGCCGCCGGGTGGTGGTGGGTTACGGCCCGGCGGCGCTGGAAGCCGTGGTGAAGTAGGGGCTTTCGGCGACCGGTTCGAACCGGCCGTTGAAAAAGCGCAGCGTTTCCGGCTCGTAGGTGAACCGCATGCCGCAGATGGCCTCGCGGTCCCGGTAGAGCTCGGCGCAGGCCCGGGCCGCCAGGCCCAGGTGGTCGGCGGTGTAAACCCGCCGCGGCACCGTGAGTCTGACCAGTTCCAGCCTGGGGTAGCGGTGCTTGCCGGTGGCCGGGTCGCGGCCGGCCGACACCACGCCCCGCTCCATCCCCCGGACCCCCGAGTGAACGTACAGCGCCGCGGCCAGGGCCAGGGCGGGGAACTCGTCCTGGGGTACGTGGGGCAGAAAGCCCCGGGCGTCCAGGAACACGGCGTGGCCGCCCACCGGCCGGACGATGGGCACGCCCGAGGCGGCGACGGCGGCGCCGAACCACCGGACCTGCTCCACCCGGTGGGCGATGTAGGCGTCGTCCACCATTTCCAGGATCCCCTGGGCCATGGCCTCCATGTCCCGGCCGGCCAGCCCACCGTAGGTGGGAAAGCCCTCGAACAGGACGGCCAGGTCGGCCGCCTTCTGGTAGAGGGTCTCGTCGTTGCAGGCCAGAAAGCCGCCGATGTTCACCAGAGCGTCTTTTTTCCCCGACATGGTGCAGCCGTCGGCGCAGGCCATCATCTCCCGGAGGATCTCCCGCACCGGGCGGTTCCGGTACCCCGGTTCCCGTTGCTGGATGAAGTAGGCGTTCTCGGCGCAGCGGGTAGCGTCCAGGAACACCTTGATGCCGTGGCGCCGGGTGAGTTCGCGGACGGCCCGCAGGTTGGCCAGGGAGACGGGCTGGCCGCCGGCCATGTTGACGGTGACCGCCACCGACACGTAGGGAATGCGCTCGGGTCCCACCCGGCGAATCAGGGCCTCGAGCCTGTTCAGGTCCACGTTGCCCTTGAACGGGTGGTCGGCGGCGGGATCGTGGGCCTCGTCGACGATGATGTCGGCGAAGGCGGCCCCGGCCCGCTCCTGGTGGGCCCGGGTAGTGGTGAAGTACATGTTGTTGGGGACCGTGTCGCCGGGCCGGATGAGGACCTGGGACAACAGGTGCTCCGCGCCGCGCCCCTGGTGGGTGGGCAGCACGTACCGGAAGCCGTAAATCTCCCGGACGACTTCTTCCAGGCGGTAGAAGTTGCGGCTGCCGGCGTAGGCCTCGTCGCCCAGCATCAGCGCTGACCACTGCCGGTCGGACATGGCCGAGGTGCCGCTGTCGGTCAGGAGGTCGATGAACACCTCGTCCGAACGCAGCTTGAAGGTATTGTAGTGGGCGCGGCCGATGGCCGCCAGGCGTTCCTGGCGGGAGACCGGGCGGATGGGCTCCACCATCTTGATGCGGTAGGGCTCGGTGGGCGGCGGCGGGACGGCGGACTCCGTCGGAAGGCGGCTCACTGCTATACGCCTCCTAAAGTTTGACTGCACGGCTTGGCTCTTCGGCGCCTGCCGGCTCAGGTTCCTTTCCACATCTAATCTAGTATCTTGCCGTCAACTTCGCGGCCGGCGCGAGCGTGCTACCGGACCCTTGCTCCCGCCTCCCGGGCTCCGATATAGTGAAGCCAGCCGCGAGCAGGCTTTTCGTCCTGGTGGGCGGACGACTGCGGCCACCCGGGATACAATGACAGGTGGTGATGCCGATGGCCACGACCGAGGCCCGCCGCTCCCGTGCCCGGGCTAAAACCCGGGACCCCGTGACCGGCGAGCTCCTGAACCTGCTGCAAAAGGAGTTCCCGGTGGTCTCCCGGCCCTTCCTGGCGCTGGGCGAGCGGCTGGGAATTGCGGAGTCGGAAGTCATCGAACGGGTCGCCGCGGCCAAGAAGGCCGGGATCATCCGGCAACTGAGCGCCATCTTTGATACCCGGCGGCTCGGTTACAAGTCGAGCCTGGTGGCGATGGCCTTCGCCCCTGAAGACCTGGTGACGGGGGCCAGGATCATCAACCGGCACCCCGGCGTCAGCCACAACTACGAGCGCGAGCACCCCTTCAACCTCTGGTTCACCATCGCGGTGCCCCCCGACCGGTCGCTGGAAGAGGACGTCCAGCAACTGGCGCGCCTGGCCGGGGCCCGGGAGACGCTGCTGCTGCCCACCATCAAACTGTTCAAGATCGGCGTCGACCTGGACATGACGGGCACCAAAGACCCCGCGCGCCGGGAGCGAGAGACGCCTTACGGCGACCTGAACCCGAGGCGGCATGGTCCTCCGCCGCCGCTGACCGGGGAAGACAAGGCGTTTGTCCGGCTGTTTCAGGAGGACCTGCCGCTGGTACCCGAGCCCTTCCGGCTCCTCGCGGAAAAGGGCAACACCACCGAGGAGCGGTTGTTCGCCCTCTGGGAGGCGTTCCTGGCCCGGGGTCAAGCCCGGCGGTTTGCGGCCGTCCTGCGCCACCGCCAGGCCGGGTTCGTCGCCAACGGCATGGGCGTCTGGGTCGTGCCGGACGAGCGCATCGACGAGATAGGCACCGTCATGGCCTCCTTTGCCGCCGTGAGTCACTGCTACCAGCGACCGCCCCGCCTGCCCCACTGGCCGTACACCCTGTTCACCATGGTTCATGCCAGGACCAAAGAGGAATGCTGGTCCATCCTGCGCTCGATGTCGGAAGCCAGCGGCATCACCGAGTACAGTTGCCTGTTCAGCATCCGGGAGTTCAAAAAGACCCGGGTGAAGTACATGGTCGAGGACGAATACTACAGGCGGGAAGGGCGCCGGTCCCGGCCGGACGCCTGAGCTTCAACTTCAAAAAAGAGGCATCCCTGTTCGGGGGATGCCGGATGGTTCCCGTCACGTTCCTGGCGAGTTACGTCACTGGCGAGGCGGTTGCTGAGGCAGGACGCCGCCGGCCAGTTGCTGCTCGGCCAGGGCGATCATCCGCCGCACCATGTTACCGCCGACCGCGCCGTTGAGGCGGGCAGGCACGTCGCCCAGGTAGCCCTGGTAGTTCGGGATGCCGACCTCGGCGGCGACTTCCTGCTTCAGCCGGTCCAGGGCCTGCCGGGCCTGAGGCACCAGCGTCCGGTTGGTGCGCTGACCTTCGGCCACGTCATATCACCTCCAATGGCTAGGTTGACGGAATCGGCCGGTCCTGATGCGAGAAAACTGCAGGCAGAACTAGCTTCCTCTGTCACCGGCGGCAGCCGCGACCGGCCGTTCTACGCCGTGAGCTGGCACGCTTGCCACGGCCTTCCTGCCGGAGGAGCCAACGGCGCGGGAGCGAAATGGTCCCGGGGAGGTGCTGTGGTGATCGCTGTTCGCATGCACGAGCACGGCGGGCCCGAGGTTCTCCGGTACGAGGCGGCGCCCGACCCCACCCCGGGTCCCGCCGACGTGCTGGTCCGGGTGAGGGCCTGCGCCCTCAACCACCTGGATCTCTGGACCCGTCGGGGCGGGCGCGGCTGGAAGCTGGACCTGCCCCATATCCTGGGCGCCGACGTGGCGGGCGAGGTGGCCGCCACCGGGGAGCTGGTCCGGGAGTTCAAGGTTGGGGACCCGGTGCTGCTCAACCCGGGTGTGTCCTGCGGCCGGTGCGAGGCCTGCCTTTCGGGCTGGGATACCCTCTGCCCCGACTATGCCATTCTGGGTTCGGGGCCGCCCGGCGGCTACGCCCAGTACGTGGTGGTGCCCGGGCAGAACGTGATTCCGAAGCCGCCCAACCTCTCCTGGGAGGAGGCCGCCGCGCTCCCGCTCACCTTTCTCACCGCCTGGCACATGGTGATGACCCTGGCCCGGGTGCGGCCCGGCGAAACCGTGCTGGTCCTGGGCGCGGGGTCCGGCGTGGGGGCCGCGGCAATCCAGATCGCCAGGCTCGCCGGCGCCAGGGTCATCGCCACGGCGGGAACCCCCGCCAAGCTGGATGCCGCGCGGCGCCTGGGTGCCGACGAGGTCATCAACCACGCCGAGGAGTCCATCCTGGAACGGGTCAAGGCGCTCACCGACCGGCGTGGGGTCCAGGTGGTCATCGAGCACGTGGGGCAGGCCACCTGGGAAGACAGTATCAAGAGCCTGGCTCCCCGCGGCCGGCTGGTCACCTGCGGCGCGACGACGGGTCCGGACGGCAAGACGGACATCCGCTACGTCTTTGCCCGGCAGCTACAGATATTCGGGTCCTACATGGGTTCCAAGTCCGAGTTGCTGGCCCTCATGCCGCTGGTCCGCGAGGGTCGGCTTCGCCCGGTGGTGGACCGGGTGCTACCCCTGGCCGAGGCTGCCGAGGCTCACCGGCTCATGGAGGGCCGGGCGCACTTCGGGAAGCTGGTGCTGGTCCCGCCGGACGGCCAGGCCTGAGCCTGCCGGCGTGCCGGCCATCCACGCCGGCGGCACCGGTCGGCCAGGGCCGCGTCGAGGGCTCGGGTTCCGGGGGACGGGGGCCGCTCTAGATC
Organism: Symbiobacterium thermophilum; assembly: GCA_020725105.1. GTDB lineage: Bacteria > Bacillota > Sulfobacillia > DYFQ01 > DYFQ01 > DYFQ01. The sequence continues at coordinate 13,203 of DYFQ01000049.1, forward strand.
CGCTGGAACAGGATGGCCCGCTTGACCTCCTGGATGGCCCGGGTGACCTCGATGTCCCTGGGGCAGGCGTCGGTGCAGTTGAAGATGGTCCGGCAGCGCCAGACCCCTTCCCGCTGGTTCAGCACCTCGAGCCGCTCCGCGGCGCCCCGGTCCCGGCTATCGAAGATGAACCGGTGGGCCTGGACGATGGCCGCCGGCCCGATGTAATCGTCGTTGGCCCAGAAGGAGGGGCACGAGGTGGTGCAGGCGCCGCACAGGATGCACTTGGTGGTGTCGTCGTAGCGTTCGCGCTCGGCGGGGCTCTGCAGGCGCTCCCGGGGGCCCGCCGGCTCGTCGTTGATCAGGTAGGGTTTCACGGCCCGGTAGGCGGCGAAGAACTTCTCCATGTCCACCACCAGGTCCTTGACCACCGGGTAGCCCCGCATGGGCTCCACGGTGATCCGGCGGCCGAGATCCTTCACCAGCACCTTGCAGGCCAGCCGGTTGACCCCGTTGATCAGCATGCAGTCCGACCCGCAGATCCCGTGGGCGCAGGACCGCCGGAAGGTCAGGCTGCCGTCCTGGTACCACTTGACGTAGTGCAAGGCGTCCAGCAGCCGGTCGGTGGGTTCCACCTCCACCTGGTAGTCCGCCCAGCGGGGCTTCTGGTCCTTCTCCGGATCGAACCGCTTGATGCGCAGTTCAACCTTCACGTCCTGCACGCTCCCTCGGCCAGTACGTCCGCTCCTTGTTGAAGGTCTTGCCCCGCTCCTGGACCCGCACCCGGCGGAAGCGGCGCCTGAGTTCGGCGATGGTCTCTGGACTCCTCGCCGGGCGAGTCCACAAGGGCCTGGATGCTCTCCCTGGCCGGCCGGTCGGCGCCGGCCGGCAGCTGAGGCAACTTCGCCTTCCTCGGGGGGGCCAGGGCGTCCGGGCCCGCGCGCCGGCCGAAGACCACAAATGCCCGAACCCCGACGTACCTCCTCCGGCCTTGACCCGCCGCCGGGCCGGCCAGACGCTGCGTTCTCGGCTCAGTACTTTCGCTCCTGGGGCTGGAAGCGGGTGATCACCACCGGCTTGTAGTCCAGTTCCAGGCGGCCATCCACCTGCCGGACCAGGCTGTGCTTCAACCAGTTGGCGTCGTCCCGCTGCGGATAGTCCTCGCGGTAATGGGCCCCCCGGCTCTCGGTCCGGGCCAGCGCGGCAAAGACGGTGGCCTCGGCCAGGTCCAGGAGGTGGCCGAGCTCCACCGCCTCCAGGAGGTCGGTGTTGTAGGTCTTGCCCCGGTCCTCCAGGCGCACCTTCTGGTAGCGTTCCTTCAGGCCGACCACGGTGTCCAGGCACTTCTGCAGTTCCTCGCCGGTCCTGAGCACGCCCCCCCAGGTGGTCATGGCCTCCTGAAGCTCCTGGCGGATGGCGGCCACCAACTCGTGGCCCGACGAGTCGAGCAACCGCTCCAGCTGTTCGCGGGCCGGGCCGTCCGGCCGCTCGGGCAGGGGCAGCCACTCGGCGCGCTGCAGGTCAGTGAGGGCCCGCCGCCCCGCCCGCCGCCCAAAGACCACGATCTCCAGGAGCGAGTTGGTCCCCAGCCGGTTGGCCCCGTGCACCGACACGCAGGCGCACTCGCCCGCGGCGTACAGCCCGGGCACGATGGCGTCCTTTCCGTCGCCCCGCACCTGGCCGTCGACGGTGGTCGGGACGCCGCCCATGGCGTAATGGGCCGTCGGCTGGATGGGCACCAGGTCCACCGCGGGGTCGATGGCCAGGTAGGTCTGGATGAAGTCGTTCACGTCGGGCAGTTTCTTGCGGATGACGTCCCGGCCCAGGTGACGGAAGTCCAGGTGGACGCAGTCCTGCCCGCCGATGCCCCGCCCGGCCCGGATCTCCTGGTAGATGGAGCGGGAGACCATGTCGCGGGGGGCCAGGTCCTTCATGGTCGGGGCGTACCGTTCCATGAACCGCTCGCCGTCGTTGTTCCTGAGGATGGCCCCCTCGCCCCGGGAAGCTTCCGACAGGAGGATGCCCTTCCTGTGAATCCCGGTGGGGTGGAACTGGTAGAACTCCATGTCCTGCAGCGGGATGCCCCGGCGCAGGGCGATGGCGTCGCCGTCACCGGTGAGGGTGTGGGCGTTGGCGGTCACCCTGTACATCCGCCCGAAGCCGCCCGTGGCCAGGATCACCGCCCGGGCCCGGAAGACGTGAAGCTCCCCGCTGGCCAGTTCGTAGGCCACCGCCCCGCAGCAGGCCCCGTCGTGGAACAGGAGATCCAGCACCTGGAACTCGTTGAAGAACTGGACGCCCAGCTTCACGCACCGCTGGTGCAGGGTGTGCAGGATCACGTGGCCGGTGCGGTCCGCAGCGTAGCAGGCCCGGCGGACGGGGCCCTCGCCGTAGTTGCGCATGTGGCCGCCGAACCGGCGCTGGTCGATGCGCCCCTCCGGCGTCCGGGTGAACGGCAGCCCCATCCGTTCCAGTTCGTATACGGTCTCGTTGGCCTCGGTGCAGAGGACCTCGATGGCGTCCTGGTCACCCAGGTAGTCCGACCCCTTGACGGTGTCGAACACGTGCCATTCCCAGTGGTCTTCCTCCACGTTGGCCAGGGTGGCGGCGATGCCTCCCTGGGCCGCGCCGGTGTGGGAACGGGTCGGGTAGACCTTGGTGAGCACCGCCACGCTGGCCTTGCCGGCCAGCTCGATGGCGGCCCTGAGACCCGCGCCGCCGGCGCCGACCACCAGGGCGTCGTATGTGTGATGGATCGGGGACACCCCCTCAGGAGCCCATGCCGATGGGTTCGAAGGTGATGATCACCAGCGAGCCCAGGATCAGCAGGATGAACGTGAACGTGTACAGCACGGCGACGGTGAACACCTTCCACCCCTTGCGGCGGACGTAGTCGTCGATGACCACCCGCACGCCGTTGGCGCCATGTAAAAGAGCCAGGAAGAGCAGGAGCCAGTCGTAAGCCCGCCAGCCGATGCTGGCCCATCGTGCCGCCACAAAGTCGTAGTCGATCACGTCCACGTTGTTGATGATGTGCATGATGACCATGTGGCCGATGACCAGCAAGATCAGGAGCAGGCCCGAGATCCGCATGAAGAACCAGGAGTAAAGTTCGAAGTTGTTTCCCGGCCGGGGACGGCCGGCGTAAACTCGCTCCGTCACGCCTGTTACCTCGCTTCCCACCGGAGTGCCACCGGCCGGCTAGTGGAACAGCGGCCGGATCATCGTGATGGCCGCCGGGATGAAGAGGGCCAGAAAGACCACGCCCACCGCGTAGAACATGGCCCGCTGGTACCGCGAGGCCGCCGGCCAGAAGTCGATGATGATGATCCTGAGCCCGTTCAGGGCGTGATAGAGCACGGCCGCCGCCAGGAGCACCTCCAGCACCCGGATGACCGGCAGCCGGTAGATGGCCATGGCGTGGTTGTACAGGTCGGGACCGAAGCCTACCAGGAAGGTGTCCGCCACGTGGCCGAAGAGGAACACCAGGATGCCGACGCCCGTGATGCGGTGCAGGATGAACGACAGTTGACCCTCGCCGCCGCGATACATGGGGTGCCCAACCACCTCCGTCCCTGGACCCGCCCGGGGGTTCGCCCCTTGTCTTTTACCCGTGGTGGCGGCGAACCTCCAGTCCAATTCTACATCGCAACCTGGTGCGCCACAAAAACCGGGTGACCTCGGCAGGGGAACCCGCCGGCGCGTCCGAACCTGCGCTGGCGGCGGCCGCCCGGGAAGACCTCGGCCGTCTGGCCGGCATCACCGAGCACCGGCCGGCCCGTGGGGCCGCAGCATCTCCGGCGAGCACGGCGTCGGGGTGGAGAAGCTCGATGCCATGAGGGTCCAGTTCACCGACGACGCATTCCAGACCTGACCGACCGTTCCTGAAAACGTAAGCATTCATCCGTAAATGCCTGCTTACGACGCCGGGCGAACAGTGTTCCCGACGGTTTGCGCCGGAGGATCGCACCCCGGTGCCGGAGCCGGAGCATCGCGCGGCGGGCCTTTCCCTTCGGCGACTGTCCGCAGGGGAGGTGCCGCCGCGGATAGGGGTAGTCCCCTGCGCCAATCGCTCCAGACGTGCCTCCCGCGATTCCTTGCAGGTAGCGGGAGGGCG
>DYFQ01000050.1 GCA_020725105.1 Symbiobacterium thermophilum
CCCAGGGCTTCCATGTCGTCGGGGTGGCCGTCGCCCCGGGTGATCCGGGTGAGGATGGCAAGCATCTTGCGGGTCCCGATGCGGCAGGGCACGCACTTGCCGCAGGACTCGTCCTGCGTGAAGCTGAGGAAGAAGCGGGCCAGGTCCACCATGCAGGTGCTGTCGTCGACCACCACCATGCCGCCCGAGCCCATGATGGCGCCGGTGGCCCGCAGGTCCTCGTAGTCCACCGGCGTGTCCAGCAACGATTCGGGCAGGCAGCCGCCCGATGGGCCGCCGATCTGGACCGCCTTGACCCGGCGCCCGGGCCGGGGGCCGCCCCCGATCTTCTCCACCACGTGGCGCAGGGACGTGCCCAGCGGCACCTCCACCAGGCCGGTGTTCCGGATGGCCCCGGTGAGGGCAAAGACCTTGGTGCCGCCGCTGCGGGCGGTGCCGAGCCCGGCGTACCACTCGGCGCCCCGGCCGAGGATGAGCGGCACCGTGGCCAGGGTCTCCACGTTGTTGATGCAGGTCGGGCAATCCCAGAGTCCTCGCTCCGCCGGGTAGGGCGGCCGCATCCGCGGCACGCCCCGCTCGCCCTGGATGGAGCGGATGAGCGCCGTCTCCTCGCCGCAGACGAAGGCGCCGGCTCCCTCCCTGACGTGAACCTGGAAGCAGAACCCGCTCCCCAGGACGGAGGGACCGAGCAGCCCCCATTCATGGGCCTGCTCCACGGCCCGCCTCAGCCGGCGGACCGCCAGAGGGTACTCGTGGCGAACGTAGACGTAGCCTTCGCCGGCGCCCACCGCGTAACCGGCGATGAGCATGCCCTCGAGAACCGCGTGAGGGTCACCCTCCATGATGCTGCGGTCCATGAAGGCCCCGGGGTCTCCCTCGTCGCCGTTACAGATGATGAACTTCCTGGAACCCGGCTGCTGCCGGGTAAGCTCCCACTTGCGCCCGGTCGGGAAGCCGGCCCCGCCGCGGCCCCGCAGCCGAGACCGGCTCACCGCGGCGATGACCTCTTCGGGCGCCAGCCGGAACAGCGCCGTCGCCAGGGCCGAATAACCGCCGCTGGCCAGGTAGGTCGTTATGTCCTCTGGGTCGATGACGCCGCAGTTACGCAGGGTCATCCGCCGCTGGTGGCGATAGAAGGGGATCTCGTGCTCGCGGCGATGCACCTCGTCAGTGAGGGGGTCCCGGTACAGCAGCGCGTCCGGCCCCGGTTCGCCGTTGGCTGCCGCACGAGCCAGAGCCGCCGCGTCCTCGGGGCGGACACCCGTAAACAAGAGGCCTTCCGGCTCCACCCGGACCAGGGGTCCCCTGGCGCAGAAGCCGTGGCAGCCACTGAAGCTGACCAGCGCCGTCCCTTCTCCGTCCTCCGGCCCGTCGCCGGGCCCGCCCCCGACAGCCTGCCGGAGCGCCTCCAGGACTCGCAGGCTACCGTTGGACACGCAACCCGTCCCGGCGCACACCAGAAACCGGCGGGGCACCTCACCGAGGGCGGCCGCGAAGTAGCGGTGGGCCGCCAGGACCGCCGCCTCCCCGCGCAGGGGTGGCTCGGGCCGCGCCCTTGCCTGGCACGGCGCCGTCATGCTCCTTCCTCCCTGGCCGCCGCCCGGTAGCGCTCCAGGAGTTCGCCAAGCCGCTCCGGGGCCATCTTGCCGTGAACGTCCCCGCCCACCACCATCACCGGCGCCAGGCTGCAACACCCCAGGCAAGCAACGGTCTGCAGGCTGAAGATGCCGTCCTCGGTACTCTCGTCCTCGCCGATACCCAGCGAGGCGGAGATGGCGGCCAGCAATTCCGAGGAGGCCGCCACGTGGCAGGCGGTGCCGCGGCAGACCTGGATCACGTACTTGCCGGGCGGGGAGAAGTGGAACTGGTTGTAGAAAGTGGCCACGCCGTACAGCCGGGCCAGGGGAACGCCCAGTTCCCGGGCGGCGAAGCCCAGGGGTCGGCGGGGCAGATACCCGTAAGTCTCCTGAATGGCCTGGAGTACGGCGATGACTGAATCAGCCCGGCCCCTGAACCGGTCCAGAATGGCCTCCAGTTCCGGCGGAGGGGGCCCCGCGAACGGGTCACCCTGGTAAAAAGCCTTCCGGGGCCGCTGTTCGGTTGCGCTCCTCATTGCCATGACCCTGGCCCCCGCTTCCAAGTCATTGTACCGGGAATCCGCCGCGGCCCGCGGGTCCGCCCGGGTCCGGCCGGACACCGCGCCCGCCGCGGAACCTCTATACAAATCCTCTGGCCCGCAGCAAAGCAAAGGGGTCTGTGAGCAGCGCCTCAAGGCCGATCTCCGCTTCCCCGAGCCCGAAGGCCAGCGCCACCAGTTGGGTGAAGAAGAAGACCGGCAGCGACCGGTGGTTCCCGCCGGGCAGCGTCTGGTCCTGCCGCGCGTCCAGGTTGGTGTGGCAGAGGGGGCAGGCCACGGCCACGGCGTCGGCGCCGCAGGCCCAGGCGTCCTCCAGGATGCGCCCGGTGAGCCGGACCGCCAGGTCGGGCCGGACCACCGCGTGACTGGCCCCGCAGCACTCGGTCTTGTACGACCAGGCCACCGGCTCAGCCCCGAGCCAGGTCAGCAGCTTTTCCATGCCGGTGGGATTCTCCGGGTGGTCCGCGCCGGTGACGGCCGGCGGCCGGGTGAGCAGGCACCCGTAGTAGCAGGCCACCTTCAGGTTCTTCAGCGGCCGGACGACCCCGGCCGCCACCGCCTCGCGGCCGGCGCCCAGTAACGTGTCGAGCAGGTGCTCGACCCTGACGGGAGGGGCCGCGGTCTCCGGCTCGCCGGGGCCGGCCGGGTCCCGAGCCCCGCCCGGCGGGTGCTCCCGGGTGACCTGGGCGTGGCGGAGCCTGGAAAAGCAGGCCGCGCACGGCGCCGTCACCGTCTCGTAGCCCTGTTCGGCCGCCAGCGCCAGGTTCTCTCTGGGCCAGGCCAGGGCAAGCTGGGGGTCGGCCTGGTGGGCCGCCGAAGCGCCACAGCACCGCCAGCCGTCGATCTCCTGAAAGAAGAGGCCGAGCCGCCCGGCGACTGCCCGGGCGGAACGGTCATAGTCCCTGGCGCCGCAGTGCAACGAGCAGCCGGGGTAATAACCGATGGCCCGGGGAGCCGCCCGCCGGCCGGTGCGGCCAGGGGCCACCTGCGGCAACAGCCGGAGGCGCCCGGCCCGCCACATCTGCCAGGCCAGCGGCGCATCGCGCAGCGGCCGGCCGGTGCCCAGATTCACCGCCAGGGCGACGCCGGCCTCATACAGGCGGCCGAACCGGCGGATGGAACCCACGGCGGCCCGGGCGAAAATGGCCGCCTCGGGTACCCGCGGCCGGATGCCCCGCCGGGTGGCGGCCACCCGCAGGGCGTCCATCACGGCCGCCAGGTCGATACCCTCGGGGCAGCGGGTGGTGCACGTCTGGCAGCCGGCGCAGAGCCAGATGGTGGCCGAGTCGAGCGCCCGACGCACCTGTCCCAGCTGAAGGGCCCGCATCAGCCGGTGGGGTACAAGGTCGGTGGCGTCCGCCAGGGGACAGCCGCTGGTGCAGCGCTTGCACTGGACGCAGGCGGACACCTCCTGGCCTGCCGCGACGGCGACCTCCGCCAGGACCCCGCTCACGTCAGGAGCCTCGGTGGCCCGCGTCGCCATGGCCTGATCCCTCCCGCGCCGCCTTCAGGGGGTTAGGACCGAGGGACTCCACGTGCCGGGTGAATTCGGCCGCGAGTTCGGCAAAGCGTGGGCCCTGGGCGGAGGACAGGTTGACCATCGCCAGCCGCTCCCCCCCGATACCTGCCTCTTCCAGCAGGGCTTTCAAGTATCTGACCCGGTTCCTGGCATGCAGGTTTCCGGCCTGGTAGTGGCACTGTCCTTCCAGGCACCCCGCCACGAAAACGCCGTCGGCCCCTTCCTCGAAGGCCCGGAGCAGGTAGACGGGGTCGACGCTGCCGGTGCACGGCAGGAGCACGAGCCTGACGTTGGGCGGATACGAAAGCCTCATCACCCCGGCCAGGTCGGCGGCGGCATAGGCGCAGTAAAAACAGCAGAACCCGACAATGGTCGGACCGCCCTTACCCATGGCCTCCACCTCCCGCGGCCAGCAGGCCGGCCAGTTTGGCCAGGGTCTGGGGCCGCGTGTAATGGGCCAGGGTAATGGCCTGTCGCGGGCAGGCGGCGGCGCACAGGCCGCAGCCCTGGCAACTGGCCGGGTCGACCTGGGCGATGGCGTCCTCGTCCAGTTGCACCGCGCCGTAGGGACATACCCTGACGCAGGTCAGACAGGAGGCGCACCGTTCCCGTTCCACCCTGGCCACCACGCCCCCGACCTCCAGGCGTTCTCTGGCCAGGAGCGCCCCGGCCCGGGCGGCGGCGGCCTTCGCCTGGGCGATGGCCTCGTCGAGCGGTTTGGGATAGTGCGCCGCCCCGCAGACGTACAGTCCGTCGCTGGCAAAGTCCATGGGTCGCAGCTTGACGTGGGCCTCGAGGAAGAAGCCCTCCTGGGTGACGGGCACCTTGAACAGGTTGGTCAACCCGGGCACCCCGGCGGCGGGGACCAGGGCCGGCGAGACCACGACCCTGTCCGCCTCGAGGGTCACCTCCTCGCCCAGACTCTGGTCGGTGACGGTGACCGCCAGCCTGCCGCCGTCGGACTCCAGCCGGGGCGGGTCAGCCGGGTCGTAGCGGAAGACCAGTACTCCCGCCCGGCGGGCGCGGGTATAAAGCTCCTCGGCCAGGCCGTAGGTCCGGATGTCGCGGGCCATCACCGCCACCCGGGCCTCGGGGTACCGTGCCTTGAAGGCCAGGGCCTGGGCCAGCGAGTGGCTGCAGCAGAACCGGCTGCAGTAAAAGGGGACCTGCTCCCAGGGTCCGGCGCACAGGACCAGGACCACGGAACCGGCGCCGGCCAGGGACTCGGGGGCGTCCCGCAGCGCCAGTTCGAACCGGGAAAGGGACATGACCCGCGGGTCCTCGCCCAGGCCGTACCCTTCCGGCCGCCCCTCCCGGCCTCCGGTGGCCAGGATCACGGCGCCGGGGGCCACCGTCCGCTCGCCGTCGGGCCCGGCCAGGGTGACCTCGAAGTTCCCGGCCGTGCCCCTGAACCCGGCCACCCGGTGGCGGGTCAAGACCTCGACCCGGGGATGCGACCGGGCCGCTTCCACCAGGGCGTCGACAAAGGGCGCGATGGGCTGACCGTCCCACGCGCGGCCAGACTCCCGGGCCCGGCCACCCAGGCGCTCGTCCGCTTCGACCAGGTGCACCCGGAAGCCCTGGTCGGCCAGGTTGGTGGCGGCCACCAGCCCGGCCACGCCGCCCCCGACCACCAGCGCTTCCTGCCGGACAGGCACCGACACGCGGTGAAGCGGCTCCAGCCGCGCCGCCCGGGCCACGGCTGCCGCGATGAGGCTCTTCGCCTTGGCCGTGGCGGCCGCGGGATCGCCGGCGTGGGGCCAGCTGCACTGGTCGCGGATGTTGGCCATCTCGAAGAGGTAGGGGTTCAGGCCCGCCTCCCGCAGGGTGTCCCGGAACAGGGGCTCGTGGGTCCGGGGAGTGCAGCTGGCCACCACCACCCGGTTCAGGCCCGCCTCTTCGACGGCCGCCCTGATCCGGGCCAGCGCGTCGGCGGAACAGGTGTAAAGGTTGGTCTCGGCCACGGCGACCCCGGGCAGCGTCCCGGCGAACTCGGCCAGGCCCTTCACGTCCACCACCCCGGCGATGTTGGAGCCGCAGTGGCAGATGAAGACGCCGATGGCCGGTCGCGGTGAGACCTCGCGCTCGGGAGGGTAGACCTTGGGGGTGATCCTGGTCCCCCGGGCCCGCGCCAGGAGGGCCAGGGCCTCGGCGGCGGCGCCGCTTCCCTCCACCACCGCGTCGGGGATGTCCTTGGGCCCCCGGAAGGTGCCGCAGGCAAACACCCCCGGCCGGCTGGTCCGCAGGGGCGCCAGGGCGTCCGTCCGGGCAAAGCCGTACTGGTTCAGCTCTATCCCCGCGGCGGCGGCGAGCCTGCTCGCCCCCGTCGGCGGCTGCAGGCCTACGGCCAGCACCACCAGGTCGGCCGTCTCCTCCCGGACTTCCCCGTCTTCCTCGTACCTCAATCGAAGGTTCCCGGTGGCGGGGTCTTCCTTCAGGGCCGAGATCCGGCAGCGGACGTAGCGGATGCCCTGACGTCTGGCCCGGTCGAGGTAGGCATCGAACCCCTTGCCGTAGGCCCGCAGGTCCATGTAGAAGATGCTGCACCGCACCCCGGGCACGTGCTCCTGGGCCAGCATGGCCTCCTTGGTGGCGGCCATGCAGCACACCGCCGAGCAGTAGGGCGTCCGGCAGTCCCGGGAGCCCACGCACTGGATGAAGGCGATGTGCCGGGGCTCGGCCCCGTCCGACGGGCGCCTGACGTGGCCCTGGGTGGGGCCGGCCGCCGACAGCAGCCGCTCGAACTGGGGCGTGGTGACCACGTTGGGGAACCGGCCGAACCCGTACTCCTCCGCCAGCCCGGCGTCGAAGGGTTCCGTGCCGGCGGCCAGGATGACCGAGCCGACCTCCAGTTCCAGCACTCGCTCGGTCTGGTCGTGGTCGATGGCGCCCCGGCCGCAGGCCAGCACGCACTCGAGGCACTCGGCGCAGCCGCCGCAGGCCAGGCACCTGGCCGCCTCGGCCCGGGCTTCGGCCTCCGACAGCGCCGCTTCCACCTCGGCGAAGTCAAACCGTCGCTCGGCCACCGGCAAGGCGCGAGGCTCGACCCGGGGTTGCGCGGCGCCGCGCCCGGCGGCCAGCCGGGCCTCCACCTCCGCCTGGTCCAGGCGGGCCACGGCGGGCTCGGGTCTTACCGGCACGGTTTCGCCCCGCAGGAAGGCGTCGATCCCCCGGGCCGCCCGCTGGCCGGCGGCGATGGCGTCGACCACGAAAGCGGTGCCCGTCACCACGTCGCCCCCGGCAAACAGACCCGGGTGGCCGGTGGCCATGGTCTCGGGATCAACCCGCAGCGTCCCCCACGGCGTGGTGGCCACGCCGTCGAGCCCGGCCACCAGGTCGAGTTCGGGAGCCAGGCCGATGGCGAAGACGACGGTATCCGCCTCCAGAAGGTGCTCGGAGCCTTCGTAAACCTCCAGGTGGAGGCGGCGCTGCTCGTCAAAGCGCATGGACCGGACCCGGCGGCACTCCAGCCCCGCCACCCGGCCGTCCCGCCCCACCACCCGCACAAAGGCCCGGCCGTCGTGGATGACCACGCCCTCGGCCTCGGCGGCTTCGATCTCGTGGGCGTGGGCGGGCATGTCCTCCCGTGCCTCGGGGCAGGCCAGGTGGACTTCCCCGGCGCCCAGGCGGACGCAGGTGCGGGCCACGTCCATCCCCACGTTGCCGCCGCCCAGCACCAGCACGCGGCTGCCGAGCTCGACCGACTGGCCCAGCCGGGCCCGCTGGAGCACGTCGGTGCTCACCAGCACCCCCGGCAGGTCGGCGCCGGGCAGGGGCAGCTTTCTGGCCCGGTGGGCCCCGCTGGCCACAAACACCGCGCTGTAGCCGGCGTCGAAAAGCTCCCGGACGTGGCCCACCCGCGTGCCGCACCTGAGGTCGACCCCCAGGGCCACGATGTCGGCGATCTCCCGCTCGATGACCCCGGTGGGCAGGCGGTACTCGGGAATCCCCACCCGCATCATGCCGCCGGGCACCGGCAGGGCTTCGAACACCGTGACCGGATAACCCAGCCGGGTCAGGTCTCTGGCGCAGGAAAGCCCCGCCGGGCCAGCCCCCACCACGGCCACCCGTTCCACACGGGTGGGCGCCACCGGCTCCGCCGGCTCCCGGGGCTGGGTGGCGGCCCAGTCGGCCACGAAGCGCTTGAGCGCCCCGAGCGCCACCGGGCCGTCGGCCAGGCCACGGGAGCAGGCCGCCTCGCACCGGCGGTTGCAGATCCGGCCGCAGATGGCAGGGAAGGGATTCTCCTGCCGGATCACCCGGTAGGCCTCCCGGTACCGGCCCTGCCGGACCAGGGCCGCGTAGCCCTGGGTCCGCTGGTGGATGGGGCAGGCGTCCCGGCACGGGGCGCGGCCCCGCTTGTCGATGGCGTAGGCGCCGGGCACCGCCTGGGCGTAGGGGCGGTAGATGGCCGCCCGCTCCCCCAGTCCGCTGTCGTGCTCCGAGGGTACCCGCACGGGGCAGGCGGCGGCGCAGTCGCCGCACCCGGTACACCGCTCGAGGTCCACGTATCGCGGGCGCTGCCTGACCGTGGCCCGGAAGTTTCCCGGCTCCCCGGCCAGGGTCTCGAGTTCGGCCAGGGTGAGCAGTTCGATGTTGGGGTGGCGGCCGCACTGGGAGAGCTTGGGCGAGATGATGCACATGGCGCAGTCGTTGGTGGGGAAGGTCTTGTCCAGGGTGGCCATGCGGCCGCCGATGGCCGGCCCCCGCTCCACCAGGTAGACCTTGATGCCGGCGTCCGCCAGGTCCAGGGCGGCCTGGATGCCGGCGATGCCGCCGCCCACCACCAGGGCGGCGCCTACGACACCGTTGGCCTGGCCCGTGGCGGGGCCGCCGTGGGCCTCGACGACCTCGCCGAAGGTCCGGGGCAACGGCGAACAGGGACGACCGCGCGGGAACTCCCGGTCGACCACGCTACCCCGCCTCTCCGTTTACCAGCCCGCTGGCCTCCAGCACCCGGGGCACCAGGTGCTCCCAGCCCATGGCCATCAGGTGAATGCCCTGGCACAGGGGCTTGAGTTCCCGGATGAGGCCGGCCGCCACCTCCACGCTGGCGGACTGGCGGTCCTTCGCGGCCTCCATGATCCCGATCAGCCGGTCGGGGACGTGGACGCCCGGGATGTTCCGGTTCATGAACCTGGCCATGCCGGCCGATTTCAAGAGGATGATTCCGGCCAGCACGGGCTTGCCGAGCGGCCTGGCCGCTTCCATGAAGCGACCGAAGGCACCGGCGTCGAACACGGCCTGGGTCTGAAAGAACTCCGCTCCCGCCCGCGCCTTCTTCTCCATCTTCAAGAGCTGCGGCTCCACCGGGTCGGCCCCGGGGCTGACCACCGCACCCAGGAAGAAGCTGGGGGTGCCGTCCAGTTCCTTGCCAGCCAGGTCGTGACCGCTCGACAGTTGCCTGGCCGCCTCCAGCAGGGATACCGAGTCCAGGTCGAAGACGGGCTTGGCCTGGGGGTGGTCGCCCATGCTGACGTGGTCGCCGGTCAGGCAGAGGACGTTCTCGACCCCCAGCGCCGCCGCGCTCAAAAGGTCTGACTGGAGCGCGATGCGGTTTCTGTCCCGACAGGTGACCTGGTATACCGGTTCCAGGCCCCGCTCGTGGAGGAGGTGGCAAAGGGCCAGCGAGCCCAGGCGCATCACCGAACTCTGCTGGTCGGTCACGTTGAAGGCCTGTACCAGCCCGCGCAGCCGCTCGGCCTCCTCCAGCGCCCCGGCCACCGCCGTCCCCTTGGGCGGGCAGGACTCGGCCGTCACCACGAACCGGCCTTCGCTCAGCGCTTGACGCAGGGTCATGGCGCCCCGTCCCCTCCCCCGACTAGCCGCCCGGCAGCCGCCGGACCCGCTGCGGCAGCAACGCGGGCGGCGCCGGCTTGTCCAGGTAATCCTCGGCCTCCGGCCCGAGCCCGACGACTCCCGATCCGATGGACCAGCGCGGTGCGGGACGGGGTCAGAAGAGGCCCACCACCCTTCCGGTTTCCAGGTCCAGGTCCACCTGGTTGGCCGCGGGCACCTTGGGCAGCCCGGGCATGGTCCGCATCTCCCCGCACAGGGGGTAGAGGAACCCGGCCCCCACCGAAGCCCGGATGTCCCGGATGGGCAGGCGGTAGTTCCGCGGGCGCCCCTTCAGGGTCGGGTCGTGGGACAGCGACAGGTGGGTCTTGGCCATGCAGATGGGCAGCTTGTCGTAGCCGAGCTTGGTGTACAGCCGGATCTTCTGCTCGGCCGCCGGCTCGAAGTCGACGCCGTCGGCACCGTAGACCCTGGTGGCGATGGTCTCGATCTTCTCCCGGATGGGCATGTCCAGCGGGTAGAGGAACTTCATGTCGCTGGGTTGCTCGGCCGCCTTGACCACGGCCCGGGCCAGGTCGAGCGCCCCCTCGCCACCCTTGGCGTGGTGCTCGGCGGGCACCGCGTCCAGGGCCCCCGCCTCCATGGCGGCCTGCCGGACGACCTCGATCTCCCGCTCGGTGTCGGTGGGGAACAGGTTGATGGCCACCACCACCGGCACGTCGTGGAGCAGCATGTTCTCCACGTGCTTCTTCAGGTTCTCGGAGCCGCGCCTGACGGCGTCCACGTTTTCCTCCACCAGTTCCCTGGGCAGCGGCTTGCCGGCCACGATCCTGCCGACGCCGCCGTGCATCTTGAGGGCGCGGATGGTGGTCACCACCACGGCGGCGTCCAGCTTGAGCCCGCTGTAGCGGCACTTGATGTTGATCATCTTCTCCGCGCCCATGTCGGCCCCGAAGCCGCTCTCGGTGACCACGTAGTCGGCGAGCTTGAGCGCGATCTTGTCGGCGACGATGGAGTTGTTCCCGTGGGCGATGTTGGCAAAGGGGCCGGCGTGCACGATCACCGGCGTGTTCTCCAGGGTCTGGATCAGGTTGGGCATGAGCGCGTCCTTCAGGAGGACGGCCATGGCCCCGGCGGCTTTCAGGTCCTCGGCGGTGACGGGCTCCCGGTCGGTGTTGGTGCCGATGACGATGCGGCCCAGCCGCCGCCGGAGGTCGGCCAGGTCGTCGGCCAGGGCCAGGATGGCCATGACCTCCGACGCCACGGTGATGTCAAACCCCGCCTGGCGCGGGTGGCCGTTTTCCCGGCCCCCCAGGCCGATGACGACGTCCCTGAGCGCCCGGTCGCTGATGTCCACCACCCGGGGCCACAGGATGCTGAAGGGGTCGATCCTGAGTTCGTTGCCGTGGAGGATGTGGGAGTCGATCATGGCCGCCAGCAGGTTGTGGGCGGCGCCCACGGCGTGGATGTCCCCGGTGAAGTGCAGGTTGAAGTCTTCCATGGGCACCGCCTGGGCGTAGCCGCCCCCGGCCGCGCCGCCCTTGATGCCGAACGTCGGACCCATCGAGGGCTGCCGCAGGGTGTTGACGGTCGTGTAACCGAGGCGGTTCAACGCCATCCCCAGCCCGATGGCGGTGGTGGTCTTTCCCTCGCCCAGGGGCGTCGGCGTGATGGCGGTGACCGTGACGTACTTGCCGTTCTTGCGGTCCCGGAACCGCTCCAGGACGTCCAGGTGAAGCTTGGCCTTGTACTTGCCGTAAAGCTCCAGGTCGTCCTCGGTCAGGCCAAGGGCCGCGGCGATCTCGGTGACCGGGAGCAGCCTGGCCGCCTGGGCGATCTCCAGGTCGGACTTGAGCTTTTGAACCGTCATACCTTCCCCTCCACTACTGGTGGTTTCGCATCCTCTCTGACGACCCGGCGCGGCTTGCCCACGAAGGCCACCGACCAGTCCTTGGGCGGGTTGTAGGTCCCCATGGCGTCCAGTCGCCCCAGGGCCTTCAACCGCTCGTAGATGAGCAGCCACGCGCAATCGACCTGCGGGTCCACCTCGCACTTGCCGTCGCGGTAGCCGCCGCAGGGTCCGTTCATCAGACCCTTCGAGCAGCGCGCCACCGGGCAGATGCCACCCGTGCGGTCGAGAATGCACTCGCCGCAGCCCCGGCACCGCTCCGCCCACCAACCCGGCTCCACGGTGACGCCCATGAAGCGGGTGTCCAGGGCGGGGAAGACCCGCCGGTCCGGGAAGACCTCGGCCAGCAGCTGCACCCCGCAGCCGCAGGCCGTCGAACACACGGCGTCGGCCTCCGCCACCGGGGCGGCCAGGGGGCTCACAAACTCCCGGTCACACTGGCGCTGGACCGTGACTTCGGCCGTCTCCAGCGGCTGCCCGCGCGCCTGACGGGCCAGGCGCAGGGCGGCCGCCAGCAGGGCCACCTCGCGCTCCCCGCCGGCCAGGCACACCGCGGTGCACGTGCCGCAGCCCACCAGCAACACCCGCCGGTAGGGCTCCAGCATGGCCAGAATCTGGTCCAGTGGCTTGCGCTCGGCGACGATCATCCACTCACCCCCTGGTTGCCCCCGGCAACGGGGGCCGGGTAACCGCTACGTTGACGGCCGGGCCCCGGAGGCGCGGGGCCGGCCAGCGTCGACCTTCTTCGGGGGCAGTACCGTGGACTCTCCCTCCAGGACGACCTCGCCGTCCTGGTTCTTGCACACGGTCTTCAGCCGCACCCGGCCCCGGGAGGGCGTCACCTCCACCACCTCGACAAAAGCCGTGATGGTGTCTCCAGGCCTCACCGGACGCACGAAGTGGAAGGTCTCGCGCTCGGTGATGGTGCCGGGGCCCGGCAACCTGGTGCCGATGACCGCCGTCACCAGCCCGTGGGTCAGCGCGCCGGGGGCGATCCGCTCCCCGTACCGGGTGGTCTGGGCGTAGGCCTCGTCCACGTACAGCGGGTTCAGGTCACCGGTAATGCCGACGTACATGTGGACGTCGGCATGGGTGACCGTCTTGGAGATCGACGCCCGGTCGCCGACGGCCAGTTCGTCCACGGTCTTGCCCAGTACCACGCGGGGCATGCCAGCCACCCCTTCTGTCCCGGTCACCCCAACAAGCCTTCGGCGTAGATCTCCTTGTCCAGGAGCATGTTGGCGGCGCGCAGCACCGCCATGAGTTCCTCGTCCAGCGGGTCAAGGATGGCGGTGTCAAGGCCGACGGCCAGGCACATGGCCAGGTAGGTCCGGTTGATCAGGCTCCGGTTGGGCGCCCCCTGGGAGACGTTGGACAGCCCCACGATGATGTGGGGCGGCGGGTCGCACAGATGCCTGAAGGCGCCGATGGCGGCCAGCGCCTCCTTGCACTGGGCCTGGGCGGCGTTGACCGGCAGCACGATGGGGTCAAGATACAACCGCTCGGGTGGTATGCCCGCCTCCATGGTGGCGGCCAGGATGGCCAGGGCGATCTCGGCCCGGGCCTCGGCGTTTCTGGGAATGCCGCGCTCGTCGATGGTGAGGGCGATGATCCCGGCGCCGTGCTCCGCCGCCAGGGGCAAGAGCGCGTCCAGCTTCTCCCGGGCCCCGGTGGTCGAGTTGATGATGGCCGGGCGCCGGCAGGCCTTCAACCCCGCCGCGACCACCGCCGGCCGCGGGCTGTCGATGCACAGCGGTACGTCCACCGCGTCCTGCACCACGCTGACCAGCCAGGTCATGATCCCGGCCGGATCCTCCCCGGTCGGCCCGGTGTTCAGGTCCAGAACGTGGGCGCCCGCCTCCACCTGGCGCCGGGCCAGGTCGGCGATGGCGTCGGCGTTTCGCTCCCGGATGGCCCGGGCCACCGAGCGAAACATGCCGTTGATCCGCTCCCCGATGACGTACATGGTTTCCGGCCTCCCTTATCCGGTCACCGCGGCGTCGATGGCTCGCCTCAGGGCCAGGACGGCCTCGGGGTGCAGGACGGCCAGCAGGTCCGCGCCGGCCACCAGGAAGCCCATCCCCGTGGCAGCCTCCCAGGCGGGACCGCGGTAGGTCTCGTCGCCCCAGGCGGGCTGCTGGGACGCGGGTAACCGGGCCTCCTTGGCCTTCCACACCTCCTCGCCGAGAATGGCCAGCATGGGCTGGGCCAGCATCCGGTCGCCCTGCAGCCCCGCCAGGCGGATCCGCTCCATGATGGAGTACTCGTACTCCAGGCCATACCCGAGGGACGCGTTGCCGGGGTGGAGCACGATCCGTTCCGGCGGCAGACCCATCTCGGTGACGAGGATGTTCAGCTGTTTCTGGATGTTGATGTCGATGGGCGCCTCGGCGATCAGGCTGTGGCCGTCGGCCATGCAGGCCGCCACCAGGGTCCGGTAGTTCTCCTGGCAGGCGATACCCATCAGGCACCGCTCGCCCCGGGCGGCGTCGGTGATCCTGGGCCAGACTTCGTTGTCCTTGTCGTGGTGCCCGCACCCCACTACCATCAGGGGCACCGGCACCGCGTCCAGCACCGCCCGGACGGTCTTCGCCGCCTGGTCCGGGCTGGCGTCCTGGCGGTCCGGATGGGTGCTGGCCAGGGACAGGCAGACGACCTCCGCCCCGTACTCCTCCACGCACTTCTGCGCCCACTCCACCGGGGAGCCCAGGACGTCCGCCAGCGGCCGGGCCAGCGTCTCCGGCCAGTCCCGGGGCTTGTCGTCCCGGACGATCATGGCGATCACCGGGCGGTTGGCGGGTGGGTCGTCGGGCGATACGAACGGGAGGGCCGTGTGGCCGCCGATGGTGACCACGCGGCCACGGGTGCCTCCCTCGCCGGCGGTGGCGCCGATGCTGACGGTGAACACCCGGCCGGGCCACTTCTCCTTGGTCCGCTCGACTGCCAACGGCCTCACCTCCCCTCTCCTCTGTTGTCAAGCCAGGCGATCAGCCGCCGGGTGGTCAGTTCGGCCAGGACCGTCAGGACTTCCGAGTCGAGGTAGCCGCTGACGGAGGCGTCGAAGACCACCGACGCGCTGGGGGCGAACTCCTCGTCGCCCCGCCACAACACGTAAGCGATGGGGATCCGGGGCAGCGCCGGCACCCGCACGGCCACGTCGCCCATGGGGACCGCCTCGCCGCCCAGCGCCCGGGCGGCCGGCACCAGGGCGTCGGGCCGGGGGCCGAACGCGGCCAGAAACGGCCGCAGCACCCGGCCGGAGAAAGAGCCGTAGTATCCCGGCCCGCCCTCCAGCTGCTGAAAGGCGATCCACTGGCCGGCCTCGGGCTGCCCGCTGGCGTCCACCAGGTAGTGCAGGATGAGGATGGCCGTCCAGAGGCTGGCCGGCGCGCCGCCGGCGCGCAGCACCTCGCCCCCGGGCCAGGTCACCACGTAGTCCTCGCCCCCGCACCGCACCAGCAGGCTGCCGTCCTCCTGACGCCTGGCCCCGCTTCGCTCGGCCATCCGCTCCGGGTCCGACCGGGCCAGCCGCTGGCGGGCGTGTTCGTAGCCCAGCTGAAACTGGCTCATCGTCCCACCCCCGCCGGGACCTGGAGCGAGGCCAGGATCCGGCCGACGGCCTCGACGGCCGGGGCGCCGTCCGGCAGGTCCACCAGCGGGCTCGTGGCGAGTTCCGCCTCGACGATGGCCGGATCCTCCGGGACCAGTCCGGCCAGTTCCAGCCCGCTGGCCTCCACCGCCGCCTCCAGGGCCGGCGGCAGGGCCGAGGCGCGGTTTATCACCAGCGCCGAGCGGGCCACTGACAGGTCAAGCTCGCCCACCAGGGCCGCGATGCGGGTGGCCGCCCGCAGGCCGGCCGCCGTGGGGTCTGACACCACCAGCAACAGGTCCACGTCGCGGGTGGTCCGCCGGCTCAGGTGTTCCATGCCCGCCTCGTTGTCCATCACCACCACCGGGAAGCGCCCCATCAACCTGTCCAGCACCGTCCGGAGGAGGTGGTTGGCATAGCAGTAGCAGCCGGCCCCTTCCGGACGGCCCATGACCAGCAGGTCCACGCCCCGGCCCTCGGCCAGACATGTCTCGAGCTGGTACTCCAGGTACATGGGCTTGGGCATGCCGTTGGGCGTCTCCCGCATGCCGCGGGTGGCGTCGATGACGTCGGCCACCGTCCGCTGCACCTTGAGGCCAAGGGCAACGTCCAGGTTGGCGTTGGGGTCTGCGTCCACGGCCAGGATCGGACCGCGGCCCTGGCGGCGCAGGGTCCGGACGACCAGGCTGGCGACGGTGGTCTTGCCCGTGCCGCCCTTGCCGGCCACTGCCACCGTGTAGGGCATCGTCACCCCTCCTTGTCCAGGCCCAGCAGCGCGGCGACCCTGGGAAAGCGCTGGGCGTCGGTGTGTGGCAGAAACAGCGCCGACACGTACTCCTCGGCGAAACCCGGGTCGACGCTGAGTTCCTGGTAAGCCATCTTGCCGGCAATGGCGTGGGCCTTGCGCCAGGCCTCGAACGAGAGCAGCGCGGCCTTGGCGCCGGCCACGGCGCCGTTGCCGATGAACCTGATGCGCTCGGCGGGGACGTCCGGGAGGAGGCCGATCAGCACCGCGTTCCGCACGTCCAGGTAGTTGCCAAAGCCCCCCGCCACGTACACGCGATCCAGTTCCTCCAGTTCGACCCCGACCCGGCGGGCCAGCAGCGCCACCCCGGCGTAGACGGCCGCCTTGGACCGGAGCAAGGTGGCCAGGTCGGCCTCGGTCAGCACCAGGTCCCGGCCGGAAGCCGTCTCGGTCCCCGGTACCACCACCACTTCCAGCCCGTCCGGCCCGGACCGGACCTGCGGCGCGTCAGGGTTGAGCCGCCCGGCCCGGTCAACGATCCCGGCCCGCAACATGG
>DYFQ01000051.1 GCA_020725105.1 Symbiobacterium thermophilum
GCAAAACAAGTGTCCGAGAGGAGGCGAAGGCCTGGTCGGGGGCCGGTCTATCCGAAGGGAAGATTCGGGTAGATTTTTTAAACCAGGTTGCTGCCGTGGGCACGACTTACGTGATGGATTTCGCCCGGGACGGGCTCGCCGCGGTGGAGGTCAACTCCGCCCAGTGGCGACTCCACGCCATCGACGGCCAGGCCTGCCTGGCCGTCGTCGGCAACACTCGGGAAGAGCACATCCATGGCAAGGCGGCGCTGCTTCACCCGCCCTTCGGGGACGGCGCCCTCGAGGCTGAGCTCAGGTTTCTGGAGAGCCGCAACGAAGCGCCGGACCAGGGGTGGTTCGGGGTCATCCTCAGGGCTCGGGACACCGAAAACTACGAGATGTTCTGGTTCATGCCCCACCGCGGACCAACCGGCTCCGTGGCGTATGTCCCGGTCGCCCACGGCATGGTTCCGTGGTGGACCGAGGCCTACGCCACCCAGCGAAAGGGTGATTTTCACGTGCCGAAAGACCGGTGGTTCGGCGTGCGGGCCGAGGTGGCGGGCAAGCTTGCCAGGATCTACGCGGACGGCGGGCTGGTGCTGGAGAAAACCCTCACCTACTACCTGGGCCCGGGGCGCGCCGGGTTTTACGTGGGGACGCTGACCGACGCGGCCTTCCGCAACGCCAGGGTGACCGTTCACGGCTGAACGGGGAGGCGCGGCCCGTCGGCGGGAGCCGGCGGCCCTGTCGGGAACGTCGCCCGCGACTCCCCCGGGAGGTACTGTGTTAGAATATAGCGCGCAACCCCCGCCCGCCGGGGCCCGCCGCGCGGCGGGCACTTGAGGCTTCAGGCGTTCAGCGGTTCAGGAGGTATTCCGGTGGCGCGGGACTCCATCGTCGTTCGCGGGGCCCGGCAGCACAACCTGAAGAACATCGACGTGGAGATCCCCCGGGGCGTGCTGACCGTGCTCACCGGGGTGTCCGGCTCGGGCAAGTCGTCGCTGGCCATGGACACCCTGTACGCGGAGGGGCAGCGCCGCTACGTCGAGTCCCTCTCCGCCTACGCCCGGCAGTTCCTGGGCCAGATGGACAAGCCCGACGTGGACTACATCGAGGGCCTGGCCCCGGCCATTGCCATCGACCAGCGGGCGCACGGCAGAAACCCCCGTTCCACCGTGGCCACGGTGACCGAGATCTACGACTACCTGCGGCTGCTCTTTGCCCGGGTGGGCCGGCCCCACTGCCCCGGTTGCGGCCGGCCCATCAGCCAGCAGACGGTGGAGCAGATGGTGGACCAGGTCATGGGCCTGCCCGAGGGGAGCCGGATCCAGGTCCTGGCGCCGCTGGTCCGCGGCCGCAAGGGCGAGCACATCAAGGTCTTCGAGGACATCCGCAAGGCCGGCTTCGTCCGGATGCGGGTGAACGGCGAGGTCCACGAGGCCACTGAGGACGTTCCCCTAGACAAGTACAGGAAGCACACCATCGAGGCGGTGGTGGACCGGCTGGTGGTCCGCCCCGACATCCAGCGGCGGCTGGCCGATTCCATCGAGACGGCCCTGCGCTTCGCCGGCGACCTGGTGGTCATCGACGTGCTCGGTGACGGCGAACTCGTCTTCAGCCAGCGGTTCGCCTGTCCCGACTGTGGCGTGAGCCTCCCCGAACTCAGCCCCCGGATGTTCTCTTTCAACAGCCCCTACGGGGCCTGCGAGGCCTGCGACGGCCTGGGCTTCAAGCAGGAGATCGACCCCGAACTGATCATCCCCGACAGACGCAAGAGCCTGGACGACGGGGCCATTCCGGCCTGGTACCGCGGGACCTCGGACTACTACCCGCAACTGGTGCAGGCGGTGGCCAGGCACTTCGGCTTCCGCACCGACGTCCCCGTGCGGGACCTGGACCCCAGGTTCGTGGACATCCTGCTGTACGGGGCGCCCGGCGAGCGGATCCGCTTCGCCTACGAGAACGAGTACGGGCGGGTCCGGGTGCGGGAGATCACCTTCGAAGGCGTCGTCGCCAACCTGGAACGCCGGTACAAAGAGGCCTCTTCCGACTCGTGGCGGGACGAGATCGAGGAGTACATGGCCACCCGCCCCTGTCCGAAGTGCCAGGGGACCCGCCTGAAGCCTGAGAGCCTGGCGGTGACGGTGGGTGGCAAGAACATCGCCGAGGTGACGCGCCTTCCGGTCAAGGAGGCCCGCACCTTCTTCGAAGGGCTGGAGCTGACCGAGCGGGAACGGCTCATCGCCCACCAGGTGTTGAAGGAGATCCGGGCCCGGCTCGGCTTCCTGGTCAACGTCGGCCTGGACTACCTGACCCTCGACCGCCAGGCCGGCACCCTGGCCGGCGGCGAGGCGCAGCGGATCCGGCTGGCCACCCAGATCGGGTCGGGACTGGTCGGCGTGCTTTACATCCTGGACGAGCCCTCCATCGGGCTGCACCAGCGGGACAACGCGCGGCTCCTGCGCACGCTCATGGACCTCCGGGACCTGGGCAACACGGTGCTGGTGGTGGAGCACGACGAGGAGACCATGTGGGCCGCCGATCACCTGATCGACATCGGCCCGGGGGCGGGGGTCCACGGCGGCCGGGTGGTGGCCGAGGGGACCATCGACCAGATCATGGCCTGCGAGCAGTCGCTCACCGGCCAGTACCTGAGGGGCGCCCGGGCCATTCCCGTGCCGGCCCGGCGGCGGCCGGGCAACGGCAAGCGCCTGGTGATCCGCGGCGCCCGGGAGCACAACCTGCAGGACATCGACGTGGAACTGCCCCTGGGCACCTTCATCTGCGTCACCGGCGTTTCGGGCTCGGGCAAGAGCACCCTGGTGGACGAGATCCTCCACCGGGCCCTGGCCCAGCGGCTGCACGGCGCCAGGACCCGGCCGGGGGCCCACGAGGCCATCGAGGGCATCGAATACCTGGAGAAAGTCATCAACATCGACCAGTCGCCCATCGGCCGGACGCCGCGGTCGAACCCGGCCACCTATACCGGGGTCTTCGACGACATCCGGGCCACCTTCGCCCAGACCCCCGAGGCACGGGTCCGGGGTTACAAGCCGGGCCGGTTCAGCTTCAACGTGCGGGGCGGCCGCTGCGAGGCGTGCCGGGGCGACGGGATCATCAAGATCGAGATGCACTTCTTGCCCGACGTGTACGTGCCGTGCGAGGTCTGCAAGGGCAAGCGCTACAACCGCGAGACCCTGGAGGTCCACTTCAAGGGCAAGACCATTGCCGACGTGCTGGCCATGACCGCCGAGGAGGCCCTGGACTTCTTCCGCAACGTGCCCAGGATCCGCCGGAAGCTGCAGACCATCGTCGACGTGGGCCTGGGCTACATCCGCCTGGGCCAGCCCGCCACCCAGCTCTCGGGGGGCGAGGCCCAGCGGGTGAAGCTGGCCACCGAACTGTCCCGCCGCTCGAGCGGCAAGACCCTCTACATCCTGGACGAGCCCACCACCGGCCTGCACATGGCCGACGTCCACAAGCTCCTGGACGTGCTCCACCGGTTCGTGGAAGCGGGCGACACGGTCCTGGTCATCGAGCACAACATGGACGTGATCAAGACCGCCGACTGGCTCATCGACCTGGGGCCCGAGGGCGGCGACCTGGGCGGCCGGGTCGTGGCGGCCGGCACTCCCGAGGCCGTGGCCCAGACGCCCGGCTCCTACACCGGACAGTTCCTCCGCCACTGGCTGGAGCGTGGGGAGCAGGGCTGGACGCCCGGCCTGGCCGCGGCGCTCCGGGCCGAGCGGGAGCGGGCCCGGGTCAACCACGAACCGGTGCGGGCCACGGCCGGCTAGGGCCAGCCAGCGATTGCGTTCCCTCGCCAGTTTTGATAGCATATTGCTAGCATGAAGGGGTAGCGGGTGCCGCCAGCACATGAAGGGGTAGCGGGTGCCGCCAGCAGCGGAAAGGGGATCGGACATGCGCCAGATCCTGGTTCGCGGCCTCGACGAGGAGACCGTCGAGCGCCTGAAGCAGCGTGCCCGCTCCCGTGGCCGCTCACTGCAGCAGGAGATCAAAGCCATCCTGGAACGGGAAGCCCGGATGTTCACTCCCGACGAAGCGTACGAGATCTCAGGCCGGTGGCTCGACGAGTTACGCCGCAGGTACGGCGAGTTCTCGGATACGGCCCAACTCATCCGGGAGGATCGGGACATCCGCTGATGCCGCTTGTAGTGGATGGCAGCGTCGCCCTCAAGTGGGTGCTTCCCGAGTCGGACTCGGACCGGGCACGGCTGCTGATCCGGCGCGGCGACCTGGCCGCGCCGGATCAGCTTCGCCTTGAGGTTGCCAACGCCTTGTGGAAGCTGGTACGTCGCGGTACGATATCCCCCAAGCTAGCGCGACGCGCGTGGAACCTGTTCGCCGGGATTCCTGTCACGTTTCAGCAGGCGGGCGTCCTGGCTGATGCCGCGCTCGACGTGGCAATCAAGCACAACATCCCCGTTTATGATGGGACCTACGTCGCCCTGGCGTCCATGCTGGACTGCCCGCTCGTGACGGGCGACCGGCGGCTGCTGGAGGCCGCTCGCGCGGGTGGTATCGGGCATCGGGTGCTGACCCTGGGGGACCTCCCGTGAGCGTATGAGGATCCGGGGTCAGGCAAGCCCGGCCTGGGATGAGCCGCGCTCTGGAAGCCCCCGGGGAGGGTGGCCAGGTGGGGGCGGAGAACCCGCTTTTGCGCGAAAAACTTGATCTCCTGCCCGACCGGCCCGGCGTGTATCTCTTCAAGGACGCCGGGGGCCGCGTGATCTACGTGGGCAAGGCACGGTCGCTGCGCCACCGGGTCCGTTCCTACTTCCAGTCGGCCCGCAACCTGACCGCCCGGCACCTGCGGCTGGCGAACGACGTCCACGACGTGGACGCCATCCTGGTGGACTCCGACGTCGAGGCCCTGGCCCTGGAGAACACCCTCATCAAGCAGCACCGGCCCCGGCACAACATCCGGCTCCGCGACGACAAGCAGTATCCCTACCTGCGGGTCACGGTGGAGGAGGACTGGCCCCGGGTGCTGGTGGTCCGCCAGATGCGCCGCGACGGCTCCCGCTACTTCGGCCCCTACACCTCGGCCAGCGCCATGCGGGAGACGCTCAGGCTGATGCGCCGGGCCTTTCCCTTCCGCAACTGTTCGGCGGCCAAATTCGCGCGCTGCGCGGCAGCCCGGCCCTGCCTGGACTACTACATCGGCCGGTGCCTGGGACCGTGCCGGGGCCTGGTCGGTCCCGAGGCCTACCGGGCCATGATCGACGACCTGTGCCGGTTCCTCGAAGGCCGCCAGGACGATATCATCCGGCGGAGCGAGGCGCGGATGCACGAGGCGGCCGAGCGACTCGACTTCGAGCGGGCGGCCGAGTACCGGAACCAGCTTCAGGCCATGGAGCGGGTGGTCGAGCGACAGAAGGTGGTCCTCTCGAGCCTCGAGGACTTCGACGCCCTGGCGCTGGCCCGCTCGGGGGACGTGGCCGGCGGGCAGGTCTTCTGGCTGCGGGGCGGCAAGCTGGTGGGCCGGGAGTACTTCACCCTCAACGCCCCGGAGGACCAGGCCGACGGGGCGGTGATGACCGCCTTCGTCCAGCAGTACTACGCCCGGGCCGCGTACATCCCCCGCGAGATCCTGGTCCAGCACGAGGTGGAGGCGCCGGAGGTGCTTCAGGCGTGGCTGGCCGGGTTGCGGGGCGGGCCGGTGCGGCTTCGGCGGCCGCGGCGGGGCGAGAAGAAGCAACTGGTGGACCTGGTGGCCCGTAACGCCGCCGCCCAGCTGGAAGCCGACCTGGTCCGGACCGAACGGCAGCAGGAGCGGACCGGGGGCGCCCTGGAGGACCTGGCCGAACTGCTCGGGCTGGAGCAGCCACCCGAACGGGTCGAGGCCTTCGACATCTCCAACCTCCACGGCTGGCAGGCCGTGGGCTCGATGGTCGTGTTCGAGCACGGCGTGCCCGCCCGGGACCAGTACCGCCGGTTCAGGGTCCGGACGGTGGCGGGGCCCGACGACTTCGCCATGATGCGGGAAGTGCTCGCCCGCCGCTTCCGGCGGGGGCTAGAGGAGCAGGAGGTGCTGAGCGCCCGCGGCGCCCGGGGAGCACCGGACGACGGGGGGCTGGTGCGGGAGGATGTCGGCGCCCGGTTCGCGGCCCTGCCGGACCTGGTGGTCATCGACGGCGGCAAGGGCCAGCTCAACGCGGCGGTGGAGGTGCTCGAAGCCCTCGGTCTCGGCTACATTCCCGCCATCGGGCTGGCCAAGCGCTTTGAAGAGGTCTTCGTGCCCGGGCGGCCAGACCCGCTGCCGGTGCCGAAAGACGCCCCGGCGCTGTACTTCCTGCAGCGGCTGCGGGACGAGGCCCACCGCTTCGCCGTGGAATACCACCGCAACCTCCGCGGCCGCCGGGCCATCCGCTCCACCCTGGAAGACATCCCGGGCGTCGGCAAGAAACGCCGGACGGCGCTTCTGCGCCACTTCGGCTCCGCCGCGGGGATCAGGCAGGCGTCCCTGCACGACCTGGCCAAGGTTCCAGGGATGAACCGCAAGGCGGCGGAAGCCGTGTACCAGCACTTCCACCCCGAGGCGCGTTGAACAACCGGGGGAAACGGTCCTGGCCGCGAGGCCGGGGTTGGCGGTCGAACCCCGTCCCGGCAGGCCAGTCGGAAGCGCAGGATTGCCGGGGGGAAGGTCAAATACCACATCCGGAGGCAACCCGGGTCCCTGCGGCCGCGCATTTCCAGGCCCGGGCGCACCCGAACGTACGATGCCAGCCAAGCGACGTCGTGACCTCCCGGCCGTCCCGTGGATCACGGCCGAGGGCTATTTCGACCCGACCGGGTTCCCCCTCGAGACCGTGGCCCGGCAGGCGCTGAGTCCTGAACCGGAAGCGTTCAGGTCGGCTTGCGGGTTGCTGGGGACCATGGCCAGGCGGGGCCGCAGCGACGCGGGCGTGTACTTGCTCGGCCTCATGCGCCACTACCAGGACGACCTCGAGCCGCTCTCCGTCGTCGTCGCCGCCCTCGCGGGCTTTCACGAGCCAGGGTGCGTCAGCGGGCCCGCTCCCGCTTCCGGGCGGCCCTCGCCCCGCGCAATGCAGGCGATCGTAGGCGGTGAGGGTCTCAGCACGCGGTCCCGACGCTCGGGCCGCGCGGGTATATCCGCAGGTGGGAGGCGGGAGCCATGCAAGCTGAAACCGTGCAGGCGGGAACGATCCAGGCCGGCATGGGCTGGGTCGCGGCTGCCGTGTCCGAGGCGGGCGTCGTCGGCGTCTGCCTTCCCGAAGCGAGCCCGGAGGCGGCGCGCCGGCGGCTGCTGCGTCTCCTGCCCCCGGACCGCCAGACCCGCCTCGGCTGGGAGGAGCCCGCCCCCGGGTCGCTCCTCGACCGAGTGCTGCAGACGGTGGCGGCGTACTACCGGTCGGGCGACCCTGGAGCCTTTGCCGAACTGGCCGCCTTTCCCCTGGACCTGACGGCGGTGCCCGCTTTTAGCCGCCGGGTGCTCGAGGCGGCGCGGCGCATCCCGCCGGGCCAGGTGCGGACTTACGGCCAGCTTGCCAGGGAGGTCGGCCGGCCGGGAGCGGCCCGCGCGGTGGGCCAGGCCATGGCCCGCAATCCCGTGTGCCCCCTGGTTCCCTGCCACCGGGTGGTCGGGGCAGACGGATCGCTCACCGGCTTCGGCGGTGGCCTCGCGCTGAAGCGGCGCATGCTCGCTCTGGAAGGCTTCGAGCCGGAGACTTGAACCCGGGGCCCTATTTCCCCGTTTAATCGGTGGAACGGGGGGAGGGCCGCCACGTGACCGACGGTTGGGGAGAGTCGGTCGACCGCGCCCGAGCGGGTGACCGCCAGGCTCTTTCCCTGCTGGTTCACGAGCACTACGGCCCGCTGCGAGCCTTTCTGGTCCGTTACGGCTGTGGTCCCGACGACGTGGACGACGTGGTTCAGGAGACCTTCGTGCGGGTCTTCAGGTCCCTCGACCGGTACGAGCACCGGGGAAGCTTTCGCACGTGGCTGTACCGGATCGGCCTCAACCTGGCCCGCGACGCCCTCCGGCGGGCCGGCCGGACGGTGACTCAGCCGGACCTGGAGCCCCTGAGCCGCCTGGCCGAAGATCCCGCCGACGTGTTGATGGCGCGCGTCGACAGCGACCGGCTGGCGGCGACGCTGGCCAAGCTCCCCGAGAGTCAGCGGGCCGCCCTCGTGCTCCGGTTTTACGCCGACCTCCCCGTGGAGGAGATAGCCCGGATCTGCCGGTGCCCCACTGGTACCGTGAAGTCCCGCATCCACTATGCCCTGCGGAAGTTGCGGGGGATGTTGGCCCAGGGAGGTGACGCTGGTGGCACAAGAGGGGAGTCCGGAGAGGTGTCGGGTGGCCCGCGCGTCCGTCCTGCCGGTGGCCGCGGGTGAGGCCAGCGAGCTCGAAACGGAGCACGTCCGGCGCCACGCCGCCAGCTGCCCCGACTGTCACCGGCGCCTGGTCGGCGCGGCGGCACTGGCGGAAGCGCTGCGAGCTGACGCGGCATCGGTGCGGGAGGCCGCTCGCGTCCGCGGGCCGTGGTGGGTGGTTGACCGGGTGCACGCCCGGCTGGGGGCCGCCCGCGGCCCGACCCGGAAGCACAGGCCGGCCCTGGGCCTGGGGGCGGCTGCCGCAGCCTACCTGGCGGGCGCGAGCTGTCTTCTGACCCGGATTCCCTGGCCGGGCGCCGGACTACCGGCCTGGGCCGTGGTCGGAGTTTACCTGGCCCTGGCGGGCGCGGTCGTCCTCCCTCTGCTCTACCCGCGGCCCGCCGCTGACGAACAGGAGTGATGGTGGTGACCACGCGACCCGGATGGAACGCGAGAACCCAGCGCTGGCTCGGCTGGCTGACGGTGACGCTCGGCGCCCTGCTGGCGGCAAGCCTGGCCGGGTCCGGCTACGCCTCGTACCGGGCCGGCGCCCCTGAGGTTCTCCGGGAGCTGTCACGGCTGGCGGCGGCGGTCGAGGGCGGGGGGCTCTCCGCCGCGCGAGAAGCACTCCCCGCCCTGGCGGAGGGGCACGGCTGGCTGGCGGTGGCGGTGGTGAACCCGGACGGCCTGATCGTGGCCGCCCACCCCCCCTTCCTGGCCGGTAACACGTTACCCGACTCCGGCTCAGGCCTGATCTGGCCGGGGGCCTCCCGCTGGGACCGCTGGGACCCCGGCGGCCTGAGGCAGTTGCTGGGTCTGCCCTCGGGGCCGGACCAGCCGCGCGTACTGGGCTACTCCGCGGGGCGGTGGCGCCTCGGAGGGGACTCGGCCTACCTGTTGTACGCGGTGGTGGACCAGCCGCGCTGGCTCGGCCTGACGGCGGGAGCCTGGAACCGCGGCCTGGAAAGCGCCGGCCTCGCGCTCTTCGCGGCGACGGCGCTCGCCCTGGCCGCCTGGGTTTACCGGGATGCCCGCCGGCGGGAGCTGGACGCGCCGGCCTGGGGTGCCCTGGCGCTGGTGACCAGCGTCGTGGGTTGGGCGACCTACCTGGCGGCCCGGAGCCGGCAGGACTCCTGCCCCGGTTGCGGCCGGCCCGTCAAGCCGCTGTACCGCGGCTGCCCCTATTGCGGGGTCCAACTGCGGCCCGCCTGCCCCTCGTGCGGCAGGGGGGTTCACGAGAGCTGGAGTTTCTGCGCCCACTGCACCGAGCCGCTGCACTGACCCGGGGCGCTCTCGGCCGGGCCAGGCCGCCATCGCGCACGGCCGGACGCCAGGCCTCAAGCGCCTGGCGTCCGGCGTCTCTCGCTCCTTGCCGGCACGGCGTCTTCACAAAAGCAGCTAAAAGGCGGTTTACCGTCCGGCTGCGGTCCTGCCCCAACCATCTTCGATCCTTCCCTCAAAAGAGTTAAGCCGGATACTTGACATCTCTAAGGTTGTGCCTTTACTCTGTTGAGCGGAGACATTAACCCCACACGGGACGGTCACTCGACCAGGCCCCGGAGGGAGCCGGAGACACCCATGACCGACCTGCTGACCATCGAGTACGAGGGAGCCATCCCGGACGGCGACGCGCTGCTCGGCGCGGCCTGGGCCGTCCTGGCCGCCACCGGCGGCAGGATCCGCCGGGTAGGCATCCGCCGGTCGGTGCCCGTGAAGGGCCGGCCGTCAGCCGCCTGACCCGGGCGCCGATTCGTTTCAGAAGGAGCGAGCAAGCATGCCCGAACAGCGCCGGACGGTAGCCCGATGCCCCGCCTGCGGGGAGGGCCTGCGGGTGGTCCGGCTGGAGTGTCCGGCCTGCGAGACGGCGGTGGAGGGCCGGTTCACCCCGAGCAGGTTCGAGCGGCTCACCCCCGAGCAGCAGGACTTCCTGG
Organism: Symbiobacterium thermophilum; assembly: GCA_020725105.1. GTDB lineage: Bacteria > Bacillota > Sulfobacillia > DYFQ01 > DYFQ01 > DYFQ01. Next base: position 10,272 of record DYFQ01000051.1, read on the forward strand.
AGACGTTCATCCGGGTCCGGGGCAACATCCGTGAGGTCGAACGGGAACTGGGCATTTCCTACCCTACCGTTCGCGGGCGGCTGGACGCCATCATCGAGACCCTCGGCTACCGAGTGGAGCCGGCGCCCGACGAGGTTCCCCCTGAGCGGCGGCGGGCGATTCTCGACGCCCTGAACCGCGGGGAGATCACGGCGGAAGAAGCGGTGAAGCGACTCAAGCTGGCGGGGTCGTGAGGGAGCGACACCATGTGGGACACGCGGACCGTCCCGAGCCGGGCGGACTGACGGACGGGGGGCAGCGATCGCCGATGGAAGACCGGTTGCTCATCCTCAAGATGCTCCAGGAGGGGAAGATCACCGCCGAGGAAGCCCTCGCCCTGCTGGAGGCGGTTGACGAGGGGCCGGCGGAACGGCCGGTCCGCAAGGGGGCGGAGGGCGAGGCGGGAGCCGGCCGCGACACCGAAGCCGGCCACGAGGCCGGCGGGCCGCGGCGGCCGCGACCACCGGAACCGCCCGGCGAACCCGGGATCCTGGACGACGTGGCCGAGATGGTTGATGAGGCCGTCCGGGCGGCCCAGGAAGCCTTGCGGGCCAGCGTCGACCCGGAAGAGGTCCGGCGCCTGACCGAGGAGGGCCGTCGCAAGGCCCGGGAGGCCATCCGCCAGGCCAGAGGGCAGTTGAAGGCGTCGCTCCGGGCCCACCGGGAGTCCATTCGCGAGTCGGTGCGGCAGGAGTCCGGCGCCGGGGAGCGGGGACCGCTGCCCCGGTCCTTTCTCGAGGACCTGCTGGGCTGGATCGGCACCGGCATCCTCGGCTCCGGCTACCAGATGGAGGAAGAGGTCACCGGCGAGTTCGGGCCCGGCGAAGGTCCGGTGACGGTGCGGCTGCACGCCACCAACGGCCGGGTTCAGATCCACGCGGCCGACGGAAAGGGGTACCGGGTGCTGCTCCGCAAGAACATCCGGGCGCGCTCCGAGGCCGAGGCGGCCGAGTGGGCCAGAGACGCCTGCCGGGTCACCCGGGGCGAGCGGAGCCTGGCGGTGGAGGCCGAGCCCGGGGTCCGGGGCTTCCTGGCCGGGGTGTCCATCGAGGCCTGGCTGCCGAGGGACTATCGTTACCAGCTGGACCTCCACTCTTCCAACGGACGCCTGGTGGTGGAGGGGCTGGAGGCCGAGCACCTGAGGGCCGAGACCTCCAACGGCCGGGTGGTGCTGACGGACCTGTCGGCGGAGGTGGCCGAGGTCCGGACGTCCAACGGCGCGGTCCGGCTGGCCTGCTCCGCCCGGCGGCTGGAGGCCCGCACCTCCAACGGGGCCATCGAGGCCGGCCTGCCGGCCGCCTGGCCCGTGGAAGGCGAGGCCGTCCTGGACCTGGCCACCTCCAACGGTCGCATCGCCCTGGAGTTGCCGGCCGGCGGGCCCGGCTACGACCTGGACGCCTCCACCACCAACGGGGCGGTCCGGGTGGAGCTGCCCGGACAGGACCACGAGGCCGGCGGCGTGCGGGGACGCCGGCAGGTGCGCGTCCGGACCGCCGACTACGACGCCCGGCCCCGGCGGCTCAAGATTCGCGCCCGGACCAGCAACGGGTCCATCACCGTGCGGGCGGCCGCCGCCGGCGGTGATGGCGCGGCAGGCAGCGCCGAGGACGCGGCAGGCAGGGGGGAGGGGCAGGACCGATGAGGGCGGCGGTGGAGACCCGCGAGCTGACCAAGGTCTTCTGGCGCCGGCCCGCCGGGGCGCGCCGGTCGTGGTTCCGGCGGCCCAGGCCCGAGCCCTTGCGGGCGGTGGACGGGCTCAACCTGACCATCCCTGAAGGTGAGTTCTTCGGGCTCCTCGGACCCAACGGCGCGGGCAAGACGACCGCCATCCGGATGCTCTGCACCCTGCTGGAGCCCACCTCCGGCCAGGCCCTGGTGAACGGCTACGACGCGGCGCGGCAGGCGGACGCCGTCCGGGCCAGCATCGGGGTGGTCTTCTCCAGCGAGCGGGCGCTCTACTGGAAGCTTACCGGCCGGGAGAACCTGGCCTACTACGCGGCGCTTTACCACGTGCCGCCGGAGGTCTGCCGGCGGCGGATCCCGGAGCTTCTGGAACTGGTGGAACTGGCGGACCGGGCCGACGAGTACGTGGAGCGTTACTCCAGCGGGATGAAGCAACGGCTGGCCCTGGCCAAGGCCCTGTTGAACGACGCGCCGGTGCTCCTGCTCGACGAGCCCACCGTCGGCCTGGACCCCCAGTCGGCCCGGCACGTGCGGGACTTCATCCGGCGGCTCAACCGGGAGCAGGGCAAGACCATCATCCTGACCACCCACTACATGGAAGAGGCCGACCGGCTTTGCGACAGGGTAGGGGTTATCGACCACGGCCGGATCATCGCCCTGGACCGGCCGGCCAGCCTCAAGGCGGCGCTGCGCCAGGAGGATGTCATCGAGTTCCAGGTGGCGGGGGTCAACGGCCGGCTCCTCGACGACCTGCGCCGGCTACCGGGGGTGCGGCAGGCGGCGGCGACGGCGGTGGACGGCCCGGCGGGCGTGCTGAACGTGCGTCTTCACGCCGACCGGGCCCCGGATCTCCTGCCCGGGGTGCTCGGCGAGGTCGGCCGGCACGGCGGCGAGGTCAGGCAGCTCAAGGTGGTCGAGGTCACCCTTGAGGACGTGTTCATCGCTCTGACCGGGAAGGGGCTGCGCGACTGATGGCGGGCGCGTGGCGAGGAACGACAGGCACCATCCGGGCTTTGGCCTGGGCGACCAAGAAGGAGTGGCTCCTGTTCGTCCGTTACCCCGTCTGGCTGGTGATCCTGGTGGCCCTGCCGCTCATGCTGGCCGCCCAGTTCCTGTTCCAGGCGCGGGCCTTCAGCCTGGGTCAGGCCCGGCCGCTCGTTGAGGTGACGGAAGGCGTCGCCGTCGACTATGCCGGTTACGCCGTCGTCGGCATGGTCGCCCTCATGTGGTTTGCCCTGACCCTTCAGGACATGGGCATGGTGGTCCGCCGGGAACAGGCCCAGGGGACCCTGGAGAGCAACTGGCTGGCCCCGTCGCCCCGGTGGCTGCTCCTGGCGGGCAAGGCGGCCTTGCTGGCAGCGGTGATGGGACTCTCGGCGGCCGTCGTGTTCGTCGAGGCGAGGCTGGTCTTCGGCGTGCCTTTCGCGGTTCACCCCGTCTCGGCCGGGCTGGCCCTGGGCCTCGGCGGCCTGGTGCTGGTGGGGATGGGCGTCTGCGCCGCGGGGCTGGTGACCTGGATCAAGGAAGCCGAGCCTCAGATCCAGATCGTGCAGGCACTGGGGGTCATGCTCAGCGGGATGATCTTCCCGGTGGCGGCCTTGCCGGCTCCCTTCCAGGTGGCGGCCCGCGCCTTTCCCCTCACGTGGGTGCTGGACGCCGTGCGGGGCGCCTTCCTGCTCGGCCTGCCCCCGCGGGCCCTGGCTACCGAACTGACCGTCCTGGCCGGCCTGGGCGCCGGGCTGCTGGTGGCCGGGGGACTCCTGTTCCGGACCGGCCAGCGCTGGGGCAGGCGGACGGGGACGCTGCACACCCATTGAGCCGCGCCCATACCCGGTCGGCTGCCGGGACGCGGGCCCGGCGGCGGACAACCCTTGCGAGGTGGTCGTCATGGAGAGCCCACAGGTCGTGGTGGCCAGGGGTTTCAAGGTAGGGGCCGTCGCTTCCGTTCGGGGCCTTGCCCGCGTGCTGTGGGCCATGGTCGTCCGGGAACTGAAGGTCTTCGGCCGGTATCCCGGCTGGATGGTGTCGAGCCTGGTCACTTCCTTCGTCTGGCTCCTGCCCGTTGTCTTCCTGGGCGTGGCGCTGGCCCGGACCCAGGCCGGGCCGGGCGTCTCGGGCCTGGAGGCGTTCCGGGAGCTCACCGGGACCCAGGATTTCGTGGCCTTCATCGTCGTCGGCGGCGTGCTGTGGAACTACGTGGGCGCCGTCGTGTGGAGCGTGGGGTTCTCGCTGCGCCGTGAGCTATGGCAGGGTACCCTGGAGAGCAACTGGCTGGCGCCGGTCCCCCGGTGGCTGCTGGTGGTGGGCCGGTCGTCCTTCTCCACGGCCATCACCACGGTGAAAAGCCTGATCATCCTGGCCGTGCTGGGTGCGCTGTTCGACTTCTCCCTGGCCGCCAACCTCGGGGCGGCCGTGGTTGTCCTGGCCTTGACCCTGTCGGCGCTGTACGGCATCGGGTTCTGCTTCGCCGCCGTGGCGCTGCTCATGAAAGAGCCGGGCGGCCTGGCCAACGTGGTCGAGTTCGTGCTCTCGCTCCTGGCCGGCGTGGCCTATCCCATCGCCGTGCTGCCCCCGGCGCTGCAGGTCGCCGCCCGGGCGCTCCCCCTGGCCTACGGCGTCGACGCGCTGCGAGGGGTCCTGCTGGGGACCCCGACCTTCCTGCCGCTGGGGACGGAGCTGGCCGTCCTGGCCGGCCTGGCGGTGCTCTACCCGCTGGCCGGTTACGCGGTTTTCCTGGCGGTGGAACGGCGGGTGCGGAGCGTTGGCGGCCTGGCCCACTTCTAGCCCTCGCGTGACCGGGCCTGCCGGGCCGGCGCGAAGGAGGTTGGCGGCACCTTGGAAAAGGAGGTCGGCGGCACCTTGGAAGAGGAACGGCTTCGAGTCCTCAAGATGATCGAGGAGGGCAAGATCAGCGCCGAGGAGGGCATGAAGCTCCTGGAGGCGGTGGAGCCGCCCGTCCGTCGGGGCGCCACCGGCACCCAGGGGCGCTGGCTGCGCGTCCGGGTCCTTTCCGGGCGGGGCAAGCAGAAGGTCAACGTCAACCTGCCCCTCAGCCTGGTGGACGTGGCGCTCAGGTTCATTCCCAGGGGCGCCAGGCTCCGCTGGCAGGGCCAGGAGCTCAGTTTTGGCGGGGAAGGTGGCGCCGAGGGCCTGGACGTCCGGGCCATCCTCGACGCGGTCAAGAGCGGGGGCACCGGTAAGCTCGTCGAGGTCGATGACGAGGAATCCGGGGATCACGTCGAAATCTATGTTGACTAGACCGGAAGGAGCGGGCCGAGGGGGGCTCCGAGCATCTCCGACCTTGTAGTCAGGTGGCTGCTGAACGGCGTAGCCCTGCTGATCGTGGCGTATCTTATCGAGGGCATCCGGGTGGACGGGGTGCTGAGCGCCCTGGTGGCCGCCGCGGTGCTCGGGATTGTCAACGCCGTCATCCGCCCGGTGGTCCTGTTCATCACCCTGCCGGTGACCGTGTTGACCCTGGGATTGTTCACCTTCGTGGTCAACGCCCTCATGCTGATGCTGGCGGCCCGGTTGGTCACCGGCTTCGAGGTGCAGGGCTTCTTGCCGGCGCTGGTGGGGTCGCTCTTGCTGTCCGTTATCAGCGCCCTGCTCACCACGACGGTGGGCAAGGGCTTCCGGCGCCGCAGGTAGAGCCGGACGGCCTGCTCCGGCCCGGAGCGGTCTCTGGCCCGGCGGCGCGTCGGTGAGGTGCGATGGCAACCCGGCGTGATCCCCCGGCCGGCCCGGTCCTGTGTTCCACCGCCACGGTGGCCCGCGGGCTGGGCGGCCGGAGCCATTCCCTCGTGGACACCCTCGCGGCGCTCGGCGCCATTCCGGCCGACGCCTTCGAACTCGTGCTCCTGCCCGAGTGGGCGGCCGACGTCAGCCCGCCGCTGGTCGCGCCCAGAACCTGGGCGGAGGACCACCAGGAACCGCCGGAGGACCGGTGCTCCCTGGCGGAACTGTTGACGCGGGTCCGGTCGGCCGGGGTGGCGGTGACGTCGGTGCACGCCCACCGGGACCTGGGGGTGTTTCTGTGTTCCGCCGACCGGGCCGACCGGGCCGGCGCCGCGAAGCTCCTGGCGCATACCGTCGACGCCGCCCGGGCCCTCGGCGCGACCATGGTCATCGTCCACGGCTGGGACACCTACGCCGAGCGGCTCGACCTGTCGCGGCCCCTGGCCGTCCTGGAGGAGGCCGCCGGCCGCCGGGCCGCCGGGCCGGGCATGCACTCCGTC